>NZ_JBCOWR010000008.1:0-306328 GCF_040918965.1 Bacteroides sp. RTP21281st1_H5_RTP21281_210402 | reverse complement strand
TAGTGTTTCCGAACCGACTTTTGCCGGTTTTATTGTTTAACTTTTAATTTTTCGGTAAAAATTTACCGAAGTATTGTTAGAGATATACGTCTTGGGTGACGATTTTAAATTTTATCAGAATCTGAAATATCTTCCTCTAACTTCTTATCCTTCTAATATTCAATCGGCTTTGATTGTATATTGTTTGAGTGGAAGGGCGAAACTTACTGTACACGAAGATGTACACTGGATACAGCCGGAGGAACTTATTATATTATTACCCGGACAATTTGTCTCATTCAGTGAACCTAGTGAAGATTTCTCAACCGTTTCGATGGTAATCTCGTCTTCCTTGTTTAGTGATGCGTTAAGTGGAGTTCCACGATTCTCCCCGCATTTCTTCTTCTATATGCGAACCCATTATTGGTATCCGCAAATGGAACGTGATATTCCCCGGATATACAATTTCCTGGGAATGATAAAAGAAAAAGTGAAGTCTCAGGATGTATATAGACGTGAGTTGATAACCCATTTGCTGAGATATCTGTATTTGGAGCTGTTCAATGCTTATCAGAAAGAATCCGCTTTGATGACCGTGCGGAAAGATACGCGTAAAGAAGAATTGGCTAATAAATTCTTCGGGCTTATCATGAAGCATTTCAAAGAAAATAAGGATGTAGCTTTTTATGCAGATAAATTGTGCATTACTTCCAAGTACCTGACTATGGTTATCAAAGAGACAAGCGGAAAATCCGCCAAAGACTGGATTGTAGAATATATCATATTGGAAATAAAGGCTTTGTTGAAAAACACAAGCTTGAATATTCAGGAGATAGCAATTAAAACAAACTTTGCTAATCAGTCTTCACTCGGACGTTTTTTCAGAAAACATACAGGTATGTCACTGTCTCAGTATCGAATGAGTAGTTCAGATTAAAAACAGCACAGGCAGATTGTATGATATTTGCCAATAAGTATGGGGATTAAATCCCCATACATTCGCGGTAGAAGTCCAACATTTCGAAAATGGTATCTTTGCCGGCAGTCTGATTGATACAGATATCTCCGATATCTTTCAGTAACGTGAAGTTAATTGTCCCCGAAGTGTTCTTTTTATCATGCGTCATGTACGCATAGAGTCGTTCGTACTTCTTACAGTCGAACGTGAACACACCGTAATTGTCTTTGATGAATTGGATAGTCTGTCTCATTCTTTCTTTCGGGAAGCCTACTTTAGTGTGAGACAGATATAATTCGCATACGATTCCCCAAGCTACTGCGTATCCGTGCAATACCGGACGGTTTTCCGCCAGTGCCATGCTTTCAAATGCGTGTCCGACGGTATGTCCCAGATTTAGTGCTTTGCGGATACCGTGTTCAAAAGGATCTTGTTCCACAATGTCTTCTTTTACTTGCACCGATTCACCAACCAGTCGTTTGAGGGCAGTATAGTCAATATTGGAAGTGTTGAAGTTTAACAACTCAGCCCAATGTGCGACGTTACTGATCAAACCATGCTTGAGCATCTCTGCATATCCTGAAAAGAAATTGTGTGCGTCCAGCGTACGCAGGAATTCTGTTTCAATCAATACACTGCTTGCCGGAGCGAATGCACCGATTTCATTTTTCAGTCCGTTGAAGTTGATTCCTGTCTTTCCGCCGACGGAAGCGTCCACCATAGCTAGTAGGGTGGTTGGTATATTAATATAAGAGATGCCACGTTTGAATGTAGCTGCGGCAAAACCACCTAAGTCCGTCACCATCCCGCCACCGAGGTTGATAAGTAACGAGTGGCGCGTAGCCCCTTGGGTGCTCAATGCCATCCAGACTGAAGCAAGGGTTTCCAGCGTTTTGTGTACGTCTTCAGCTCCAATACAGACCTCAATGGCATCTTTCAGTAAGGTGGTTTCCTTCAGTGAAGGAAGACAGAGATGCCGGGTATGATCGTCTGTGAGGATAAATAATTTGTCATGCGGGCACTGTTCAATGGCACGACTCAGGCTCGTTTCCAAGCTTTCACAGAGAATAACTTCTTGTTTACTCATGATTCTTTTGCTTTTTACCCTGCAAATGTATATAAAATATCTTTTTTATACTTACTTTTGTCCCGTTAAAACGTTCAATTATGAAAGCATTATTACCTGTATATTGTCGTCCTTTGGGATATGTGGTCCTGTTGATAGCTCTGTTCATACCTTTTCTTCTGGTAATGCGGGGAGTGGTGACCGATAGCAACCTGTTGTTTTATAAAGAATGTACAAAGTTGCTGATGATGGCAGGATGCTTGTTGATAATCTTCGCTCTTAGCAAGCATGAGAGTCGCGAAACGGAGCAAATCCGTAACTCGGCTGTCCGCAATGCAATCTTCCTGACATTTCTGTTCGTATTCGGAGGGATGTTGTGGCGTGTTATGCAAGGAGATGTGATTAATGTAGATACTTCTTCTTTTCTTACCTTTTTAATCTTTAATGTGCTTTGTTTGGAGTTTGGTCTGAAAAAAGCGCTTGTTGATCGATTCTTTAAAAGATAATTTTCTTTTCAATTAAACCTTTTGCGGTTCTATTTGTCAAAAAGACATTGTTATTGCTACTAATATAATCGTAATTTAGGTAAATGAAAAGAATTTCTGCAGGGTTGGTGTTGATGTTGCTATGCACCTTCTCAATTTTTGCACAGAATAAGGTAATTACTGTTTCGGGACGTGTTGTGGAATCCGATTCAAAGGAACCGGCAGCACAGGCTACTGTTCAATTGTTGTCGTTGCCCGATAGTGCTTATGCTGCTGGTATAGCCAGTAGTAATCAAGGTTGGTTTACTCTCCCCAAAGTGAAAGCCGGGAAATATGTATTGAAGGTTTCCTATATCGGCTTCCGAACTAAATTTGTACCGGTTCAACTGGTTGCCAATGCCCCCGATAAAAAGTTGGGAACAATCGCATTGGAACCGGACGCTGTCATGCTGAAAGAAGCGGTGATTACTGCTGAGGCTCCGCAAGTGGTAGTGAAAGAAGATACTTTGGAATATAACTCGACAGCTTATCGTACTCCGGAAGGTGCCATGCTCGAAGAGTTGGTAAAGAAACTTCCGGGAGCCGAGATTGATGATGACGGTAATGTCAAAATCAATGGTAAGGAAGTAAAGAAGATTATGGTGGACGGTAAAGAGTTCTTTGGCGGTGATGTGAAAACCGGATTGAAGAATCTGCCGGTCAATATGATTGATAAACTGAAAACGTATGATAAGAAATCGGACTTGGCTCGCGTCACCGGAATAGATGATGGGGAAGAGGAAACGGTTCTCGACCTGAAAGTAAAAAAAGGAATGAACCAAGGCTGGTTCGGTAATGCTAGTGTTGCCGGTGGTACGGAAGACCGCTATGGAAGCAACTTGATGCTGAACCGCTTTGTCGATAACAGCCAGTTTTCTTTAATAGGTTCTGCTAATAATGTGAACGATCAGGGATTCTCCGGTGGCGGTGGCGGACCACGTTTTCGGAATAGCAATGGTCTGACTGCTACCAAGATGCTTGGAGCTAATTTTGCCACTCAAACGGAGAAACTTGAATTAGGCGGTAGTGCCCGTTATAATTATAGTGACCGCGATGCTGATTCTAAAAACTATTCAGAGCGTTTCTTGGATAAAGGAAATTCATATTCTAACTCGAATAGTAAAAATCGTAATAAGAATATGAATTTTAATGCTGATTTCCGCTTGGAATGGAAGCCGGATACATTGACTAATATCATTTTCCGACCAAATGTTTCTTATGGGAAATCTAAAGGATATTCTATTTCCGAATCGGGTACTTTCAATGAAGATCCGTTCAACTTGGTATCTGATCCTAATAAGTTTTTGAATAAGATTCAGTGGGCGAATACGGATGATCCCTTGAAGGATATTCGTGTTAATGCCAGTAACAGTGAGTCTGCGTCTGAAAGTAATAGCTTGTCTGCTAATGCTTCCTTACAGGTGAACAGAAGGTTGAATAATATGGGGCGAAATATAACTTTTCGTGGAACGTTTGGTTATGGAGATAACGATAGTGAGCAATTTAGTGAATCATTGACACGTTATTTTGACCCTGATGCTAAAATGAAAGATGATGAGCGTAAGCAATATATAACTTCTCCGACCAAAAACTACGATTATACGGCTGAACTGACTTATAATGAGCCGATTGCGAAAGCAACTTTTTTGCAATTCCGTTATAAGTTCCAATATAAATATAGTGAAAGTGACAGAAGTACATATGGCTTGATCCCAGAAACAGAAAAAAATCAAGATTGGTTCTGGAACTTCGGTGACGGGTTGCCTGAAGGATACGAAGCTAATAAGGATATGAACTTGAGTAAATATGCTCAGTATAAATATTATAACCATGATATTAATGCAGGGATGAATATTATCCGAGAGAAATACAGATTTAACTTTGGAATGTCCTTGCAACCACAGAACACTAGGTTGGATTATAAGAAAGCAGAAATAGATACTGTAGTAAAAAGAAATGTGTTCAATTTCGCTCCTAATGTTGATTTCCGTTACCGCTTTTCTAAAGTGAGCCAGTTACGCTTTACGTATCGGGGACGTGCAAGCCAGCCGAGTATGGAGAATCTGTTGGATGTAACTGATGACTCGAATCCGCTGAGAATCACTAAAGGTAATCCGGGACTGAAACCGTCTTTTACTCACTCTATGCGCTTGTTCTATAATACATATAATGCTGATAAACAACGCGGAATGATGGCACATGCCAACTTTAATATGACTCAAAACAAAATTACCAATGCGACTAATTATAATCAGACGACTGGTGGAACAATCTCACAGCCAGAGAATATTAATGGTTATTGGACTGCTATGGGTATGTTTGGGTTTAATACAGCTTTGAAAGACAAACGTTTTACAATTAATTCTTTTTCACGTGCCAACTATACAAACGATGTATCTTTCCTTTATAATGAAGGTACTAAGGTGAATGATAAGAATACAAGTACATCATTGACTTTAGCAGAGAATCTGAATGGAACATTCCGCAATGATTGGTTTGAGTTTACTATCAATGGTTCAATTAATTATAATTTTGAACGTAACAAGTTACGTTCGGAAAACAATCAGGAACCATATACTTTTGGATATGGTGCCAGTACCAATGTTTCTTTGCCATGGAATATGACGTTGTCTACCAATATAACTAACAATTCACGTCGTGGCTACCGTGACGCCAGTATGAACAGAAACGAACTTATCTGGAATGCTCAGATTGCCCAGAACTTCTTGAAGGGGAATGCTGCGACCATCAGCTTTGAAGTATATGACATTTTGAAACAGCAATCCAATATCAGCCGTTCGCTGACTGCCGATATGCGCTCTGTTTCTGAATACAACGGAATCAACAGTTATTGTATGCTACGTTTTTCTTATCGTCTGAATATATTTGGAAATAAGGAAGCCCGTGGAAATATGCGTCAGGGTGGTTTTGATGGTGGTGGTCATCGCGGACCGCGTGGACCTCACGGGGGACCAACCAGAATGATGCGTTTTTAATTGTAAGTAAATTCTTATAAGACAATAAGTCCCGGTACAACGATTGATAGTTGTCATCGGGACTTTTTGTTAATCCGATAATTTACTTTATATTTGTTGTTCAGTATCCGTTTAAAAGGAGATTCCTATGATTGATTGGAACTATGTACTTAGTCAGATAGCAACGGTGGCTTTTGATATTCTCTATTTCGGAGCCATCATCGGTACGATTGTCATTATCATTCTTGACAACCGGAATCCGGTTAAAACTATGGCTTGGATACTGATATTACTATTCCTTCCTATTGTAGGTCTTGTCTTTTACTTTTTCTTTGGGCGGAGCCAGCGTCGTGAACGTATTATCGGTCAGAAGAGCTACGACCGTCTGCTGAAGAAGCCGATGGCGGAATATCTGGCTCAGGACTGTTCGGAAGTCCAGTATGAATATTCCCGCCTGATCCAACTATTTCAGCATACCAATCAGGCATTTCCTTTCGAAGGAAACCGTGTAGCTGTCTATACTGAGGGGTATACCAAACTGCAATCATTATTGCGTGAACTTCAGAAAGCGAAGCAGCATATTCATATGGAATATTATATTTTTGAGGATGACGCTATCGGGCGTTTGGTCAGGGATGTGTTGATAGAAAAGGCTTCGCAGGGAATTGAAGTGCGAGTGATTTATGACGATGTAGGCTGTTGGCATGTCCCCAATCGCTTTTTTGAAGAAATGCGTAATGCGGGCATCGAGGTGCGAAGCTTCCTGAAAGTGCGCTTTCCCTTATTTACCAGTAGGGTGAATTACCGGAACCATAGAAAAATTGTCGTTATTGACGGATGTGTAGGCTTTGTGGGTGGAATGAATCTTGCGGAACGTTATATGCGCGGCTTTTCATGGGGAATTTGGCGTGATACGCATATCATGCTTGAAGGTAAAGCAGTACATGGTTTACAGACTGCCTTCTTGCTTGACTGGTACTTCGTTGACCGTACGCTGATTACAGCTTCCCGTTATTTTCCGAGAATAGACTCTTATGGTAGTTCTTTAGTGCAGATTGTCACCAGTGAACCTATCGGCCCTTGGAAGGAAATAATGCAGGGATTGACTATGGCGATTACTAATGCCAAGAAATATTTCTATATGCAAACCCCTTATTTCCTGCCGACGGAACAAATACTGGCTGCCATGCAGACCGCGGCTTTGTCTGGGGTGGACATACGTCTGATGTTGCCGGAACGTGCCGACAACAGGATAACCCATCTTGGCTCACATTCCTATCTGGCAGATGTGATGCAGGCAGGTGTGAAAGTCTATTTCTATAAGAAAGGTTTTCTGCATTCCAAACTCATGGTTTCGGATGATTTGCTTTCTACCGTAGGTTCTACTAATATAGACTTTCGTAGCTTTGAGCACAATTTTGAGGTGAATGCTTTTATGTACGATGTAAACACTGCACTCGAAATGAAAGAAATATTCCTTCAGGATCAGCGTGAGAGTACACAGATATTCTTGAAGAACTGGGTAAGGCGTTCGTGGAGACAAAAGGCAGCGGAGTCTATTGTACGTTTATTGGCTCCGCTACTCTAATAGTTTTAATCCGGTTTAGCGGAACAGAGAGAAGTTTACACTTCCATAAATTCTTCTTTCAATGAAGTGCGGATTCTCTTCGAAGTTATTATCTTTCCCATGTTCCAGTACAAATAATCCCCCTTCTTTAAGAAGATTGTTCTGGAAAATAAGTTCAGGTATCGTTTCCAACTCTTTTAAAGCATAAGGCGGATCGGCAAAGATGAAGTCGAACTGCTCTCGGCTGCTCTTGATAAACTTGAAAACATCACCCCGTATCGGCAGACACTTGTCTGTCTTCACCTCTTTCATGATTTTGGCGATGAATGAATGATGTGCGGGGTCTTTCTCAATGCTGATAACGCGGTCGCATCCCCGGGAAACGAGTTCGATACTGATACTGCCGGTTCCGGCAAACAAATCAAGTGCAGTTATTCCTTCCTCAAAATCAATATAGTTATTGAGTACATTAAACAGATTCTCTTTGGCGAAATCTGTTGTAGGACGTGCTTTAAACGTTCGTGGCACGTCAAATCTTCTTCGTTTGTATATACCGCTGATTACTCGCATGTTAATAAGGCTTGCATGTCAATATTAGTGGCAGGGTTCATAATGAATACCTGCAAGATAAACTTTTTCAGTTCGTTCATAAGAATCTCTTTGTCCGGAAGTGTTCCGGTGAGGTGAAGCTCATCCCGTTCCTGGTTAAATTCCAATTGCTTCCAGGCATACAACAGATAGTAGATACGGTCTTCCGTATGCGTACATTCAAAGGAATTGGCGAGAAGGAGATGTCCCCGTTCGAAACAATAGACATCGATACCTTCCTGACGTATGGAAGCATACATCTTTTTGCTGTTTCCCAGTCTGCTTTTGACAGAAAAATAGTCAATAAGCGGGGTGGACTGCGAATAAAAGCGAGCTTCGGGATACTGTTCTTTCAGAAAAGTGCAGACACTTTTGTCTATACCAAAGATGACAGCTACATTATTCTTTTGCAGAATATTGTAAACCACCGTTTCATTTTCTCGTTTCTGATGATTGTGATAAAATAAAAGTTCAGCCTGTTCCTCTTCAAACAATTCCAGTGGCACAATCGTAAAACGTTTGCCGGCCATCATGATATTCACCCGTTTGTAAGGATGGCTTAAGAAGTCCGATTCGTGAAAAACCGTTTTCAGGTTGGCGGTGAGGGATAGAGAGGGTTCTATCTCTTTCTCTATGATTGACAGAGAGTCGTCGTGAATCGGGTTATAGATAGAAAAAGAAAATCCATCCGTACTAAGACGGATGGATAAAGTATATTGTTTTGATTTAGTAAAATCAATCATTATTCCCAGTTACCAGCACCATTGTTCGGAGTATCGATAGAACCTACCATCAAACCGCAGTATCTACCCAGTTTGCTCTGAACATCTTTTAAGTTAATGATTTCCTGTTTGTCAAGTCCGCCCAAATAAGTTTCGTACGGAGCTTTTACTTCGAACAAGAATACAGGAGCACCTGATTTAGCAGTATCATTTTTAACATTCATTTCAAACTCTGCACCACCACTGTAAGGAATGTATCTCATAGAGTCTGCATTGAATCCTTTCGGGAAAATAGTATCCATTACTGCTACCCACATAGTGTCACGCTTGAAGTTTTCAAGTCCCCACTTCTTAACTTCGTCATACTTGCCTGTCTTTTTCGCTTTTTCGATGATAGACATAGCTTTCTTTTCAGTCAGACCATCTTCC
The DNA here is from genome assembly GCF_040918965.1 of Bacteroides sp. RTP21281st1_H5_RTP21281_210402. Lineage (NCBI taxonomy): Bacteria > Pseudomonadati > Bacteroidota > Bacteroidia > Bacteroidales > Bacteroidaceae > Bacteroides > Bacteroides sp. RTP21281st1_H5_RTP21281_210402. Next base: position 297,520 of record NZ_JBCOWR010000008.1, on the reverse strand, counting down.
AACTGTTTGTCTGTCAACATTCCCATCTTCATAACGAACGGCAACTTCTGATTCTTGACGAAATCAATCAGTGAATCGAATTTGTCAGTGTACATTCCGTGGTGCAGTGTGCGGTATTCCTGCTGTGCTTTACGGATGTCAATCAAGCGGGCAATGACTGCTTTTTCCCTGTCTTTTTTTGCGTTTTCAAAATTGATAGGACCCATGATGCTGTTGTAGCAAATGTAAACAAGTGCAGCAGCACAGAGCACCAATACAATATTAAATACTGTTTTCATGATAAATTATGTTTTTAGTTGTTATATTCGCATCGCAAAAATAGAATAAATTAATTTAAATACGATAGTTCAGGGAACTTTTTTCTCGTACAAAAATGATAAATAACTATTTAGAAAGGCAAATTAAGGAAAATTTTCCTTACCAACCAACTTTAGAGCAGGAAATTGCTGTAAAATCTCTTTCAGAGTTTCTTCTGTCCACTTTGGCGGACGAAGTTTTTATCCTCAGAGGGTATGCCGGTACCGGTAAAACATCTCTAGTAGGAGCCTTGGTGAAAACGATGGATCAGCTTCAGCAAAAGTCTGTTTTGTTGGCTCCGACAGGTCGTGCGGCGAAAGTTTTTTCGGCATATGCCGGACATCCCGCTTTTACTATCCATAAGAAAATATACAGACAACAATCTTTCTCTAACGAACTGAGTAACTTTTCGATCAATGACAATCTGGCTACAAATACGTTGTTCATTGTCGATGAAGCTTCCATGATTTCGAATGAGGGGCTGTCCGGTAGTGTATTTGGTACGGGGCGTTTGTTGGATGATTTGGTGCAATTCGTATATTCGGGACAGGGATGTCGTCTTTTACTAATGGGTGATACAGCGCAGCTTCCTCCGGTAGGAGAGGAGTTGAGTCCGGCACTCTTTGGTGATGCATTGAAGGGGTATGGTCTTGAAGTGCGTGAAGTAGATTTGACTCAGGTAGTCCGCCAAGTACAAGAGTCCGGTATTCTATGGAATGCTACACAATTGAGGCAGTTGATTGCGGAAGATGAATGTTACTCTTTACCTAAGATAAAGGTAACAGGGTTCCCCGATATAAAAGTAGTACCGGGCACGGAATTAATTGACGAACTGAACAATTGCTATGACCATGACGGAATGGACGAAACAATTGTAATTTGTCGTTCTAATAAACGCGCGAACCTCTATAATAACGGAATACGTGCGCAGATTCTTTGGCGTGAAGATGAATTGAATACAGGAGATATGTTAATGGTTACCAAGAATAATTATTACTGGACGGAGAAGTATAAAGAGATGGACTTCATAGCCAATGGTGAAATTGCTATTGTCCGTCGTGTTCGTCGTACTCGTGAGATGTACGGTTTCCGTTTTGCCGAAGTCACCCTTCGGTTTCCCGACCAGAATGATTTTGAACTGGATGCTAATTTGTTGTTGGATACTTTACATTCAGACGCACCTGCATTGCCGAAGGTGGATAATGACCGATTGTTTTATACGGTATTGGAAGACTATATAGATATTCCTAATAAGCGTGACCGGATGAAGAAGATGAAAGCTGACCCGCATTATAATGCATTGCAAGTGAAGTATGCGTATGCGGTGACATGCCATAAAGCACAGGGCGGACAGTGGCAGAATGTGTTCTTGGATCAAGGATATATGACGGACGAATATTTGACTCCTGATTATTTTCGTTGGTTGTATACGGCGTTCACACGTGCGACAAAGACTCTGTACTTGGTGAATTATCCGAAGGAACAGGTGGAGTAGTTGCCTTGGATAAATAAGTATGAAATCAGTTAATTTGAAATCAATTGATTTCAAATTAACTGATTTCATTGCTAATATAAAGTAAGAATCAGATAATTTTATTGCTTTGTTAATTCATAATTGAGACCAGTCGGATGTGATTCTTGGAAAATAGTATGAGTGTAAAGCCATGTATTTCCTTCATCATTAGAACAATACGGGACAGCTGTACAATTTTTATTATCATTGAATGGGAATGGTTTTAAGGTGATTGAACCATCGCTGTTTTTTATTGCTCTAAACTCTCCCTCTTTTCCTCCTATTGTCCATGAATTGGCTGTACGTCCGGGAGTAGCCCAATGCATTTTCCACATTAATGGTTCTGTTGCATCTGGATTATGAAGTACTTGTGGCATTGGAATACTGAGTGGATTAACATCTGAGCCTGTATATTTCATCATTAATGGATATTGCTCTAGAAGTTTACTATAAGGTGCCCATCCATATACATAATAAGACTCGTTTTTAACGTTTTCTTCTATTCTGATGTTAAATTCCATTTTGTTGAAATTATTTCTCCAACTACTTCCTGTCCAATTATATTGTTGGGCTGTCGAAACCTTCCAATTTCCTAGATAATAGTTGTAATCTTTAATAGCAGATGAACGTGAAGGAGTAAAGTCTGTTCTTCCGTACACTTGTTCAGTCCATAGGACTTTGTCATTATATAATGTCTGAGCTATTTCATTGAACTTTGAACTGTAGATTTTTGATGCTCTTAAATTATAGATGGCAAAATATCCCCATTCGTTTTTGACTCTAGACAGATATACGGGATTAATGGCAAAATAGTCTTCTGTAACATTTATTGCATATGGGCATTGTTTTCCCTTATCGATATGGGATAACTCATTCCATATATTATAATTACCGAAAATGGTGAAATCGATTAAATTGTTGACTGTTTCTCCTTCAATATTTCCAAGAGGATAATTAATGGAAGGCTTTCCATTTTCTTGATTGCACCAATATACACTTAATGATTTGTCGGGCATCAACTGACGGCATTCATAGATTAAGCGGCTATACTGTTCTTGTGTAGGTTGTACTAATCCTGGATAGTTTAAAACTTCGTCATAGTTTGCCCATTCGTCATCAAAGTCTATTCCGTCAAGTCCATAGATATCTACATAAGATTTTAATTCTTTAGCGAAATCTTTAGCAGCTTCGTTGCCTAAGCTTCGCATTCCGGCAGCTGTATGATCACCTAAAATAGTTAAGTTCACTTTTATTCCTTTTTGTTGTAATGGACGTATAAGTTTGTCTACATTTTCTAAAACAAAAGTTACTTGTGGATTACAGTGTACATATGGTTTTCCTTCTTCATTTATACGAATATTGGCAGCGAATATATTGACAATGTCGAAGAATGGTTTTTTACTGTTTTCCATAGTATATTCACCAGCATTCAAAACGTTCTCATTGTTTACTTCAATATAACAGATTGTTTTGACAGACCCTTTTTCCGTATTGGGCAAAGCATTTTGAGGAGTAATTAAATAAATGTATGATTGATTGTTTGTAGTATTTTCTATACCATCCGAAGCTGTAGCGGATACAGCCACTGCATAGTTTTTACCTATTGTTCCTCCAGGCTGAATATCTAGTTCAATAGAAGATGATTTTCTTTTTCCTGACGGTATGACTACTATACCATTGTTTTCTAGGGAAAGTTTATCTGTCGGGTACATTGTATAAGATGTTCCATTGGCTTGATTATATGCAGTTAGGGCAGATTCATCAATTTTGAATGTAACAGTAACATCTTTGTCAGTTGTTTTACTTAGTTCAAAGTATAAGTGCCCTGTTCCATTCTTGTTTCCAGTTATTGTTATAGGAGTTAATTCTTTAGCACCGGCTGCCGATCTAACACTTCCGAAAATGCCTTCTATGTTTTCGAAGTTTTTTTTGTTTCCTGATAATATTGTGATATCATCTTCGCAACCAGCAAGTGTATTACTTAGGCAAGCAAACACTACAATTGCTGGGAATATTCTAAAAAAGTTTATATATTTCATAGCTTCATTCATTTAGTCTGTAATATGTTGTTATTGCTTTGGGTAGGAAGTGCCACTTCTACCCATTTTAAACTAGTAGTAGGGGTTGCATTATTTCCATTTGTAGTATGATCTTTCAGTTCATTAATGCCATCATTCAATCTCCAATAAGCTACCAAACCGTCAGATGCTGGATCTACTTCATATGCATGATCTTTTGCATTGATTTCTTCTTCGCTTAATACACGATTCCAAATGCGTATTTCTGCGATATCAGCATCCAGCCAACGTTCATCATTGTAGGATCGGCCTATCCAGAAACAACGTGGTTTTCCGTTTTCTTCATTAGAATGTGGTACTCCCCAGTTTATTGGACCAAGATTCATGGTGTGGTCTGTGACGAGTTCTCCATCATAATAAGCTTTTAGATTTTTTTCTGTGGCATTGTAAGTGATGGCAATATGAATCCACTTTTCTAGCGGAACATCCCGGTTGATATGTATGTTTGTCGCGCTTGATGTCCCTGCTATTTGTAGATGGTTTGCGGGTACGCCATCATCGCCAAATCGGAATAGGAATTTACCTTCTATTCCCATCAGTGTACTAATATTATGATCGAAGCTGTGTGGGCGGATTAAAGCTTCTGCTGTCAATGTTGTCAAGTTATTGACTACTTCGGGCTTTTTCCACTCTACATAGATATTATTTTCTTTGATATTTGCTACTTTATTAATAAGTGATGCTCCTTTAAATACATAATAGAAAGTTTGTGCTGAAGCTAAAATACCAATGTTAGCATTATCTATGCTAATGGGGAGTACGTACACTTTGTCAATATCCAGTTCATTAATTGCTTTGAAGTAAACTGTAATTGGCGTAGAAATAACGCTTCCTGAAGGTATTTTCCCTTGTGTAGCTGAGAAAGAGTAATGCTTTTCGGGTAACATTTCCACATCATTTGTATAATAGATGTCCTTATATACAGACACCAATGTAGGAGCTACTTTGATTGTGAAATTAATTTCATTTTCTTCCGGCCTTGCTATTTCTAGTTGAAAGGTACGTTCATCGGTTTCTATACTAGATTTTACTAGTATATTTTCAGGGCTGACAGAACTCATGAAGATATTATTGGAGAAATTTTCTGTATCATCGTTACAACCTGTAAAGATGAAAGTTAGTAATCCTAACGTAATACCATATAATTTTTGTAGTTTCATAATCATTCAATTATTTGGAGGGGGCTGGATTCATTATGTTAATAGTCTCTTTCACATTGTGGTAATTTCCATTTGTTTGATAGTAATCATTTTGGATATTGTTAATAGCTATACCACATTTGTCATATTCTTGAGCATCTGCTGTAATCCAATAGGCGGTTTCGATAATAGCTCTTTCTTTACCTATATAGCCTGTACTTGTATCAGATGCATCCAATGAAGGAGTTGAGACCGCCATGATGAAACGGTCTGTAGGTACTCCGGTTTCTAGATAGTCTTGGATAGCGAGGGGGAATTTATTCTTATCCGTTACTTGATACATTTCTATGATGAAATGAAGAAATTTGGACAGAATGTTCTTATCTACTACATTTTGGGGTTTCCCTTGTAAAGATAGGAATTTTCCTTCATTTTTATTAATCCAATCTAGTGTGGTATTAAAAAAGATATTTTGACTAGCTGTATAAGCAGCTTTATCTTCAACTGTCATATACTTGGGGTTCTGCCCAATAAACTTTAGTATAATTCCATCAAATGGTTCAGAATATGCTAGTTGCTTTTCTATTTCTTTTTTTAGAAAAGTGTCGAATGTGCTTTCATTCTCTAATTCTGGTTGGGTAGAAATAAGGTCTTCATATTGAGTTTTTATCTCATCATAATTGATGGCATAAGCTACTTTTGTTCCTTTCTGTCGTAAAGTTACTATTTCTTCTTTTTCAAAAGTTGCTAACTCTGAAGGATACATCAATCCGACAATATCAATGCTGTCAGGCAGGCTAGTTATATGCTGTGCACGACTAGCAGGATTCTTTTCGCTATTATCAAACCACGCATACACTTTCTTGTGTTCCGTATCGGCTTTATATTGACGTAAGTTCTCCAAGTACTTGGTATATAGTTCGGGGTTTTGTTCCTCAATACCGGGCTGTTTGATGCCGATACTTTCTACATCTGTCCAGTCATCACATGAAACAAAAGCACAACTTGCTGCAAAAAGCAATGTTACTATTATATTTGTTTTATTATTCATAATTCACTAGATTTTTATTCTTGAGTTAATCTTGGATTACAATCCCACCATACATGAGTAGACATTTTGTCTGCTCCCTTTAGATATTCCAATGCTTTCGGCATGTTATCTCCATTGTTTCTATATTCATCCTGTGGATAAGACAGACGACGTGCAAACTTCCCTTTGGTTATATCAGTCCCTAGGTTTTTGTCTACTTCCATTAACTTTGGATATCCTGTACGACGAAACTCAGCCCATGATTCCATGCCTAACGGGAAATTGGCAATCCATTTTTGAGTAATAATACGTTCTAGATTTTCTTCATCAAATCCACCTATTTCTTTCCATTTTACTGTAATGTCTGAAATAGAACCGGTATAGCTGAACGTTCCGGCAGGATCTTTATATATCTGCGGTACTTTTTGTGAAGTGAGATAACTATCTGTAATATTAGCTCCCCATTGTTCAAAAGACAATGTGATGCCTTTCTGATAGTATGACTTAGCATCTCCGCCTTTCATGTCCCAACCTCTCAAAGCTCCTTCCGCTTCTAGAAATGCAACTTCGGCAGCATTCATCCACATTAGTTTAGAATTCAGAGTTGTCAGCATATTAGAATACGAGTGGCTCATTTCTGAATCAGTCAATACACCTGTGCCAATACGAATACCATGATAATCTTTATCAGTAAAAGTGGATTTAGTGAAATATTTCTCCATACGAGGATCTTGATAGCCTTTCATATAAGACATTATATCGGCAGCAACCCGATAATCACTGTATTCATAATTTGTTTTATAAAAAGGATTCTCGTTAGGAGTAAACATTGCATTGTCATCGTTTGAAGTCATGACCCCAATTTCATGTTTTACAGCTTCCTCTGCTATTGTTTGGGGTGTTTTTCCATCCACGTTGTAATTGGTATATACCATACGCATTGCCAAACGTAATTTCAAAGAATTAGCAAACTTTACCCATTTCACCACATTGCCGCCATATACTTTATCTGCATCAGGATTAAAAGTATTTGTTTGTTTGGCTGTAAGAATATTGATAGCATTATCCAAATCTTTAATCATATTGGTGTAAACATCTTGCTGCGAATCAAACGGAGCAGCTAATTTTCCATCAGCACCCAATTGAGAATAAGGAATGGGACCGTATGTATCAGTGATCCTATGCAAAGCTGCAACTTTTACAACCTGTGCTACCGCTAGAGGGACTTCATCTGTTGTATTGACTTCTATTTGACTCAGGCTAGGCAATACTTTGGGAACTATATCATTATAGAGCACTCCGATCCATGCTTGCGAAGGGTTGTATGTGGAAAAACGATTATTCCAGTCGTTTGCTTTCGATTCCCCCAAATAACCACCATATGTACCACCTAATAAACAGTCAGTATATTGAAGGGTGTTAGGCTCTGCCGGAACGACATAACCTTGCATATTTACTAAAGCCGACCGCCAAATATAGCCATCTGCATTCATTTGGTCCTTGGTCGCTTCGTATGGATTAGTATTATAATCTATATAATTATTTGTACATGCGGAAACACCTATTGCGCCGCCGACAAGAATTAGTTTTATGGTTGATTTCTTTATCATAGCTGCTACTATTAAAATTTAAGTCTAACATTGAATCCTAAGTTACGTGAACTTGGCATCATGAAATTATCAATACCTTGATAATAGTTACCGGTTGTAGCCACCGCTTCCGGATCAAATGGAGCCTTACAGTAGATCATCCATAAGTTACGTCCTACCAGTGAGACTGTAATATCTGCTACACCCCATAATTTGTTTTTAGGTATTGTATAACCGATGCTGGCTTCCTGTAAACGTAAGTTTGTTGCACTATAAGTATAATATTGGGGAATACCACTTTCCGAACCTATCACAGAATACCATTTTTGTGCATCGATTATATCACCGCCATTAACAGATACACCTCCACGGTCACGTGCAGCCGCACTGACTTCCGATACTCCATAAAGGTCAAGAGCTGCTTGTGTAGCAGAATAGACGATACCACCAATACGCGCAGATAACATAAAGCCGAAATTCAGATTCTTCCAACGAAAATCATTTCTCCAAGCCATATTGCATTTCGGGAATACACTGCCTAATTTAATATCTTCAGATTTGAAGTTGGCTTTTACATTTCCTTCTGCGTCAACATAAATATTACCTTGGTTGTCACGTAGTAAGTCTGCGGTAGAATACATATCTCCTAATGTTCCACCTTTCTTTAGTACAAATCTAGCTTGTGCAAGACCACCGACATCCAATCGTTCTTTTGTGATTAGCTCACCTGTTTCGGGGTGAATATAGTTCTCTAACAAATTAAGTATTTCATTCTTGTTGGCACTAAAAGTAAAGTTAGATGACCAACTGAACTTCTTGTTCCATTCATTCTGATATCCAAGTGATAACTCTATACCTTTATTCCGTACACTACCTGTTTGTACGTACATCGTTGAGTATTTTGAAGATACAGAAACCTGAGGATTGAATGTTTGATTATAAGTCTTTGTTGTATATAATCCTAAGTCAAAATTAAAATGATCCAAGAATTTTGCTGTGATACCAATTTCCCAAGAGTTAGTTTTTTCCGGCTTCAATTCATACAATGGATAATGAGTCTTGGTAATCCATTGTTTTGTTGCATTATCCCATTCATAAGTAGGACTTGCCAGGAAACGGGGAAAAGGTAAACCTACTGACGCAAATGAACCTCTTAGTTTCAAATATTGAATCTGCTTCGGCATCGGCAATAATTCTGAAAGAATGACAGAACCACCTATTGAGGGATAAAAGAATGCACTTTTTGCAGAATTAGGTCCTGCTAATTGAGAAGGCCAATCGCTACGTCCAGTTAAAGTTAAATAATATGTACTCTTATAGCCTAGTTCAACACTTGCAAAAAGAGATTTGGTTTGTTCTCTGTAACCACTTTGATTACGCTTTGTCTTAACATCATCCAGTTGAATGATATTGAACATATTAGCAATTCCATCACTACGGATCGGACCTTCATTAGACATAACATCTTGTTTCATATCAGAGTAAGACGCACCAATGTTAGCTTGCAAAGAAATAATTTCTTTAAATGTCTTGTTGATGTTCACCATTACGTCTGCGTATGTCTGTTTGTCGATAGTTCTGGCTAAACCAAAGAAGCCGTTTTTCGAACCTTCTGTCAATACATTATGGCTGGTTGCATATAATTTCTTTGTATAATCTGTATTTGCATTATCTACACGCACACGACCAGAAACGCTTAACCAGTCAAGAATTTGATAACTCAGGTTGGTACTTAACATATAACGTTCTTTATCGTTCTCACGTAAATTACGATATGCAATCCAATACGGGTTTTGTCCTGTATAGCTGGAAAGCATTTCATTGGGCCAATATTGAGTATAAATTTTGCGATTCGTGTCGTAGCGTTCATACATTTTATATTCTTCCCAATCGTTTCCACGCGGAAATAAATAAGCAGTCACCAATGGGTTTGAATAAGTACCTTGGTTAACCATATTCTTATCATTTTGCTTGATATAACTGGCACTTACATCCAATATCATTTTGTCCTTCAAGAAAGAAGTCGTATTGCGGAATGTAAAATTATAGCGATTATAGTCATTGTTGGGAACCATACCTTTGGAATTCACAACGCTGGAAGAAAAATAAGTCTGATTTTTATCCGTACCAGCTGATAGTGCGACGCTTTCGGTAGTAACAACACCTGTTCTGAGGAAGTCACTTGCCGGATCATATCCCATGTAATTGCTGTTGTTTAACAGATGTCCCCAACTAAGGTCACCAGTTGTTGCACCTGTTGACAGATTGCCTGTACCATAACGATTTTGAAATTCCGGCATTCTGAACGGACGAATAAATTCTGTATTTTGTGTAACAGTCAAACTGACACGTCCTTCTTTACCTTTCTTTGTAGTAATAACAATTGCGCCATTAGCTGCCTGACTACCATACAAAGCTGCCGCTGCAGCACCAGTCAATACGGACATGGACTCAATATCTTCCGGATTTATATCAGCAATAGCTTCTGTGGATCCCTTTGAATCGAATACTTGTCCGCCTTCTCCGCTCAAATTGTACATTGGAATACCATCTATTACATAAAGTGCGTTACTGGATTGCTCTATACTTTTTGCACCACGCATCACCACTTTGCTGGCACCACCTACACCTGATGAACTGGAATTGATTGTAACTCCAGCAACCTTACCGGAAAGAGCGTTGATGAAGTTGGCATCCTTGTTAGTTAAAAGGTCATCACTTTTTACTTCCTGAACATTATAACTCAGAGCTTTTGTCGCTCGTTTGATACCCAAAGCAGTGACAACTACTTCATCAATAACTTGTGTATCATCCATTAATGTTATATTTACAGTGGATTGACCTTTTAGAGGGATTTCCTGTGTCTTATATCCAATGTATGAATACACAATAACCGGATTAGTGCTTTTGGTAACTATCTTATAGTTACCATCTAAATCGGTTATAGCTCCATCAGTTGTTCCTTTTACTAGAATACTGACTCCGATTAGTGGTTCACCTTTGGAATCTATAACTTGTCCTGTTACAGTTTGTTCTTTACCAACTTGCTGTTGGTTACCACTTGATACTTCTTTCTCTGATAGATAGATGATATTATCTTCTATCTTGTAGGAAATATCTTTGTTCTTAAGAAGCGTATTCAGTACTTGTTCCAATGGAGCATCTTTTACATTTAAAGGATCAACAGTTATTGTTGATAGCTTGTCGTTATAAAAGAATTGATACTTTGATTGGGACTGAATTTGCTTAATTACACTTCCTAAAGTTGTACGGTGAGTTGATAATGTCAACTGGGCTGTAGCCCACTGCAATGGAACTACCATGAACAAAAGAATCAGTAAAGCTCGAAATAGATTCGACTTTCGAAGCGAATGTTTGCTTTCCATACTTTTAATTTAACGGTTATACTTTTATTAAACTCTAAAAAGGAGAGTGTCGACTTTCTTCTCCCTTTTGCTAATAAAACAACGCTAATATAATAAACACTTAGTCCAATTTCTCTTTTTTTCAGAGAAAAATGAAAATAATATAATACCCTCTTGATTACCTTACAATTAGGATATACCAAGTACTTGGAGAACTTACGTCAATATAAAGCTGATACGGAACACAAAAAAGTGTATGCATGGTTTGATAATAGCGAAAAGAATCCTGCTAGTCGCGCACAGCATATAACAAGCCTGCCTGACAGCATTGATGCGGTTACATTGGAGTGTCCCGATAACTTGGCGGATTGGGAAAGGAACGAAATGTCGGAGATACAGACTAAAAAAGGAACAAAAGTTATTTATGATATAAACTTTGATTCTATAAAAGTTGCTTACAACAAACAGCAAGAGGTTGTTCGGGAGGCCGAACCCGTAGCACAGGAGTTTGAAACATTTTTAATGGATTCTTTATCAACTGCTCTCAAACTGTCGCAAAAGTACGACTATGATGGCATCTGTGTAAGTTATACAGGCAAGGTGAGCACTCATATGACTGAGGAAGAGAAGAATGAGTACATTCAGAATGAGACATTTTTTATGGGCATTATCAACGACTGGCATTTGAGAAACTCTGATAAAATAATAGCCTTTAAAGGAAAACCTCAGAACCTGTATGCAAAAACGTATCTGAAAGAGTACGATATTATTTTCGCATTGGGTACGGAGGCCACCAATAGAGATATGCTTACTTATGAATATTCTTTGGCAACAGGTCAGGAAGTGCCCGAAAATCGTGTGGGAATTATAGTCTCGACTCCTTCATTGAATTCCTCGGATAAAACGACAGGATATTTGGGTGCTGACTTGGCTATTGATAAAGTGGCCGAATGGGCTGCGCTTCCGCAAAGTGGAAAACAAGTAGCGGGTGTGGGCATTTACAATGTTTCCAACGATTATTTCTACACAGATAAAAATTATAAATACACTCGGAAAGTGATTTCTTCACTTAATCCGCCGATAAAATAAAAGGAGGTCTTAATATGAAAAATTATAGTTCGTTTTTTAGTTTTCTTATATTGTCTCTGTCGTTTGGCTTGACAGCCTGTCAGGAAGACTGTGAAAACTTCGGCAGTAAGGTCATTGCAGGAAATGCGACAAAGAAAGTGGATACATATTTATTAAAGCCCGGAATGAATGAAATGAGTCGAACTTTCCAGGCAACCATTCCACGGCCTGAAGAAACGGAAATACATATTACGTATAAAGCCGATCCTACACTGGTGGAACAATATAACAGCACCTATTATAATGAGGCTATTGCATTGCCTGAAATATGTTATGAACTGACCGAACCAACAGCTGTCATCTATGCGGGAAGCATTACTTCTACGGATGTTACCATACGTTTCAAGGAGTTGACCTCTTTGGACAACAATCTCATTTATGTGCTGCCTATCACTGTGGCAGAATCTAATTGGCTACTTCTTGAAAGTACGCGCACTAGTTATTATGTATTTAAAGGAGCAGCTTTGATTAACGTTGTAGCCGACATCAAAGAAAGAAGGCTACAGCCCTCCTTTACCAATGCCTCCGTCTTGAACAACTTGCGTACCATCACCGTAGAAGCATTGATACGTGCCAATGAATTATACGACAAAATCAGTACCTTGATGGGGGTGGAAGGTAAGTTTCTGCTTCGCTTTAGTGACCAGGGATTGCCGGGAAATCAGCTTCAGATTGCAACGAGCGCTGGAAACACGACCAATCCTAACTGGACGATAGAGACCGGAAAGTGGGTACACGTTGCTGTTACTTACAACGGTGTTACGGGACAGGCGGAAATGTTTGTAGATGGAGAATCGAAAGGTGTGGGAAACCAAAGGCCCCGCGTAACGGTCAACTGGGGCGTCTCTTATCCAAGAGAAGAAGAGAATGATAATAAACGTGGCTTCTGGATTGGCTATTCATATGACACTCCACGTTATTTGGATGGCGATATAAGCGAGTGCCGCGTATGGAACCGTATCCTGACGCCGGAAGAGATTCGCGAAAAAGACCATTTCTATTACGTAGATCCGGCATCTGATGGATTGGTTGCTTACTGGAAATTTGATGACGGACAAGGAGGAAATATCACTGATCATGCAAATGGGAATAATCTCATAGCCAATAACGAACTGACGTGGAAAGCGGTTGAGTTACCAAACAAAAAAAAATAATCCATAGCCTTAAAAATGAAAACAATGAAACGTATAAATAAAATCAAGATGTATTGCACAACTGCTGCAATAATGATATCAGGGTGTTCGCTGCTTTCTTCTTGCACAGAAGAAGTCGTAATAGCCGATGTCAACGAAAGCCAATATGAGTCGACCGATGAACTGTTAGGTTATTTGACCGATAGTCAAGGTAAACATCTTAAATCCGAAGTAGAGTTTCACTCCTCCGGTGAACTGGCACTGTATCTCAATCTGACGAAAAAGTCATCTTCGGATTGCATGGTATCTGTCGCATATGATGAAAGTGTGCTCGAAGAATACAATGCGAGAAATTCGTCCTCATATGCACTGTTTCCCAAAGAACAGACTATACTGCCCCAAGAGCCGACAATGAAGGTAGAGGCTGGAAAACAAAAGTCGTCTCCACTGTTGATGTCTTTCACATCCGATGGAACACTTGATGCCGATAGCCGATACGTTGTTCCGTTGAGAATAAGTATAACTTCGGGTGACATGAATTTGGCGCAGGAAGAAAATACCCGTCTCATTTTCATTACAGATCGCACCGGTATCCCCGATTGCAATAAAGAAAGCGGTGTGAAAATTCTCAGTTGCATGGAAGTGAATGATACGAATCCGTTGAACAATCTCAGCTTTACATTGAAGAAAAGCGGCAAACTGCTTACGGATTTCCTCATTATGTTTTCCGGTAATATGAAGTACGACCGGGAAAAGGGCGCAGTCATGATGAAATACAATAACAATGTGCAAGCATTGCTCGATGGCTACGACCATTATCTGAAACCTCTTAAAGACCGTGGAATGAAAATAATTATGGGAATAATGCCCGACCACGACGGCTCCGGATTATGTAATCTTGCACCAGAAACTTGCAAGGAGTTTGCATTGGAAATCAAGGCAATGTGTGATGCATATAATCTAGACGGCATTTTCTTGGATGAAGAGTATGCTGATTACGGTGATTATAACTTGCATTTGACAGTTCCCGGGTTCGTCAGACCGGTCGCTTCGGCCTGTTCACGCTTAGCGTATGAGGTACATAAACTTCAGCCCGAAAAAGACATCATAGTATATGCATATAGTACTATTTACAGTCTGCCGGCGATTGAAGTGGACGGGCGTACGATACAGTCTGGCGAATACGTGACTTATGCGGTACGTGACTATGGCGTAAGCAGCGATTTGGGGGCTTCCTTTCCCGGTTTACCGAAAAGTAATATGGGAGTGTACTCGCAAGAATATACCGGGAGATTCATTGCCAGCAAGACGCACTTACAATGGATGGTTAATAACGGATATAAAACTCACATGATCTTTGCTATGGACCCTTATCGGAGTAATTTTGAATATCAACAACTTCCTTCCATGCAAGATATTGCAGAAGTGTTCTTTGATGACGAACTTGTGTTTGATGGAGTGAAGTATCCCAAAGACTGGGAATAATAGAAGTATGGAACATTAAAATTAAGATAGATATGAAGATGATAAACAAAATCTTATTTCCGGTAGCTATGATACTCTGTTTTGTAGGATGCAGCAGTGACAACGAGCCGGAAGTATCACTTCCCGCATCTCCGGAGTTAGTGATTGGCGAGGAGGTTCTCATGGTTAAAATCGGCGAAGAAAATAAGGCGGAACTCAAGGTCTTGCAAGGAGGAGGAGATTACAACGCTTTTTCTGCTAATGAAAATATAGCGAAAGTAGAAATCATAAATGAAAAGATTATGATAGAAGGCGTCGGTATGGGCAAAACTTACATCATTGTTTCCGATAAAAATAGTTATTACGTAAAACAGCCTGTATCGGTATATCTTACCGATGTTCTCGAATTGGATAAGACTGAAGTGGAGGCTAAATCTCCTGTTGGAAGGCCGGTTACTATAACCGTAGAAATCACCAAAGGAAATGGTGGTTACAGAGCAGTATCCGACAATGACAAGATTTCAGTTTCCATTACGCAAGCGGGGACAATTACTGTAACAGGGCAACCGGATGATGCGGAGACTGAGACTACGGCAACGGTAACAGTTACAGATAATCTGGATTTAACGGCGACTTTAATAGTCCGTATCATTCCAACAACCAATCCCTATACCGACGTAGAGTTGGAGAAAATACTGTCCGATAGTTCGCGTCGTTATTATTTGGATGAAAAGAACCAAGTCAATCCGGACTGGTCGGTGAATTTCCGAAATACACAGGAGAATGAAAAAATTACTTATGGATGGGATTATTATTACTATAATTTCCTGCTTACTTTTACCGGCGACAAAACTGAAGGGAAAAAGACAGATGCTTCTCTTTCATGTTATAACTATGTCGGGTGGGATTTTGTAACTTATGAAAACCAGGCCATTAATTTAGAAATCATTAAGAATGATGGCGCACATATATGGGGTGTATATTCATTTACAAAAGATGGCACATTGTATCGGGGATATTTCTGTGATACTACTAATCCTTAAAAATAAAATAGCGTGAATGTGTAACCTAAAAAGGGGATATTCACATTCAGTAAATGTTCCTCTTTCTAATAAATCAAGAGAAAAGTTTTACTTTACGTGAGCTTTTCTCTTAATTTTTTCGTTTAACTCCCCCGTCTTCTCTCTTTTTTAGAATATTATTTATATCTTCTTGTTTTTTCCTTCCACCCATGCATTATGTACATGTCTTTTTTAGGGGAAGTTATAATCTCTCCTCTTTTCCTAATTATTTTAGTTAACGTGAGTTTGATATAGTTTTAACTGAATTTGTTGAATTTATATCGGACTCACTTCTTTAAGAGTGAGATTTTTTCAGAAAAAAACTTTGCTTAGAATACAAACCTCATCCCCCTTTTCTCCGCCTGCTTGTATTTCTTAATCTCTATTGAAAGATACATCATTTGTTGGGCAAACATAAAATTGCGGATAGGACCCAAGTCCGGTTCTTCATCATCTTTGGGGCGGGAAGCTTCCAATGCCTGATAATATTCCAGTTTGTCCTCTTTGAAGATAGTGGCTAAAGGAAGTTGATGATAAGAGAGGATATAGTTCATCAATAAACGTGAAGTTCTTCCGTTTCCATCAGCAAACGGATGAATACTGACCAGATAAAAATGGGCGTCAAAAGCTAATTGATAAATAGCGTCGGGTGCTTGAACTTGTTTGATACGTTGATTTAGTATTTCACATAGACGGGGTACTTCACGTTCTACTTTTTGATGGTTTACGAAGTAACGGTCACCTACATGTACGGAAGATTTGCGCCAGTTTCCTTTAGAAGAGTCATAATCTCCTGCGCTGGCATGAATTATACTTCCTGTTGTATGCATTACGTGGGCAGAAATTTCCTGTATAAAAACAGGAGTAATTTCACGTCTCTTCTTGGCTTCCTCCACTATAAAACGCAAAGCTTCGAAATGATCCTTCACCATATTATGATCATACAACGGCTTTCCCTTGGCGGTGATACCATCTACAATTAACAATCGACTTTCTTCTTCGGTGAGTGAAGAACCTTCTATTGCTGTGGAATGATGAGAGATGAAAATCTCGTTCATGAGTTCGAAATTCACAGTCTCTTTCAACTTCAATTCCTTAAATTCCTCTAGTAATAGGATGTATGGACATATTTTTATAGATTATTGTGGCAAATATAAACAATTTATAGTGAAAAAAAGATGGTGGTATGAGGATATTAGGGCAACTACATTAACAATTAATTATATTTCTGTTTGGAAATGGATGGAGATATAACCTCTCAGCCCAGGCTACTAGGAAATTGAAAAGTGAAAATTTGCTGTCATCTGTCACAAGTTTGTATTTAAATGTTTGATTGTGAATTAGTAATGATGTGACAGCAACGTGTGATAGCACGGTGACAGTATTTTTGCTGTCACCTCTTCTTCCTCTTTTAGAAGCAAGTGTCAGCTTAGTTTCCTCAACGCGGCTTAGATAACGCACTATTGCCTTGACTAACGTTTGTGCCAACGGCTTGGCACAACTGTGCCTCCGCAGTGTCATTACTGTGCCAAGCCGTTGGCACAGTCGTTTCATCCCTATGTGACACTTGTGTCGATAGGATGTGACAATCGTTTCCTTCGGATGTAACAGTTGTGTCGCCAGGATGTGACGGTTATGTCAATCAGGAGATACGGTTACCAGTCGTAGTCTTCGACGTATGCATCAAACTGTTGCGGGGTGGAGACGCCGCAGTTCTTGAGGATATTCAATACGTGTTGTTGTTCGGAAAGGGAGAGAAGGCGTTCGCCTTTGCGTGAGCGGTAATAGGTTCTACGGCCGAAGTAGCTCATTAGATGTAGGATGACGGTTTGCATCTGTTTGTAGGGAAGATTCTCCAGCATTCCGATGAATCCTTTGGCATATTGTATTTTTTTGTTGGAACGATAGTAAGGGCAATTCCCTTCTATGCTTGCCAAATGTTTGGGACTGACGATAATCCAATGTTTGATATTTTCCGGTACGCTTTGTTCGGTGATTTGTCTCAGGCAGGTGCTTGCTTTGAGGCATTGTCGGTTGAGACACATCGGATACTGGTAAGGGACTTTTTCGAAGTCTATTTTTTCTTCCATGATTATAGGTTGTTTAATCAAATATGTTAATCTTCCGCCAGCCACTTCTCAATATTTCTTGTTTTGCTGGAGAAGTTTACTCCTATCCGAAGTAACTTTCGAGAATCAGTTTCGAATGGGAGGGCATAATGTTTTTCTTTAATTTGTTGCAGAGCCTCTTCCGCAGTGCCGTTCAGCTTGAATTCCATAATGTAGATATATTGGTCTGTTTGCAATACGAGGTCGATACGTCCTTCGTTTGTGTGATATTCCACTTTTGTGTAGAATCCCATCAGTTTGAAGACGATGAAGAGTACATTCTGATAGTGCAGCTCCAGTTCACGTTCTTTATTGTCGGTGTGACCGGTAATCGTTTCATAAGGAGTATCGGCAAAGAAACTTTGCAAACGGCGGAAGAAACTGTCGTAGTCTCCCTGCTCTATTTCTTTCACGAACTTTCCTATTTCGAATGCAGACCTGCTTGTCCTTACATTCGCGTAGAATGGGAGAAGGAACCTGACGAACCCTTCCTCTACTTCACGGTTCGGAAAACCAAGACGGTAAGTCCCGAAACGGGCATCGTAACCCTTTATGGTCAGATAACCGCTTTGATAAATTACTGGGATGGGATCGGTATCCGCACTGTCTATTCCGTCCAATACATCGACCGATGTTTCTTCGTGAGTGATATGGGTAAGGTCGTAGTTGTGATTTTGCAGCAGGGTGGCGAGATACGTGGGCGTACCCGTAGCAAACCAATAGCTGCCGAACTCTTTCCGCTTGAATGTATGGAGCAGGCTGAAAGGGTTGTACATGCCGATGGAGTTGTGCGTGAAGTGATAACCGTCATAATATTGTTTTACTTTCTCGCGGGTAGCTTCGTAGGTCATTCCGTTTGCATCCGCCAGTTCGTGCAGGTCATCCTTGAAGTTTATCTCCAGTTCCCGATCACTGATGCCGCAGATTTCGATATATTCGTTCCACATTGATATGTCGTCCAGATTGTTCAGATCGCTGAATACGCTGACCTTGCTGAATTTGGTCACTCCCGTCAATATCCCGAAACGGATGCAGCCGTCTTTGCTTTTCAGTGCTCCGTAGAAACCTTTCAGCGTATTGCGGTAAGCCGTTTGCAACGCCTCGTCGCCGATAGCCTGAAGCATGGGCTTGTCATATTCGTCAACGAGGATAACTACACGTTGGCCCGTCTTTTTGTATGCCCGTTGAATGATTCCTTCAAATCGTGACGCTAATGATTTTTCGGCGGGGTCGCTTCCATAGAGCTGTTCCCAAGCGGATAGGGCACGTTCTAACTT
Source organism: Bacteroides sp. RTP21281st1_H5_RTP21281_210402 (assembly GCF_040918965.1). Classification (NCBI taxonomy): domain Bacteria; kingdom Pseudomonadati; phylum Bacteroidota; class Bacteroidia; order Bacteroidales; family Bacteroidaceae; genus Bacteroides; species Bacteroides sp. RTP21281st1_H5_RTP21281_210402. Next base: position 278,338 of record NZ_JBCOWR010000008.1, on the reverse strand, counting down.
CAGTTCCAGGTTTTGGGGGATGCTGTAGTTTTCGGTGTTTAAATCTAAATGCAGGATGGGATAGGTAATCCAGTCTTTTTCCAGTTTCTCCATTGCCAGTCCGGTAAAGAGTTCCTTTTTCCCTTGAAAGTAAGCTTCGAGGGTGGAAATCAGCAAACTTTTACCAAAGCGACGGGGGCGGCTGAGGAAGTAATAATTTCCGGTCTTTACTAATTGATAAATCATTGCTGTTTTATCAACGTATACATAACCTTCTTTACGAATTTTCTCAAAGTTCTGGATACCGATAGGATAAAGTTTGCTCATAATCTCTGCTTTTATAATAGAAACTAAAACAAAGATACGAAGAATATTCTGTCACAGAAGATAATTGAGGAATTTTTATGCAGATGATGTCCGCAATAAACAGGAGGTAGACTGAAATTGCCGGAAACCACCTCAGCGAGAAATGAGATGGATTCCGGCAATGTTTTAGCTATGTATTTATTGAGAAAGGATTATTGCTCTTTGGAAAAAGAATAAGGCATATCCTCTTCTTTCGTTCCTCTGTCCTTATTCGGTCGGTTACCCATATCTACCTTGATAGTGCCACCTTTGAATAAGTCTTCGTGGCGAAGATAATTCTTGGTGTAATCAGTTCCGTTGACATTCAACGAGTTGACATAGAAGTTCTTTTTGCTGTTGTTCGGAGCATCAATCACTAAACTGTTGCCGTTCTCAAAATGAAGAGTTGCTTTCTTGAATAATGGGGCGCCTACGATATACTCATCCGTTCCCGGGCAGACAGGGTAGAATCCCAGTGCCGAAAATACATACCAGGCGGAAGTCTGTCCGTTGTCTTCGTCGCCGCAATAACCGTCCGGCCCCGGAGTGTACATTCTGTCCATAACCTGACGCAGCCAGTATTGGGCTTTCCAAGGCTGACCGGCATAGTCATACAAGTAAATCATGTGTTGGATAGGCTGGTTGCCATGTGCATAGTTACCCATGTTCATGACAGTCATTTCACGGATTTCGTGAATCACCTGTCCGTAGTAGCTGTCGTCAAAAACTGGTGGTACGGCAAATACGGAGTCCATCATTGTGATAAACATGTCTTTCCCACCCATCAGGTCGATAAGTCCCTGAGGGTCGTGGAATACAGACCAGGTGTAGTGCCAGCTGTTTCCTTCCGTGAAAGCGTCCCCCCATTTCAACGGAGAGAATGGTGACTGGAAAGTACCGTCCTCGTTGCGGCCGCGCATCAGTTTGGATTCTTTGTCGAAAAGATTCTTGTAGTTCATGGCACGTTTGGCAAAGAGGTTGATTTCCTTTTTCGGACGTTTCAGTTCTTTGGCGAGTTTGTAGATGCACCAGTCGTTGTATGCATATTCCAATGTACGGGCGGCGTTCTCGTTGATTTTTACATCATAGGGAACATAGCCCAGTTTGTTATAATATTCATGTCCCAAGCGTCCTGTTGAAGAGACTTCGGGGTGTACATTCTCCGTGCCGTGAATCAATCCTTCATACAAAGTCTTTACATCGTCCACTTTCACGCCTTTCATATAAGCGTCTACCAGGATAGAAGCGGAGTTATTGCCGACCATGCAACCTCTGTGTCCCGGACTTGCCCATTCAGGGAAGAATCCGCTTTCTTTATATGTATTGATAAGTCCTTCCTGCATTTCCTTGTTGACCGACGGGTACATCAGGTTCAACAACGGGAACAGGCAACGGAAAGTATCCCAGAAACCTGTATCGGTGTACATATATCCCGGCAGAACCTGACCGTTGTACGGGCTGTAATGAACCGGTTGTCCGGCAGCGTCCAGTTCGTAGAACTTGCGTGGGAAAAGCAACGAACGATACAGACAGGAATAGAATGTACGGTATTGGTCGAGATTGCCACCTTCTACTTCTATCTTTCCTAATACCTGATTCCAGGCTTCTTTCCCCTTCTTAGCCAGTTGCTCGATATTGTCTTTACCCAGTTCTTTCATATTGACAGCCGCTTGTTCAAAGCTGATGAAAGAAGAAGCGATTCGGGCATGTACCTGTTCGCCTTTGCGTGTCTGGAAACCGATAATGGCTCCGGCATGGTCGGTAGTCTGTTCGGCAACGTTCTCTTGCAGGTTGCCGTTGGCTACCGTAGCTTTGTAAGTGAAGGGCTTGTCAAATTCAATGATGAAGTAGTTCTTGAAGTTTTCGGGAACTCCGCCACTATTGCGGGTGGTATAACCGATAATCTTATTTTCTTCGGGAATCACTTTGACATATGAACCTTTGTCGAAAGCATCCACCACGACATAAGAATGAACGTTTTCGGGGAAAGTGAAACGGAAAAGGACGGCACGTTCTGTCGGAACCATTTCTGTCACTACATCATGCTCTGCAAGATATACTTTATAGTAGTAAGGAGTGGCAGTCTCGCCTTTATGAGCAAACCAACTGGCACGTTTTTCCTCGTCAAACACAGGGTTGCCTACTATCGGCATGATAGAAAATTGCCCGTAATCGTTAATCCACGGACTGGGTTGATGGGTCTGCTTGAAGCCGTGAATCTTATTGGCGGTATAGGTGTATTGCCATCCGTCTCCCATTTTTCCCGTCTGCGGAGTCCAGAAGTTCATTCCCCAGGGACGGGCGATGGCCGGATACGTATTACCTGTTGATAACTCGAAAGTAGACTGGGAACCCATCAGCGGGTTGACATACTGTGTCCAGTCTTTGGCTTTGGCAAAGAGCGTGCATCCAAGTACACAAGCTATTACTAATAGTCTTTTCATGGCGTTATGTGTTTTGATTGTTAGGCTTGTTAGTCATTTTGATTTCTATCGTTCCTCCATTCACGATGTCCTGATGGTTGAAGAACGGAGTATCCAGCACTTTGCCGTTCAGCATTATGCTTTCGATGTATTTATTCTTTTTCGTATTGTTCTTTACGATAATGCTGAATTTCTTTCCACCGGGCAGGTTGACTACCGCTTTATCGAAAGCAGGGCGACCGATGGAATATACCGGTTTGCCCGGGCATACCTGATAGAATCCCATAGAGTTAAGAACGTACCATGCAGACATCTGACCGCAGTCTTCATTGCCCGACAGCCCGTCCACACTGTTGGCATACTGGCTGCGGTAAACACTGTCCACCAGTTCCTGAGTTCTCCACGGGCGGTTTACGTAGTTGTACAGATGAATCACGTGATGGCTCGGCTCGTTGCCGTGCGCGTATTGACCGATAAGTCCGCTGATATCCGATGAGGTCGTTTCACCTTCAAGCGATGAGTCGGCTGCAAACAAAGAATCGAGTTTCTGGACGAATGCGTCTTCGCCACCCATCAGATTGACCAGTCCTTCTACATCGTGAGGTACAAACCAAGTCCATTGCCAAGCCGTTCCTTCACAGTAATCATCACTGCGGTGAGTCGATGCACGCGGATTGAACGGCGTACGCCATTCACCTTTCGAGTCAAGTCCACGCATGAAGCGGGTTGACTTGTCGAAGTAGAATTCATATGCTTTGGCAAAACGTTCATATTTGGCCTTGGATTCAAAATCGTTCATTGCTTCCGCGAAGATAGAGATGCACCAGTCGTCGTATGCATACTCAAGAGCTTTGGCGACCGATTCATTTTCACGGTCGCAAGGGATATAGCCGATGGCGTTCTTGTAATATTTCGCTTTCGGCATGAGGTGGGGCAGTACCAAGTCCGGGCATTTGATGCCGGTAGTATCATATTCGGCTGCACGCAGACAGCCTTTGTAGGCTTCTTTAGCGTCGAAGTTGCGGTATCCTTTCATATAAGCATCCACTATGACGGGGACGGCATGATAGCCGATCATAGTACCGGTATAGTTGGAAGCCAAATCCCACATCGGATATATTCCGCCTTCCTGATGTTTCTTTATCAGTGAATTGATAAACTGATTGTTCAGTTCGGGATCGATAATCGTCATTAACGGATGCAATGCACGGAAGGTGTCCCACAATGAGAATACCGTATATACAGGATTGACAGTGTCTCCCTGATGCACTTCGAGATCCATTCCCAAATAACGTCCGTCCGCGTCGGTGAACAGGTTCGGACTGATTCCCGTGTGATAGAGAGCGGAGTAGAAGATGGTTTTATCTTCCTTGTCGGAAGTCGTAATATCTATTTTCGACAGATATTGGTTCCATGCAGTGCGTGCGTCTTTACGTACCTTATCAAAATCCCATCCGGAGATTTCCGATTCGACATTCTTGCGTGCACCCGCTATGTCGACAGCGGAAACACCTACTTTGACCAATACTTGTTCATCTTTCTTCGTGTCGAAATGTAATAGCGCTTTGCAGACAGGAAGCCGTTTGCCATCGTCCATGGTAATGGAGTCCGTAATCAATGTATAAGAGAACGGCTTGGAGAATTTGGCGTAGAAATTGATATATTGGTCGAAAGCCCAATAAGTCGTTTTCTTATGTCCGCAGATTTCCGTGTCGCTGATCACTTCGATTTCCATCTCCGAGTTGGTCTGTCGTTGCAGACTGTAATCCAAATCAATGATAAAGCCTGATTCGGTACTTTCGGGGAAAGTATAACGGTGGATAGCCCCACGTTTCGTAGCCGATATTTCAGCTTTTACCTGATAAGTGTCCAGAAAAACTGAATAATACCCCGGCTCTGCCGTCTCATTCTCGTGAGAGAAAGAAGAAGCATAAGCCAGTGTCTGACTTTGGGGGTCGGTCGTCAGATATAGCTGTTTGCCGACGGTGGGCATGAGCAGCACATCCCCGTAGTCGCAACAACCTGTGCCGCTGACGTGTGTATGGGAGAAACCGTTGATGGTGGAGTCTGCATAATAATAACCTGAACAGGCATCCCATCCGTCAATCCGTGTGTCGGGACTGGGCTGAATCATGCCGTGGGGCACTACTGCTCCGGGAAAAGTGTGCCCGTGTCCACCGGTTCCGATGAAGGGGTTGACATAAGCACTGTAGTCTTTTACATTAGTGGGGGCTGTGCAGGAGCTGAGTGTGAATAATCCTCCTAAACATCCTACTATCAGGAATGTTTTCAATTTCATGGTATCAATAGCTTTTAGTTTCATCGGATTGCCTTTTATTTCTTATTTGGGAGAAATAAAGATGTTGCTTCCGACAATTTTATAATCAATAGGTATGGAGTTCTGCAATGATTTCAACACGGATTCGATGTCCGACTTCCGTTTCAGTACGCCGGAGTAAGTCTTGTCCGGCCGGATGTCGGGAGACAGGATAATCTTCACGTCATAAAAACGTTCCAAAGCTTTGGTGATAGTGAATATATCTGCTTTTTGGAAAGGAATCAGGTTGTTATGCCATACGGCGTCCATTTTGGCATCCACTTGCTTCACGGTCAATCGTCCGTTGTTCTTGTTCAACTCCGCACGTTGTCCGGGAGCAAGGATGATTTGTCCTTCTTCCTTGTTGCCTTTTACTTCGATTTCGCCTTCAATCAATGTCGCTTCGGCTATCCGGCAGCGTTTGTCACATTTGAAGTTGAACGTCGTTCCCAATACGCGTACGCGCATGGCGTCACTTTGCACGGTGAACGGCTTGTGGCGGTTTTTCGTTACTTCAAAGTAAGCTTCTCCTTCCAGATGCACATTGCGTTCTTTTTCGGAAAACTCACGCGGATATTTTAAAGTAGCCGAATTGTTCAGCCAGACTTTGGTGCCGTCCGGAAGGACAACTTCTTTCACGATGCCTTCGTTGGCGACGGCAACCATCATCTCCTGTCCGGTTCCATTCTGATAGAACCAGTATCCGGTTCCGCCACCTATAGCCAATAGCACGACAACGGCAGCCGCGTACCTCATCCAGCGATGCATACGCCGTATCTTGTTCTGTTTTCCTTTCTCTTCGTCCAGCTTCCTGTAAAGCCGTTTTTCCGCACGGTTCATCCGTCGGCCGTCGGCATATTGGTCGAACTTACCCAAATGATAAATTTCTTCCATGCGGAATAACTGACGGGCATTTTCTTCCGATTCCTTCATCCAAGTATTGACTTCGATGAGTTCTTCTTCGGAACACTGTCCTGTCAGATATTTGTTGATTATATCTTCACTCAGATTACTCATTTTCTTCTCCTTCATATTAATAATACAATTCAGAATACAAAAACACTTATCAATCTCCCCATAAAAATAAGAAAAGAATTATCCAAAGCGGGTCGAGACGACTACGCAAGTACTTCAGGGCCTTGTACATATGAGCTTCTACCGTACGGAGTGAAACACCGAGGGCATCGGCTATCTCCTTGTTTTTCATTTCGTGCAGATAGCTTAGCTTGAATACTTCTTTGCATTTGTCCGGCAATTCATTGATTGCGTCGTAGATTTCCTTGCGGAGCTCTCTGTCTTCAATCCGCCGGATAACCTCGTTGTTGTCCGGTTGGTAAAACTCTGCACGCCTTTGGTTGATTTCTTCCATGGCGGCACAGTAGCCGTCTTCCACGTTGCGATGTTTCAAGACATTGAGGGCGCGGGTGTAGACGGCACGATAGAGAAAGGCCTGAATCTGGTCGCCTATCTCTATATTGTCTTTCCGTCTCCATAGTTCCACAAATACATCCTGCACCACGTCTTCCGCTTCTTCTTCTCCTACCAGGCGGGTGGCATAGAAGATGAGGCTGGGGTAGTACTTGCGAAATAATGCTTTGTAGGTTACATCGAAGTTTTCATTCATTCTCTCGATAGATATTAGTTCAGGTACACTCAAGGTTTTTGCTCCTCAAATATGACTCCGATTGTTTTTGGGGTGTCGCCCATTTCAAATTCCACGGTGGCTCCACTCATGATTTGTTCATGGGTGATGTACGTCTTGTCGTATGGCTGACCATTTACTTTGATTGATTGTATATAGATATTCTTCTTATTTACATCAGGCGCAAGTATGGTGAAAGTCTTGCCATTGGCAAGATGCAACTGCATTTCGGGGAATAGGGGAGTACCTATTTCGTACTCTCCGCTGACCGGATTGACCGGATAGAATCCCATCGCGCTGAATACGTACCATGCAGACATTTGTCCGCAGTCTTCGTTTCCGCAAAGGCCGGCAGGTTCGTTCCTGTAAAGTTCGTTCATTACTTTTGCCACGTAATATTGAGTCCGGTCATTGAATCCTATCGAGTTGTACAGGTAGATGACGTGATGGCTCGGTTCGTTGCCGTGCGCGTATTGACCGATCATTCCCGTACTGAAAAGCGGAAGTTCTGCGTCTGCTGCCGGATGATAAGTGAACATGCTGTCCAGCTTTTCGGCAAATCTGTTTTTACCCCCTGTAAGGTCTATCAGCCCGTCAACATCATGCTGCACCGACCAGAAATACTGCCATCCGTTGCTTTCACAAATATGCGGTGTATAGTCATCCGCCTTGAAATCTTTAATAAAGTTACCTTTGTCATCCCGTGGTTGCATGAAAGATGTTGCGGGGTTATAGACGTTCTTATAGTTTTGGGAACGTTTGTAGAATGCGTCTGCAATGTCTTGCTTACCCATCTTTTTGGCCATTTCGGCAATGCAGTAATCGTCAAAGGCATATTCCAGCGTTTTGGATAATGACCAGTTTTCAGCGTTGTAGTGGTCTGTCACGTTGTAAGGGATATATCCCAGTTCCTTGTAAAGCCCGATGCCGCGATAATTATCCAGATTGGCGGTTGCTACACAAGCGTTCAGCGCCTTTTTTGCGTCAAAGTCACCGATTCCTTTTAGATAAGCGTCTACAATGACAGGAACGGCATGGTAACCGATCATCATATCCGTTTCACTTCCGTAAAAATTCCATACGGGCAGGCGTCCGTTCTGTTCGTAGAAGGCGATGAAGGATTTCACCATGTCGTTGACACGTTCCGGCTCGGTGTAGGTGAAGAGCGGATGGGCGGCACGATACGTATCCCACAGGGAGAAAGTACTATAATTTACCCAGCCGTCAGCCTGATGCACTTTCTTGTCGGGGCCGTAATAAGCTCCGTCTACGTCGTTGTAAATGGTAGGAGCAATCATGGAATGATAGAGAGCGGTATAGAAGTTGACTTTGTCGTCCTCGTTGTCGCCTTTTATTTCAATCTTTCCGAGTTGCCGGTTCCAGTTTGCTTTTGTTTCGGCAAGGTATTTGTCGAAGTCGTTTTCGGGCACTTCAGCTTGCAGGTTCTTGGCTGCGCCTTCCATGCTTGTACCGGAAATAGCTGTGTTTACGAGTATTTGCTCCCCTTCTTGGGTGTTGAAGTCGAAGCGGGCGATGACGGCTGTGCCGATGCGCTTGTTGTCTTTGATGATGGCAGTAGTATCCAGTTCCATTTTCTCGAAAGGCTTGGAGAAGCGGGTGCGGAAGTAGATATGCTGCTCGCGTGCCCATCCGTCGGAAAAACGGTAGCCTTGAATGGTGACGGAGTCAATTGCCTCGATATAGGAATCATTGGTAAAATCCCAGTTCATGGCTTTCTTCAGGTTCAGGAAGATGGCGGCTTGCGCTTCCGGGAAAGTGTAGCGTTGGATACCGCACCGTTCGGTTGCGGTCAGTTCGACGTTGATATTGTAATCTGTCAGACGTACCTGATAATAACCGGCAGATGCGCATTCATCCTCATGGGAGAATTTGGAGTGGATGCCCAGCGGAGCTTCCGCTTCTTTATAAGGCAGGGTGACAGGCATAAAGGAGATGTCGTATAAATCTCCTGCTCCTGTGCCGGAGAGGTGCGTATGGCTGAATCCGGCAATTGTGCTGTCCGGATAGAAATAGCCGGAGATACGATCCCAACCGGGAAGCCCGTTGTCAGGGCTGAGTTGTACCATGCCGAAAGGGGCTTGGGCACCCGGATAGGTGTTTCCGGTGAAGTCTGTTCCGATAAATGGATTTACATAAGACGTGTAATCTGTTTCGTGTTTTTCTTGTGTAGGGGTACAAGAAATTAGCATGCAGGTTAACAGCAGGCATAGATAAATAGATGTTCTCATCATTCTTCAGGTATTAGTGATTACTTATTTTAGTTATTTGAAGGATAAGAAAAATAATTAATCTGTTTGCAAAGGTAGAAAAAAATGTGACATACTGGCGGATTGGACATGAAAAAAGCGTGTCTTAAAGTAGTTTCTACCTTGAGACACGCTTTTTCTTTTAATTTATTAACTCTTAGATTCCTGCGAGTTCCAGTACCTTTTCGACTGCCGCATTCAATCCGTCGGCATTCTTACCGCCGGCAGTAGCGAAGTGAGGCTGACCGCCACCGCCACCTTGAATCAGTTTGGCAGCTTCTTTCACCAGATTGCCTGCTTTCAAACCGGTTGCAACTAAGTTGTCGCTCAGCATCACTGTCAGCATCGGCTTGCCGTTGTCTGTGCTTCCTGCTACGAAGAACAGGTTTTCTGTAATCTCGCCACGAAGTTGGAAAGCGATGTTCTTCACTACTTCTGCCGGTAGCGGAGAACAGAACTTGATGACTTTGACACCGTGAACTTCCTGTATGTTCTTCAACAGTCTTTCTTTCAGGGCAGCTTCCTTTTCTTTCATGAAGTCTTCCACCTGTTTCTTCAGTCCTGCGTTTTCGTCAATATATTTGCGGATAGCAATACCCAAGTCAGGAGCATTGTTGAAGAGAGCTTTCAAGTCACTAAGTGTATCTTGGATAGTGTCCAACAATTCCTCTACGCGTGCTCCGGTATATGCTTCGATACGGCGGACACCGGCAGCGACTGAACTTTCTGACATGATTTTCACCATACCGATATTTCCGGTTGCAGCCACATGCGTACCACCGCAGAATTCGATAGAAGAACCGAACTGGATAACACGTACTTTGTCGCCATACTTTTCACCGAAAAGAGCGATAGCGCCCAGTTCCTTGGCTTCCTCGATAGGAATATTGCGATATTCTTTCAGAGGAATATTAGCGCGGATTCTTGCGTTAACGATATGTTCTACTTTGCGGAGCTCTTCGTCAGTCACTTTCTGGAAGTGGGAGAAGTCGAAACGCAATGAATCCGGTGTCACTAATGAACCTTTCTGCTCGATATGTTCACCCAGGACTTCACGCAAGGCAGCATCCAGCAAGTGGGTTGCCGAGTGGTTGGCTGCACAGGCAGCACGTTTGTCGGTGTCTACACAAGCCATCATCGGAGCTTCCGGATGTTCGGGCAACTTTTTGGTAATATGTATCGGAAGGTTGTTTTCTTTCTTGGTGTCCACTACTTCAATCGTCTCGAACTCGCTTACCAATACACCGGTATCACCTACCTGACCACCACTTTCCGCATAGAACGGAGTGTAGTCAAGCACAATCTGATACAATGTCTGGTTCTTCTGCTTGATTTGACGATAGCGAAGGATGGAAGCCTCGTATTCTGTATAGTCATAACCGACGAATTCGGTTGTTCCTTCTTTCAGCGTAATCCAGTCACCTGTTTCGATGGCGGCAGCATTGCGGGCACGCTGTTTCTGCTGCTGCATTTCTTCGTTGAACTCCTCGATGTTGACAGTCATTCCGTTTTCGCGGAGAATCAATTCTGTCAGGTCGAGCGGGAAACCGAATGTATCATATAAGGTAAAGGCGTCTTTACCGCTGATTTCTGTCTTTCCTGCCGCTTTCGTATCTTCCATGGTCTTGTCGAGCAAGCGGATACCTGTCTCCAGTGTGCGCAGGAATGATTCTTCTTCTTCCTTGATTACATTTTCAATCAGTGTCTTTTGTGCAATCAGTTCAGGATAAGCGTCTCCCATGTTGTCGATAAGCACGGGCAGCAGTTTGTACATGAACGCCTGTTTCTGTCCGAGGAACGTATATCCGTAACGAACGGCACGGCGAAGGATACGACGGATTACATAACCCGCTTTGGCGTTGGACGGCAACTGACCGTCTGTGATAGAGAAAGCAATCGTACGGATATGGTCGGCAATCACGCGCATGGCGATGTCCTGCTGCTTGTCTTTTCCGTATTCCGTGTTTGACATGGCTGCGATAGCTTTCAGCATCGGCTGGAACACGTCTGTATCGTAGTTGGAAGTCTTGCCTTGCAAAGCCATACAAAGACGTTCGAATCCCATACCGGTGTCGATCACTTTGGCAGGAAGCGGTTCGAGAGAGCCGTCTGCCTTACGGTTGTATTGCATGAATACAAGGTTCCAGATTTCAATCACCTGCGGATGGTCATGGTTTACGAGGTCGCGACCAGAGATTTTGGCACGTTCTTCTGCCGGACGAAGGTCGATGTGGATTTCGGAACAAGGTCCGCAAGGGCCTGTATCACCCATTTCCCAAAAGTTGTCGTGTTTGTTACCATTGATGATATGGTCTTTCGGCAGGAATTGTTCCCAGTAAGAAGCGGCTTCGTCGTCACGGCTCAGTCCTTCTTCGGGGCTTCCTTCGAATACGGTGGCGTAAAGATGTTCCGGATTCAGTTTCAATACGTCTACCAGATATTCCCAAGCCCAGTTGATGGCTTCTTTCTTGAAGTAGTCACCGAATGACCAGTTGCCGAGCATCTCGAACATGGTGTGGTGGTATGTGTCGTGTCCTACTTCTTCCAGGTCATTGTGCTTTCCGCTTACGCGCAAACATTTCTGAGAGTCCGCGACTCTTTGGTATTTCGCCGGGTGGTTACCCAAAATAATATCTTTAAACTGGTTCATACCCGCGTTGGTAAACATCAGGGTAGGGTCGTCTTTTATCACCATGGGAGCCGACGGAACGATGTGGTGTCCTTTCGACTCGAAGAAATTCTTGAATGAATCTCTGATTTCTTTTGCAGTCAACATATCTTCTATATATCTATCGTTGAGGTTAATATTCTCAAAAAACTGTGCAAAGATAGCGTGTTTTTATTACTTTTGCCGTATTAACAAGCGAAATATTTCCAAAAAGATGCGCAAAGTATACTACATCTATAATCCACAGACCCAGACTTATGACCGGATTTACCCTACCGTGCGGCAGCGTGCACTGAGTTATTTGCGCCGGCTTTTCTATGGTATGGGGTTGGGAGCGGGGTGTTTCATCATACTGCTCCTTATCTTCGGCTCTCCGTCGGAGAAGGAATTAAGAATCGAGAACAGCCGCCTGCTGGCACAGTATAATGTGCTTTCACGTCGGTTGGACGATGCTATAGGAGTGCTTCAGGATATTCAGCAACGTGATGACAACCTCTATCGGGTTATCCTTCAGGCAGACCCGGTTTCTCCGGCTATCCGCCAGGCGGGTTACGGTGGCACGAACCGTTACGAGGAATTGATGGATTTGGCGAACTCGAAACTGGTTGTGAATACCACTCAGAAGTTGGACGTACTTTCCAAGCGTTTGTATATCCAGTCCAAATCTTTCGACGATGTGATAGATATGTGCAAAAATCACGATGAAATGTTGAAATGTATGCCTGCTATACAGCCTATTTCAAATAAAGACCTTCGTCAGACAGCATCCGGTTATGGTACACGTATCGACCCGATTTACGGTACGACGAAATTCCATGCGGGGATGGACTTCTCCGCTCATCCGGGGACGGACGTTTATGCTACCGGAAACGGGACAGTGGTCAAAGTAGGATGGGAAACCGGATATGGCAACACGATTGAAATCGACCATGGTTTCGGTTATATGACACGTTATGCGCACTTGCAGGGATTCAATACAAAGGTCGGAAAGAAAGTGGTGCGTGGTGAGATTATCGGAAAGGTAGGTAGTACGGGAAAGAGTACGGGGCCGCATCTCCATTATGAAGTGCACGTGAAAGGTAAGGTCGTGAATCCGGTAAATTACTATTTCATGGATTTGAGTGCGGATGATTACGAGAAGATGATTCAGTTGGCAGCCAATCATGGTAAGGTATTCGATTAATCTTTTTAGAAAAGGAGTTTGGTTATGCTAAATACGGATAAAGAACTGAAACTATATTATTCGATAGGAGAGGTGGCCGATATGTTTGGGGTCAATCCATCCTTACTTCGTTTTTGGGAAAAGGAGTTTCCGCAAATTTCTCCTAGGACGATAGGGAGAGGGATACGTCAGTATCGTAAGGAAGATGTGGAGACAATCGGGCTTATTTATCACTTGGTGAAAGAAAAAGGAATGACACTGCCCGGTGCCCGACAACGTCTGAAAGATAATAAGGAGGCTACGATTCGTAACTATGAGATTGTGAATAAACTGAAAGCGATAAAAGACGAACTTCTGGCTATCAAACGGGAATTGGACGGAAGATGAACAAATAGTCTTTTTTGCCAATATCTACTTTATTAAGTAAAAAATATAGGGCTGTTGTGATACGTAATCGTGTTGCAACAGCTTTTTTCTTTATACCCTCATACAGGCTATTTTACAGTTGATTATGCGATGATTCATGTCTCTGTTCCGAACAAAAAGTGTGTTCTTTATCATAAATGGTTTGTTACCTGTCAAATGCCCGAAAAAGCTCTTCTGAAAATATGCCAGATTCGTTTCTACTCCTATATTTGTGATATGAATCATTTGTTTCTATTCAAATAAAAGGGCTATGAAATACTCATTTATATACATATTATTTCTATCTATTTTTACTCCGTTGCATGCTCAGTATATGCAGACTATTAATTGCGATAATGGACTGAGCAACCGGAGAGTTTTCCAGATAGTGAAAGACAAATCTCATTTTATGTGGTTTGCAACACGGGCAGGATTTGATAGATACGATGGGAAGAATATCCGTCATTATACTTTGCCTCAGACCAAGGATTCACGTATTTTTGGTCTGGCTACTTCGCCTGACGGTGATATATGGGGATTTAGTAGTCATGGTAATTTGTATTATTATGATAAAAATACAGATAGTTACAATCTACAGCTGAGACTCGACTCACTTTTACAGACGGATGAACCGTTTATCTTTAAAATCTATGTAGATACTCGTAATTGTATTTGGATTTGTTCGTCTCAAGGACTTTATTGTTATTTTCCGCAAGAAAAGAAGTTATCTGCGATCACAGATTTAGAAGGGAATACTGTTTATGAAATAAATGAGCTGGAAGCCGGTCGGTATGCGTTGTTTACCGGGCAGGAGTTTTATCTTTTGAAAGTTGTGAATCAACCTTTCAAGGTGAGTTTACAGAATGTATTCGGACAAGAAAATGTTGTTTCTCAGATTCGTACTTCTTATTACGACGTTTCAAATAAGGAAATATGGCTTGGGAATTTTACCGGTGAATTGTTTGTCTATCAGTTGGAAGACCGGAAGTTTATACCGGTTTCTCTTGGAAATAATCATTATGCCATCCGTTCTATCACGGCAGACGATCATGATAATATTATTGTTGGGACTGATGGTGGAGGAATCATGTTTATAGACAAGAATACACGTCAGATTATGGCAACGATGACTGAAAGTGAAGACCAGACGAATGACTTGATCAGTAAGAATGTCTACGATATTTATTGTGATAAGGACGGGAAAATATGGATTGGAACTTATAACAGAGGTATTTGTGTGTATAATCCGCACACGTTTGATGTGACTATGACGCTACACGAGAAAATGAATCCTAATTCATTGGCACATAGTTATGTTAATGCCCTGCTTGAAGATAAAGACGGGGATATGTGGTATGCTAATAATAAGGGAGTAAGTGTGTTTATTGCTTCTGTTGGCAAGTGGAAACATTTTTTTACTCAAGATAACAGTATAATGTCTTTGTGTGAAGACGGTAATGGAAATGTTTGGGCAGCAGGATTTTCTGCCGGTGTATATTCTCTTAACAAGCGTACGGGAAGTATGCGGCATCTTACAGTGGAGTCTACCGGTAAAAAGATGGTGACAAATGATATTACTGCTATTTATGCGGACAAAGACAACGACATATGGATATCGCAGTTCAAAGGTGATCTGTTGCGCTATACTCCCCGAACGGATTCTTATACCCGGATTAATTTGCAATTTGTCAATACATTTATAGAGAAGGATGCGCAGACCCTGCTTGCCGGTACGCGTTCCGGACTTTATCAGATAAACAGAAGTAATAATAAAGTAGAGAAGATAACTGCCGCTTCACAGGTGGAAGGCAGTTTGAATAATCCTTATATTAATACGATGTACCTGGATCATAACGGAAAGTTATGGCTGGGGACAGAGGGAGGGCTTAGCTATTACGATATATTGGCCAATCGTATAGTCAATATAGAAGGCTTTGAAAATTATACTATCTGTGGTATATTGGCAGACCGCTTCTCGCAACTTTGGATCAGTACACATATGGGACTTATCCGGATGGATCCTCAAACAAGGCAGACCTATAAATTCGGTATGGCAGATGGTTTTTTAAGTGAAGATTTTAATACAGGCGCATATACCAGACGGACAAATGGTAATTTGGTTTTCGGTTCTCCTGTCGGTGCTGTTGAATTCTCTCCGGAGACGGCAATTACAAAAGTGTCGCAGCCGAAACTTTATTTTGATCAGTTCTCACTGTTTAATCAGGTGGTTTATCCGGGAATGAAAGGATCTCCCTTGCAGGATACTATTGATGAGACGGAGAAGGTTGTTTTGAACTATGATCAAAATACGTTTTCAGTTTCGTTCGTAAATATAAATTTCAGTAATCCTGATAAATGGATGTTTAGCTGGAAATTGGAAGGATTTGACAGGGAATGGAGCCTTCCTTCCACTTTGTCTGTTGCGGCATATAGTAATATAGAACCGGGGGATTATACTTTGCAAGTTCGTGTATTTAATGAAAATGATTCATCTGTCAGTGAAATACGTTCTATTAACATAATTGTGCAGCCGCCATTTTGGAGTAGCATTTATGCTTATATTCTTTATGTGTTACTGTCTTTATATATAGCTTATATGCTTTATCGTTATTTTACTAACAGAATGGCGGAAAGGTCTTCACGCGAACGTACCCGTTTTTTTATTGACACGGCACATAATATCCGTACACCGATAACTTTGATCAAGGCACCATTAAACGAATTGGAACAGGAGCAGGGTTTGAGTTCTCAAGGACGGCACTTTCTTGATTTAGCCTTGAGAAATGTAGAGAAGTTGAACTCATTGATAAATCAATTGATTGACCTGCAGCGTGCCGAGTCTAATGCATTGAAATTGACGGTAACCCGATGTGAACTGAATATGTGGTTAAAACGTAAGACGGAGAACTTCAAGCCCCTTGCGAACCAAAAAAATATCTTGTTGTCTTTTGAGGGGACAAGCGGAAAAGTGGAAGTATGGTTTGATACGGCAAAAATGGATACGATATTTGATAATCTGATGTCTAATGCAATAAAATATAGTCCGAATGGAAGCTCTATATGTGTCAATTCTTATGTGGATGAGGCTTCATGGGGATTTACTGTTGCCGATAATGGGATAGGAATACCGGTTAAGGCTCAGAAACATCTTTTTAAGCGGTATTACCGGGCTGATAATGCGATCAATACTTCAGAAACGGGAAGTGGTTTGGGGTTACTTATTACCCGTAGTCTGGTTTCTCTGATGCAGGGTAAAATCAGCCTTAAAAGTGAGGAAGGGAAAGGAAGTACCTTTATTCTGAGATTTAAAAATGGGAACCGGCATTTCCTTTCGGAAGAAGTGATAGATGACAAAGTAAGTGAGACGTATGATGGCATTGATGTGGAAAATGAGGAAGCGGCTGCGGATGTATTGCCTGAATTGTTGTTGGTAGAAGATAATGTCGAAATGTGTGAATATCTGTCAGCTAGTCTTTCGTCACAATATCATATTTTTATTGCGCATAATGGTGTAGAGGCTATGGAATTGTTGAAAGAGCATTCCCCTCAGATTGTCCTTTCGGATGTAATGATGCCGTTGATGCGTGGAGATGAATTGTGCAGGCAGATGAAATCCGATATGTCTTATTGCCACATCCCTGTTATTCTTATTACAGCATTGGATGAGAAGTCGAATATTATAGCCGGATATGAAGCCGGTGCTGAAGACTATATCCTGAAACCGTTTGATATTGGTATATTGAAAGTGAAAATTGAAAGTATATTGAAGAATAGGTTGCATCTGCAAGAAACCTTTGCAGCCAGTACAGGCGAAGAAGATATGGTGAGATATACCAATAACATGGATAATGAGTTTATGCAAAAGTCGGAACAGATTATTGGGCAGTATCTGTCGGATACTACGTTTTCAATTAATGTGTTTTGTTCGGAATTAGGCATGAGCCGCACATCTGTTTACAATAAGTTGAAAGCGCTGACCGGGCTTTCACCGAATGATTTTATTAAGATTATCCGGTTGAAAAAGGCTGCGGCGTTATTAAGGGAACAACGTTATTATGTGAGTGAGGTGGCTTATCTTACAGGTTTTCCTGATGTGAAATATTTTAGTGTAGCGTTCAAGAAACAGTTTGGAGTAACTCCGAAGAAATATAGCAGTATGTATGTGAAAGATGAAAATTAACCTATAATAAATTAATATGCAATGAAAACAAGGCAAGAAAAAAAGATGTTCAGACACTATCTGATTTTAGTCGCTGTATTATGTCTGCCGATGGTGGCTTTCGCTCAGCGGGATATTACCGGAAGTGTGATTGATTCGTATGGTGAACCGGTTGTAGGGGCCACTGTTACTGTAAAAGGTACGGCGAGTGGAACACTGACGACTGCAAATGGTACTTTTAGTCTGAAAGTGCCTAAAGGAGGAGAGACTTTAGTATTTTCTTTTCTCGGAATGGAGACTGTGGAGATTCCTTTCAATCGTAAGAATCTTGTTTATAAAGTTGTGATGAAAGAAGCCGCTATTGATATGGAAGAAGTGGTGGTAATTGGTTACGGGACTGTTGCAAGAAAGGATTTGACAGGTTCGGTCGCTACTTTGTCGGGGAAATCCATTGCGAACATTCCGATATCGAATACGGTCTCCGCTCTTACCGGACGTATGGCAGGAGTTAATATCACAACGACGGATGGAGCACCCGATGCGGAAGTTCAGATAAGAGTTCGTGGTGGTGGCTCTATTACGCAAGATAATAGTCCGCTGTATATTGTTGACGGATTTCCGATGGATCGGATTTCGGACATATCTCCCAATGATATCGAGTCAATTGATATTCTGAAGGATGCAGCTTCTACTGCTATTTACGGAGCGAGAGGTGCGAATGGTGTGGTTATCATTACGACCAAGTCTGCTCAGGCGGGAAAAACATCTATCAGCTATAACGGTTATGCGCAATATAAAAAGGTGGCAAAGAAATATGATGTGTTGGATTCATACGAATTTGTCACATTGCAGCATGAACTATTGAGTCTCAAATATGGAAATGATATTAGTAACTTCCTGAATATTTATGGCGATGTGGATGACTTTGATATTTATAAAAATATCAGGGCGAGAGATACGCAGGATGAAATGTATGGACGGGATGCCTGGGGACAGTCACACAATATTAGTATTAGTGGGGGGTCGGATAAAACAAAGTTTACAGCCAGTTTTACTTATCTGAATGAAGATGCCATTTTGTTGAACTCTTCTTTTGAACGATTTAATGCAAACTTTAAGTTGAACCATCAGATTAGCCGCGCATTGAAGTTCGACCTCTCTGCTTATTATAGTAACGCTACAACGATGGGAGCCGGTACGTCTGCAACTTCTTCCACACAGATTAAGAACGCTGTCAGTTTCCGTCCGGTTACCGGACGCGATACTCGTGGCGATATCAATATCGACGAGGCAGCGGATGATGATATTGAAGCGTTGAGTGAACTTTATGATCCGGTTCTTCTCATTAATCAGGATTATAAGAAGCAGGTAAGAGAGGAACTGAATGTGAATACGGCTGTTTCCTGGAACATTAATAAAATGTTTACCTGGAAAAGCGAGTTCGGAATCCAGACTAGTGACCGGAAAACTGAACGTTACTACGGTCCGATTACATACAACGGACGAAAGAATGCGGGAAAACCGATGGCGGAAATTCAAAGTCAGGAGAGGCCGCGCTGGCGTACGGCGCATACATTGAGTTTCAAGTTGCGTAATTTGAAGAAGATACATTCTTTAAGTGCTGTTGTCGGATTCGAAGCAATGTCAGAGCAAGACCGTTCGATTATAAGCTCTTCCAGAATGTTTCCCGCAGACTTTACGCCACAAATGGCATTTGATAGAATGCAGTCCGGTTCTACCGAATATACGATAACCAACAATGGAGCGGATACCCGTTTGGCATCCTTCTTCGGACGGGCAAACTATACGTTGAAAGACCGATATCTGTTTACGGCAACCATGAGAGCGGACGGATCTACGAAGTTCGCTCCGGGCAATCAGTGGGGAGTATTCCCGTCTGCTGCCTTTGCCTGGCGTATTTCCGGAGAACCGTTCCTGAAAGATGTGGAGCAAATTGATGATATGAAGATACGTCTTAGCTATGGTGAAGCGGGAAATAACCGTATCGACAATGATATGTGGCGGCGTACGTATGTGGGTGCCATTACTTCTCCGGTGGCGGGAATCGGCAATGTCCCGAATCTGTATTACGAAAATACCTCTTCCACTTTGATTAATCCGACGTTGAAATGGGAGACAACGGTTACAAGGAACTTTGGTATCGATTATTCATTCTTCAACAATCGTTTGTCCGGTACCATCGATGTTTATTGGAATACAACGAAGGACTTGTTGCTTAAATCTGTTGTACCTGCCTCGTCGGGATATAATGACCAACTGAAAAATATCGGGCAGACTTCTAACCGGGGATTTGAGTTTTCTATTACCGGACAGTTAATTCGTAAGAGAGATTTTTCTTTGACGGCTACTTTGAACTTTTCTCTTAATAGAAATAAGGTTGATAAATTGGCAGGTGTCAATGAGACTTTTTATCGTAGTGACTGGGCCGAGGGGCTTCGTGAAAGTGATGACTTTATTTTACGTGTGGGACAGCCTACCGGTCTGATATATGGTTATGTGACGGATGGATTCTATCAGATAGATGATTTCTATATAAATGATGGTGGACAATGGTGCTTAAAAGAAGGGGTTGCCAATTCACAAAGTATCACTCAGGCGCATAATACAGTCAACCAGGCTCCGGGTGTTCCGTCTCCGGGTTCTTTGAAACTGAAAAAGACGACTCCGGTAGACCCCAATAATAAGGATACTTATATAATAACTCCGAATGACCGCCAGATAATCGGTAATACCAATCCGAAACATACCGGTGGATTGAATCTTTCAGCAGTATATAAGAATTTGGATGTCTCTTTGTTCTTTAACTGGGTATACGGCAATGATGTTTATAATGCCAATAAAATACAATTCACTACGCAATGGAAAAAGGATTATTATAATATGTTGTCTGATATGAGCAGTGCCAACCGCTTCAGATATTATGATGACGCGGGCAATAAAGTTACCGATATGGAACAACTTCGTGCGCTGAATGCTCATGCAAAAATTTGGAGTCCCGCGATGAAAATACCTGTATTGCATTCATGGGCTATTGAAGATGGTTCTTTCCTGCGTCTGAACAATGTTACTATTGGTTATACTTTGCCATCACGATGGACGAAACCGGCTTTAATAAGCAGATGCCGCATCTATTGCACAGTGAATAATGTCTTTGTTTGGACCAAATATTCCGGTTTCGACCCGGAGGTAAGTACCCGACTGGCTACTCCGTTGACTCCCGGAGTTGATTTCTCTTCTTACCCTAAAGCGAGAACTTTTACCCTTGGAGCTAATCTTACATTTTAAACCCTGAAAGTATGAAAACGATTAAAACATATATCATTTTATTGTTTGTGGGAATTACTGCTTTCTCATGCAGTGATTTCTTAGATACGAGATCCGGTTCTCAGTTGACGGAACAGGATATCTACCAGAACGAGGGAGATATTTATCGGGCTATTCTGAATATTTATGCCCAAATCTCTGAAGAAAAATTATATGGTCGCACTATTCCTTTGGTATTTGCCTTTAATACAGATATTGAGTTCGGCACTTGCAATGCGACAACAGATAATACAAGACGTGGAATCTGGGATTATTCTACTACAGACAATAATGAAGAGCTAGTCAGTTGGGATTACATCTATCGGGCTATCAATGCGGCAAACGAATGTATTGCCGGTATTGAGAACGGACTGCTTTTAGCGCAGAATCCGGCAGGCGTTCCATCCAACTTACGACAGCTTTATGGAGAAGCCAAAGGACTTCGTGCTATGCTCTACCTTGATCTGGTACGAGCTTGGGGAGATGTACCTTTCAAACTGACGCCGACAATGCCGGATGATAATTTTTATCTGGAGGTGACACCACGTACGGAAATTCTCGAAACATTGATTGAAGACCTTATTGCTGTGGAGCCCGGCATGCAGTATGCTTCCGAAATTACTCAGAGCGTGGAGAGGATGAATCGTGGAGCGGTGCAAGGACTGATAGCCCGTATGGCGCTGACTTTGGGAGGATACATGTTGGTGCCGGATTATAATGATCCGTCCTCTCCCGGACAAATTACCCGTGTAGATAATTATTTGGATTATTATCAGATAGCGAATACCTATTGCCGCAAGCTTCGCGACTCCAGGAAGCATACGTTGGCAAATACGGATTTCCTACAAGTGTTTAAGAACCAGTGTGAAGAGGTTTACCCTTCCAACGAAGATATGTTGTTTGAGATTCCATATGCTACGACTTATAGTGGAAGTGTAGGCGTCGTTATTGGCCATAAGATAGAGGGAAGTTCTCATATTGCTTATGGAAAATCGGATGGCTGGTATTATGCGACTTTGCCTTATCATGCTTCGTTTGATTATAAAGATACTCGTCGGGACGTGACTTGCGCTCCTTACAAATGGGCTTGGAACGATGAAAAGGGGTATATAGAACAAGTTTTTACCGAATGGAGATCAATTTACATCGGCAAGTGGTCTCGAATGTGGATGAAAACCCCTCAAGGGCCGAATGTACAGTATAGTTCGGGCATTAACTGGCCTGTGATACGTTATGCGGATGTACTTCTGATGTTGGCAGAAACGGAGAATGAACTTCACGATGGACCGACGGATGATGCGCGGGAGGCTTTGAAAGAGGTGCGTCGCCGGGCATTTAAAGCGGAAGACCATGCACGGAAGGTGGATGATTATGTGGATGCTTTGACTGATCATGACGCTTTCTTCGACGCTTTGGTTGATGAACGTGCTTGGGAGTTTGGTGGTGAGAGTATCAGGAAGTATGATTTGATTCGTTGGAATCTTCTTCAGAAAAAGATACAGGGTATGAAAGCCAAACTGGTAGAGATGAAAAATAACAGTGCCTATCCTCAATCTGTTTATGTAAAGACCAATAATGATGGTACGCTGGATATTCTGAATTTCGATAATTCTGTAGCAAGTGCACCTGCCGGATATACTAAGAAAGCATGGGCGAGTGCTACTACAGATGGCAACGGAGTAGTGAACACTACTTTTGTGAAGAGTTATAAAGACGATTTTATCAATGCTACTCCGATGGTATACATTCTTCCGTTACATAAGGATGTGGTGACGGATAGCCGGGGAACTTTGAAGAATTATTACGGACATTAATTAGTGAAGCAAGATGAAGAAGAATGGTTTTATATATTTGATGTTGCTGGTAACTTGTTTGATGGCATTGCCGTTTGTCATGACAGGTTGTAATGAGGAAGAAGAGTTGGCTGCTCCTCGTCTTTTCAAACCAAAGAAGTTGACGGCAGAGGCTGTTTATGATGGCTTTGTTGCTACTTGGGTCGGTACGGAAGGCGCTCATGGGTATAAACTGGAAGTCTCTTCCAATGAGGACTTTGCAACAATTGATGTGGTAGTTGAAACGGATGGACAGATCCGTACGGCAGAACTGACCAAGCTACAAGAAGAGCATCTCTATTATCTTCGGTTGTGTGGAACGATGGAAGACGAAACTTTAAATTCCAAATATATTTATGCAGAGGTTACTACGGGGATTGCTTATTCTATTTTCCTGCCGGTAGCAGAAGAGAAGCTTTCTTTCAGAACCGCGGAATTGGAATGGCGTGAATCAGTTGAGGCTGATAAAATAACGATTGAACATACCTCGGGAACTTCCGAGGTAAGAGAACAACTGCTCACAGAAGAAGACCTTGCTTCCCGTAGCGTATTTATTACCGGATTGAGCGAAGGAGAAAGTTACAAGGTAACGATGTATGCCGGAGAAGAATCGCTTGGGATCATGCGGTTCACCATGCCTGTCAAACCGGAAGGGACAATTACGATAGATGCTTCCAATGCAGCTTCTCTACAGGCGCTTATTGATGAAGCACCGGCTGGTACGACTATTATGTTTACCGGTGAAGCGGTGTATGATTATAGTGATGAGTATATCTATATTGATAAAAGTCTGGTATTGGCAGGCGAACCGGGAGTAGAACGTCCGGTACTTTATGCTAAAGGTATTTTGTTGACTGGAGATGAAGCCGCTACTTCTATTGAGAATGTGACTTTGCAACGTATCGAATTTTCCGGAATGGTTTGGGATGGAGAAAATGAAATCATTACAGATAAACCGGCTACTCAGTTGATAAGTGCAGATATGAAAAATGTGTCAGAACTTACTATGGCTAATCTGTTGGTGAAAGATTGTGTAATACGGAATTATGTAAACTCATTTATAGATTTTGTTGATGCCGCTCCTTCGCAAAAGATTAGAATCGAATCACTTGAAGTTGATAACACACAAGCATTTGATTTGGGGCGTAATAATTCTGACCATGCATCTTTCATCAGCACGACTGTGAAAGGGAATGTTCTTTGCCGTAAATATGTAATTCGTAACAGCACATTCCATCATCTGATGAGAGGATTAATAGAGGCTCGTGTTACTGGTGCAATCGATAATTATAGTACTCCCACTGTTGTCATCGAAAATTGTACTTTTGATGAAATAGGAAATATGCAACCTATGATTGAAGGTAGTTGGACTGGTGATAATAATGGTATGACAAAACCATTCCTGGATTTTAAAGGAGGAGCTCTAAAACCGGAAATATATGATTGTGTGTTCGGAGAAATGTATACACAGAAAATATCAAATAAATTTGTTCAGGGGGCGACTCTTGTTGTTGATAATTCATATATGCTTACTACTTCTAAAGGTAAATTATCCGGGGATTCTACAGTTAAAGCTTTGCTGGATCTCGGTGGAACTGCTGATAGCATTTTCCCTGACAGAGATGGATATAACTATAGAATTTCACCGGATGCGGGAATCAGTAATATCGGAGATCCGAGATGGTATTAATCATATTTGATATAACCTAATTAAGTAATATGTATAAGCTAAATTTAATGAACCAGTACTTTGCTCTGTTTCTTTTGTTGATATTTCCGGTACTGAGTATTGCTCAGGAATTGGAAATACCCAAGCAATCGGTCTATCAGGTGCGGAATAAGATGGAACTCCAAACTTTGAATGGAAAGTGGAAGTTCAAATATATTGAGAATAAGGATATTCCATCATCTTTGTCGGGTTTTGTCGAATCCAATTTTGATGACTCGACGTGGGATTACATAACAGTTCCATCCAATTGGGAAACCGAAGGCTTTAAAACTCCGCAATATGGTGCAGATATTGTAGAATCATGGGGGCTGTATCGAACAACGTTTAAAGCGAATCCGGTGTGGAAGAACAGACATGTAATTCTTCGTTTTGATGGTGTACAGTTCGGCTATGAAGTGTATGTGAATGGACATTATGCCGGGAGATGGGGAAGCTCTTTTAATCCATGTCAGTTTGATATTACATCATTCTTACATTTTGATCGTCCGAATGTGCTTGCTGTTAAAGTGAGCACCCGGACAAAAGGTTGGCGGTTTGACTTAAATGACTGTTGGGCACTTGCAGGAATTTTTAGAGATGTCGAATTGTTTTCTGTTCCGAATCTACACCTGAAAGATGTTACGTTTGTGAGCAAGCTGGAGGGTAATGAACGGGCTGCCCTGACTTTTAATGTTGATGTGGCTGCTTTTAAAACATTGGACGATAGTGAACAGTATCGTGCACAAGTGTTGTTTTATGATAAGACCGGGCGGCACTTATTTTCTTCGTCACAACCGATAGTGTTAAAAGAAAATGGTCAGTTGCTGCAGTTTGACTGGAGATTGCAGAATCCTCATTTGTGGACTGCGGAGACACCTTATCTTTATCGGATGGAAGTAAGGATCATGGACAGTCGGAATTCGGTTGTACAACAAATAAGTGAGAATGTAGGTGTGCGCGAAGTCTTGGTAAAAGATGGTATTTTGCTGGTGAATAATACTCCGGTGCTTTTGCGTGGAACGTGTCATAATGAGATCGATCCGGTTCACGGACGGGCATTGACTACTGCAGACCGCTTAAAGCAGTTACAAATGATGAAAGCTGCAAACGTCAACTTTATCCGCACGGCGCATTATCCGTTCCATCCTGAATTTCATAAGATGTGTGATGAAATGGGATTTTATGTTTGTTGTGAGGTTCCATTTGGTTATGGTGATTCTAACTTATATAAAGAGGAATATACAACGGAACTTTGTACAAGGGCGGAAGCTACATTGACCAGAGATAAGAATCATCCTTCCATTATAATGTGGACAATTGGGAATGAGAATCCCTATACGGAGGTAGTGGAAAAAGTTGTACAATATGTAAAACAGAAAGATCCGACACGTCCGCGTGCCCTTCCGATGGCAGGAAACTATTTTCTGGAGAACAGGGAACGCTTGAGTGATAATCTTGACATTTATGCGTTTCATTACCAGTCGGCTCAGACTGTGGCTCGAATTGCAGATTTAAAACAGAAGCCGGTAATTACCACCGAGTATAGTCATGCTTTAGGATTGGCTTTTGATGCTTTGGAAAGTCAGTTCGATACAATTCTAAGTAGAAAGAATATTGCCGGAGGTGCGGTGTGGTGTTGGAGTGATCAGGCGTTATTACGTAATCGGACGAAGAATGATTTTATGTGTGACTCGGTACCTATGGGAGTATGGCTTGATTCTCTGCGATATCTTGATAGTTATAATGATAAAGGAACGGATGGAATTGTTTATGCTGACGGGTATCCTCAGGAAGATTATTGGCAATTGCGTAAAATTTATTCTCCGATAGTAGTATTGGATAAGGAATTTGGTATTCATGAAGGTAAACAGATTATTGAACTGACGGTAGAGAACAGGTTTAATTTTATTTCTCTTGTTGGTTATCGTTGTAACTGGCAGATACGTAATCTGTCAAAGGAATTGGGTAATGGTTCAGTCCAACTGTCTGCTCTGGCCGGACAGCAAGAAAAGATCTCATTGCAGTGTATATTGCCTGCTGATATTGAAAATAATGATTGCATGCTTTATTTGGAGGTGACGGATAATAGAGGAGCACCTGTGTACGAGAAATCAATTCCTCTTTTAGTTGATAATCAGAGGCCTGATTATCTGAAGCTAGTGGGGCATCTTCCGGAGCAGAAACGTTTTAGAATACAGAAATCATCTGCGATGCTTTCTGTTCAGGGAGAAGATTATCTGTTTGCGGTTGACAAGAACGGTAAGCTCACTATTCAGGATACCGATAAGCGAAAAGTGATGGATACTTATTTGTACCTGAGAGTAGGACGTAAACCGAGCATTAATATTGTGAACTTTCTGATGCGTAAAAAGACATTTGGTTGGGAGCCATATCTTTTGACGCCGGAAGTGAAGAAGTTCGACTGTATGGAAGAAAAAGGGAAGGTGTCTGCCCGGTTACATTGCCGGTGGTCCAGGGTTGACAAGGCAGGTGAATATATCGAAGGAGATGTGATTTTTTCTGTAACTAAGAATGGAGTAATGACAGTTGACTATGATCTTGTTCCGTATCATACAACAGGTACTTTGTGGGAATGTGGTCCTACGTTTGCCCTACATCCCTCAATAGAGACATTTCGTTGGTTGGGGAACGGACCTTATACTTCCACTCCCGGTAAAACTGCTTATAATGAAAGGGATACTTGGGCTTTACATAAAGATGATATGCATTTTATGGGTAATCGTGGTTTGGTGGATGCGGCAGTTCTATTGGATAATGAAAATAAGGGGATTGGGTATATAGGTTCCTCTTCGGATTTGGCTGTCGAGAAGATAGGGGATGCTATTTATATCACAGATAATGCTATTGTCTCCTCCTATGGGACGAAGCTTTCGCAGCCTGTTGTAAACAATAAAGCTGATAAAGTAAAAAACATAAAAGGCAAATTTAATCTAATGCTGGTAGGAAAAGCGGGGAATATGCTATTGACCCCATTGTTCTCGCCTTATTCGGAAGTCTTGCCTAATATGCATTTCTTGAAAAGTTATGGACATTAAGAACCTTTGATTATAATTGGCTATATGAAAATAATTAAAATATTGATAGCGGGATATTTCTCATGCGTAGCTTCTTTATCAATGGGGGCTGTGGATGTTTTGTCCTTTGGTGCGAAAGGTGATGGAAAAACATTGGATACCGCTGCGATTCAAAAGGCTATTGATAAAGCGGCTGAACGGGGAGGGGAGGTTCGTCTCTCTACCGGAACGTATCTGTCGGGAACATTAGTATTGAAGGATAATGTTACATTATATCTTGAACGGGGAGCTGTCTTGTTGGCTAGCACGCGTCTGGAAGATTATCCGCCTACACCTTCTCATTATATCTCCCATATTAATAGATATACGCGTTCCAGTCTTATTTATGCAGAAGGAGTGAAGAATATATCAATAATCGGCGAGGGAATTATTGACGGACAAGGGACTCATTCTAGTTTTAAAGCGGATGAAAAGGATGAACTTAAGTCGATACTCAGGCGTCCTTATGTTATTCGTGTCATTAGTTGTGACCAGATAAAGATAAGTGGTGTTACTTTGCGGAACTCACCGGCTTGGATGCAACATTATCAGAATTGTAGTAATCTCTTGGTGGACGGTATTACTGTTTTTAATCATGGTAACTATAATAATGACGGTATCGACATCGACAATTGCAAAAACGTGCGTATAGTGAATAGCAATTTTGATACGGATGATGATGCTATATGCTTTAAAACGACGAATGCTACCGGTAAATGTGAAAATGTGGTAGTGGCAAATTGTGTGATTGCTTCTAACTGTAATGCTTTGAAATGGGGGACAGAAACGAATGGGGCGTTTTTGAATTTTACGGTCAGTAACTGTTCTTTGTGGCGGTCGGACTATTCTACCATTTATCCTCGGAATGAGCGCACTTTGGGAGCCATTGCTTTAGAAACGGTCGATGGAGCTTTGGTTGACGGAATACATATAGATAATATTGTCTCTAATGGATTCATGACTCCTATTTTCATCCGTTTGGCGGATCGGGGACGTAATTATTACGATGGCGGTCCCTCTCAACCGGCAGGAACACTGCGGAATGTGAGCATTTCAAATATGACTGCAAGAATGCATGGTCTTGTGACCAGTTCTATTTCAGGTTTGATAGGTCATCCGGTACAAAATGTGAGCCTGGAGAATATTCACATTATTTGTGAAGGTGGGGGATCCAAAGAAGATGCTTTTCGCCGGAATATCGGTGACCGTAATAAAGAGTATCCTGAAACCTTGATTTTTGCTGATGTGCCGGCTTATGGACTTTTTGTTCGTAATGTGGAAGGACTTAGGATGCAGAATATGTTTTTTGAAGTTCAGAATAAAGATCCGCGAAGTGCCCTTTATTGTGAAAATGTAGCCGATATGAGCTTGCACCGTTTTACATTCGGGAATCCGGCTGAAGAGGCTCCTCTTATAATTCTGAATCAATGCAGGAATATACAGGTTAGCGGTAATCTCCCGATAGGGCATAATGATATCTTGTTGCAGGTTGAGGGGACGGATAATAGCCGTATCCTACTTTACAACAATGATTTGTCGGTGTATAAGAAATCAGTGGTGTTTGAGAGGGGAGCCGGAAAAGAGGCTGTAAGGCTTACCGGTAATTTCTAATATGAATAAATAAACAGTTTTGATAGGATAAAATACTTATTGTTATGAAAGATGTATCATTTAAGTTTTTGTTGCTTTTACAGGTTTTTCTCTTGTTAGGGCACGGTTATTTGTATAGTGGTGAACAAGGCGGAAAGAAAGTCAAAGTTCTTCTTGCCGGTGATTCGACTATGCAGGATGTAAATCATGAGAAGAATACAGATTGGGGCTGGGGACAAGTATTACCTCGCTTCTTTAATGAGAAAGTGGAAATTCTCAATTTTGCTAAAGGTGGACGTAGTTCCCGGACATTCATAGAAGAAGGTCGTTGGGATAAGTTGATGGCTAAAGCAGATGAAGGTTCTTATATTTTTATCCAGTTCGGGCATAATGATGCCAGTCAGAAGAAGCCGGACCGATATACGTCTCCCGAGGACTATAGAAAGTATCTGACGAAGTTCGTGAATGAGGTGAAGAGTAAAGGAGCTACTCCGGTATTGGTGACTCCAGTTAGCCGTCGTAAATTTAAAAAAGGTGTTTTCAGTGATTCTCATGGAGTATATCCGGATATTGTAAAAGAAGTAGCCCGGACAGAAAATGTTCTTCTGATAGATTTGCAGGCCAAGAGTGCTACTGCTATTGCAGAGCAAGGAGACGAAAAATCGAAGAAATGGTTTAATTATGTTCCGGCAGGCACAAATCCGATTGTTCCGGATGGAAAGAGTGATGATACGCATTTCTCCGAGGAGGGAGCCATGAAGATGGCATCGTTAGTGCTTGAGGGAATGCGTGAGTTGAATTTGAAAGAACTGATCCGGAATTTGAAATGATGAGGCTGAACTTTCTGCTTGCCGGATTAATACTGAATAGTGCTTTTCTGTACTCTCAGGTTATCACTAATAAATATTCGATGGTATTAAAACCGAATACTGCCGGAGGTTATTATCTGGCAGATAGTGCAAAGATTGCTAAAGTAATTGATCTGGCTGCTTTTCCGGATATGTTTGTTCCTTATACGTATATTCCTGACCGGTTGCAGCCAGCTCAATATAATACCTGTAAAACGCGTTCCTATGTGTATAAACGTTATCCGGGTTATGAATTGAAACTTGAGGTCGATATGGCGGTAAGTGACAGGCCTGCTCCTTTTATGGTTTATATACATGGAGGTGGGTGGTCACATGGGTCTTTGTCATCAAGTAGGGATATATCGCAGTATACGGCTGTAAATGGCGGGGTGGCAGGAGTCCGTATCAGTTATTCTCTTTCTAGAGAGAAAGAAAGCAGTATATTGAATGCTTTGGAAGATGTCCGTGATGCTGTACGTTTTATACAAGAACATGCAAAGGAACTAAATATTGATCCGGAACGTTTCGGCTTTTGTGGTGGTTCGGCAGGTGGTCATCTTTCTGCAATCTCAGGGATGACTATTCCGGGAACGCGGTTGGTAGTATGTTATGCAGGAGTTTTTGATTTACAGGCTGCTCCGGCGATCACTAAGGCTAAGGCAGAGCGTCGGAGATATTTCAAGAATCTGGCTCCTGAAGTGTTACGCAAGGCATCAGCAATCTACCGTATTCCTGAAAAGCATCAACCGGCAGCATTATTGATGCATGGAACAGGAGATTTTGTTGTGGAACATGAACAGAGTGAACGTTTTGCACAGGCTTTGCAAGATGCCGGAAGTAAAGCGGTTGTCTTGAAACTATATCCGGGGTATGGCCATGACATCAGTTCAAAGAAATGTGATTTGAAAGAGAGTGTCTTTTTTGATACTTACGATTTTATTTCTAAGTATATTTTTTGAAAGTAATGCTTTCAGAATTAAATAATAGATGATGAAACAGTATATTTTACAAACAGGTTGTACGTTACTCCTTTTATTATGTCTATCGGTAACATTGCAAGCTGAAATGACAAAGCTATGCCGCATTGAACGGGGAGAAGATAGACTGGACTGTGTGGTTGAACCCACATTTGAATCTTGTAGTTATTACGTACCTTGTGGCCGGGATACGGAGTGTAAGGTAAGTTATAGGAAGAGTGGGGCGTTGGATTGGAATGAAGCTTTTGCTCCTTATTATGATGACAGTTTGCAGGAATGCCGGGGAAGTTTGGTACGGCTTTTGGAAAACACGTCCTATGACATTAAGATTCAATTGTCGGGGAAAGGAAGGAAAACACAGACATTGAATAAAACTTTTACAACTTGGACTTCTACTCCTGTGGTTAAGAAAACGATACCCATCAGTCAGTTTAAGACGGATGCGGATGGAACACTTTCCATTACGGGATTAAAAGGAACTGCTGACGGTTGGATAAAGATAGTAGGTGATGTTCCGGTGCGTGGGGGGGATACCAAAGAAGCTGCCCTTAATTTGAATGATTGCCAATATCTGATATTCGAGAATTTATTGGTCAGTGGTGGTTTCCGCCATGGCATCAAAACGAATGAACGCGTGGAAAACGTTCGTTTTGTAAATTGTGAGGTGACGCAGTGGGGACGTAAGTCGGTCCGGCAGAATAAAGACGGACATTATTTGGACAGGGATGGTAAGATGATAAATAATGATGGGGGAATTACTGTTTATCGTTCGAAAAACGTTGTGATAGAACGTTGTTATATCCATGATCCGGTCGGCTATACAAATCCGTGGAATGGGGTGATTGAATTGGGAGAGTTCAAGGGACGGAAATATACGTTTACACATCCTCAGGGACCCAATGCTGTGTATGTCATGCAGGCAGGAGGAGGATTGGTGCTTCGATACAATGACTTTATCGGTAGTCAGACTCATCGCTATAATGACCCTGTCGAAGGTTGGGAGAACCGGAGTGAGATAGGAGGGTTGGCTAAAGATGCAGATGTATATGGTAATGTGATGGCATTCGGACAGGATGATGCTATTGAACTGGATGGTGGACAATGCAATATACGTATTTTTGATAACCGCATGGAGCAGACCTATTGTGGGATAAGTACGGCTCCGAATCGTAAAGGTCCTTCTTATATTTTTAATAATGTAATCTGGAATCAGGGAAATTCAATGGGGTTTGTCGGCAACGCCATTAAAAATGGAGGTGGAGATACATTTACTCAAGGCATGCAATATTTGATTAATAACACCATTATTCATGCCGGTGGTGGGATGGCAGGTGTCGGATATGGGAAAGATGTTAATCGGGAACTATTTAATGCCTATTTACGTAATAATATTATTTACTCATTGATAGAGGTCAATAATCCGGTTCGTAAGGGATATAATATCTATGATCCGCATCTCAACCCTTTATGTGATTTTGACTATGACTTTTTAGGAAATATGTATGAACCGCAACAAAAAGGTAAGATTGTAGCAGTGAATGGCAGTGAAAGACATGCTATATATGGAGCGCCTGAATTTGTTGATTTGGAACGTGGGCTATTAACTCTTAAAAAAGGTGATAAAGGGATTGATAAAGGGAGTAAAATATTTAATTTTACGGATGGATATAGAGGTAAAGCCCCCGATATGGGAGCGTTTGAGTACGGAAATCCGGAAAGGCTTTTTCCTCGTCGTCCTGTTGATATGACGGCTGATAGATATTTAATGAGATTATCGGAGAAAAAGACTGAAACGATAACAGTGAAGATTGGTAACATAGAGCCATGCGGCTTTCTCGTTCGTATGAGTGAAGATATGAAACCATGGTTGAATGTATCTCCGTCAACCGGTGAAATAAAATCCGGTGATATTATAACGTTGACTTTAAAAGTTACAGGAGATGTAAAATACAAGAAGAACGGGATGATTTTGTTCCGTCTGGATAATGGCTTTTCTATACCAATAACTATAATGGAATAAATAAGATGGAAATAAAAAATATAATTTGTTCTATGGCATTGGTCGGTTCGACTGTTCTGACAGGATGCTCTACTGCTCCGGTTGTAAAAGTTCCATTGGAGTATTCTATAGAAATGGCGGATGCCATGATGGCTCGCTATGATTCAATTGTTCATCATATGGATCACCTTGATAAAAGAGCTTCCTGGCAGTATGATTATGCTCTTTTGGCCGAAGCTATAGGTAAATTGGAAAAATACACCAGTAATCCGGCTTATGGGAAGTATATGAAAGACTTTTTTGATTATTATGTAGATAGTCTGGGAAATATCCGTTATTATAAGTTGGAGGAGTACAACTTGGATAAGATACGGCCGGCTGTTCCATTGTTTTCACTTTATGAAAGAACTGGTGACTCTTGTTATATAAGGGCTTTGTATCAGGAAATAAAACAGCTTGAGACACATCCGCGTACCAAAGAAGGTGGATATTGGCATAAAAAGATATATCCTCATCAAATGTGGTTGGATGGCATCTTTATGGCATCACCTTTTATGGCAGAATATGCAAAGATGTTTGAACAGCCTCAATGGTTTGATGAAGCTGTCCGGCAAATAACACTGATTTACGATAGAACATTGGATGCTCGGACCGGTCTGCTTTATCATGCTTGGGATGAGAGTAAAACTCAGCGTTGGGCGAACCCGGAGACTGGACAGTCCCGTCATTTTTGGAGTCGGGCTACTGGATGGTATATGATGGCAATTGCGGATGTGCTTGATTATTTGCCGGAGAATCATTCCGGACGCAATTTATTAATATCTATTTATGGTAAGGTGGCCTCTGCTTTGTTAAGTGTACAGGATCCGGATAGTAAACTTTGGTTTCAGGTACTTGATTGTGGTGGAAGGGAAGGTAATTACTTGGAAGCATCGGGCTCTTCCATGTTTATATACAGCTTTGCTAAGGGAGCTCGAAAAGGATATTTGGATATTTCCTATTTGGATGTGGCTCATGAAGCTTTTGATAGTCTGGTCTCTTGCTTGATGAAACCAGATAAAGCAAATGGTTGGATAATGACTCAGATATGTGGAGGTTGTGGATTAGGTGGGAAACCTTATAGGGAAGGGGATTATCATTATTACGTGACGGAGAAAATTGTTGAGAATGATCCGAAAGGTGTCGCCCCTTTTATTTTGGCTGGGATGGAATTGCATGATGCAGATCTTGTGTTGAAAAGATAGGTGATTAAAGAAGATAGTTATGAGTTATTTACATCGTATTTCCTTGGTGGTTCTGATGTCGATATGCTGTTGGATAAGTATATCGGCACAAAAGAAAATGCAGTTGGTTCCGACATTTGAGAATTGCAGTTATTACTGTGATTCGGTCTTTGATGTTGCATTTGATAAAGCATGGAACACATCCGCTACTTTCCGGCTTTTGTATAAGGCCAAAGATGAATTGCAGTGGAAAGAAGCTTTTGCTCCTTATTATGATACCCAACGTTTTCAATTGAGAGGCTCCATCATGAATTTGGAAGAGAATACAGAGTATGAGATTCGGTTGGAGAAAATGCGTAAAAATAAATGGACTACTATAAAGAAGGATAAATTTGTTACTTGGAGCAGTTGTCCACCTGTAAAGGAGATGTTGAAGTTAAGCGAGATGAAAGAATTCAAGGCTGGTACGGGAGTAGTGCTGAAAGGCATAAAAGGGCGCGCAAATGGCTGGATTAAGATAATAGGGGATGTTGCTGTTGAGGCTCCTTCTACTTGTCGCCAGGCATTGGAAATAGATGATTGCAAATATTTGATCTTAGAAAACTTTGTAGTAAAAGGTGGGCGGATAGATGCTGTGGCAATTCGTGAAAATTGTGAGGATGTCAGGATTATAGGTGCTGATATCTCTGCTTGGGGGCGTATTGCTGTTGATCAGGTACATTTGGAAGATTCTATAAATTATCCTGCATCTAAATATAAAAGGGATAATGCTTGTTTTATTGATGATGAAGGAGTAGTTATCCGTAATGATGCCGGTATATATTTGGGAACGGTAGGAAAAGTACCCGGACCCAAAAATATCGTAATAGAACGATGTTATATTCATGATCCTAAAGGTCATTCTAATGCCTGGCATGGAGTTCGTGAGGTTGGGAGAGCTAAAGGGATACCTTATCGTTTTTGGCATCCACAAGGCCCGCAGGGAATATATATGAGAAGCAGGGGAGGTTTAGTAATCCGTTATAATGATGTAGTGGGGGCAGATCACTATCGTTTGCATGATTTACTGGGTGGGTTTAATAATGGAAAAATAGATGGTGGAATGAATGTGGATGCTGATGTCTATGGAAACTATCTGGCTTTTTCACAAGATGACGGCTTGGAAATGGACGGTGGGCAGTGCAATGTCCGACTTTATAATAATAGAATTGAGCAGGCTCGGGTTGGAATCAGTACGGCTCCGAACAAGAGGGGACCTTCTTATTTGATAAGGAATGTAATCTTTAATTTGGGAGATAGTAACAGGGAGTATAGTTATGGTATAAAAAATGGAGGAGGAACGATGCATTCACATGGTTTACACTACTTTATCAACAATACTTTTCATATTTCCGGAAATTGCATATCAAGTGTAGGGTATGGTAGTGATGTGGATAGGGGGATGTTTCAGGGGTATAGCAGGAATAATATTTTCTTCAATCGCAAAGAGAATAATCCTAAAGCCAGGGGATGTGGTATTTATGAATCTCATTCACATACCAACAATCATTTTGATTACGACCTGTTTTTTGATGCGAACAAGAAAGATAAAAAAGGGGAAGCCCGTTTGAAAAGTATGGATTGTGAACAAAATGCTGTATATGGAGATCCGCTATTTGTCAGTCCGGAGACAGGTGTTTTTACTCTTTTGCCGGAGAGTCCTGCTATCGGAAAAGGGCAGATGCAAATGAATATTTCGGAAAATAAAGGAAAAGATGTTGATTTGGGGGCATTGTCTTATGGGGCTTCCTCTTTGATACCGCAACGTCCTATAGATGTGCAGGCTGACAAATACTTGTTGACAATGTCATGCCAGGATACAGGGGAGATTAATATAAAAGTCGGAAATTTGCCAACAGGCATGAGTTATACGTTGACTAAAAATAAAGATATGGATTGGTTTACTTTTGATGTGGCTCAACAGGGTAAGGTAGTTTCAAACTCTTCTTTTACTATATCTTTTAATACAAAAGCCGAAGAAGGGAAAGGTTATCGGGGAGTCTTTTTTGTCCGATTTTCCAATGGCTTTTCTATTCCGGTCAGTGTGAATATATTATAATTGTTAGAATAATAAATGGCGGACAATTATGCAATATTATGCATGATTTGTCCGCCATTTATTGTATATATTCAACTCTTTATTCTTCCACGCGACTCACCTGCTTGATATTCTGAATCTTCTTCAGATTATTGCAGATTGTTTTCACGTCTTCCACATCGTGCACCCATAACTGTATTTTTCCTTCAAAGATACCATCCTCGGTTTCGATGGTCAACTTGCGGATATTTACATTGAGTTGCCTTGAAATGACTTGGGTCACTTCGTTCAGAAGTCCCATGCTGTCTATACCTTTTATATATATATATACGAGGAAAGAAAGCTCTTTGTGCGTATCCCATTCCGTAGCCAATATACGGTTGCCATAACTGCTCTTCAGTTTGGCAGCGACGGGACATTGGCGTTTGTGAATAATAATCCGGTCGTTTTCATCCACGTAACCTAGCACGTCATCACCCGGAATCGGATGACAGCATTCTGCCATGATATATTTCTTTTGCAGGCTTTCTTCCGTCAACTTGAGTACTTGCTTCGGGTTGATTTTTTCTTTTTCCTGCGGCTCTTTCTCTTCCTGTTGTTTCTCTTTGCTGTTGCCGAAAGAGAACGTAAGGTATTTCTTCCAGTTACTGGTTTGTTTTTCTTTCAGTTCATTCTTGTCCGCTTCTCCCAAGATGATAGTTTTACTGCCGATAGCAGCCAGCAATTCTTCTTCGTTCTTGGCGTTGTGCAGCTTGCGTAGCTTTTCAATAACGGAATCATCCGGACGGATTTCTTCCTTCTTCAGGAACTCACTAAGTATCTCTTCTCCGATTTTCTGATTAGCCTTCCGTTCTTTGCGGAGAATCGCCGCTATCTTGGCACGGGCACGGGCAGTGGTAGCGAATACTTCCCATTGCGGTTGCACGCGTTGCGATTTCGAGGTTAATATTTCCACTTGGTCGCCACTTTGTAGCTTATGGCTTAGCGGCACTAATTTATGATTCACCTTGGCACCAATACAATGGCTGCCGATATCCGTGTGCAGGGAAAAAGCAAAGTCGAGTGCCGTAGAGTTCTGCGGCATAGTTTTCAATTCCCCTTTCGGTGTGAATACAAATATTTCGGATGCAAATAAATTCAGCTTGATGGTATCCAGGAAGTCGATGGCATCCGGTTGCGGGTCATCCAATATTTCCTTGATTGTTTTCAGCCATTTTTCCAGTTCGCCTTCGTCTTCGCTACCACCGCCTTCTTTGTATTTCCAGTGGGCGGCAAAACCTTGTTCGGCAACATCGTTCATCCGTTCGCTACGGATTTGGACTTCAATCCATTGTCCGTTGTTACCCATCAGAGTGACGTGCAACGCCTGATAACCATTTGCTTTCGGGTGGCTCACCCAGTCGCGCAGACGGTCGGGATGTGGCTTGTATATCTTGGAGATAGAAACGTAGATATCGAAACAATCGTTGAGCTCTTCTTCCTCGTTACGTGGTTCGAAGATGATTCGGACAGCCAGCAAGTCAAAGATTTCTTCGAAAGGAACATGCTTGGTCTGCATCTTGTTCCAAATGGAATAGATTGATTTTACGCGGGCAAGTATCCGGTATTTCAATCCCATTTTATCGAGCTGGGTACGGATAGGAGCTGTGAAGTCATTGAAAACCTTGTCGCGCTCGGCGGCTGTGGCATTCAGTTTTTCTTCTATTTCCGCATATTCTTCTGGATGTTCATATTTGAAACTCAGGTTCTCGAGTTCAGTCTTGATCTTGTAGAGACCCAGGCGGTTGGCCAATGGAGCATAGATATAAAGCGTTTCTCCTGCAATCTTGTATTGCTTGTTGGGCAACATGGAACCAAGGGTGCGCATGTTGTGCAGTCGGTCGGCTATCTTGATAAGGATTACACGGATGTCGTTGGACATCGTGAGCAGTAACTTCTTGAAGTTCTCCGCCTGTGCCGAGGCACGGTCACCGAAGATACCACCGGATATTTTAGTCAGTCCGTCTACAATTTGGGCAATCTTCGGGCCAAAGATATTCTCGATGTCTTCTACCGTATAATCAGTATCTTCCACTACATCATGCAGTAAAGCCGCACAAATAGAGGTCGAACCAAGACCAATTTCATTGCATACGATACTTGCGACAGCAATCGGGTGCATAATATAAGGTTCGCCGGAACGGCGTTTGATACCTTTATGCGCTTGATTGGCGAAGTTGAAAGCCTTCGTTATGATTTCGACTTTCTTGCGATGTTTTGTGCTGAGATAATCATTCAGTAGTTCGTGGAACGCCTGATTGATCATCTCTTCGTCAGCTATTTCTTTTGGGGGCAGATTATCCATAATTGTTATCCTTTCACTTGCTTGGTTTTGCAAAAATAAGCAAATTTCCGAACCGTGCAAGCGGGAAACCGTTTATTTGTATATTTTCAATCGTTTTCCTGCGGCAATCTTTGTACTGGACAGTCCGTTCCACCGCTGTATATCCTTAACTTTAACACCATATCTTCCTGCAATAGATGACAAAGTGTCACCACTTTTTATCGTGTGATAGGTCGGTTTGCCTTTACCGGCAACGGCTGTTGTCGCTTTGCGTGTTGCAGGCGTAATGTCTTTCACAGCCACAGTCTTACGGTTACGGAACAACTCGTCGGCACGATGCGCATAAATCGTATCCTGTCTGTCGATGAAAGTGCTGATGGCTTCGATAGGCAAGCGGAGTGTGTAAGGCTTGCTGTCACCCGGAATCATTGACTTCTTATATTGCGGATTCAAGCTCTTGACTTGATCCAACGGAACATTGCAAAGGTCGGCAATCTGTTCGAAGTGCAGGTTCTTGTTGACTTGCACTGTATCCGTACTTGCCGGAATGTTTGTTTCCATCGGGCAGATGTTATGGTCGCAGTAGTAAGTCATTACGTAGTTGGCTGCGATAAAGGCAGGTACATATCCACGTGTTTCTTTAGGCAGATAATTGTAGATTTTCCAATAATCTGTTTCACCATTGGCACGGCGGATGGCTTTGTTGATAGTACCGGGGCCGCAGTTGTAAGCGGCAATCACAAGATTCCAGTCACCGTAAATGGCATACATCTCTTTGAGGTAACGGGCAGCAGCCCAAGTCGCTTTAATCGGGTCGCGGCGGTCGTCTACCAGGCTGTTGGATTCCAGACCGTAGATTTTTCCTGTATTTATCATAAACTGCCATAAACCGGAAGCTCCGGCACGGGATACGGCCGAAGGATTCAGTGCAGACTCGATAATCGGAAGGTATCTCAGCTCCAACGGAAGCCCGTATGCATCCAGCGCTTCTTCAAAAATAGGCATATAGAAGTTGCAGGCACTCAGCATGAACGAAACCTGATTGCGCAAACGTCCTGCGTACATATCGATGAATTTGCGTACAATATCATTGTAAGGCATCTCCATGACAGCCGGGATGCGTGACAAACGGTCGATGTACACAGAGTCGCTGAACAAGGGATTGATTTCCGCCGTGCTGCAATCTTTACCTAAATCAATATAGTTTTTAGCTTTCCAGTCATTCAGCAGACTGTCGAGAGGGTATGTCATACTTATAGGCAAGTCGATGCTTTCCTTGCGTTCAGTTCCATTTTCACGAATCACTACATCTACACTTTGCGCCTTTACTTGAGACGTTGCTACCAGTAAAAGGAAAATAATCGAACAATAGTTTACTAATTTCTTCATGCTTCAATAATAAGATCAATCTAAATTGTGTTTTTTAAAATCGTAATACGCATTGCAAGCCAACCGACTTGTTCTTCAGGCTACTCGAGCGGAACTGATTGTTATTGTCGATAACAGCCGGTTCTACTTTCATACTCAGGTCGGGAGTTATATCGAAGTTGGACAACTCTGCATCCACATACGCGTCGATGATAGAGATAAGATAAACTCCGATAAATGCAAATATACTAAGATCCCGGTAACGCCGGAACATATCTTTTCTTCGTTTTAATGTATTTTTCAACTGCTCCTCGTTGTAAGTAGCGTTGGGTGGCAGCAAATCCTCGTAACTTTTGGTGTTCGGATTGCTGTCCATGATGTCCAGATAGGCTTGCGAGTAGTCCTTGTACATCTTGCCGTTCCAGCTCAGTGCATACGCACAGCCGGCAAATCCGCCATATATAATAGGTAGCTTCCAGTATTTACGGTTGTAAATCTGTCCGCCGCCGGGGAATACGACTGCCAGCCAGGTCGCTTTGGTCGGATTCGGGACAAATATCTTCTTGTTAATATCCTGTGTGGGCGGAACTGTGTCTGTCTTGACAACGATGGATGCGGGTTGCTCTATCTTTTTCAACTCCTTCTTGTTCACTGCGTCCAGGCTGTCCGCTATCTGTATCCTGGCAGCCGACAGGCTATCGATGGAAGGAAGTTCCTTGGACGGTATAATCCGGATGGAATCTTTCTTCAGCGAGTCCTGCGCCGCCGGTTCACGATGCCTTCTGGCACGGGCTTTCGGTGCTTCCCGCTGCATGATAGTTGTGTCTTTCTGCACCGGAGTGACAGTGGATTGTGCATACACATCAATCCCTGCCACCTGTAGAAAACAGAGAAGCAGGGCGATGACGGGTAACTGATATTTCTTACTTATTCTAGTCATTTACTTCTTTAACGTATCGAAGATTTCCATGATACGCTCCAGTTCCTCTTCGTTGCCGAACGGAATACTGATCTTTCCTTTCCCCTTTTCAGAGCAAGTGAGTTGTACCTTGGTGTTGAAAAAGCCCGAGAGTTGTTGTTTCAATAAGTTGAACTCTTCCGGAAGTTTGGCACGTTTCGGAGTTATTTTCCGCGTACCGCTTTTCACAGCTTCTCCTTCGCTTAATGATTTAACAATTTCTTCTACTTTACGGACAGAATATCCGTGCTCTTGTATCTCTTCGAATATTTTAACTTGTAGTTTGGGGTCGCCCAGTGAAATGAGCGCACGTGCATGCCCCATGTCCAACTGTTTGTTTTGCAATGCCATCTGTATGGGAGCCGGCAGTTTCAGCAGGCGCAGGTAGTTGGCGATTGTCGTACGGTTTTTGCCGATACGTTCGCTCAAGCGTTCCTGTGTCAGTTCGTACTGGTCGAGCAGATGCTGGTAGGCAAGTGCGATTTCTACGGCATTCAGGTCTTCACGCTGTATGTTTTCAATCAGCGCCATTTCCATCATGTTCTCGTCGTCGGCGGTGCGGATGTAAGCAGGGATTGTTTTCAGTCCCGCTTTTTGCGAAGCACGGTAACGGCGTTCTCCGGCGATAATCTGATATTCATCGTCCGAGACTTTACGCAAAGTAATAGGTTGGATAATGCCGATTTCGGCAATCGAGTCAGCCAGTTCCTGCAAAGCCGTTTCGTCAAACTCACGGCGCGGCTGGTTGGGATTGACGGCAATCTTTGCCAACTCTATTTCATTAATGGAAGAAGAACCTTCGGTTTTCACGTCATCCATCGAGAGCAAGGCGTCGAGTCCGCGTCCTAATGCATTTCTTTTTGGTGTTGCCATATCTTCTTCTTTTATTTATTCCGGTTGATAATCTCTTTAGCAAGAGCCAGGTGGTTCTTGGCGCCGGTAGAGTCCGCATCGTAAAGGATGGTCGGGATACCGTAGCTGGGAGCCTCGCTCAGTTTGACATTCCGTTGGACAACGGTGTTGAACACCAGTTCCTGGAAGTGGCGTTTCACTTCATCGTATATCTGGTTCGCCTGGCGCAGACGTGAGTCGTACATCGTGAGCAGGAAACCTTCGATTTCAAGAGCCGGATTCAGTTTTGATTTGATGATTTTGATGGTGTTCAGCAGTTTGCTGATACCCTCGAGAGCGAAATATTCGGCTTGCACGGGGATAATCACCGAGTCCGCCGCTGTCAGGGCATTAATCGTAATAAGTCCTAATGAAGGCGAACAGTCTATCAGGATATAGTCATATTCTTTCTTCAAGGGTGTGAGCACTTCTTTCAGAATCTTTTCGCGGTTTGGGAGGTTCAGCATTTCAATCTCTGCTCCTACAAGATTGATGTGCGAAGAGATTACTTTTAAAGAATCAATTTCAGTGTCGAGGATAGCGTCCTGTACGTTGGCTCTGTCAATAATGCATTCATAGATAGTGCATTCCGACTGCTTGATGTCTACTCCCAGTCCGGAAGAGGCATTCGCTTGCGGGTCGGCATCTATCACGAGTACCTTCTTTTCGAGTGTAGCAAGTGAGGCTGCG
The DNA here is from genome assembly GCF_040918965.1 of Bacteroides sp. RTP21281st1_H5_RTP21281_210402. Lineage (NCBI taxonomy): Bacteria > Pseudomonadati > Bacteroidota > Bacteroidia > Bacteroidales > Bacteroidaceae > Bacteroides > Bacteroides sp. RTP21281st1_H5_RTP21281_210402. The sequence continues at coordinate 236,089 of NZ_JBCOWR010000008.1, read as the reverse complement.
AGGTTAATCGTAGTCGTAGTCTTTCCTACACCGCCTTTTTGATTGGCCAAAGCAATAATTTTTCCCATATTCTCTAAATTTATTGGCAGCGAAATAAGTGATAAATCCTTAGAGCGCCTACGAAAAAAGAGAAACTTTGCAATTTCTGTTGATAAGTCACCTGTTTTGTTAATAACTGTCGGACGAAACAGCCACAAAACCAAGACAGGTTGCTCATCTACTTTTCTCTTTGTGAGCCTGCAAATATACATATTTATATTGGATATTTATTTCTTTTTTTGCTCGCTTGCAGAAGATTAAGATTTGTAAACGGGTAAGAGTGGGGGTGGGAAGATACTTTTCATCTGATGAGTAGAGGGTTTGGCAGTACGGCTTCTTTTTGCTACTTTTGTGCGGATATTAAAAAGGAAAGGATTGAATATATGGAAAATGAAAAGCCGTTGATACTCGTATCGAATGACGATGGCGTGATGGCTAAAGGTATTAATGAACTGGTGAAGTTTCTTCGCCCTTTGGGGGAAATTGTAGTAATGGCACCTGATTCCCCACGTTCGGGCAGCGGTTGTGCGCTGACGGTGACGCAGCCCGTTCATTATCAACTGGTCAAGAAAGAAGTAGGATTGACGGTCTATAAATGCACGGGTACACCGACCGACTGTATCAAACTGGCACGAAATACAGTACTCGACAGAATGCCGGATCTGGTAGTCGGCGGTATCAACCACGGAGATAATTCGGCTTCAAATGTGCATTATTCCGGTACAATGGGAGTGGTGATTGAAGGGTGTCTGAATGGGATTCCTTCCATAGGTTTCTCTTTGTGCAACCATGAGCAGGATGCCGATTTTGACGCTGCCGGCCCTTACATCCGCAGTATTGCCTCGATGGTACTGGAAAAAGGACTTCCCGCTCTGACTTGTCTTAATGTGAACTTCCCGGATACAACTGATATAAAAGGAATAAAGGTCTGTGAACAAGCAAAAGGGCATTGGAGCAACGAATGGACTGCTTGTCCCCGTCTGACCGACCCGAATTATTTCTGGTTGGCGGGTGAATTTACCGACCATGAACCCGAAAACGAGAAGAACGACCACTGGGCACTGGCAAATGGCTATGTGGCTATCACTCCGACTACCGTTGATGTGACGGCATATGACTTTATCGACGAATTGAACAAATGGATAACGGACAAATGATAATGGGGAATGAATGACATTCTTTTCCTCATTCTTTATTCTTCATTATCTGTAATCTATTAAATATGAAGTATTATCTGATTGTCGGCGAAGCATCCGGCGACTTGCACGCATCCCATCTGATGTCTGCCCTGAAAGCGGAAGACCCGCAGGCTGATTTCCGTTTTTTCGGGGGCGACCTGATGGCTGCTGTCGGCGGAACAATGGTAAAGCATTATAAGGAATTGGCTTATATGGGTTTTATTCCTGTATTGCTTCATCTGCGCACCATTTTTGCGAACATGAAACGTTGCAAGGAAGATATCGTTTCTTGGAATCCTGATGTAGTAATCTTGGTGGACTATCCGGGGTTCAACCTCGATATTGCCAAATTCGTGCATGCCAGGACGCAGATTCCGGTTTACTATTATATTTCTCCGAAGATATGGGCATGGAAAGAGTACCGTATCAAGAATATAAAGCGTGATGTGGACGAGCTTTTCTCTATCCTTCCTTTCGAAGTGGAATTTTTCGAAGGAAAACACCAGTACCCCATTCATTATGTAGGCAATCCTACGGTAGATGAAGTTACTGCGTATCAGGAAGCACATCCGAAAGACTTTGAAACATTTATAGCGGAGAACCAATTGGAGAATAAGCCGATAATTGCCCTTTTGGCGGGAAGCCGGAAACAGGAGATTAAGGATAATCTGCCGGATATGTTGAAGGCGGCATCCGCTTTTCCTGATTATCAACTTGTTTTGGCAGGAGCTCCTGCTATTGCTCCCGAATACTACAAGCGATACATGGGCGATGCGAAAGTGAAAATAATCTTCGATCAGACATATCGGCTTTTGCAGCATGCGGATGCGGCTTTGGTCACTTCGGGTACAGCTACTCTTGAGACGGCTTTGTTCCGCGTTCCCCAGGTCGTTTGTTATCATACTCCTATCGGGAAAGTCATTTCATTCTTGCGGCGTCATATTCTGACGGTGAGATTTATTTCATTGGTCAATCTGATTGCCGACCGTGAAGTGGTGAAAGAGTTGGTGGCGGACACGATGACCATAAAGAATATACAGCAGGAATTGAAGAATATACTTGAAAATGAAAAGTATAGAAAACAGATGCTTAAAGAATATGAGTATATGGCAGAACGGTTAGGCCCTGCCGGTGCTCCCCGTCATGCAGCGCGTGAAATGCTAGCCCTGTTGAAAAAATAACTTTCTTTTTCTGAATAAACGTAAAGCCGATGCAATATTTGCACGGCTTTTTTATTTATAGTACAGAAGGTTAAAAAAGAAAGGAAAAACAATATGAGAAAAATTAAGTGGCTTTTAGGTATTTTATTGCTGGCATTAGTGCCGATGTTACAGTCATGTGATGATGACGGTTATTCGATAGGAGATTTCAGTTGGGACTGGGCGACAGTTCATGCAACCGGTGGCGGTGGTTATTATTTGAAAGGTGACCGTTGGGGAACGATTGATCCGGTCAGTACTTCTATTCCCTGGTACAAGCCGGTAGATGGTGAACGTGTAGTTGCCTTCTTCAATCCTCTGTATGATGTGGAAGGTGGAGTCCAGGTGAAGATGGAAGGGATTCAGGATGTGTTGACTAAAGAAGTGGAAGAAATGAAAACTGAAGAAGAGTCCGAAGAATTCGGGAATGACCCTATCTTGATTTATCAAGGCGATATGTGGTTGGGTGGAAAGTTCCTGAACGTAATCTTCCGTCAGGATATTCCCCGTTCTGAAAAACATCGTATCAGCCTTGTACAAAACCTGATTGGTGCGGAAGAACCGACACCTCTAAAAGTGGCGGAAGACGGTTATGTACACTTGGAACTGCGTTATAATACGTATGATGACAAGACCGGTTATTGGGGATGGGGACGAGTTTCTTATAATTTGGAGAAATTCTATCCGACACCAAAAGATTCCTGGGTGGCACCAAAAGGTTTTAAGGTTACAATAAACTCAAAAGATAATGGAGAAGGCAGAGTGATTGTACTTGACTTGGATCATCCGGTAGGTGTACCGGAAAAAGCGAAGGATGTACATTCTACTTCTTCAATCCGATAACCTCTAACTATGATTTGCTGTGTGTGAAAAAGGTCGGGATACTTCCAAAGAAGTTCCCGACCTTTATTATTTTATTGCAATTCTATTCTTCTAAAAGAAGTCCGGATTAAAACCACGTCAATGCGTATATATAAGCAACTGCCGCTGGAATAGCCATCAAAGCACTGTCAAACCGATCGAGCATTCCGCCATGTCCCGGAAGAATTGTTCCCGAATCCTTAACGTGCAACTGGCGTTTGAGCAATGATTCCGTCAGGTCACCCCATGTACCGAATACGACAACCACCAATGCCAGTCCTGCCCATTCCCACATGGACATGAACGGGAAATAGTGAGCCAGTACAAAAGAAACTCCGATAGCTACCACTCCGCCGCCGATAGAGCCTTCCCAGGATTTCTTTGGTGAAATACGTTCAAACAGTCTGTGTTTGCCGATAAGTGAGCCGATGCAATATGCACCTGTGTCATTCAACCAAAGGAAAATGAAGATGGATAACGGTAAAATCGGATTGTAAGAAACACTGCTGTATGTCGGGTCATAATTGAATGCCAATATATTCAACATGGCAAAAGGCAGACCGATATACAATTGGCTGAACATGGAATAAGCCCAGTTGAGTATCGGATTCTCTTTCTTCAGGTACAATTCACTAATCATCATATAGAGGAGTAGAAGTACATACGGAATGAAAATCTTCGAACCTTCCTGTCCTTCATTTGTGCAGAATCCCATTATTGCAAGGAATAAATAGGCTCCGCCCAACATCGTAATCATCTTGTTAATATTGACTCCTTCAGCCCGCATATTAACCAACTGGCCAAACTCATATATAGTCAGCGCACTGATGATAGTGAACAGGATGCCAAAACTTAATGGGTTGTAAAGGATGCACCCCACCAGGATGGCAACGAAGAGTACACCCGTAATAGCTCGTTTTATAAAATTGTTAATCAAAATCAGCGTGTTTAATTAGTTGGATTTGGACAGCTTATTTTTCCTCATTCGTTTCTGCTCCCGTAGACGTATTTCTCTCTACAGTCACTTTCGTTCCTTGCGCGGTTACTTTCGTTCCCGTAGCGGCAGCTTTTTCCTCTGCGGTATTTTCAGCTTCCTCTTCTTTGATTTCTTTTTCTTCTCCTTTCAGCTTTTCAGCTAGTTCCCTTTCAGCTTTCGCAGCATCCTGGCTTTCTTTCGCAGCCATGATTTCTTCCGAACGGGACGCCCATGGACGTTTTCCGAAGATACGTTCAACGTCTTCCGCAAAGATAACTTCTTTGTCAATCAGTAACTGTGTCAGTTTGTTGTGTCCTTCTTTATGTTCGGACAGAATTTGCTTGGCACGTTCATACTGCTCGTTCACCATTTTCTTGACTTCTTCGTCAATGAGTTCGGCGGTCTTTTCGCTATATGGACGGTTGAAAGAATATTCTTCATTATTATAATAACACAGGTTCGGCAACTTGTCGCTCATACCTAGATAAGCAATCATGCCATATGCCTGTTTTGTCACTCTCTCCAAGTCGTTCATGGCCCCTGTTGAGATACGACCCATGAATAAATCTTCAGCCGCGCGTCCGCCAAGGGTTGCACACATTTCGTCAAGCATCTGTTCCTTAGTCGTAATCTGACGCTCTTCCGGCAAATACCAGGCAGCGCCCAACGCGCGTCCGCGAGGAACAATCGTTACCTTAATCAGCGGATTGGCATATTCCAACAACCAGGAGATAGAAGCGTGACCCGCTTCATGCAGGGCAATAGAACGTCTTTCGGCTTCCGTTGTAATTTTGGTTTTCTTTTCCAGACCACCGATGATACGGTCGACAGCATCCAAGAAATCCTGTTTGCCTACGAACTTCTTACCATGGCGGGCTGCAATCAATGCCGCTTCATTGCAGACATTGGCAATATCCGCACCGGAGAATCCCGGAGTCTGGCGTGCCAGCAAATCTACGTCCACTGTATCATCTATCTTAATCGGGCGCAAATGTACGCCGAATACTTCTTTACGTTCGTTCAGGTCGGGCAGGTCTACATGTATCTGACGGTCAAAACGTCCGGCACGAAGCAACGCCTTGTCCAACACGTCTACACGGTTGGTAGCAGCCAGAATGATAACACCACTGTTGGAACCGAAACCGTCCATCTCTGTCAGCAACTGGTTCAACGTGTTCTCGCGTTCATCATTTCCACCCATTGCAGGGTTCTTGCCACGTGCACGTCCCACAGCATCAATCTCATCAATAAAGACGATACAGGGAGCCTTTTCCTTTGCCTGCTTGAACAAGTCGCGGACACGGGATGCACCTACACCCACGAACATTTCCACGAAGTCAGAACCCGCCAAAGAGAAGAAAGGCACATTCGCTTCACCGGCAACAGCCTTTGCAAGCAACGTCTTACCGGTTCCCGGAGGGCCTACCAACAATGCGCCTTTAGGTATTTTACCACCCAGGTCTGTATATTTCTGCGGTTCTTTCAGGAACTCCACAATTTCTTCCACTTCCTGCTTGGCTTCTGCCAAACCTGCCACATCCTTGAATGTGATTTTGATAGAACCACCTTTTTCAAAAAGTTGTGCTTTTGATTTTCCTACATTGAACACACCGCCGGGGCCACCGCTGCCACCACCGCTCATGCGGCGCATGAAGAATATCCATAGGGCAACCAGCAATACAAGAGGAAGTATCTGAATCAGGATAGCCGGGAATATATCCGACTTAGGCGGATAATCCGATGTACCGTCAAAGTGTCCGGCTTCTTTTTCAGCCTGCAAGAATTCCTCCAGTTTATCGGTAGACGGCGCTCTACTCGTAATGATAGGGTTGCGTCCTACCTTTGTAGAGTCTGCACCGAACACCGCACCTACGGCAGTCGGTTTCAGATACGCTTCGATAGACTTATCTTCATAGCCCAACACCTTGCTGATATATCCATTTTTAACGTAATCCTGTAACTCGCTGTAAGTAACAGCTTTGCTTCCAGCACCCTTTGAATCACTGCCCCACCAGAGGCCGAGAAGCATCAGGGCAATAATCATATACATCCAGTTCAGATTGAACTTCGGCAAATTAACCTTATTGTTAGGTTTATTGCCATTGTTATTATTGCTATTATTATTGTCCATAATCGTAAATTAGTCTAAATCGGGGATTTGAGTAAGTTTGGCATCCGCCCAAAGATGTTCGAGATTGTAGAAACCTCTGACTTCCGGCAAAAAGACATGTACCAATACATCAGAATAGTCCATGGCAACCCATTCTGCATTCCGAAGTCCGTCAATCGCAAAAGGCTTGGTATCAGCGCCTTTGCGTGTAAATTCTCTGATTGAATCTACGATGGCACTCACTTGGCTGGGAGAGTTTCCCTGACAGATAACGAAATATTTACAGATGGTATCTTCTATACTGGTTAAATCGGCAATAATTATGTTTTTACCTTTTTTCTCTTGGATTCCTTCTTTTATTTTTTCAATTAATACTTTAGTATCGTTCATTCTTGCAATTGAAATTAATAATTCATGTTCTTTTAGTTTATAACAAAAAAAGACTGTCCTTTGTTTCTGATTATAAACGTGATATTTTTGACAAATATACGCTGATTTATTGGATACAAGAAAGTTATACCCCAATTTTTGTGTTTTTTAGTGGAGATACTTGCCAATGAAAAGCTAATTTGAAGATTTTAGCAAAAAAAACAGCAGAAATGTTTTGAATTCCCAAATTATTTGTATCTTTGCACCCGCAAACGAAAATCATTGGGCTATGGTGTAATGGTAACACTACAGATTCTGGTCCTGTCATTCCTGGTTCGAATCCAGGTAGCCCAACAAAACACCAGCTTTTTACTGACAAAAACCCGCTAAAAATGCAATTTTAGCGGGTTTTTTGTGCTTTGACAAATACCATCCGAAAAAAGTTGACGCTAATTCGGTGGCAAATTCGGTGACACGAATGCTCTTTTGGGAGCGGTTCTCAAAAATAGGTTGAACAACAGAAAAACAGGTCTTATCACCTATGAAAGTGATAAGACCTGTTTTTATATCTTTGAATCAAATAAGTTTCAGAATCAACCGAAAGGTTATTCTTCCGCCTTTATAGATTCATCAATCACCTTGATTTTCTGCAATACCAATTCCAAGTCAGCTTTCAACTTATCCACCTTGCGGTTCAATTCAGTTAGCAGGCTGCTACCTTTCTTGGAAGTGGAAGTAAGGAAGCCCAGATTATTTTCATACGTCTGAAGCTCATTCTTCATGTTCTCATAGGCACGCATCAACTTTTCACGCTCTCTGTACAGGGATTGTGAGCCGCTACCTTGTATGTTGCTGATATTCGAACGGAAGTTGCTCAGCTTCTTGTTGGAAGCGTTGATATTAAAGCGGTCAAACAGTTGGTCGATGACCGTATGATACTGTTTGTACAGTCTGTCTTTTTCTTTGAAAGGTACATGGCCGATAGAATTCCACTCTTTCATTAAGTCGCGGACGAGCGTGTTGGCTTCTTCCGTATCCATGTTTTCGTCGATGGCAGATAACTTTTCAATCAATGCCTTCTTTTTCTCCATATTCTCTATTTCAACAGAACGTTGGGAAGAAGTGGCCTTGTTCTTCTGTTCAAAGAAGTAGTCGCATGCAGAGATGAAACGTTTCCAGACAGCGTCCGAGTGTTTCTTGGATACCGGGCCAATCGTTTTCCATTCTCTTTGGAGCTTGGTCAACGCGTCGGCAGTCGCTTTCCAATCAGTGCTGTCTTTCAGGGCTTCCGCTTGTTCGCAGAGCGCTTTCTTCTTCTCCAGGTTCTCGTTCATTCCCTCTTTCAGGCTCTTGAAGAATTCTCCTTTTTTCTTGAAGAAATCATCGCAGGCATGGCGGAAACGTTCGAAAATCTTCACATTCATCTTTTGCGGGGCAAAACCGATGGTCTTCCATTTGTTCTGCAAAGCAATCACTTCCTGCGTCTTGTTCTCCCAGGCAGAGAATGTTTTCAGTTCGGCATACTCTATCGCTTCTACGATTTCGCAGATAACGGTCTTCTGATCCAAGTTATGCTGTTCCACTTCCTTCAGGGCTTCGAAGTGCTGTTGGTGACGGCGGTTGACAATCGTAGACGCAGCCTTGAAGCGGTTCCAGATTTCATCGCGCAACTCTTTCGTTACCGGGCCCGTATCACGGAATTCCTGATGCAATTTCTGAAGTTGGTGGAAAGCGGAAACCACATCTTCCTCGTCAGCCAGTTTTTCGGCAGCTTCGCAGAGATGCGTCTTTATTTCCAGGTTCTTCTTGAAGTCATATTCGCGGAATTCGTTATTCAGTTTCAACAAATCGTAGAACTTCTCTACATATAATTGGTAATTCTTCCAAAGTTCATTCACTTTGCCTTGCGGAACCAACTTCGTCTCATTCCATTGTTGTTGCAGCTTCTTGAATTCTGTATAAGACTTGTTGGCATCGTCTCCGGATTCCACCAACTCCTTCAGTTCTTCGATAATGGAAAGTTTAACTTGCAGGTTCTCTTCCTTCTGTCGTTCCTGCTCGGCAACCAGTTTGCTTCGCCTGTCTTTGATGACTCTCATCAGACGCTTGAACTCTTCTTCTGTCGGGTCTTCTTGCGGGGCAAAGTCCTCAACCGCGCCACCGTTGTCTGTAAACTCCTTTTTGGCAGCTTCCAGTTCGGCATTATGTAACTTGTAGAATGATTGTTTCAGATTGTCAATTTCCTGCTTATTCGCATTCTCGGCATCCTGCGCAAGCTCTTTCAACAGGTTTAGTACATCTTCCTTCGTGGCAGGTTTAGGAGCTGCTTCAGGTTGAACTTCGGCAGTAACTTCTTCAGTCGGAGTCTCTGTAATAGGTTCAGAAACCTCGGCTGTTTTCTTTTCTTCTTCTAATTCCCCTTGGTTCAAGGGTTGATTAGTGTCATGAGCGTCCATCATTGTATATTAGTTTTGGGTCACAAATTAATGAAATAAAACGATTACTTCATACTATTTCGCTTATTTTTTTTTGTTTATCTTGTTTTTATGACAATAAAACCGTAATTCCCATGTACAACATCATACCGATGATGTCATTTGTAATGGCTATAAAGGGGCCTGTTGCGATGGCAGGGTCGATTTTTAGTTTCTCAAGCGTCATCGGTACCAGTGTTCCGAAAATAGAAGCGAACATCACCACGGCAAACAAGCTGATGGATACGGAATAAGTGACCGTAGCCGTCGCGCCGAACCGGATAAAGTTGTAAGTATATACCAATAACGAAATAATAGTGGCATTGATTAAAGCCACCACTGCTTCCTTCGTGATTTGCTTGAAAGTGTCTTTGGCGTCCAGTGAACTGTTAGCCAATCCCTGCACGATGATGGCCGAAGATTGTGTACCGACATTTCCACCCGTACCGCCGATGAGCGGGATATATAATGCCATCTCGGGATGAGCCGCGAAAGTAGAGTCGAAATTACCTAATATCATGGAGTTCCCGATTCCGCCAATCATACCGATAAGCAGCCACGGAAGACGTGCCGTTGTCTGTTTGAGCACGTTGTCATCGGTTTCTACGTCCTGTGAAAGACCGGAAGCCAACTGGTAGTCACGTTCCGACTGTTCACGGACTTCGTCCATGACGTCGTCGACGGTGATTTGCCCGACAAGCCTGCCGATACTGTCGACAACGGGAATCGCCACCAGGTCATATTTCTCAATCGCCTGTACCACTTCGTCGATAGGCGTATCCACATGTACGGAAGTCGGGTCTTTTTGCATCACATGTTTCACTTTCGATACAGACGGGGAAGTAATCATCTTCTTCAATGGAAAAATACCCCGCAGACGTTCGTCATCGTCGATGACATATACATAATAGATTTCGTCCAGTTCTTCCGCCTGTTGGCGCATTTCTTTCAGACATTCGGGCATACTCCAGTTCTCATTGACAAGCACCATTTCCGTACCCATCAAACCACCGGCGGTATTCTCGTCATACTTCAACAAGTCAACGATATCTCCCGCCTGTTCGATATCTTCAATGTGTGAAAGAACCTCTTCCTGTTTGTCCTCGTCAAGTTCACGCATCAGGTCTACGGCATCATCCGTATCCATGTAGTCGACGAAACGCTTGGCGATAGTCTCCGAAGGAAGCATTTCGAGAAGTTCCTTACGGGCGTCCTCGTCCATCTCGACCAGTACGTCGGCGGCTACCTCGTTATCGAGCAGCCGGTAGACTGCCTTGGCTTCTTCCGGGTTCAGGTCGTTGCATAATTCAGCGATGTCGGCCGGATGAAGGTCGATGAGAAGTTCTTTTACCTTATCTTCCTCTTTCTGTTCGATAAGATGCTTTACGTTGTCAATGTATTCCTCGTTCATTGTTGTCGATCATAAAAGTTTTAATGCTTGTTCCACTTTATTGGTCAAGTCGATAAATTCTTCTACCGATAGTTGCTCCGGGCGTTTATTGAATAATATGTCTTCTGTCAGCGGACAGTCTTTTCCTAAAATCGGCTTGATGGAGTTGCGCAATGTCTTGCGGCGTTGGTTGAAAGTTGTTTTCACCACTTGCTTGAACAGTTTCGGGTCGCATCCCAACTCTTTCGTGTCGTTGCGAGTCATTCGGATAACGGCACTTTTCACTTTTGGGGGCGGATTGAATACATGCTCGCTCACAGTGAACAGATATTCCACTTTGTACCATGCCTGTATCAGTACGCTGAGGATACCATACGTCTTGCTGCCGGGGCCGGCGGCGATACGTTCGGCCACTTCCTTCTGAATCATACCTGTGCAGCAGGGTATAATATTCTTATTGTCCAGCATCTTGAAAAAAATCTGGCTGGAGATATTATACGGGTAATTACCGGTCAGGACGAAAGGTTTGCCGTCGAACAACCGGTTGAGGTTCATCTTCAGAAAGTCGTCCTCGATGATATGGTCTTCCAGTGACGGATAGGCTTCGCGGAGATAGGCAACCGATTCATAGTCAACTTCCACGACTTTCACTAACCGGTCTTTTTTTACCAGAAACTGGGTCAATACTCCCATGCCCGGCCCCACTTCGAGAATAGGTAATTCCGGGAAGGTGTCGACGGTATCGGCAATATCCTGCGCAACTTTCAAATCTTTCAGAAAGTGCTGTCCGAGAAACTTTTTAGGCTTTACTAATTTCATTTACCAACTAAATAATTACTTTTGCAGCCGACAAAGGTAATTCTTTTAAATGAAGAACGTGCCACTATTTAAAAAAATAAATGATGTGCCGGCGTAGCTAATCGAAGAATAAAGAATGGAGAAACTATTAAAAAAGACGCTGAAGCTAGTGTTACCGATTGTTTTGGGCGGCTTTATCTTGTTTTGGGTATATCGCGACTTTGATTTTGCAAAGGTGGGCGATGTATTGATGCACGGCACAAACTGGTGGTGGATGCTTTTCTCACTATTGTTCGGAGTCCTTGCCCAAGTGTTTCGTGGCTGGCGATGGCGGCAGACGCTGGAGCCGCTGGACGCTTTTCCGAAAAGAAGCGACTGTGTGAACGCTATCTTTGTCTCTTATGCGGCCAGTCTGGTTATCCCTAGAATCGGCGAAGTGAGCCGCTGTGGCATATTAGCCAAATATGACAATGTGTCATTTGCCAAATCACTGGGGACGGTCGTGACCGAACGGCTGGTCGATACACTGACCATCCTTCTGATAACAGGCGTTACCGTATTACTGCAAATGCCGGTATTTGTCACTTTCCTTCAGCAGACCGGAACGAAGATACCTTCCCTTCTGCATCTTCTGACGTCTGTTTGGTTTTACATTGTCCTGTTTTGTTTTATCGGGGTGGGAGTACTTCTTTATTATTTAAGAAAGACATTGTTTTTCTACGAAAAAGTGAAAGGCTTTGTACTTAATATTTGGGAAGGCATCATGTCGTTGAAGGGCGTGCGCAATATCCCCCTCTTTATTTTTTATACATTGGCCATTTGGGCATGCTACTTTTTCCATTTCTATTTTACATTCTATTGCTTCGCTTTCACCGCTCACCTGGACATGATGGCGGCATTGGTCATGTTTGTAGTCGGTACATTCGCCGTAATTGTACCTACTCCCAACGGGGCGGGGCCGTGGCACTTCGCCATCATTTCCATGATGATGTTTTATGGGGTTAATGAAGTGGATGCCGGAGTCTTTGCCTTGATTGTACACGGTATCCAAACCCTTCTGGTCGTTTTGCTGGGTATCTATGGCTTTGCAGCTTTACCGTTTACCAATAGGCATCGGGAATGATATTTTCTTAAAGAATCTACTTGGATGATATGCGAATGTTGGCTTTGGAATGAATGTTTTTGCTAACGTCCTTTGTCATCTGAAAACTTTTCCATAACTTGCCACTGTTTAATTATTAGATTTAAAACAGTTTTAAAATATTTGTTATGAGTACAATTCTTTCTTTAGCTCCACAGAACGTGTGGAAGCATTTTTATTCGTTGACTCAAATTCCCCGTCCGTCAGGACATATGGAAAAAGTGACTGACTTCCTGATTAATTTCGGAAAAGGCCTGGGGCTGGAATCGTTTGTTGACGAAGCAGGCAACGTGATTATCCGCAAACCCGCGACTCCGGGCATGGAAAACCGGAAAGGTGTAATTCTTCAGGCGCATATGGATATGGTTCCTCAAAAGAACAACGATACCGTGCACGATTTTGAAAAAGACCCGATTGAAACATATATAGATGGCGACTGGGTAAAAGCGAAAGGCACTACCCTGGGTGCTGACAACGGACTTGGCGTAGCTGCCATCATGGCCGTACTGGAAGCCAAAGACCTGAAGCACGGCCCGTTGGAAGCCCTCATTACCAAAGACGAAGAAACCGGAATGTTCGGTGCATTCGGATTGAAACCGGGTACGGTGAATGGGGAAATCCTTCTGAACCTCGACTCGGAAGACGAAGGCGAACTGTACATCGGTTGTGCCGGCGGTATGGACGTCACTGCTACGTTGGAATATAAGGAAGTAGCTCCCGAAGCAGGCGACATTGCTGTAAAAGTTACCTTGAAAGGCTTGCGTGGCGGACATTCCGGATTGGAAATCAATGAAGGCCGTGCCAATGCCAATAAATTGCTGGTTCGCTTTATCCGTGAAGCTGTCGCCAGTTATGAAGCCCGTCTGGCTAGTTGGGAAGGTGGCAATATGCGAAATGCCATTCCACGTGAAGCGCACGCCATCGTTACTATCCCTGCTGAGAATGAAGAAGAATTGCTGGGCTTGGTGAAATACTGCGAAGACCTGTTCAATGAAGAATATTCGGCTATCGAAACTCCGATCAGCTTTACGGCGGAACGTGTGGAACTTCCGGCAGGTCAGGTGCCCGAAGAAATTCAGGATAACCTGATTGATGCCATCTTTGCTTGTCAGAATGGCGTGACGCGTATGATTCCTACTGTGCCCGATACAGTGGAAACTTCTTCCAATCTTGCTATAATAACGATTGGCGAAGGCAAGGCGGCTATTAAGATTTTGGCTCGCAGCTCCTCTGATAGCATGAAGGAATATCTGACTACCAGTCTTGAGTCTTGTTTCTCTATGGCAGGAATGAAGGTGGAGATGACAGGTGGCTATTCCGGTTGGCAGCCCGATGTTAATTCACCGATTCTGCACGCGATGAAATCATCTTATAAGCAGCAGTTTGGAGTAGAACCCGCGGTGAAAGTGATTCATGCAGGTTTGGAATGTGGTATTATCGGCGCTATCATTCCGGGATTGGACATGATTTCCTTCGGCCCGACATTGCGTTCTCCGCACTCGCCGGACGAAAGAGCATTGATTCCTACCGTACAGAAGTTTTATGACTTCCTCGTAGCAACTTTGGAACAGACTCCAATGAAGTAAAAAAACGTATGATATAACGTATTCTTTCCTGTTATATAGCTTATTCCTTTCTATTATATAATAGGTATCGTATGGAAAAAGGCACGGATGATATTTCTTCCGTGCCTTTTTGTCTTATTTACTGCCACTTTGTTATCGGTTTACTGCCATTTATATTACGAAACAGTTTCTTAAGAATTAAATTAATTGATGCAAATCAATTAATATGCTATAAAACATAAAATTCTGCCTTTTTTAGGTACAACCTATAAACAAAGGCCTTATTTTTGTGTTATAAAACATGTAAATGAAAGGATAACAAAATGAAAAGGTTAAAAAGATTGTTTAGAAAGTTCGGCGAAGCCGACGTACATGTTTGGGGATATTCAACAATTAATACTCTCCCGAACGAAGAAAAGTAGTTTTAGTTTTCAGGAATTAGTAATTTAAAAGGTTTAAAGATTATGGCAAAGAAAATGAGTTCTTTAGTAAGAAAAATCCTCAGTGAAGTAGGTCGTAACGAAATGCTTGCATGGGGGTACAGAATTGAGAAATGAGAAAAAGTGCATTAACTAAGTTTATAGTGGGGATACGTTATTGAAAACGCTATCCCCACTTTTTTGTATCTATGATATCTCTGGCAGGCTGACCATTATCCCCAAATCTTCAGGCATATTCTTCGCAGCCAACAGTTACGGCAGTTTGTTTGTTCCAGTGACAGTTCCTTTTCCAATTTACATATCCGCTTATACTGTTTAAGGCATCTCGTTTGTAGTGTATCGCGTTGATTTTTTGTTGCTTCATACATTCCGATTTCCTTGTCTTGTTTGCCCAAAAGTGACATATATATGGAGCAAAGTTTCGATTTGTCTATGCAAAATCGCTCCAGTTTCTCAATATACATTAATGTAAGCCCGTGTTTGTTCCGGTTTATAAAGTCCTGAACACTTCCGTCGTCTATGATGTCGACGCCGGGTCGTTCGTAGCATACGGTGATTTCTTTCATTTCTATCAGAATCCAAACGTATTCTTTTTCAAATCCGTACTTCTCGGCTGCTTCTTCTATGGTAATCCATTGTGCCATAACTGTTTGTTTTTTTACGCGTTATACAATAAGGGGTGAATAATGCATCTGTTTGTCCATAAATGCCTTATTCATTTATATTAGTACAACGAGCATTCACACTTCTTGCCGTCCGGTGAGTGAGGACGATTTAGGGAATAATTGCGGGTTATGAAACCGACCGGATACAAGAAAGACGTGAATGCTGTCGCACCATTATCCATGACTGAGGCTAGCAATACCATCGCAGAAGATAATGATAACGACAGACATCCACGTCAATCGTTTATATATAACACATCTTTTACGGATATGTTGATATACAGCCGTTCACGTGAAGTATCTGCCGTATCATCTCTCTCTGCTTAGATTTGCTATTTTCAGTCATGAGAGATAATACACTTTTACTTCATAAAGAAATAAAAACCGCTTTCTGCCTATTCATCACGCTGATGAGCGGAAAGCGTATGACAAAGATAAATGATTTATTTGAAATATATTAGAAATAAGGAAAGAAATGCGAGAAGTTTTGTATTAATTCATATGGGAAAGCTCTCTGCGCTACTAGAATAAAAAAATAAAATCATTTCTCATGTTCTCATAGCGAAATATATTCATTTGATTACCAGATACATAATGAATGAGAATTAAAATCTTTACATGCATTTCTCATGGTTTATAGCTCTAAAATGCCTTTAAGGAAGGTATTTCTCATGCATTGTTTCGCATTTCTCATGATGCATATTATGCTTGTCCTTGTTTCAGGATACTAATATGTATAGGTCAATATAGCCGTAGTTTGTATGTTAAGTCGGTAGATAAGATATCTTTCACAACTGACATTATTGTGTTTTCCTGCCTTCATTCGTATTATTCCACTCCAGTAGACAGACCTGTGCACTCTAGTAGATAAAACTGTGCACTCTAGTGCACGAGCCTGTTCACTGGAGTGGAACGATAGAGATGCCTTATTGAAAATCTGTTAATTACAGTAGCATAATCTTTGATTGCCAGTTAGTTATAATGAAAATGAACGGTAGCTTTACTACAGTTCATTAAGCATTGATGATCAGGCTATGAGAATACTATTTTTGATGAATGAGAAATGCCGATAATAGTATGAGAAATGCATTGATTTAAGCGTATTTTCTTGATAAAACCATGAGAAATGCATGTAAATAATTTTATTCTCATTGTATATAAGGTTAGTAATCAGATGAATATACTTTCCTATGAGAATATGAGAAATGATTTTGTTTTTTTATTCTAGAGTATGGGAAGGCTGTAGACTGAATCGGTTCTGCGGATGTCGGAATCACATTCTTGCTGAATATCTACCAGAAAAGCGGAAATACCGTATGGATATAAGTAACAAAAAAGTTGATTTTGGCATTCTTACCACAAAGGTTAGCAGTAAGTATTTGGTAATTTTATCTGGGATCCTTGAAATCTTTAGCAAACATTGCTATCTTTGTATGTGTTATTATTTAAACAAAGTTGTTTGTCAATTAGTAAATATTGATATAGCCTATGGCAAATACCCTTCATATTAATACTAAAATAATGGAATTCGTTATTTTTGCCATTGAATGTGCAGCCCAAAAAATGAGAATTCCGGCTCCGCTTCTTTATAATCGTCTGGAGAAAGTAAATCTTATCCAACATTATTTGGTGGAAGGATATGATATGCTTCACACCCAAAGTAAGGAATACATTGCTGACACATTGATAGAGGCATTGGAAAATTGGGAAACTCACTATAATAATAAGGAAAAAGGAATATAAAGTATGAAAGTTTATCATGGAAGTACATTGGTGGTACAATATCCTTTGGCAGGAGTGGGGCGGGATAATCTTGATTTCGGAAAAGGATTTTATGTGACCGATATCTATAATCAGGCCAAACGTTGGGCATCTGTTATGATGCTGCGCCGTCCTGATAGTTCTGCCATGGTCAATGTATATGAATTGGATGTTGCCAGACTGTCTTCTGCTAATTATAAGTTGCTTCGTTTTGAGGGCTATAATAGTGAATGGCTTGACTTTATAGTTAGTAGCCGACAAGGAAAGAAACCATGGATTGGATATGATTTAGTAGAAGGTGGTGTAGCCAATGACCGCGTCTTTGATACGATAGAAAATTATATTGAAGGGCAGATTTCCAAAGATATAGCTTTGGGACGTTTACGTTATGAAAAGCCTAACAATCAGCTCTGCATACTGAATCAGCAACTCATAGATGAATGTCTTTCTTTTGAAGAATGTATAATAATAAAATAGTAAAGGTTTATGATAGATGTATTAGTGTGGAATAAATATACCCGTATCGTGATGCAACTGGCAGAACGCCTGAACATCTCTCCGGAAAGGGCATTGAATCTATTCTATAATTGTAAGGTTTATTCTTTTTTACTCAACAAAGAATATCCGCTAATAACTATGAGTGATGATTATATCACTGATGAAATAATGCTTGAATTACAGCGGAAACAAGAGTAATAATTCTCAAAGGTTGAAATCTGTCGATATAGTTCCTGTGATATTCAATCAGAACGTTTGTTTTGTTTGTGTGGCATCTTTCTCCCATCGGGAAGGATGCTTTTTTATGTGAAAAAAGGTGATTGTTTAAACTTTATTTCTTTACTTTGTTGTTTATACAGTGAGACTTATAGCGAACTTAAACTGGAAAGATTATGAAAATAAGACAGATTTGTATGATGGTGCTGTTATGGCTGGGAGTGATTCCGGCAACGCAGGCACAAACTTTCGACAAATTATGGAAAGATGTAGAGCAGGCACAAAAGAAGAGCTTGCCTAAAACGGTAATAAAACTGACTGATGAGATTTATCAGAAAGGAGAGAAGGAGAAGAATTCCGCACAGATGCTGAAGGCATACATGTGGCGGATGAAAAATCAGGAAGCACTGACACCTGATAGTTTTTATGTCGGTCTGAAAGGTCTGGAACAATGGGCGAAGCAGACGGACAAACCCATGGATCGTGCTATATTGCACTCTTTGATAGCAGGAATCTATGCTGACTATGCCGCCCGAAATCAGTGGCAACTCCGGCGAAGAACGGAAATCGTGGGGGAAACCCCTTCCACCGATATGCGTGAATGGACAGCAAATATGTTCGTCGAGAAAGTACGGACGAATACGAAAGAAGCCTTGGCGGACTCGGTACTGCTGCTCAAAACTTCCTCGCGTACCTATATTCCTTTTGTAAAACTGGGCGAAACCAGTGAGTACTATCACCATGATATGTACCATCTGCTGGCTTCCCGTGCCATAAGTGCGCTGAACCAGATAGAAAGACTGGCGCGGAACAACGGTTTCAATGAGAACACGCCTTCCCTTGTGAAGCAAGATATAATAAACATCTACGGAAGCATGATTGCCGCTTATAAAGCTGCCGGCCTGAAAGAAGGGTATATATTGACCGCGCTCAATTATTTGGAATGGAGACGCAATGCGGATAGGAGTTTTGTACCTTTCAAGGCACAGGAAGGACTTTTGGGATTGACGGAAGATACGTTTCTGACTGCGTTGAATACACTGAAAAGTAAGTTTGCGTCAGAACCCGTCACTGCGGAAGTCTATTTGGCGCAAGCCCGCTATGCCATCGAGAAACAACAGCAGGTCAATGCCTTGCAACTTTGTGACGAAGCGATTCGACTTTATCCGAATTATCGCAGGATAAATGCGCTGAAGAATCTTCGCGAGGAGATTTTGGCACCTTACTTGAACGTCAGGGCGGAAAGTCAGGCTTTCCCGAATGAAGAGATAAAGTTGAATGTTGCACATAAGAATCTGGATGGTTTCACCGTACGGTTGTATCAGGCGAAAAAACTGGTGAAGGAACAGCATTATTCGGTTCTTCGTCCGGAGGACTACCGCTCGCAAGATACGGTATTCACTTTCAAGTCTCCCGACTTAGGCTCTTATGTAATGCGTATCGTACCCGATATTCGTGCCAAGAGGGATAGCGAAAGCGCCTTTAACGTGACACGTTTCAAAGTGTTGACGTGCCGCCTGCCTGAAAAGCAATATGAAGTGGCGACGCTGGACGGACAGACCGGGCATCCTATACCGAATGCGAAAGTCACGCTGTATAGCAATGACGAAAAAGTGTTGCAGGAGTTCACGACCGGAGAAGATGGTAAGGTCGTATTCCCTTGGAAATCCGAATACCGCTATCTGAAGGCATCGAAAGGAACGGATACAGCGATGCCGAGACAGGGTATTTATGGCGGAAGTTTCGGATATTACGGTGATGAAAATAAAGTGACTGAAAGCATGACGCTGCTGACTGACCGTTCCCTGTATCGTCCGGGACAGACGGTATATGTGAAAGGGATTGCTTATATGCAGAAATCGGATACTGCCAATGTGCTGCCGAACAAGGATTATACAGTCGTTTTATTGGACGCAAACAATCAGGAAGTGGGACAAAAGTCTGTACGTACCAATGAGTTCGGTTCATTTACCGCTGATTTTGCGTTACCTTCCGCCTGCCTGAACGGGATGTTCTCTTTAACGGCGGGGGATGGCAGGACGAGCATCCGTGTAGAGGATTATAAACGTCCGACATTTGATATCACTTTTGAGAAACAGACCGGAAGTTACAAACTCGGAGATGAAGTACAAGTGAAAGGTAAGATACAGTCTTATAGTGGGGTGCTGCTTCAAGACCTTCCGGTGAAATATACGGTGAAGCGTTCTACTTATAGTTTTTGGAGAATCTCGGAATCCACGCAGATTGCTTCAGGAGAAGTGATTGCCGACGCGAATGGGGAATTTACAATTCCGGTTCGCCTGGAAGAGAGTGACGCTTACAAGAATAATGATAAAGTCTATTACCGCTATTCCGTTGAAGCCACCGCTACCAATGTGGCGGGGGAGACGCAATCATCTACGGATGTGATTTCGGCGGGCAACCGTTCGTTGGTCTTGCAGATGGAATTGCAGGAAAAGACTTGTAAGGATAAACCGTTCAATATTGTGTTTAAAGCGCAGAATCTGAACGGGCAGCCTGTGGAAGTGAAAGGAAACTATGCGTTGTATTCTGCCAATGAAAAGGATTTCAAGGTATCGGGCGAGACTCCGGTAGCGACAGGGACATTTACTTCCAATGAGGAAATGACGCTCGACTGGAAGAATATCCTGTCGGGAGCTTATGTGCTGAAAGCATCGGTGAAAGATAATCAGGGAAAAGAAGTGACGGCAGATGCTAACACGGTGCTTTTCTCACGGGAAGACAAACGTCCGCCTGTGCAGTCTACCGTATGGTTCTATGCACCGAATACGGAATTTGATGCAACGCATCCGGCTGTGTTCTGTTTCGGAACTTCGGAAAAGGATGCTTATGTGATGATGAACGTATTCTGCGGTGACAAGCTGTTGGAAAGCAAGGCGCTGAATTTGTCCGATACGATTATGCGCTTTACCTATCCGTATCAGGAAAGTTATGGCGACGGTATCTTTGTGAACTTCTGTATGGTAAGAGACGGACAAGTTTATCAGGAACAGGTTCAGGTGAAGAAGCGGTTGCCGGACAAGACGCTGGCGATGAAATGGGAAGTGTTCCGTGATAAATTGCGTCCCGGACAGAAGGAAGAATGGAAACTGACGATTAAGACGCCGCAAGGACAAGCCGCCAATGCGGAGATGCTGGCAACGATGTATGATGCTTCACTCGACAAAATATGGAACCGCCGCCAGGATTTTCAGGTTTATTATAATCAGATACTTCCTTATTCTAATTGGATGAGCGGGTATTTCGGAGGTAATTCATTTAATTATTGGTGGAACAATAAGGCTCTTAAAGTGCCGGCGATGGCGTATGATTATTTCGTGATATCGTCAGGTATAGGAAATGTATATGCATTATCGGAGTCTTTGGCTGATGGAGTGGTGATTAGAGGTGTGTCGGTTCAGAAAAAGATGTCGATGACAGGAAGTGTTGCAAGCCGGAGCAATGCGGCGGAAGTGAAATATGTACCTGTTTCAGTCTCCGAAGCTTCTGAAGATGTGGAATTCTCAGCAGGATGGGGACAAACAGGAGTACTTGGTAAATTGGATACAGCCCCTGAAGAGGAAACACTCTCCGAAGCGCCTGCCGACCTGCGCACGAACCTTGCCGAAACGGCATTCTTCTATCCGCAACTCCGCACGAACGAGCAGGGGGAAGTCTCTTTCACTTTCACCATGCCCGAAAGCCTGACACGTTGGAACTTCCGCGGATATTCTCATACAAAGGGAATGTTGACGGGGACATTGGACGGTGAAGCCACTACGAGCAAGGAATTTATGCTGACTCCTAATCTGCCGCGCTTCGTACGTGTGGGTGATAAGACTTCGATTGCGGCTTCTATCTCGAATATGACAGGCAAACCGCAGGCGGGAACAGTAAGCATGATTCTGTTCGACCCGATGACGGAAAAGGTTATCAGTACGCAAAAGCAGAAATTCTCGATAGCTGCCGGAAAGACGGTGGGTGTGAATTTCATGTTTGCCGTAAGTGATAAATACGAGATACTGGGTTGCCGGATGATAGCCGACAGCGGCACGTTCAGCGACGGGGAACAACAATTGCTTCCGGTGCTTAGTGACAAGGAACATTTGGTGGAAACCCTTCCGATGCCTGTGCGCGGGGAAGAAACCCGTACATTCTCTCTTGATAGTTTGTTCAATCAGCACAGTAAAACGGCAACTGACCGTAAACTGACGATTGAATTTACCGGAAATCCTGCGTGGTATGCTATTCAGGCATTGCCTTCCTTGAGCCTTCCGGTGAATAACAATGCTATTTCATGGGCTACTGCCTATTATGCGAATACACTGGCTTCATTTATAATGAACAGTCAGCCGCGCATCAAGGCGGTATTCGATAGCTGGAAACTTCAAGGTGGTACAAAAGAAACGTTCCTGAGTAACTTGCAGAAGAATCAGGAAGTAAAGAACATCTTGTTGTCCGAATCGCCGTGGGTGCTCGAAGCGCAGACCGAAGAACAACAGAAAGAGCGTATCGCTACGTTGTTCGATTTGAATAATATCCGCAGCAACAATATCGCTGCCTTGACAAGATTGCAGGAATTGCAGAATTCAAGCGGTGCATGGTCATGGTATAAAGGTATGAACGGCAGTAATTATGTTACCGCTTATATTGCAGAATTGAACGCCCGTCTTGCTTTGTTGACAGGTGAGAAGTTGAGCGGAACCGCACTCACGTTGCAGACGAATGCGCTGAAATATCTGCATCAGTCGGCTTTGGAAGAATACAAGAATATTCTGAAAGAGCAGAAAAAGGGGACGAAGTTCACGGGAGTTTCGGGCAGTATCCTGCAATATCTATATATTATCGCCATTTCCGGTGAACAGGTTCCTGCGGCCAATAAAGCAGCGTATGCTTATTATCTCTCCAAAGTGAAAGAATTGCTTTCGTCGGCTTCGATGGATACAAAGGCTGTTGCGGCTATCGTGCTTGATAAGGCGGGACATAAGAAAGAAGCGCAGGAATTTGTCGCTTCCCTGAAAGAGCATCTGACGAAAACGGATGAACAAGGTATGTTCTTCGCTTTCAACGAGAATCCTTACACATGGGGCGGAATGAAGATGCAAGCTCATGTAGATGTGATGGAAGCGTTGGAACTGATTGGTGGCAATAACGATACGGTGGAAGAGATGAAACTTTGGCTGTTGAAGCAGAAGCAGACGCAGCAATGGGATTCACCGGTGGCTACGGCGGACGCTGTGTATGCGTTGCTGATGAAAGGTACCAATCTGCTCGATAATCAGGGGGATGTACGCATCGTGATTGCAAATGAAGTATTGGAAACAGTTTCACCAAGCAAGACTACCGTTCCGGGACTGGGATATATCAAGCGTTCGTTCACACAGAAGAATGTGGTGGATGCCCGCAAGATTGAAGTGGAGAAGAGAAATCCGGGCATTGCGTGGGGAGCTGTATATGCGGAATACGAATCGCCCATTCGTGATGTGAAACAACAAGGCGGTGAGTTGAATGTACAGAAACAGTTGTATGTGGAACGCACGGTCGGTAATACGCCGCAACTGCAACCGATTACGTCAAAGACAGTGCTTCAGGTAGGTGATAAGGTCGTTTCACGGTTGAGCATCCGTGCAGACCGTCCAATGGACTTTGTACAGTTGAAAGACCAGCGCGGCGCTTGCTTCGAACCTATCGGCAGCATCTCCGGCTATCGCTGGAACAACGGTATCGGCTACTATGTGGACATCAAGGATGCTTCCACCAATTTCTTCTTCGATCATCTTGGAAAAGGGGTATATGTGTTGGAATACAGCTACCGTGTGAGCCGTGCAGGTACTTACGAGACGGGGCTGGCAACCATGCAATGTGCCTATGCGCCGGAATATGCCACTCATTCCGCTTCGATGACGGTAGAAGTGAAATAATTATTTATTAACGGTGAACGGTCAACGTTCACCGTTAATAATCCTTTCAATCCATACGATATCTCATCTAAAACAGCTACATTTGTGCACCAAAATAAAATGTATCGCATGAAACGTAGTTTACTATCCATATTTTTTCTGCTTTCTGTCGCTTTGGCAGCCGTTGCCCAACCCCGTATCTCTTCGAATAAAGAGACACACAACTTTGGACAAATAGAGTGGAAACGCCCGGTGACAGTGGAATATACAATCACTAATACCGGTAACCAGCCATTGGTCCTTACCAATGTCACTACTTCCTGTGCCTGCTCCGTAGCCGACTGGACGAAGGAACCGATTGCTCCGGGAGCAAAGGGAACGGTGAAGGCTTCCTTTGACGCAAAGGCGTTGGGACGTTTTGAAAAGTCGGTCGGGATATACAGCAATGCTACTCCGAATCTGGTTTATCTGAAGTTTACCGGAGAGGTGGTGCAGGAAGTGAAGGATTTTACAAAGATTCTTCCGTATGCTATCGGGAATATACGCCTGGATCGTGACGAGTTTGCTTTCCCCGATGTATATCACGGTCAGCAGCCTTCAATGACTTTCAACATAGCTAACTTGTCCGACCGTCCGTATGAACCGGTATTGATGCATCTGCCCCCTTATCTTAAAATGGAAGCGGAACCGAAAGTCCTGCTGAAAGGAAAGAAAGGAACTGTCAAACTGACCTTGGATGCCAGCCAGTTGAAAGATTACGGTTTGACGCAGACTTCTGTTTATCTTTCCCGCTTCTCAGGCGACAAGGTGAGCGAAGAAAATGAAATCCCTGTTTCTGCCATTCTTCTTCCCGATTTCTCACGTATGACGGCTACGGATTCGCTGAATGCTCCTGCCATACGTATCTCGGAAACGGATATTGACCTGAGTGTACCGTTAATCAAGAAGAAAAAGGCAAGCTATGATATATTGATTGCTAACGCGGGTAAGACTCCGTTGATTATCAGTAAATTGCAGGTGTTCAATTCATCAGTAGGGGTAAGCCTGAAGAAAACGGTACTTCCGCCGGATGGAATGACGAAACTGAAAGTGACGATTCGCAAGCGTGATGTGGGTAATAAGAAACATCATTTACGTATTTTGATGATAACGAACGACCCGATGCGCCCGAAAGTCGAAATCAATATCAAACGCTAAATCTTATTTGTCATGGAACATCCTGAAAATAGTGAAGAATACAAAGGTCTCGTTGTCAACAAAGGCATTGAGCAACCTTCGTCTGTGAATCCTTACTTGAAACGGAAACCTAAGAAACGTCAACTTTCGGTAGCTGAGTTTGTAGAGGGTATTACAAAAGGCGATGTCACTATATTGAGCCAGGCCGTGACATTGGTGGAAAGTGTGAAGCCTGAACATCAGGCTGTTGCCCAGGAAGTGATAGAGAAGTGCCTGCCTTATTCCGGTAATTCTATCCGGGTGGGTATCAGTGGCGTTCCCGGTGCGGGAAAGAGTACGTCGATTGATGTGTTCGGTTTGCATGTGCTCGAAAAAGGGGGGAAGTTGGCTGTATTGGCTATCGACCCGAGTAGCGAGCGCAGTAAAGGGAGTATTCTGGGAGACAAGACCCGTATGGAGCAGCTTTCCGTACATCCGAAGTCATTTATACGCCCTAGCCCGTCAGCGGGTTCGTTGGGCGGCGTGGCACGTAAGACGCGTGAGACGATTGTGCTTTGTGAAGCTGCCGGATTCGATAAGATTTTTGTGGAAACCGTCGGTGTGGGACAGAGTGAAACGGCTGTTCATTCGATGGTGGATTTCTTCCTGTTGATTCAACTGGCGGGGACGGGGGATGAATTGCAGGGAATCAAACGCGGTATCATGGAAATGGCGGACGGCATTGTGATAAACAAGGCGGACGGTGATAATCTGGAACGTGCAAAATTGGCCGCTACGCAATTCCGCAGCGCTTTGCATCTGTTTCCTGCACCCGAATCAGGTTGGACGCCACAGGTGCTGACCTATTCCGGCTTTTATAATATTGGTGTCAAGGAAGTGTGGGACATGGTCTATGCCTATATGGATTTCGTGAAGAAGAACGGTTATTTTGAATATCGCCGCAACGAGCAAAGCAAATACTGGATGTATGAAAGCATCAACGAGCAACTGCGTGACAGTTTCTATCATAATCCGAAGATTGAAGCGATGCTTCAGGAAAAGGAACGCCAGGTGTTGAGTGGTAACTTGACTTCGTTTATCGCCGCGAAGAGTTTGCTCGATACTTATTTTGAAGATTTGAAGTAAGGATACCGGTAAAGTTTGGTGGCGGGAGCCGCTTGCTGAATAAACTTTTTATCTTTAAACTAGAGAAAATACGTTAAAATTTTCGTTTTCATGTAGGACTCTATGCTTTTTGCGTGTATTTATTATAAAGCGGAAAGCATAGATATAGATACATGGCATGAATAATTTTTATCGACTTAAATACCTTATGAACAAAACCTTGTTAACCGGTCTTTTGTGCTGTACCCTGACAACACAAAGTTTTGCAGGCCAACCATTAGAGGGCTTCACGTATGCTTCGGTGAGTGCTCCGGCAGGAAATGAGTGGGAATCTCCCGAAAATCTGGCATTGAATAAGGAACAGCCGCATGCTTATTTCTTTTCATTCCAGAATTTGGAAAGTGCACGTAAAGTACTGCCCGAGAACAGTAAGTTCTGGCAATCGCTGGATGGTGACTGGAAATTCCATTGGGCATCTAATCCCGATGCCCGCCCGAAAGATTTTTATCAGACAGATTTTGATGTTACTTCGTGGGATGTAATCCCCGTGCCGTCCAGTTGGAATATTTATGGTATTCAGAAAGACGGAAGCCGGAAGTATGGAACGCCTATTTATGTCAATCAACCGGTTATTTTCCAGCATAGTGTGAAGGTGGACGACTGGCGTGGGGGAGTGATGCGCACGCCGCCTGCCAATTGGACTACCTATAAAGACCGCAATGAAGTGGGTTCGTTCCGCCGCGATTTTGATATACCGCAGGATTGGGACGGACGGGAAATCTTTATCAGTTTTGATGGGGTGGATTCTTTCTTCTATTTGTGGATTAACGGCAAGTATGTGGGCTTTTCCAAGAACTCACGCAATACTGCTAATTTTAATATCACCCCGTATCTGCAAAAAGGTAAGAACACGGTGGCTGCCGAAGTATATCGCAGCTCGGACGGTTCGTTCCTGGAAGCGCAGGATATGTTCCGTTTGCCGGGTATCTTCCGTACGGTAGCTTTGTATTCGGTGCCTAAAGTTCACTTCCGCGACTTGGTGGCTACTCCCGATTTGGATGCGGCTTATACGGACGGTTCTCTGACTATCAATGCCGATATTCGTAATTTGGATAAGAAAGCGGCCAAGAATTATAAAGTGTATTATTCTTTGTATGCCAACAAGCTCTACTCTGACGAGAATACGTTGGTGGATGGTGTCTTGTCTCCTGTGATAGAGAAGATTGAGCCGAATGAAACGGGGCGGATTCAGACGGTCTTTAACGTAAAAGCTCCGAATAAATGGTCGGCAGAGTTTCCGTATCGCTATACGTTGGTAGCCGAGCTGAAGGACAAGAAGAACAAGACGATTGAGACGGTTTCTACGATTGTGGGATTCCGCAAGGTGGAAATCAAGGATACGCCTGCATCGGCGGATGAGTTCGGGCTTGCGGGACGTTATTATTATATCAATGGAAAAACAGTCAAGCTGAAAGGGGTGAACCGCCATGAATCCAATCCGGCGGTGGGACATGCCATCACCCGTGAGATGATGGAAAAAGAGATAATGCTGATGAAACGTGCGAATATCAACCATGTGCGTAATTCGCATTATCCCGATGATCCTTATTGGTATTTCCTGTGTAATAAATACGGCATTTATCTGGAAGATGAGGCGAATATCGAATCACATGAATATTATTATGGCGCTGCTTCCCTTTCTCATCCGGTGGAATGGAAGAATGCGCATGTAGCCCGTGTGATGGAGATGGTACACGCTAATGTGAATAATCCGTCTATCGTTATTTGGTCGTTGGGCAACGAAGCCGGGCCGGGTAAGAACTTTGTGGCTGCTTATGATGCGTTGAAGAAGTTTGATTTGTCCCGTCCTGTGCAGTATGAACGTAATAATGATATTGTGGATATGGGCTCTAACCAGTATCCGTCTATCGGCTGGGTACGCGGTGCGGTGAAGGGAAAATATGATATTAAATATCCTTTCCATATTTCGGAATATGCTCATTCGATGGGTAATGCCTGTGGTAACCTGGTGGATTACTGGGATGCGATGGAGTCTACCAATTTCTTCTGTGGTGGCGCTATCTGGGATTGGGTAGACCAGTCTATGTATAATTATGACCCGAAGACGGGCACTCGCTACTTGGCTTATGGCGGTGACTTTGGGGATACTCCTAATGACGGGCAGTTTGTAATGAACGGCATTGTATTCGGTGATTTGGAGCCGAAACCGCAATATTATGAAGTGAAGAAAGTATATCAGAATATAGATGTAAAAGCGGTTAACCTTGAAAAAGGCATATTCGAAGTCTTCAATAAGTATTATTTCAAGAACTTGGCGGATGATTATCAATTGGTGTGGTCATTGTACGAGGATGGAAAACCTGTTCAAACCGGTCAGCCGATGGATATTAATGTAGCACCCCGTCAACGTATGCAGGTTACGCTGCCTTATAACCAAACTCTTAAAAAGGATGCCGAATACTTTGTAAAAGTGCAGTTTGTCCTGAAAGACAAGATGCCTTGGGCTGCTAAGGATTTTGTGATGGCGGAAGAACAGATTCAAGTCAAAGCGGCTACTGACCGTCCGTCAATCAGTGAAGTGGCTGTTGGTTCAGAAGAACTGAAAAGCCTTGTTGACCCTAAAACAAGGAATGTTCAGATAACAGGAACAGGCTTCGAAGTGAATTTTGATTCACAGACCGGAAGCATCTATAACCTGACTTATGGCGGTAAGAAAGTGATAACAGACGGGAATGGCCCGAAACTGGATGCTCTCCGTGCTTTCACGAATAATGATAACTGGTTCTATCAGCCTTGGTTTGAACATGGCTTGCACAACTTGATTCATACAGTGAAGGAAGTAACGGTAGTCGGAAAAGATAATACCGTTATGGTGAGCTATACGGTAGAATCTCAAGCTCCGAACGGTGCACGCATCAAAGGCGGCACAAGCTCCGGTAAAAACAGCATTGAGGAACTGACAGACCGGAAGTTTGATAATAACGACTTTAAGTTTACTACCAATCAGATATGGACTGTTTATCAGGATGGTTCTATCGAGTTGCAGGCAAGCATTACTTCCAATCGTTCGAGTCTCGTTCTCCCTCGTTTGGGTTATATGGTGAAAATGCCGCAGCAATATGCAGACTTTACGTATTATGGCCGTGGCCCGATAGATAATTATGCAGACCGCAAGACAGGGCAGTTCATTGAACAATATACCAATACCGTGGCCGGAGAGTTTGTGAACTTCCCGAAACCACAGGATATGGGTAACCATGAGGATGTCCGTTGGTGTGCATTGACCAATCAAGCCGGTAAAGGCGCTATCTTTATTGCTACCGACCGTCTATCGGCTTCTGCTCTTCAGTATTCTGCTCTCGACCTGATTTTGGCTTCACATCCTTATCAGTTACCGAAAGCAGGTGATACTTATCTGCATTTGGATTGTGCGGTTACCGGATTGGGTGGAAACAGTTGCGGTCAGGGCGGCCCGCTCGTACATGACCGTGTATTGGCAGACCAGCATAATATGGGCTTCATTATCCGTCCTGCGAATAAGGCGGATTTGACTGCTATTGCCAATGTCGCTCCTGCCGGTGAAATACCTCTTTCCATTATACGTGACCGTGCCGGTCGGGTAGAATTGAAGTCTGCGAAGAAGGATGCCGTGATTCTTTATTCACTGAATGGAGACAAAAAGGCGAACAGGTACACAACTCCTGTTCCGATGCGTGACGGGGGTACTATAAAGGCATGGTATGAACATGACCCGAGAGTAAACGCTACGATGACATTCGAAAAGATAGAAAGTATCCGTACGGAAGTGGTATATGCCAGTAGTCAGGAATCGGGCGATGGTGATGCTTCCAACCTGACGGATAATGACCCGAATACCATTTGGCATACCATGTATTCTGTTACGGTAGCCAAGTATCCGCATTGGGTGGATTTGGATGCGGGAGAGGTAAAGGAAATCAAAGGATTCACTTACCTGCCACGTCAGAACGGAAATAATGGTAATATTAAAGACTACTCCATTCAAGTCAGTATGGATGGAAAAGAATGGGGAACGCCCGTTAAGAAAGGAGCCTTTGCCAACAATTCAAAAGAAAAGAGAGTATTGTTCGACAAACCTGTCAAAGCACGCTATATCCGCTTTACTGCGTTGAGTTCGCAGAACGGGCAGGATTTTGCTTCGGGAGCAGAACTTACGATTCTGGCAAACTGAAAGGCTATTCACAGCCATTTATCCTCTTATAAATAAAAATCACCCACGCTACTGTTCAAGATAAATGTAGCGTGGGTGATTTCGTTAAAAAGGGAGTTTTGACAAACTCTCAGGTTTTATAATTCTTTCCCTATCTTCTCGAAATCTGCTTTCGACTTACTTTGAGTCACGATATATACCCCCAGGAATACAAGTGCGATAGCCACTCCTTTCTGCCAACCGAAACTTCCGATTCCCATGATAATAGCAGCAATAGTAGCCACAATCGGCTGCATATAATTGTACATGCT
The DNA here is from genome assembly GCF_040918965.1 of Bacteroides sp. RTP21281st1_H5_RTP21281_210402. Lineage (NCBI taxonomy): Bacteria > Pseudomonadati > Bacteroidota > Bacteroidia > Bacteroidales > Bacteroidaceae > Bacteroides > Bacteroides sp. RTP21281st1_H5_RTP21281_210402. The sequence continues at coordinate 205,708 of NZ_JBCOWR010000008.1, read as the reverse complement.
GACAACAGTAGGACGAAGTAGTTTCTGCGCAGTCATAATGCAGAGATAAGCGAGGAAGCTGCCACCTAACACTACATAAAGCACTTGAATGATAGCGACAGTAGAAATAGAAGCCCATTGGATAGTGGAAATATCGTAATAAGAGAACGGTATATAACACATTGAAGCATAAACGAACATCCACTTGTTGATGGTCACTGCCGAATATTGCTGAGTCATCCCCTTGAATACGGTTAAATAAATAGAAAAGCTGATTTGTGCAATCAGGCAAAGCAAGTCACCAATCAGGCTTCCGTTGCCATTATTTCCTGCCTGACTGCTCAGGATAAGAATAAGTGCTCCCATAGCACCTACAAAAATTCCCAGTACTTTCTTATTGGTAATCGGCTCTTTCAGATAGATAGCAGCTACAATCATAGTTACAATCGGTAAAGTCGTTGTAACAATCGAAGCGTCGATAGGCGAAGTCATAGACAGCCCGAAAATAAATACTCCCTGATTGAACACCAAAGCAAATAGGGAAGCGAAGAAGATTTTCAGCATATCCCGGTGATTCACATGCTCCTGTTTGCAAAATATAGAAAGTATCCAAAAAGCGGCTGCTGCTCCCACCATACGAAATGTGGTCACGGAAAGGGCAGAAAACTCTTGGAGAGCTGATTTCCCTATAGGAGCCATCAATCCCCACATAATGTTAGCTGTAAGTGCAAATAGATGACCGTGCAGATTCTTGCTATTGTTCATGTTGATAAGATTTAGTTTGCGATATATTTTCTTAATAGAATAACATCTGAAAAGAGAAAACGGTTGCAAAGGTAGTTTTTTATTCTTGTATTTTCTGAATTTGATGAGTTTGCTAGCCACTTTGTCATATGATTTATTTATATTTGCCTTGATTAATACTGAATATTATGGAACAACAGGCTAATTATATCCGTCGTATCGAAATCCACGGACTATGGGAACGCTTTAATATAGGATGGGATTTACGTCCCGATGTGAACATTCTTTCCGGCATCAACGGAGTGGGGAAGACCACCATTCTGAACCGTTCCGTCGGCTATCTCGAAGAACTTTCCGGTGAAATGAAAAGTGACGAAAAGAACGGAGTACGTCTTTTCTTTGACAATCCCGAAGCAACCTATATACCCTACGACGTTATCCGGAGCTACGACCGCCCCCTGATAATGGGAGACTTCACCGCCCGCATGGCCGATAAGAACGTAAAGTCCGAACTGGACTGGCAACTCTATCTCCTGCAACGCCGCTACCTTGACTACCAGGTCAACATCGGCAACAAAATGATAGAAATGCTTTCCAGTAACGATGAAGAAGAACGCCGCAGGGCTGCCACCCTGTCCATAGCCAAACGCCGTTTTCAGGATATGATTGACGAACTTTTCAGCTACACCCGCAAGAAGATAGATCGCAAACGTAACGATATTGCCTTCTATCAGGACGGCGAACTGCTGTTTCCCTACAAACTTTCTTCCGGCGAAAAGCAAATGCTCGTCATCCTGCTCACCGTACTCGTGCAGGACAACAGCCATTGCGTACTCTTTATGGACGAACCGGAAGCCTCTCTTCATATAGAATGGCAACAGAAGTTGATTGCCATGATACGTGAACTGAATCCGAACGTACAGATCATCCTGACCACCCATTCACCTGCCGTCATCATGGAAGGCTGGCTGGATGCCGTGACGGAAGTAAGTGATATTTCAACGGAAGCGAACGGATTTAAAGTATCCCCCGCTCATTAACCATTAATCATTAGTCACTAATCACTAAACCGTTAATCACTATCTACATGGCAACTTCACTACGAGATAACCTGACTTCTTCATACTTCAACGCAGCCCACAAGCTCTACTCGAAGAAAGCCCGTCGTCGCATCATAGCTTACGTAGAAAGCTATGACGACATCGCTTTCTGGCGTACCCTGCTCGAAGAGTTTGAAGATGACGAGCACTATTTCCAGGTGATGCTTCCCTCGGCCAACTCCCTTGCAAAAGGGAAAAAGATGGTTCTCATGAACACACTGAACACAGCCGAACTGGGAAGAAGCCTGATAGCCTGCGTAGACAGCGACTATGATTTCCTGTTGCAGGGCGCAACCAATACATCCCGCAAAATCAACCGGAACAGATACATATTCCAAACCTACACGTATGCCATTGAAAACTATCATTGCTTTGCCGAAAGCCTACATGAAGTATGTGTGCAAGCCACATTGAACGACCGCTTCATCTTCGATTTCAATGCCTACCTGAAACGGTATTCCGAAATTGTATATCCTCTTTTCCTGTGGAACGTGTGGTTCTACCGCCAACGGGATACCTATACTTTCCCGATGTACGACTTCCACACTTATACTGCCTTGCGGGAGATAAGCATCAAGCATCCAGAAAAGAGCCTGGAAGATTTGCAGCGGCGCGTCAACCAAAAACTGTCGGAACTGAAAAAGCGTTTCTCCCGTAGCATCAACCAAGTGAATGCGCTGGGTAATGAACTGAGAGAATTGGGGTTGATGCCGGAAACCACCTATTTATATATGCAGGGACACCATGTCATGGATAGCGTGGTCATGAAACTTCTGACTCCCGTATGTACGGTGCTGCGCCGGGAACGTGAACAGGAAATCAAACGATTGGCCGAACATAATGAACAATTCAAGAACGAACTGACTTGTTATCAGAACAGTCAGGTGAATGTGGAAATCATGCTGAAGAAGAACGTAGCTTACAAACGGCTGTTCCACTATGACTGGCTGAGACAAGACATACATGAATATTTAGAAAAAGGGAAATAAAAACTAAAAAGAAATAGAGAGAAAACAGCTTATGGAAGAAGTAAAAGAAGTGATAAATACAGTGCCTGTTGCACTGGTGGATGGAGAGACGCAAGATATCGGTAATGCAATGATGCAAGGCGTGAACGATACTTTGTTGTCAATGGGAGTGGATGAAGTGTGGGCGGATAAGATTGATAACTTTATCATATTACTGATTATCATTGGTGTAGCTCTGTTGGCTAACCTGATTTGCCGTAAGATTATCCTGCGCACGGTATCCAGGCTGGTGAAACAAACGAAAGCCACTTGGGACGACATTGTATTTAATGACAAAGTAATGGCGAACGTCAGCCGGATGGTCGCACCGATATTAATCTATATTGCCATCCCTATCGCATTCCCCGACCATGTGGATTCCGCCCTGCTCGACTTCCTTCGCCGGCTCTGCCTGATTTACATACTTGCCGTATTCCTTCGTTTCGTGAGTGCCTTGTTTACTGCCGTCTATCTGGTGTACAGCGCCCGCGAGCAATATAGGGACAAACCTCTGAAAGGACTTCTGCAAACAGCGCAAGGCATTCTCTTCTTTGTAGGAGCTATCATTATCATCAGTATCCTGATAAAGCAGAATCCAGCGGTGTTGCTGACCGGACTCGGCGCTTCCGCCGCCGTCCTGATGTTGGTTTTCAAAGACAGTATCATGGGCTTTGTTTCCGGCATACAGCTTTCCGCCAATAATATGTTGAAAGTAGGAGACTGGATTACGATGCCGAAATATGGTGCCGACGGAACAGTGATAGAAGTTACATTGAATACGGTCAAAGTACGCAACTTCGACAATACCATCACCACCCTTCCCCCTTACCTGTTGGTCAGCGACTCTTTCCAAAACTGGCAGGGGATGCAGGAATCCGGTGGCCGCCGTGTGAAGCGTTCCATCAATATAGACATGACCAGCGTACGCTTCTGCACACCGGAAATGCTGGCGAAGTACCGGAAGATACAAATATTGAAAGACTACGTGGACGAAACGGAGAAAGTGGTGGAAGACTATAATAAAGAACATGATATTGATAACTCGGTGTTAGTAAACGGCCGCCGGCAGACCAATCTGGGCGTTTTCCGCGCCTATCTGACCAATTATCTGAAGAACCTGCCCACCGTCAATCAGGACATGACTTGCATGGTGCGTCAGCTCCAGCCTACCGAAACCGGTATCCCGTTGGAACTTTATTTCTTCTCCGCCAATAAAGTCTGGGTTGCCTACGAAGGCATACAGGCAGATGTCTTCGACCATGTACTTGCCATCATCCCCGAGTTTGACTTGCAGGTGTTCCAAAATCCTTCGGGAGCGGACTTGCGCCGGATAGGCGTAAAGATAGAGAACTGACAAGCACGATAAGAACAAGCAATATTCCGATAAAATCATAATAAACTACTTATATCATGAACACACCGTTACCTAACCAAATTATCCGCGAGATTACTCCTTTGTCCGACAAAGATTGTTTTTACATTGCGGAACGCTATAAGACTGAATTCACTTATCCCATCCACAACCATTCCGAGTTTGAACTGAACTTCACGGAGAAAGCGGCGGGAGTAAGGCGGGTGGTAGGAGATTCATCCGAAATAATAGGCGACTACGATTTGGTCTTGATAACGGGCAAAGACCTGGAACACGTTTGGGAACAGAACGAGTGCCACTCCAAAGAGATACGGGAGATTACGATTCAGTTCTCTTCCGACCTCTTCTTCAAGAGTTTCATCAATAAGAACCAGTTCGACTCCATCCGCCGGATGCTGGACAGGGCGCAGAAAGGACTGGCTTTCCCGATGTCCGCCATACTCAAAATATATCCGTTGCTGGATACGTTGGCTTCCGAGAAGCAGGGGTTCTATGCAGTCATCAAGTTTATGACGATTCTCTATGAGCTTTCTCTTTTCGAAGAAGAAGCCCGTACCCTGTCCAGTTCGTCTTTCGCCAAGATAGACGTCCATTCGGACAGCCGTCGGGTGCAGAAAGTGCAGGAATATATCAATCTGCATTATCAGGAAGAGATTCGCCTGGGGCAGTTGGCAGCTATGGTCGGAATGACGGATGTGTCGTTCAGCCGGTTCTTCAAGTTGCGCACAGGCAAGAACCTTTCCGATTATATCATTGACATTCGTCTGGGGTTCGCTTCCCGCTTGTTGGTGGATTCCACCATGTCGATAGCCGAAATCTGTTACGAGTGCGGATTCAACAATCTTTCCAATTTCAACCGTATCTTTAAAAAGAAGAAATCTTGCTCTCCCAAAGAGTTCCGCGAGAACTACCGAAAGAAGAAAAAGCTTATCTAGTGCATTCCTGCGAAACGTTTATCGCGTTAAGAACCAACGCAATAGAGTTTCCTATAGTTTCCTTGTAAGGAAACGCCCGTTTCCCGTAGAGGATACTGTCGTTTCCTTACTGGGATACGCTCGTTTCCCGTAATGGATACTGGCGTTTCCCTATAAGGAAACGGAGCTGCCATTAGCGCATTAAAAAACAGGCTTGAGTGTATTAAGAAAAAGGCTCTTATCTTAACGTCAGTTCGATATAAACTTAAGTAATCCCGTAACAAGAATGCAATCGTTCTTTCAACTGATTGTATTTCCTTCGTCTTCACATTGTAATCCCTGCCCTCTACCTTTGCCGACGTAATCAAAACGTATAGCAAAGTTAGATGAAAAAACAATTTCTAATCCGAATTTCAGTTGCAGCCTTCTTCTGCCTGTTGTGTGTACTTCCCGCGTTGGCTGCCAATATCAAGATTAAAGGAGCTGTGAAAGACAAGCTGTCCAAGGAACCTTTGATAGGAGCTACCATACGGCTGATAGGAACTCAAACCGGTGCAGTGACCGATATGGACGGTAATTTTGAATTGAATGACCGCGGACTTCTGGAAGGAATATATGATGTTGAAATCAAATATATAGGATATAAAGAAGTACGCCGCAAAGTCCGTGTGGAAAACGGGAAACTGGTGATGCTGAACCTCGAACTGGAAACCGACGCACAAGAACTTGCCGACGTGGTGGTCGTAGCGAAGAAGAACCGCGAGAACGAGAATATGCTCTTGCTCGAACAGCAGAAAGCAGTCATTGCCGTACAGTCCGTCAGCGTGAAGGAACTTTCCCGCAAAGGAGTCTCGGACGCGGAAGGTGCTGTGACCAAAGTCTCCGGCGTGTCCAAACAGGACGGCGTGAAGAACGTCTTTGTCCGTGGACTGGGCGACCGCTACAACGCAACTACCTTCAACGGCTTCGCGCTCCCTTCCGAAGACCCGGAATACAAGAATATCTCCCTCGACTTTTTCGGCACGGATATTATTCAGTCCGTAGGCGTGAATAAGGCATTCAGCGCAGGCGGCAGCAGTGATGTCGGCGGAGCGGCCATCGACATCGTATCCAAAGAACTGACAGGCGGCGGAAACTTCGGCTTCTCCCTTTCCGGCGGACTGAATACGCAGACCGTATCATCCGACTTCCTCAAAATGGACGGAGTCAACTTCATGGGCTTTGCCAACCGCACCGAACCTGCCGACGAAACCTCATGGGGCTTCAAGAACAAACTGAACCCTTCCGAACAGCATCTTCAAATCAACAGAAGTTACAGCATTTCCGGTGGAAAACGCTTCTATGTGGGCAAGGACAAGAACCCGCTCTCTTTCTTCCTGACTGCCGGACATACGACGGACTATCAGTACACCGACGAAACCATACGCAACACGACCACCGGCGGTACTGTCTACAAAGATATGAATGGAAAGAAATCGACGGAGAATATCAGCCAACTGGCACTTGCCAATGTGGACTACGATATGCAGAACCGCCATCATGTCAGCTATAACTTTATGATGATACACGCCAACACCCAGTCGGTAGGCGACTACAACGGCAAGAACTCCATCTTCAGCGACGACTATGAGAACCTTGGATTTACCCGCCGCCAACAAACGAACGACAACCTGCTGATTGTCAATCAGCTAATGACCAACTGGGGACTGACTAAATCAATCAGCCTGGACGCCGGCGCTTCCTATAATATAGTGAAAGGCTACGAACCTGACCGCCGCATCAACAACCTGACAAAAGCGGAAAACGGATACACCTTGCTCAGAGGCAACTCCCAACAACGATATTTCTCCGCTTTGGATGAAAACGACCTGAATGTAAGAGCCGGGCTCGTCTACCGGCTGAAAGATAATGTAGAAGAAATCTCGAATATCCGTCTCGGCTATACAGGCCGCTTTGTAGACGATAACTTCAAAGCTACGGAATACAACCTCACCGTAGGACGCGTTTCCACCATCCCTTCTTTGGACGACTTCTCGCTCGACGATTACTACAATCAGGAGAATCTCTCTTCCGGCTGGTTCGAGATACAGAAGAACCTGGATGAATATACGGTAACGAAGAATATCCATTCCGCCTACGCGGAAGCTACCTACCAGTTCAATCCCCGTTGGATTGTAAACCTGGGAATGAAATATGACAAGGTAGACATGGAAGTAGACTATAATGTAAACCGTGGCGGTTCTAAAGGAAGCAACAAGATTCAGAAAGACTACTTCCTGCCCAGCTTGAATCTCAAATACAATCTGAATGATAAACACTCCCTGCGTTTGGGCGCAAGCAAGACTTATACGCTGCCGCAAGCAAAGGAAATCTCCCCCTACCGCTATGTCGGCGTGAACTTCAACAGTCAGGGGAACCCCCATCTGAAACCTTCGGATAACTACAACCTCGACCTGAAATGGGACTTCAACCCCAGTCCGACCGAATTGATTTCGCTGACCGCTTTCTATAAACTTATCAAGAACCCGATTTCACGTATTGAAGTGGCAAGCGCCGGCGGATACCTCTCTTACGAGAATATAGCGGACGAAGCGACCGTGGCCGGAGTGGAAGTGGAAATACGCAAAAACCTGTTTGTCCGCCCGCTGGGCAGCGCCGCGAACGGAATGAACAAACTCTCCTTCGGACTGAACGGCTCATATATCTATACGAACGCGAAAATGCCTTTGGCTACGGTAACTACCGGTTCGCAACTGGAAGGAGCCGCCCCCTGGATTGCCAACTTCGACCTCTCCCATACATTCACGAAAGGAGAACGCAGCTTCATCAATACATGTGTGCTCAACTACGTGAGCGATAAAATCTATACGATAGGTACGCAAGGCTATCAGGACATCATGGAACGGGGAATCGTAACCCTTGACTTTGTATCCCAAGCCAAACTGAACAAATACCTGTCGCTCAACCTGAAAGCCCGCAATCTGCTGAATCCTTCGTATAAGTTGAGCCGGAAGGCGAATGAAAGCGGAGAGAAAATAACGCTGGGCGAATACAAAAAAGGAATAAATATAAGCCTGGGAGTGTCGTGCACATTCTGAACCGGGTGAAGAAATAAGATTATTAACTAATAATGAAAGCAAAATGAAAAGATTGTTTGTGAACTTTATGACATGTGCCGCAATGGCAACTGCGATTACACTGACTGCATGTAGCAGTGATGGTGACGGCAACGGTAGTGACGATGGAAATGGTGGAAACGGTGGCGGAACGGGTAGTTCTATTGTAGTAGGTGAGAACATCCTGTCGGGAACACTGACTGGAGAGCAGACGCTCGAATCTAAGGAATATATCCTGAACGGGACTGTAATCATTGAAAACGGCGGTCGCCTGAATATCCCTGCCGGAACTACGATTAAAGCCCGTGAAGGTTTCAGCAGTTATCTCCTGGTAGCGCAAGGCGGTAAGCTTTATGCCGACGGAACGGCTGAAAAACCTATCATCTTTACCGCCAACACCACAAGTCCCAAATCCGGCTACTGGGGTGGAATCATTATCAACGGTAAAGCTCCTATCTCCGGTTCGAGCGCGGACAAGAGCGATACAGGTCTGACTGAGATAGACAACAACTATAAGTATGGCGGCAATGTGGATAATGACAATTCCGGTTCATTGACTTACGTACAAATCTGCTATGCCGGTGCCCGTTCCACCGCTGATATCGAACACAACGGATTGACGCTGAATGGCGTAGGTAACGGCACGAAGATTGAAAACATCTACGTGCTCGAAAGTGCCGACGATGCCATCGAATTCTTTGGCGGAACAGTCAATGTAACCAACCTGCTGGCTGTAAATCCGGACGATGATATGTTCGACTTCACGCAAGGATATTCAGGTACATTGAAGAATTGCTATGGTGTTTGGGAAAGCGGTTATAACAGTACGGAAGCAGACCCTCGCGGTATCGAAGCCGACGGTAACCTGGACGGTCTTTATCCCGACCACCTGCGCCAGTCCGACTTTGTAGTCGAGAACATGACGATTGTGAACAATGCTGCCAATACCATGGACAATGTAGACCGTATGCAGGACGTGATTAAGATTCGCCGCGGCGCGAAAGCGACTATCAAGAACGCATTGGTGAAAGGTACCGGTGGTACAATCGACCTGATCGATATGAGCGACAGCAAAGGCGCAGGTAACGCGGCTTCAAGCATCAGCATCACCAACTCATTACAGTTCAAGACCAAGTTGAACGGTGTGTTGAACACATTCGAAGAAGCGGCAGAAAACACAGGTGCGGATGCTTCCTTGTTCTCCTGGACAGGATACGACTTATCAGCTTTCTGATATAGAACATAGAACAGAGGTTTGTTATTTTACTCAATCGGCATGAGGGGATTTGCGACAAGTAGATTCTCTCATGCCCTGTCTTTATTCTTTTATGTTCTTTTTTATAGGTAATATTTAGGTCTTTATGGTTTCGGTGATTTCCTTTTTAGTATATTTGTCGACCTATATATTGTACACCAATTAAAATATGCAAACAGACTACGAACGATATCGTAAAATGTCTTCCCTGGCTCAAATCGGATGGTGGGAAGCAGACATAACAGCAGGGTATTACCTATGTTCGGATTATCTTTGTGACCTCTTGGGATTAGAGGGTGATACCATTTCTTCTTTGGATTTTCTCAATTTGATACGTGAGGATTATCGGGAACAGATTGCGCAGGAGTTTTGGGCGAATTCTTCCATTCATAAGGACTTTTATGAACAGACATTTCCTGTTATCACTCCCGGGTATGGTGAAGTCTGGCTTCACACCCGTCTGGCTTTTCGTGAGAAAGGTACGGGAAATGATGGCGGGGACAAGTCTTTCGGAATCATTCAGCGGGTGGAAGCTCCCAAGGATGTGGAGCAAAGGAATGCGCTGATACGTGTAAACAATCTGCTTCGCCGCCAAAACTATATTTCCCAGTCTTTACTCCGTTTTCTGCGGGATGAGGAAGTGGAGTCCTGTATAACGGAAATCCTGAAAGATATATTAAACCTGCATGCCAACCGTGGACGCGTTTATATTTTTGAGTACGATGAAACTTGTACTCATCATAGTTGTACCTATGAGGCTACTTCCGAAGGAGTATCGGAAGAGAAAGAGAGTTTGCAGCATATTCCCACTTCCCAGTCAAGGTGGTGGAGCCGGCAGATATTATCCGGCAAGCCTATCATCTTGGATTCATTGAAGCAATTGCCCGAAGGGGCTGTGGACGAATATGATATTCTTTCAGCACAAGGAATCAAGTCATTGATGGTAACCCCTTTAATGGCGGGCGACCACGTTTGGGGCTATATGGGAGTGGACTTGGTGGAATCTTACCATGAATGGAGCAATGAAGATTACCAGTGGTTTTCTTCGCTGGCCAATATTATCAGCATTTGCATCGAACTGCGGAAAGCGAAGGATAAGGTAATCAGCGAACAGGCCTTTATGAATAATCTTTTCAGTTATATGCCGATGGGGTATATACGTCTGTCGATTATCCGTGACGGGAACGGGAAACCTTGTGATTACCGGTTGACGGATGCCAATAATGCCTGTAGCAGATTCTTCGGCCATTCTCCGGAACAATATTTCGGTCGTCTGGCTTCTGAACTGCATACTGATTACAAGCAGAAACTGGAATTTTTAATGGATGTCCTCAATAGCCGTTCATACTTGGAAAGAGATGAATATTTTCCCATGACGGGACTTTATACTCACTGGATTCTTTATTCGCCGGAAAAGGATGAAGTGATCGGGCTCTTCCTCGATTCTACTGAAACGGTAAAGGCGAATATGGCTTTGGATCGCAGTGAAAAACTCTTCAAGAACATTTTCGCCAACATACCGGCAGGAGTCGAAATATATGATAAGGACGGTTATCTGCTCGATTTGAATAATAAAGACCTTGAGATATTCGGCGTGGCTGATAAGTCGGACGTGATTGGAGTCAATTTCTTTGAGAATCCGAATGTTCCGCAGGAGATACGTGACCGGGTACGTAATGAAAACCTGGTCGACTTCCGGATTAATTATTGCTTCGAACATGTGGGTAAGTATTATCATACGAACCGTGCCAATATTATTGCCCTGTATTCAAAGGTTACCAAACTATATGATAAAGAAGGCAATTTCAACGGGTATATCCTGATTAGCATAGATAATACGGAACGGCTCGATGCCATCAATCGTATCCGTGATTTTGAGAACTTCTTCCTGATGATTTCCGATTACGCGAAAGTGGGCTATGCCAAATTGAATCTTCTTGACCGGAAAGGATATGCCATCAAGCAATGGTATAAGAACTTGGGAGAGGAAGAAGATATTCCTTTGAACGAAGTTGTGGGAGTGTATGGTAAAATGCATCCTGATGACCGTCAGCGTATACTGGACTTTTATGACGAAGTCAGACAGGGAAAGAGACGGCATTTCCAGGGAGAAATGCGTATTCACCGTCCCGGCACGAAGAATGAGTGGAACTGGGTAAGCAGCAATGTGGTGGTTACCGCTTATGAACCGGAGAATAACGAAATAGAGATTATCGGCATCAATTATGATATTACGGAACTGAAGGAGACGGAAGCCGAACTGATTCAGGCGCGTGACAAAGCGGAAATGATGGATCGCCTGAAAAGTGCTTTCCTTGCCAACATGAGCCATGAGATTCGTACTCCGCTGAATGCGATTGTCGGCTTTTCCGACCTGTTGGTGGAAAACGAGGATATAGAGGAACGAAGGGAATATATTAAAATCGTACGGGAGAATAATGATTTGCTGCTCCAGTTGATTTCGGATATACTCGACTTGTCGAAGATTGAAGCGGGTACGTTCGAGTTTACGAATGGAGATGTGGACGTGAATCTGTTGTGTGAGGATATTGTCTGTTCCATGCAGATGAAGATGGTGAAGGAGACTGTGCAGTTGGTACTCGACCCGCATCTTCCGGTTTGCCGTATTATCAGTGACCGTAACCGTATCCATCAGGTTATTTCCAACTTCGTCAACAATGCCATCAAGTTCACTTCCGAAGGAAGTATCCGCGTGGGTTACAAGCTGAAAGGGGAAGAACTGGAATTCTATGTTCAGGACACGGGTATAGGAATAGAGAAGGAGCAATTGCCGCATATCTTCGAACGTTTTGTGAAACTCAATTCTTTTGTGCATGGTACGGGATTGGGACTTTCCATCTGTCAAAGTATCGTGGAACAACTGGGTGGAAAAATAGGTGTTGACTCTGAAGTGGGAAAAGGCTCGCGGTTCTGGTTTACAATTCCCGGTGTGATTGTGACGGAAGAAGCGCTTGCGTAAGACACGAGGATATATAAACATAAAAATGGTCTTGATCATCGCCGGTATGAACCGGCATTGAATCAAGACCATTTTTTTATTGAGAGGTGTCTGTCTTTCGGATGTATCCGCTTAGATTCCGAACGATAGTTTGTCGATAGACTGATATACGATACTTGCGATACCCAGTCCGATAATCCCCAGCGTACAAAGTGCGAGTCCCCATTTCGTACAGCGGTCGCTGCGGAAAGCAGGAATCGGATTGTCGGAAGGAGTGATATACATTGCTTTTACAATCAGCAGATAGTAGTACAGCGAAATCACTGTGTTTACCAACGCAATGAATACCAACAGATGGAAACCTGCATCGAAAGCTGCCATAAAGATAAAGAACTTGGAGAAGAATCCGGCAAACGGCGGGATACCTGCCAGTGAGAACAAAGACAGGGTCATAAGGAATGCTATTTTCGGATTCGTCTTGTAAAGTCCTGCATAATCTTCGAGCGTGAACTTCTGGCTGCGCAGGGCTACGATAGTAATCACGGCGAATACTCCGAGGTTGGCAGCGGCATATACAAGTACGTAATATACCAGTGCCGTCATTCCCTGTGCTGTACCACCAATAACGCCAAGCATAATATATCCGGCCTGTGAGATACTGGAGAATGCCATCAGACGTTTCAGGTTCTGCTGGCGGATGGCGAATATATTGGCAATGGTGATAGATGCGATAGTCACCCAGTAAAGCACTTCCTGCCAGTCGTTTATCATCGGTGCAAATACTTTAATAAGGATAGCCAGCAGAACGAAAGCTGCCGAACCTTTGGATACGACGCTCAGATAAGCGGTGACTGTACTCGGTGCACCTTCATATACGTCCGCTGTCCACAGGTGGAACGGAACGAGCGACAGTTTGAATGCCATGCCCGTGAAGAAGAAGACGAATGCCATAATTTGCAACGGATTTCCGTCGATATGAGCGGGAAGGTCGTCAAAGTACAATGTTCCGGCAGAGCCGTAAATCATGGACAGGCCGAACAGCAACAGTGCGCTGGAGAAGAGGGCGGTAAGGATATACTTGGCTCCCGCTTCGGCAGAGTTGTGGCGGTATTTGTCGAAGGCAATCAGGGCAGCCATCGGGATAGATGCCGTTTCCAGTCCGATGAAGAACATCAGGAAGTGTCCGGCGGAAATCATGAGATACATGCCGAACAGGGTGGAGAGTGTCAGTACATAGAACTCACCTTGTTTGAAGGAAGTATCTTCACGTTTCATCCATTCGTGTGCCATCAGGAAGACAATCAGTGTACCTATATTCAGGATTGATTTGACAACTGTATGCATGGGTACGTAGTGATACATACCACCGAATACGTCGGCAGCAGTTCCCGGAACGAAGTTGATAGCCGTATGAATTGCCATCAGAATGACAGGTAACATGGTGTTCAGCCGTGCTTTCCCATCATTTTTGTGTGCGTCCGGGCTCATGAAGAGGTCAGCCAGAAACAGTAGTATCAGGACAACTACGAGCGACAGCTCTTCTCGCATATGTAGAAATTGTGAATAATCCATATTGTAATTTACTATTTAACGATTTACAATTTACTAGTTAGGGTATCAGTTGTGAGACAACCGGCAATACGCTTTCACCAATCATGTGGCTGACCCAGAAAGGGGCCATACCCAGTCCGGCTACACAAACAATGAGGCAGATGACTGCTACGCGCTCGTCCCAGGTTGCGTCCGTCAGTTCGAGGTGGTGCTTGTTGGTGCAGGTACCATACAGAATCTTACCTACCAGACGCAGGATGTAGACTGCTGTTATCACAATGGAAGAGCAGGCGATGATAGTCAGTGTGCGGTGAAATACGTCATTGTTCTGGAAAGAACCGACGAAGATGGTCATTTCGGCAATAAAACCGCTCAGACCCGGCAAACCGAGGTTGGCAAGACCGGCAATCACGTAACATACACTGAGGAACGGCATAATCTTCATCAGGCCGGCAAGTTCGCGAACGTCACGGGTGTGGGTACGTCCGTAAATCATACCGATAAGGGCGAAGAACAAGGCTGTCATCAATCCGTGCGAAAGCATCTGAAGGATAGCTCCCGTCGCTGCTGTCTGATTGAGCATCAGGATAGCGAAAAGAACCAGTCCGCAGTGGGATACGGAAGAATAGGCATTGATATATTTCAAGTCGGTCTGTACGCAAGCGGAGAAAGCTCCGTAGACAACAGAGATACCTGTCAGTATCAGGAATATCCAGGAAAGTTCGTTAGCTGCTTCCGGCATCAGGTACATGGCGATGCGGAAACATCCATAACCACCCAGTTTCATCAATACTCCGGCATGAAGCATGGATACGGCTGTCGGGGCGGAAGCATGACCGTCGGGACTCCATGTATGGAACGGGAAAAGAGCGCCTAGCACGCCAAAGCCGAGGAAAGTCAGCGGAAACCAAATGCATTGCTGTGCAAAAGGTATATTGTGCAGTTGCGCGATTTCAAGCAAGTTCATGGTGGTAGCTCCCGAACCGAAGTAGATTCCGAGAATACCGATCAGCAGGAAGGCGGAACCGCCCATCAGCATCAGCGTCAGTTTCATGGCGGCGTATTCCTTGCGTCCCGAACCCCATACACCGATTAACAGGTACATAGGTATCAGCGCTAT
Source organism: Bacteroides sp. RTP21281st1_H5_RTP21281_210402 (assembly GCF_040918965.1). Classification (NCBI taxonomy): domain Bacteria; kingdom Pseudomonadati; phylum Bacteroidota; class Bacteroidia; order Bacteroidales; family Bacteroidaceae; genus Bacteroides; species Bacteroides sp. RTP21281st1_H5_RTP21281_210402. The sequence continues at coordinate 190,591 of NZ_JBCOWR010000008.1, read as the reverse complement.
TTCGTAGAACATAAACATGGTGAACAAGTCTACGGAGATAAAGAACCCGAATACTCCCATCGACAGCAGGGTGAACCAAAGGAAATATTCTTTAGTCAGCGGTTGCAGGCGCCAGGAAGCAAATGTTCCGGTGAATACGATGATGGCGGACAGTAACAGCATGGCTACCGAGATTCCGTCAACGCCTACCGAGTATGAGATATGAAGAGGTGCATACCAAAGGGTATCTGCACGGAATAGCATTTCTGCTGTGTTACCGGCACTACGCTCTCCCAAATACATGAATGTAAGTACGACAGAGGCAATCAGAAGTGCCGATGCGCCAGTAACCATAACCCCCCGGATGGCTTTGATTCCTTGTGCTGCCCAAAGTCCGGCAAGCATCAATAAGGGGATAAGTACGAATATTGATAAGAAATTCATATCGTTCTGTGCTTTATAAGATTAATAGTAGGATAAGTGCCAGTGCACCGCAAAGGAACACATACGCATACTGCTGTACCTGGCCACTCTGCAAACCACGGATTTCGTCGCTTGTAGTATTGGTTGCCCATGCCAGGAAGTCAAAGAATCCATCCACTACATGACGATCCCACCAAGCGATAGGAGCGGAGATGCAGCGGAAGATAATCTTGTGCGTAATGAACTGGTATATATCATCAATATAGAAACGATTATAAGCAGCCTTGTGCAATCCCTTGAACTGTTTAGCCAGTGAATCGGCAACAGGCTGTTTGGCATTCTTGTACATCCAGGTCGCGATTGCAATAGAAATAATAGCAATAACAACGCTTGTGATAGCTACCGACGGGTCAAGATGAATGGAATAAGATTCGCCGTTCGAACTGATAAAGTGTCCGAAAGGAATAAATCCTGCTCCACAAGTAACGGCTGCCAGGAACATCAACGGGAAAGTCATAGCTAAAGGACTTTCATGTGGTGTGTGATGTGCATGCAACTCTTTGTTTTCTTTCCCCCAGAAGATACCGTAGTATAGGCGAAACATATAGAAAGCAGTCATAGCAGCAATTACCGTCATTACCCAACCCATTACAGGACTGTATTGGAAGCAGGCTGCCAAAATCTCATCTTTTGAGAAGAAACCGGAGAACGGGGGAATACCCGCAATGGCAAGACAGGCAATCAGGAATGTCCAGTGAGTGATAGGCATATATTTGCGTAATCCGCCCATAGCCGACATTTCATTGGAGTGTACCGCATGGATAATGCTACCTGCACCCAGGAAGAGCAATGCTTTGAACATGGCATGTGTGAAAAGGTGGAACATGGATGCCATATATCCCAATCCGCCTTCGTGCGGATTCATCGAAGTACAAACGCCCAAAGCTACCATCATAAAACCAATCTGCGAGATAGTAGAGAAAGCGAGCACACGCTTGATGTCCGATTGTACGCAAGCTACACTTGCCGCGTAGAAAGCAGTGAATGCACCTACCCATGCTACCATATGCAATGTATTCGGAGCATAAGCGATGAAAAGCGGGAACATACGTGCCACTAAATAAACTCCGGCAACTACCATCGTAGCCGCATGAATCAATGCGCTGACCGGAGTCGGGCCTTCCATAGCGTCGGGCAACCAAATGTGCAACGGGAACATCGCACTCTTACCTGCACCACCCACGAACATCAGTCCGAGAGCTAACGGAAGCATCGCAGCTCCACCGCTGACCAACGATACCGTATCGGGAGTGAAACCGAACGTTCCGCCATAATATCCGTAAATCAGGATACCGATAAGGAAGCCTAAGTCAGCAAAACGAGTGACGATAAATGCTTTCTTGGAAGCGGAAATTGCGGCAGGTTTTGTGTAGTAGAATCCGATTAATAAATAAGAGCTTACACCCACCAACTCCCAAAAGAGATACATTTGGAAGATATTTGTAGCTACCACCAATCCCAGCATAGACATGGTAAACAGGGAAAGGAAAGCATAATAACGTTGAAAACCAGTCTCACCTTTCATGTAGCCGAAAGAGTAGATATGCACCATCAGCGACACGGTGGAGATGACAATCAACATCATCACAGATATAGGATCGAGCAGGATACCCAGGTCGAAGTGTAATGTCTCTGTAAAAGGAAGCCACGTGAAGTTATAAGGTATCAATGTGGCAAATGTTCCGTCTTCCAGTCTCGGGGCGGAGAAATATTGGAAAGCAGTCACGTAAGACAGTACCGCTACCGTTCCCAGTACCAAAGTACCGATGATACCCGCCGTCCGATGCGACATCCATTTTCCCCCGATTCCCAGTATAAGGAAAGAGAAGAAAGGAAGAAGGAGTATTAGAATTGTTAGTTCCATACAGTTTTATTTAATTACTTGTTTTATTATTACTTATACTATCATATCTTACGAATCCATCCGAATGGAAACCTGGCAGTGGCACCTTGCCACTACCATTTCAGGTCGTCGAGGTTGCGGACTTGGATGCTTCGGAGATTACGGTAGATATTAATCATGATGGCGATAGCTATGGCAGTTTCCGCAGCCGAGATGGCGATGGAAAACAGGGCAAAGAAATAGCCTTCCAATCCTGCGGGGAAGAGAAAACGGTTGAACACGGCGAAGTTGATGTCCGTGGCGTTCAGCATTAACTCTACGGAAATCAGGATAGCCAGTGTGTTACGACGGGTAAAGAATCCATAGATTCCTGCAAACATCATGATGGTAGAGACTACCAGGTAATATTCCATGTGTATCATATTCAATTCAATGTTTGATAGTTAATACTTTCGTTCTTATCTCTTTCGGGCAATCATGATACCACCGATGATACAAGCCAGTAATAAGATACTGACTGCTTCGAAAGGTAATACATAGCCGTATTTGTCACTACTTAGCAAGGCATGTCCGATGGTGTGGATGTTTATCTCCAGTGGGGCAAGATTCGTGGTTTGCAGAAAATTATGCTTCAATGTGATAAACAGGATAATTGCCAGACCGGCAACCATCGTAAAGAGTCCTGCCAGAAACCTGCTTCGTTTTAGTTTCTCGGCTCGGTCGCCCTCTCCACTGGTCAGCAGGATGGAGAATACATACAGAACGACGATACCACCGGCGTAAACCATAATCTGGACAGAACCCAAAAAGGTATAACCCAGCAAGAAGTAGATGCCGGCCGTGCCGAAAAGCACGAAGAGCAGGTAGGTTGCCGAGCGGACAATACGTTGGGTAGTCACCGTCATGATGGACATGGCAATAATAAATGCTGCCAAAAAGTAGAATACTACTGTTTCAAGTGTTGATCCCATATCTAAACTTCTTTTTTCTTTTCTATTACTTTACTACCGTCATGATTCAGTTTCAGGACGAGCTTCGTCCGGTCGAATACGGCATGTTCGAAGTTCTGGTCGAACGTAATCGCATCGTGCGGACAAGCATTCACACAAAGCTGGCAGAACATACAAGCGCCCAAGTCATATTCATAGGTCGCCAGTATTTTCTTTTTCTTGCCGTCTTCTGTCTCGATAGTTTCGCTCGTCACAGTGATTGTGTCGTTCGGACAAGCCATCTGACACAATCCGCAGGCTACGCAGCGGTGTTCATTATTCTCATTGTGGGGCATATTCAGTGTCCCGCGGAATCGGTCGAACATCTTCAGTTCTTTCCGGTTCTCGGGATATTGCTCGGTCACTTTCTTGCGGAAGTAAACCTTGATGCTGGTTTTCATACCCGTTGCCAGTGTGCTGATGCCATGCACCAGACCACCTAAGTACGTATATTTTTTATCTTTATATTCCATAATCTAATCTGCTAGAAGTGAAAGCCGAAGGCTACGCAACATGCCATTAATAATAGATTTACCATAGAAATAGGAACCAGGTATTTCCATTCCAAGTTCAGAATCTGGTCAATACGCAGACGTGGGAACGTCCATTTGATCCACATCAGCAGGAATACCACAAAGAACGCTTTGCCAAAGAACCAGATGAAGCCGGGGATATAATCCATTACGGCATTGAATCCATCCAGTCCGGCGATGTGCAACGGCATCCATCCTCCCAGGAAGATAGTAGCGGCAACACTCGCTACGATAAACAGATTCAGATATTCCGCCAGGTAGAAGAAACCGAAACCCATACCGGAATATTCGGTGTGGTATCCGGCAGTCAGCTCACTTTCCGCTTCGGGAAGGTCGAACGGGCCGCGGTTACATTCAGCGTTTCCGGCAATCAGGTAGATGATAAAGGCAATCACGGCAGGGATATGTCCCTTGAAGATAAACCAGCCATTGGCTTGTCCTTCCACGATTTCAGAGAACTGCATGGTTCCCATCAGTACCACCATCGTCATGATGCTCATACCGACAGAAAGCTCGTAACTGATAATCTGCGCACCGCTTCGCATGGCGCCAATCAGGGAAAACTTATTGTTACTACCCCAACCGGCAAGCAAAATACCAACCACTCCGATACTGGAAGCTGCCAGCAGGAAGAATACACCCACATTGAAATTCAGAATCTCCGCTCCCTTATTAAAAGGGATACAGGCGAAAGTGAGGAACGAGGCGATAATTACCATGAACGGAGCCAGGTTGTAGAGGAAACGGTCAGCGCCCTTCGGCATGAAGATTTCCTTGGTCATCATTTTGAGCACGTCGCATACCACTTGGATAGAACCCCATTTGCCAACACGGTTCGGGCCGAGACGGCACTGGAAGAAACCGCAAACCTTACGTTCCATGTAAATTAAGATGATGGCGAGAATGGCATACAATGCAACGATACACACACCGACAGCCACACATTCTATAAAGATGGCCAATCCTTCCGGCATAACGGAGAGGAGCAGCTCATGTATCCAGTTTGTTACTATACTAAAGTCGAACATATTTAATTAGTGTTTAGTGTTTAGTGATTAGTGATTAACATGCTTGTGTCTTCTTTTCGTTAATCGTTCATCACTAAACGTTAATCGTTAGCTTACCTGTCAATATCAGGAACCACATAGTCCAGTGTTCCGCCGATAGCAATCAAGTCGGCAATCTTCGCTCCGCGGCAGATGGTGTCGATTGCTGCAACGAGCGGCAGTCCCGTAGCGCGGTAGTGCAGACGATAAGGCATCTTGTCACCCTGGCTTTCGAGGAAAACACCGAACTCACCGCGGCTTCCTTCCACAGCAGCATAGTAACTGCCTTCGGGAACACGGATGATGGGCTTCATCTTCTCCTGATACGGCCCTTCGGGGATATTGTCTATTAATTGCTCAATGATGTTCATACTTTCCATGATTTCATCCATACGCACGAGGTAGCGGGCGAAGCAGTCGCCTTCCGTATAGACGATTTCTTTGAAATCCACTTTGTCATATACACCGTAAGGGATTCGCTTGCGAACGTCGCAAGCCCAGCCCGAAGCACGGCCTGTACCACCGGTACAACCGAAAGAGATGGCATCTTCGCGACTTAGCACACCCACACCCTTCATACGGCTTTGAGCAATGACATTGCCTGTGAATATATCGTGGTATTCGTGGATAATTCCTCTCATATACGGAATGAACTCTTTTACCCGTTTGACGAAGTTAGGATGAAGGTCAGCCTGTACGCCGCCAATCGTGTTGTAGTTCATAATCAAGCGTCCACCGCACGTTTCTTCGAAAATATCGAGAATCTTCTCACGGTCACGGAATCCGTAGAAGAAAGCCGTCAATGCTCCCAAATCCATGGCAAGAGCAGAGAAAAACAACAGGTGAGAGTCGATACGTTGCAATTCATCCATAATCGTACGGATATACTGCACGCGCTCGCTGACTTCGATACCCATCGCCTTCTCGATACACATACATAATGCATGGCGGTTCTGATGCGCACCCAAATAATCAAGACGGTCTGTCAGAGCCAGTGTCTGCGGATAAGTAAGACTTTCATTCATCTTCTCGATACCACGGTGGATATATCCACAGTTCGCGTCAATCTTACGGATGATTTCACCTTCAAGAGAAACACGGAAACGCATGACACCGTGGGTTGCAGGGTGCTGCGGGCCGATATTGACTACATATTCTTCTTCTCCGAAGAGTTTGGTTTCTTTGTTTTTGATTGTTCCGTCCGGGTTCAACTCAATTTCCTGAGTCGTATCGAACGTCTCTTCATTGGTCATGCAGAGCGGATTGTCTTTCTCCGGGTCGTTGTCTTTGCGCATTGGATAACCTATCCAGTCGTTACGCAGATACAGACGGCGCATATCGGGATGACCGACAAAGGTGATACCATAATAATCGAAAACTTCGCGTTCGTAGAAGTCAGCTATCTTCCATATATCGCTGACAGACGGAATTTCCGGCAGGTCACGGTTGGTAGTCGCAGTTTTCAATGCTATCCGTTCGCCCGTGACGGTAGATTCCAGATGATAGACTACGCCTAAACCGCGGAGTTTCTCCGGAGCGTCTTTCTCATCCGCCACTCCCCAGTCCATACCGGTGAGGCTTTCGAGAAAGTCCATCTGCTTTTCATTTCGCAAGCGCAGCATCTCGTCGTGTAATGCTGCCGGGGCTATAAATTGTATTTCTTGCATAAATCCTTATTAATTAAGAATGTAGGCTCATTCTTCATTTTTGATATAATCCGGTTTCTTCTCTTTTCTGTTCACTCCACCAAAGAACTTCTCTATCTTCACTTTGCGTTGTAACTGCATCATGCCATAATAGAAAGCCTCGGGACGCGGCGGACATCCGGGGATATACACATCTACCGGAAGAATCTTGTCCACTCCGTTCACTACGTGGTAGGACTTCTTGAAAGGGCCACCGCTGACAGCGCATCCGCCTACGGCAACCACATATTTCGGGTCGGGCATCTGGTCGTAAAGCCGCTTCAATACCGGAGCCATTTTATTGGTGATTGTTCCGCATACCATAATCATATCAGCCTGGCGCGGACTGGCACGGGCTACTTCAAACCCAAAACGGGCCATATCATAACGCGCGGCACCCAGTGCCATAAATTCGATACCACAACAACTGGTAGCGAAAGTAAGCGGCCACAGCGAATTGCTGCGTCCCCAGTTGATAAAGTCATCGAGAACTCCGAGAGCGACGTTTGCCCCTCCGGCATTGAGTTCCCTGACCAACTTTTCCAATGATTCATTGTCGATAAACTCCTCATACGGAATTGATTTTATTTTTGGCTTTTTGGTTATTTCCATTCCAAAGCTCCTTTCCTCCAGGCATAAGCAAGGCCCAGAACTAGAATAACAAAGAAGAAGAGAACACTGATAAGTCCCTGCGGCCCCATTTCACGCATGACCACCGCCCACGGAAACAGGAAAGCTGTTTCAACGTCGAACATCAGGAACAGGATAGCAAACAGGTAGTAACCTACACGGAACTGCATCCATGATTTACCACGTGTCGGTATACCACATTCGTAAGCTTCAAACTTTTGCACATTGTACGAACGGGGTGAAATAGCACGCGAAAGGGCTATCACTACACCGACAAAAGCAAGTGCTGTCAGTAAAACAACAACTAAAAATGTAAAATTCATAATTCAATAGCTGTTTAGATTGAATATTATAGAAATCAACAACTAGCTTATCCACCCTCCGGGGGAAAACCAACTGTAATATAGATGACGAGCAAAAAAGCCGACTGTACTGTTGTCTAAACCACAATCTTTCTTAACCCATATATATAATAGGAGATAGGATCGTAGAAATAAGTAGGAGTTCGAGGCGACGCAGAATCGGGCGGACTTTGAAGTCTGTAATGTTCGCAAAAATAAGCTATCAGCAATAGCATACTCTTATCTGCCGGAACATTTGCAATTTCCGTATGACTCATATCGCAGGATTGGGTAGAATAGAAGTTATAAAGACGTTCCAAAGCGTTGTGTACCGGATGGTCTTGGGACACATAGCACTTCTCATGCCGGTAAGTCGGCAAGGAAACCTTGCAAATATTTTCCATTGCCCCATCTGTGGCACAATGAATAAGCAAAGTCAGTACTAAAAGTAGTCCGAATTTTAAGCTTTGTTTCATCTTTCTCTTTTAACGGCTGCAAATATAGGACTTATATTTATACTTTTTGCAAAGTCGGGGTGGCAAAAAAGGTTTTTTTAGCACTCGACTTGATTTATATCAACTCTTTACTTAGTTTTTCTTCCAAAAGTCGGAAGTAAAGAGCAATAGCACTGTAAATAATTCCAAACGTCCCAGAAGCATCAGGAAAGAAAGCAGCCATTTGGCAAGAACTGGTAGTTCACTCCATGAAAAAGCAGGGCCGCAGGTACCAAGTCCCGGCCCCATATTACCCATGCTTGAAATAACTGTTCCCACCGATTCCAGAAAACCGACTCCAAGTCCCATCATGACAAGTATGCTGATAAGGGCAATCACCGCATACAAAAAGGTGAAAGCCAACACTGTGGACTGGATGGAAGGGGAGATAACTTGCTTGTTTACCCGTACCGGAAGCACGGCATTGGGGTGCAGGATATGTTTGAATTCATTTTTCACTACTTTGAACAGGATAACCATGCGGATACACTTGATGCCGCCAGTCGTACTGCCGGCACAAGCTCCGATAATCATTACGATAATAAGGCATCCCCAAAGGATGGAAGGCCAAAGCATATAGTCGGCTGTGGCAAATCCCGTGGAAGTCTGCAACGAAATCACTTGGAAGAGTGATTTGCGGAATGCTTCTTCTATACCCATTGAAGAAGTAAAGTGGAGCCAGGCAGCAATAAATATCGTGAAGAAGGAAACGCAAATAAAATAGAACTTCAGTTCCGCGTCGTGGATAAACTTCTTTATCTTACCGTTAAACATTAACAGCAACAGCGTGAAGTTGATACCTGACAGAAACATGAAGATAGAGATAACATAATCTATATAAGGGGAGTGGTAATACTCAATACTAGCCTGTTTGGTCGAGAAGCCGCCGGTACTGGTCGTTGTGAACGCGTGACATATACTGTCGAATACCCCCATGCCACCGAATACTAACAGTACAATCAATGTTCCCGTCATTCCGGCATAAATACCCCAAATCCATTTGGCGGTAATGCCGATGCGGGGGTGTACCTTGTCGTGAGTAGGGCCACTGGCTTCTGCGGCAAATACCTGAATACCGCCCACACCGAAGATAGGCAGGACAGCAATGGTAAAGAACACAATACCCAAACCGCCTATCCATTGCGTCATGGCACGCCAGAAGAGTATTCCGTGCGGCATTGATTCGATATTGTTCAGGATAGTGGCGCCCGTACTACTGAAACCGGACATGGTTTCAAAGAACGCGTCGGTGACACTTGGGATATATCCCCCTATATAATAAGGTAGCATTCCGAAAAAAGAGAATGCGACCCACGCTGCACTGACGATGACATATCCGTCACGGCGGTTGAGTGATTTCACCGCACCTTTGCCGATGGCAAGCAATATAAAACCGATACTGGCTGTGATAGCTGATGAAATCAGGAAGCTTTGCAAATCATCCTCTTTGTAGAAAAGAGAGACAACGCTGCAACATAGCAACATAACTGTCTCTATGAGCAGCAGAAAGCCCAAAATCCGGAATATCATCTTTGAATTAATCATAAATAATACCTGATACTTAATACCTAATTAAAGAATTTCTCGATTTTCTTAATCATCATACTCAAGCAGAACACCACTACATGGTCGCCCGGCTGAATCAGCGTATCACCGGTTACCAATATTCCTTCTCCGTTGCGAATCATACCGCCGATGGTAGTCCCTTTCGGGAGTCCCAGGTCTTTGATCAGATGTTTGGTTATTTTTGCTCCGGCAGGTACAGTAAACTCTGCAACATCCGCATTGGCAAATGTAAGACATTTCACATTGGAAACGTCAGCATCCAGCATCATTTGATAAATATGGCTGGCGGCAATCATCTTCTTGTTGATAACCGTACCGATGTCAAGGCTTTCCGCCATGCCGATATAGTCGATATTCTCCACTTCCGCCACTGTCTTGTCCACGCCCATGCGTTTGGCGGCAAGACAAGCCAGGATATTCGTTTCGGAATTTCCGGTCAGGGCAACGAAGGCTTCGGTATTCTTCAATCCTTCTTCGATAAGAAGATCCATGTCGCGGCCGTCGCCGTTGATAATCATTGTTTTGTCATCCAATAATTCTGTCAACCGGTTACAGCGGTTGATGTCGTTGTCTACGATTTTCACCTGCATATAGTCAGGTACGTATTGAGCGGTACGGACGGCGATGCGGCTTCCGCCCATAATCATCACGTTGCGCACGTCGGCATAATCTTCCTTGCCGGCAATCTTACGTATATAAGGAATATATTTACGGGTGGTAGTGAAGTAAACAATGTCATGTAGTTTTATCACATCGTCTCCACGCGGAATAATTGTTTCCGTACCACGTTTGATGGCTACTACGTGATAAGGGATGTCCGGTGCGCCCAGTTCATAAAGCGGGATATTCAGAATCTCCGCCTTTTCGCGCATCTTCGTACCAATCAGTACGAGAGCGCCGCCGCAGAATTCCCACCATTGGCGTACCCAACTCATGCGCATGGAAGATACAATTTCTTTGGCAGCCAGCATTTCCGGATAAATCAGGGAGTCCACTCCCAACTTTTGGAAGAACTCTTTATTTTTGGGCAGAAGATATTCATAGTTGTCGATACGTGCCACCGTCTTTTTGGCTCCGAGGTTGGTAGCCAGCATACAGGCGGTCATGTTACGGCTTTCGTCCGGGGTGACTGCGATAAACAAGTCGGCTTCTTTGACACCTACCTCTTTTAAACCGGAGATAGAAGAAGGAGAGGCGGCAACTGTCAGCAAGTCGAAGTTGGCGCTAAGGGCACTCAGTTTCTCCTCGTCGTCATCCATCAGGATAATATCTTGCTTTTCGCGCGATAACAGTTTGGCCAAATGGGTGCCTACGTTGCCGGCACCGGCAATAATAATCTTCATGTCAATTGATAAATTCTTTTATTTTAGTCAGAATACCTTCCTCGTCCATGCCGCAGACATGATAAAGCTCATTCACCGCACCATGTTCCACAAATATATTGGGGATGCCGATACGCTTCACGGTCGGCTTGTATTCATTGTCCGCCATAAATTCAAGGACAGCGCTCCCCATACCCCCTCTGACAATGCCATCTTCAATGGTAAGGATACGCTCGAACTTGCGGCCGACTTCGTGCAGCAACTCTTCATCCAGCGGTTTCAGGAAACGCAAATCATAATGGGCGATGGATTTGCCAAGCCCGGCTTCCGCCTTGGTGATGGCACGTGCGGCTGTATTCCCTATCGGGCCGATTGTAATCACCGCAAGGTCTTCTCCATCCTTCAACTTCCTTCCTTTCCCTACCGGAATTTCTTCCAGCGGACATTGCCAGTCTACCAGCACTCCACGTCCCCGCGGATAACGGATTACGAACGGGCCTTTGTCCGGCAACTGTGCCGTGTACATCAATCGACGTAACTCGTGTTCATCCATTGGCGAAGAAATAGTAAGATTGGGTATCGGACGCAGGCAAGCCATATCGAATGCTCCGTGGTGTGTAGGGCCATCCTCGCCAACCAGTCCGGCACGGTCGAGGCATAATACCACAGGAAGATTCTGTATCGCTACGTCATGGATGATATTATCATGCGCCCGCTGCAAGAAAGAAGAATAAATATTACAGAACGGTATCAACCCGTCCTTTGCCATACCACCGGAGAAAGTAACGGCATGCCCTTCGGCAATACCGACATCAAATGCCCGTTTCGGCATTTTTTCCATCAGTATATTCATCGAACAGCCACTGGGCATGGCAGGAGTCACACCGACAATCTTCGGATTGGCTTCAGCCAACTCTACCAATGTATTTCCGAATACATCCTGGAAAAGCGGTGGCATTCCTTCCGTGTTGACAATGAAACGTTCACCGGTGACGGGGTCGAACTTGCCCGGAGCATGCCATTCGGTGGCATGTTCTTCCGCCGGAGCGAACCCTTTTCCCTTTATAGTGTGCAAATGCAGGATTTTGGGTCCCTGCAAATCTTTGATATCATGCAGTACGCGGGCGAGATTCCTTACATCGTGTCCGTCTATCGGACCGAAATAACGGATATTCATTCCCTCGAAAATATTCTGTTGCTGTGCAGCCATCGACTTCAGGCTGTTGCCGAAACGTATCAGCGCCTTGCGGCGTTCCTCATTCAGGATACCGAGTTTGAACAATACGCGCGACATTCTGAAACGTAACTGGTTGTAACGGTTGGAAGTCGTCAGGTTGAAAAGATACTGCTTCATGCCGCCGACACTACGGTCGATGGCCATATCATTATCATTCAGGATGATAAGCAGGTTGTTCGGGGTGGCAGACGCATTGTTCAGTCCTTCGAAAGCCAGTCCGCCACTCATGGAACCATCACCGATGATGGCTACCACATGACGCTTGGAATCTCCTTTTTGCGCAGCGGCAACAGCCATGCCGAGAGCGGCGGAGATAGAGTTCGAAGCGTGTCCGCATGTGAAAGTGTCATATTCGCTCTCTTCCGGTGACGGGAAAGGGCGTATTCCACCAAACTTCCGGTTGGTGGAAAAAGCTTCACGGCGTCCTGTCAGAATTTTATGGCCGTAAGCCTGATGTCCCACATCCCACACAATACGGTCATAAGGTGTATTGTAGATGTAGTGCAGGGCTACAGTCAGTTCCACTGTCCCAAGACTGGCGGCAAAATGTCCCGGATTGCAGCAGAGCTCTTTAATAATGTCCTGCCTTAGTTCATCGCATACTTCCGGCAGTTGCTCTACGGTTAGTTTTCGCAGGTCTTCGGGGTAATTAATGGATTTTAGCAAGTTATATATCGGTTCACTATTCATGATTCTAGGAAATTTAGTGCAAAAGTACGAAAAGAAAGTATACTTTTGCATACGAAATGTAATAAAGTGATGGAAAATCATATGAACTTTCAAACATCTGTGGAATTGCCCGCCGGACTTCCGGCAATCCGACATACAGACCATATACTTTTGATGGGGTCTTGTTTCGCCAAAAATATAGGTGCCTTGCTTGCAGATGCCAAATTCCGGTTGGATCTGAATCCTTTCGGTATTCTTTATAATCCTTTATCTATCTCATCCGCTTTGCGGGAGATTGCAACGAAAAAAGAATACACGGAGAAAGACCTGTTTGCTTATCGGGGGCTATGGCATAGCCCCATGCATCATGGCTTCTTTTCCGCATCCACTCAGGAAGAAACCTTGCAGCACATCAACGTGCGACTTCAACAAGCCCGTAAGGCTATGCAACAACTTGATTGGCTGATGCTGACTTTCGGTACGGCTTACGTCTATGAACAAAAAGAAACGGGAAAGGTTGTTGCCAATTGTCATAAACTGCCCGAGAGCAACTTTAACCGCAGGCTTCTTCTTGTAGACGAAATAGTAGACGAATATACTTCGTTGATTACCAGCCTGGCAGCCCGTAATCCGAATCTGAAGATCCTGTTCACCGTAAGTCCCATCCGCCACATTCGCGACGGGATGCACGCCAACCAGTTAAGCAAATCCACTTTATTACTTGCTATCGACCGCTTGCAACAATTTTTCCCGCAACACGTCTTCTATTTCCCTTCCTATGAAATAGTCTTGGACGAATTGCGTGATTACCGCTTTTATGCGGATGATATGTTGCATCCGTCCCCATTGGCAGTCCGTTACCTGTGGGAACGCTTCTCCGAAACCTTCTTTTCCGCTGACACAAAGCAGATTATGGCAGAGGTCGAAGATATCCGGCGGGACTTGGCTCATAAGCCCTTTCATCCCGCTTCAGAAGCGTATCAACGCTTTTTAGGACAAATAGTGTTAAAAATAGAACGACTTATCGGAAAATACCCGTACTTAGATTTTCAAAAAGAAACAGAACTATGTCATATGCGATTGAATCCATAGCCAAAAGTATCGGTGCCCGCCGTGTGGGCGAATATGAAACGACTATTGATTGGCTGTTAACAGACAGCCGTTCCCTGAGTTTTCCAGAAGAAACTCTTTTTTTCGCTTTAGCTACCAAACGAAATAGTGGAGCACGCTATATTCCCGATTTATACGACCGGGGAGTGCGCAATTTTGTAGTCTCCGAAGAGGATTGGACTACCCTTGCCGGGCAGAGATATGAAGAAGCCAATTTCCTCATCGTCCCCAATCCCTTGAAAGCCTTGCAGAAACTGGCTGAAGTACACCGTGAGAATTTCAAGATACCCGTTATCGGCATTACCGGCAGTAACGGAAAAACCATTGTGAAAGAATGGTTGCACCAGTTGCTTAGTCCGGATCGCCGTATCGTCCGTTCTCCGCGCAGTTATAATTCTCAAATCGGCGTTCCGCTTTCTGTGTGGCAACTCGATGACGAAGCCGAACTGGGAATCTTCGAGGCCGGTATCTCCGAAATGGGAGAGATGGGAGCTTTGAAACGGATGATAAAGCCCACCATCGGTATTTTGACTAATATCGGCGGCGCTCATCAGGAAAACTTCTTCTCATTGCAGGAGAAGTGCATGGAAAAACTGACGCTTTTCAAAGACTGCGATGTCGTGATTTACAACGGCGATAATGAATTAATCAGCAACTGCGTGGCAAAGTCAATGCTGACAGCCCGTGAGATTGCCTGGAGTAAAAAGGATATCGAACGTCCGCTTCATATCAGCCGCATAACAAAGAAAGAAGACCACACCGTCATTTCCTACCGTTATCTGGATATGGATAATACTTTCTGTATTCCTTTTATTGACGATGCTTCCATAGAAAACGTCTTGAACTGCCTGGCAGCCTGCCTCTACCTGATGACTCCCGCCGACCAGATCACCGAACGGATGGCACGCCTCGAACCGATTGCCATGCGCCTGGAAGTAAAAGAAGGAAAGAACAACAGTGTCTTGATAAATGACAGCTATAATTCGGACTTGGCATCCCTGGATATAGCCCTTGACTTCCTTGTCCGCCGTTCTGAAAAGAAAGGACTGAACCGGACGCTTATCCTGTCCGATATACTGGAAACCGGACAAAGCACAGCCACGCTCTACCGACGTGTAGCCCAACTAGTGCAAAGCCGGGGCATCAATAAACTGATTGGCGTAGGCCCGGAAATTTCCTCGTGTGCCGCCCGGTTTAGTGATGACATCGAACGCTATTTCTTCCCCAATACCGAAGCCCTTCTCGCGTCGGACATACTCAAATCCCTTCATTCGGAAGTCATTCTGATAAAAGGTTCGCGTGTGTTCAGCTTCGACAGGGTATCCGAAGCCTTGGAATTGAAAGTGCATGAAACTATCCTGGAAGTAAATCTGCACGCCATGGTAGACAACCTGAACCACTACCGTTCCATGCTCCGCCATCCTGAAACGAAAATGATTTGTATGGTGAAAGCTTCTGCCTACGGAGCCGGTTCTTATGAGATAGCCAAGACCTTGCAGGAACATCATGTCGATTATCTGGCGGTAGCCGTTGCCGACGAAGGTTCCGAACTCCGCAAAGCAGGCATTACTTCCTCTATCATGATTATGGATCCCGAGCTTACGGCATTCAAAACCATGTTCGACTATAAACTGGAACCGGAAGTCTACAATTTCCATCTGCTCGACGCGCTTATCAAAGCCGCCAAGAAAGAAGGAATCACTAACTTCCCGATTCATATAAAACTGGATACGGGTATGCACCGTCTCGGCTTTGCCGTGGAAGATATCCCCTTGCTTATCCGCCGCCTGAAGAACCAAAGCGCGGTTATTCCCCGTTCGGTATTCTCTCATTTCGTAGGAAGTGATTCTCCCCAGTTCGATGCCTTTACGCGCCAGCAGATAGAACTGTTTGAAAAGGGCTCGCAGGAGTTGCAGGCCGCTTTCCCGCATAAGATTTTGCGCCATATCTGCAATACGGCGGGAATCGAACGTTTCCCCGGCGCGCAGTTTGATATGGTACGGCTGGGAATCGGACTTTACGGAGTCAGCCCGATAGACAACTCGATTATTCATAATGTAAGTACCCTCAAGACAACGATACTCCAGATTCGCAATGTGCCCGAAGAAGATACGGTTGGGTATAGCCGGATGGGACATCTGGCACGTCCTTCACGCATCGCCGCCATTCCTATCGGTTATGCCGACGGGCTGAACCGGCATTTGGGACGTGGAAATGCCTACTGCCTGGTGAACGGAAAGAAAGCGCCTTATGTGGGCAATATCTGTATGGACGTCTGCATGATAGACGTTACCGACATCGACTGCCGTGAAGGCGACCAGGCGATTATTTTCGGTGACGACCTGCCGATAACAGTTCTCTCCGACAAGCTGGATACCATTCCTTATGAAGTTCTTACCAGTATATCGACACGGGTGAAACGGGTATATTATCAGGAATAAAACCGTGAGAGATAAATGAAAACTGAGAACCGACAAACGGATAATCAGTAAATAATAAAACGGTAGACAGTAAACGGTAAATGATGAATGAAAGTGAACTAACATAAATAATTCATTGTTTACCGTTTACAGTTTGCCGTTTTTCTTTATATTTGCACCAACTAATAAAAACCTCTTTATCAAATAAACGTATGACAAACTTATTATTATTAGGTTTCTTGCCTAGTGGTTCCGAATGGATTATTATAGCTTTGGTTATTCTCCTTCTCTTTGGTGGAAAGAAAATTCCTGAACTGATGCGCGGCTTGGGCAAAGGCGTGAAGAGCTTCAAGGATGGAGTGAACGATGCAAAAGAAGAAATAAATAAGGCAAAAGAAGACCTGGACAAACCGGCGGACTCAAGTAAGTAAAATAAGTACGGATGGCAGAAATGACCTTTTGGGATCATTTGGATGAACTGCGCAAGGTACTTTTTCGGGTGATTGGAGTTTGGTTTGTATTGGCAATAGGTTATTTTATTGCTATGCCCTACCTTTTCGATCATGTGATTCTGGCGCCATGCCACAATGATTTCATATTCTACGATTTATTACGGCATATCGGACAGACATTCGATCTGACCGATGACTTTTTCACACAAGAATTTCAGGTGAAGCTGGTCAATATAAACTTGGCGGCTCCCTTCTTTATACACATGTCGACAGCCTTCTGGATGTCGGTAGTGACCGCCATGCCCTATATTTTCTTTGAAGTATGGCGTTTTATCGGCCCTGCCCTTTATCCTAACGAAAGGGAAGGAGTACGCAAGGCATTAACCATCGGGACGGTGATGTTCTTTATCGGTGTCTTGCTGGGTTATTTTATGGTTTATCCGTTGACGCTCCGTTTCCTGTCCACCTATCAGTTAAGTTCGGAAGTGGAGAACATCCTGTCACTCAATTCCTATATTGACAATTTTATGATGCTGATTCTATGCATGGGACTGGCATTTGAATTACCATTAGTAACGTGGTTGCTTTCATTGCTGGGAGTAGTCAACAAGTCATTCTTGCGGAAATACCGTCGTCATGCTGTTGTCATCATCGTGATAGCTGCTGCCATCATCACTCCGACAGGCGACCCGTTCACATTGAGCGTCGTAGCCATTCCACTTTATCTGCTCTATGAAATGAGCATCCTGATGATAAAGGACAAGAAGAAAACAGAAGAAGAGATAGAAGATGAAATTGCCTTGTCAGAAGAGTGAAGCGATAGAATCTTATGAATTACTTTTAGCCGTTTGCCGGGCGGAAGATGCCCGGCTTGCCGTAGGATACAAGCAAATGCGTGACTTGCTGGAACGCATTTGCCGTTCACAAATGCAGAACGAAAGTCTGCAAATGACCGACCTTTCCGCCCGTATCAGCTTTATCGCCGCAAAGATAGATCTTTCGGCAGGCGAGCAGAACCGGCTGCATACTTTCCGCCTGACTTCCAATCAAATACTGAACCGCCGTCTCGAACCGACCAGGGAGAACCTGTTGCGGGATGCCAAGACACTGGCTTTCTTGATCCGTAAACTCTCGGACGAAGATATACCGGATGTACTCTACCGCTTGCTGCCACGTGCGGACGCTACCTACATAGTTGCTCCACCTGCCCGTGAACGGGTGCAACGGATGCGTGTTTGCTTTCAATATGCCGACGAACAATATCTGTATGCCACCCCGTTGGATGAAGTCTCGGAGAAACCGCTACTCGTCCGCTACAATATCCCTCAGATTAATGAAGAATTTGCAGAAACGTGCAAGCTACTTTGGCGTCATACCCAAGTGAATCTCTTGGATGTAGCCATTGACAATGAAGGAGTGTTGACCCCCTCATTTATTGTTCTCGAACCGGACTATCTGATTGACATCAGTTCCCTTGCCGAATGTTTCCGTGACTATGGGCATCATCCGGCGAATTATTACCTGTCCCGTCTCCAGCCGATTGAAAACGCCCGCCCTTTGTTACTGGGAAATATAGCCAACCTTTTCCTGGATGAATGGATTCATGCACAGGACGAAGAAGATATCGATTACCGGACTTGTATGCAAAAAGCCTTCCGGCGTTATCCTATCGAACTGGCAGCCTGCCCCGATTTGCGGGACAGGGAGAAAGAACGTCAGTTCTTTGACGACTGCAAACTGCACTTTGAGCATATCCGTGAGACGGTGAATGATACCTTTCATGCCGCCGGATATGAACTCGACAAGACAGATGCAGTGCTCGAACCTTCTTATATCTGCGAAGCGCTCGGATTGCAAGGCCGTCTCGACTATATGCAACGGGATATGTCTTCCTTCATAGAAATGAAATCCGGCAAAGCCGACGAATACGCCATCCGCGGCAAAGTGGAACCTAAGGAAAACAATAAAGTGCAGATGCTTCTCTATCAGGCCGTCCTTCAATACTCGATGGGGATGGATCACCGGAAAGTGAAAGCCTATCTGCTCTATACCCGTTACCCGCTTCTGTACCCGTCCCGCCCTTCCTGGGCGATGGTGCGCCGGGTAATTGATTTGCGAAACCGGATTGTTGCCAATGAATACGGCATCCAATTACGGAACAGCCTGGAATATACCGAAGAGAAACTATCTGAAATAAACGCTACCACTCTGAATGAACGTGGACTGAAGGGTCGCTTTTGGGAAACCTGGCTGCGCCCGTCTATCGACAATTTTCAGGAGAAATTGAAAGTTCTTTCGCCACTGGAAAAGAAATATTTCTATGCCGTATATAATTTCCTGACTAAAGAACTCTATACCTCTAAATCCGGTGATGTCGACTATGAAGGACGTACGGGAGCAGCTTCTTTATGGCTTTCCACACTGGCGGAAAAGTGCGAGGCAGGAGAGATAATCTATGATTTACGAATCAAGGAAAACCATGCCGCTAACGAGCATAAAGCTCATTTATTATTGGTTCGTTCTGAAGAATGTGAGTCTCGATTAGAATCTGTACTTCCCAACTTCCGTCAGGGCGATGCAATTATCTTGTATGAACGTAACAGTGAGACGGATAATGTGACCAACAAAATGGTATTCAAGGGGAACATCGAGCATCTGACAGATAATGAAATTGGTATCCGTCTGCGTTCTACACAGCAGAATCCTTCCGTTCTTCCTGCCGAAAGCCTTTATGCCATAGAGCACGATACGATGGATACGACATTCCGTTCCATGTATCAGGGATTGTACGCTTATCTTTCTGCTACACAGGAGCGTCGCGACCTGTTGCTATCGCAACGCCCGCCGAAATTTGACGAATCATTGGATACCCTTATTTCACAAGCGGAAGACGATTTTGCCCGTGTTGCACTGAAAGCGAAAGCCGCACAAGACTATTTCCTTCTCGTCGGCCCTCCGGGGACAGGCAAGACTTCCTGCGCCCTGAAGAAGATGGTAGAGACTTTTCATGCTGATAAAGAAGCACAAATTTTGTTGCTTTCATACACCAATCGGGCAGTTGATGAAATATGTAAGTCGCTGGCTTCCATCCGTCCCGCTGTTGATTTTATCCGTGTCGGAAGTGAATTGTCGTGTGACGAAAGTTACCGTAGCCATCTGATAGAAAATGAACTGTCGTCCTGCAATCGTCGTTCGGAAGTCTACGAACGTATCCGGAACTGCTGTATTATTGTAGGAACAGTCGCTGCCATTTCCGGCAAACCGGAACTTTTCCGTCTGAAACATTTCAATGTAGCCATCATAGATGAGGCTACGCAGATACTCGAACCTCAATTACTGGGAATCCTTTGTGCCCGCGGTGAAGATGACCGGAACGCCATTGACAAGTTTATCCTGATTGGCGACCATAAACAGCTTCCTGCTGTCGTGTTGCAAAACACGGAACAATCCGCCATCTACGATGAATCACTGCTCTCTATCGGACTGGTAAATCTGAAAGACTCGCTGTTCGAGCGTCTTTACCGGAATTGTTCTTCTGGCAACGACAGCTTGTCGTCCATTATTGCCGATAACACATCGTCTGCCACTGGTCGTTCATTCGACATGCTTTGCCGTCAAGGGCGCATGCATCCCGAAGTTGCCTTGTTTGCCAACCGTGCTTTCTATGGCGGACGCTTGATTCCTGTCGGATTACCTCACCAGTTGGAAGATTCCGGACATATCTCCCGTGTCGCTTTTTATCCATCCATACCGGAGAGAGCGGGAAGCTCTGCAAAAGTCAACTCTTCAGAAGCCCGGATTGTCGCCGGACTGGCTGCCCGGATTTATGAAAGCAATCAGAAGCATTTTGACGAATCCCGTACACTGGGAGTCATAACTCCTTACCGTAGTCAAATAGCCCTTATTAAAAAAGAAATAGAGACATTAGGCATTCCGGCGCTCAACCGGATACTGGTTGATACTGTCGAACGTTTTCAGGGAAGCGAACGGGACGTAATTATCTACTCTTTCTGCGTCAACCATCCCTATCAATTAAAATTCCTGTCGAATCTGACAGAAGAAGCGGGTGTTTTGATTGACAGAAAATTGAATGTCGCCTTGACACGCGCACGGAAACAAATGTTCATTACAGGTGTTCCGGGACTCTTAAAGCGAAACCCTATCTATAAAAGTTTATTAAATTTAATAGAACATGCCTGAAAAATTGCATCATTTTGCAGAAGTTAGTTTTTATTCTCTCTTTATGCAATTCATTAACACCTATATGTTGAACAAACGCCTATATTTGCAACACGTTTTTTTCATAGAGATTTAGATTTAAGGTTAGAAGAATTGTGGAAGTCGTGAGACTTCCCTTTTTTTCATCTTAACGTTTACTATCCTTCATTATAGGAATGCAAGAACACTGTTTTTTAGTGTTCGGTTGAAAATATTGCAGGGTGATGATGCAGAATAAGTAAACCTAAAAAGCCTTCTTCGGGAGAAGAGGCTTTTTTATTTTTTCTTTTTGTCTGAAAAGATTTGTTATAAAAAAAGAGGAAGATAATCCGTCATCGGACATCTTCCTCTTTTCTTTTATTATAGTTCAGGATTGATTAATCCAGTACGATAGGTCTGTACTTCGGTACCAATGCTTTCATGATAACCCAACCAATCAGGTAAGCCACGGCACAGATACAGAACATGATGAAATATCCAGCAGGCTTGCCTTCAAATCCCATGAACGTCATATGCGTTTCGTCAGCGTGAACAAACAGAAGACCTGCGCCAAACTGCATCAACATTGAACCTACACCACCGGCCATACCACCGATACCTGTAATACTTGCAATCGCTGTTTTCGGGAACATATCACCTACGGTAGAGAAGATATTGGCCGACCATGACTGGTGGGCAGCGCCACCGATACCGATCAGGATAACAGGGAACCACGGAGAGAACGTACCCAACGGCTGTGCCAAGAGCACCACCAACGGGAAGAACGCGAAAATCAACATCGCCTTCATACGTGCGGCATACGGATTCATACCCGTCTTATTGATAAAGATAGTCGGAAGTTTACCACCATAGATAGACAGCATCGTCACAGCATACAGCGTGAAAATCAATGCCATACCCAATCCGTCGGAAGTTTTGATATCAAATTGGGTATTCAGGTAAGACGGAGTCCAGAACAGGAAGAACCACCACACACCGTCCGTCATAAACTTACCGGCGGCAAAAGCCCATGTCTGCTTATAAGTGAAGCACTGAAGGAAGCTCATCTTCTTCTCATCCTTCTCTTCAACAACTACCGGAGCAGCGCCTTCTTCATATTTATCTTGTTCGATATAATCCAATTCGGCTTTGTTGACGTGCTTGCTCTTTGACGGAGCATCGTACATGAATATCCACATACCCATCCAAACGAAACCGAGGGCACCGATAACGATAAATGCCATTTCCCATCCCCATGCTTTCGCAATCAGCGGGATAGAAACCGGAGCAATCAAGGCACCGATAGAAGCACCGGCGTTGAAGATAGAAGTAGCGTAGGCACGGTCTTTCTTGGGGAAGTATTCTGCCGTTACTTTGATAGCAGCCGGGAAGTTACCCGCTTCACCGAGAGCCAGGATACAACGTGCGGCAAGGAAACAGTACATACTTACGGTAGCCAGTACCACCACTACGTCACCTGTAGCAGCCATCAGTTCGGCCGCACTGTGCATACCTACATACTGTTCGGTCACGATACCGCAAAGAGCGTGCATACAAGCACCTGCCGACCATACGCCGATTGCCCAGAGATACCCCTTCTTTGTGCCCATCCAGTCGATAAAGCGGCCGGCGAACAACATACATATTGCATATACAATAGAAAATACGGAAGTAATTGTACCGTAGTGAACTTCGTTCCAGTGAAATTCCGGTTTGATAAACTCGTCCCAGGTAAGGGAAAGCACCTGGCGGTCGAGGTAATTAACTGTAGTAGCAAAGAATAGCATAGCACAGATAGTCCATCTGTAGTTTGTCATTTTCTCGCCTGTTTTTTGAAATGCATTCATGATAATGGATTTAAATAGATTTTGATTCGTTGACAAAGGTCGGGATTTCGACTGGATTTTATTTGTAAAATTTGGTCGAATTCATGTATTATTCGTTACATTTATATGCTATTTGTTTCAAAGAGTATATTTATTGTTTCATAACACGTCTAGTCTGTAACGTCGGGGGGAGAGGTTGAAGTATATAAAACCCGGAAAACTTCATCCCTTCTCCCGGTGGGGGAAAGGATGAAGTTTCTCGGATTTTATATATGTAATGCAGAGCCGCGCAACGATTAGCGCATTTCTGTATATTTGAGCTTGTCCATATCTCCGTAGTCGAGGTTTTCACCAGCCATACCCCAGATGAACATATAGTTGCTTGTTCCGGCAGCAGCGTGGATAGACCATTCCGGTGACATGATAGCCTGTTCGTTCTGCATCCATACGATGCGTTCTTCCTGCGGTTCACCCATGAAGTGGCAGATAGCGTTGTCGGCAGGCACGTTGAAGTAGAAGTAAGCTTCCACACGACGGCTGTGAGTATGAGCCGGCATTGTGTTCCATACGCTACCCGGTTTCAGTTCTGTCAATCCCATTTGCAGTTGGCAAGGGCCTTCTTCAAGTACGTTGTTCACAATCAACTGGTTGATAACGCGGTCGTTGCTTTCTTCCATCTTTCCGGCAGCGAAAGAGTTAGCTTTCAGAGAACCCTTGCGTCCGTCGATAGTAATCAACTGAGTCTTGTATTCCTTGTGGGCAGTAGCCGAGTTGATATAGAACTTGGCAGGATTGCTTGAATCTTTGCTCTTGAAAGTCACTTTCTGCTTGCCTCTACCTACGTACAGTGCATCTTTGAATTTCAATGTGTATTCTTTGCCGTCAACAGTTACGATACCTTCGCCACCAATGTTGATAACACCCAGTTCGCGACGTTCCAGGAAGAATTTAGCTTTCAGCGGGTCGATAGTTTCCAGTACCAGTTCCTTCGTTGCAGGAACAGCACCACCGAAGATCAGGCGGTCGTACATAGAATAAGTAAGGTTGATTTCGTTCGGAACCATTACTTTTTCCATCAGGAAGCTACTACGCAGGCGGTTTGTATCATACGTTTTCACGTCTTGCGGACTGCAAGCCACTTGCATCTTGTAATTCACCTGGGCAGAAGCAGACATAGCTGCGATACCCAACATCATTGCAATTGCTAATTTTTTCATCTTTCGAATTTTTATTTGGATTATATATTATATACTACTTATTGTCAGTTACGAGTTTTCTACTTATTCCTTATTACTGTTCAATGCAGCCTTGGCATCATTTCTAGTCATGCGGATACGGTTGTAGATAGCCATTCCGAGCGCGAGAACTACGAGGATGGCAGGGCCGATAATCTTCAGGCTGTAAGTCAGGTGGAAAATACCCCAGCAGAAAAGACTGGAAGCAAAGTCGAGCGCGCCGCCTTCAAAGCCCGCAGGAATATTCACCGTCGGGTCGCCCGTAGCGGCATATACGTCTTTGGCAGCTAGTGTGAAGAATCCGGCAAGTTCTGTCACGAAATACAGACCTACGATTAATGCTACCAGGCCGATAATGAATGATTTCACCACGTTACCTTTTGTAATAGGCAGAATCATCGGGAACAAGTAGAACATACCTGCCAGAGAAGCCAGCGGTAAGAAACGGTTGCCCGGAAGGATAACTGCGAGGAAAATAGTGACAGGAATCAGAAGCAGTGAAACCACCAGCGTAGTCGGATGACCGATTACCAGTGCGGGGCTCATACCAATGCTCAAACCTGTGTTACTCTTATATTTTTTGGCGATAAGTTCGCGGGTAGCATCAGAAATAGGTTTCAAGCCTTCGATGAAAAGACTCGTGATACGGGGAATCAATTCCATTACCGCACCCATCTTGATACCCAGTCCGAGAATGCCCGGAATACTGTCTACCACTTCTTTCCAGCTTCCGCAGCCCAATGCCCCGATAGCGCAACCAATCACGATACCCAGGAACAACGGCTCTCCCATCAGACCGAATTTCTTCTTCATACCTTCCGAGTCGATATTCAGTTTGTCGAATCCCGGAATCATATCGAGCAGTTTGTTGATAACAATAGCGAACGGAACAAAACTTTGGCAGAACGGTTGGGGAATAGAGATACCGTCCATTTTATCATAGAACTTCTGGAAAGCGGGAGCAGTCATATCAGCCATTACCAGCGTAATGATGTAGCAGATGATGGCAGCGAAGAATCCCCAATAGATATTGTCGGAAGCAAAATAAACGATGGCTCCGATAAATGCGAAGTGCCAATAGTTCCAAAGGTCGATATTGACAGTACGTGTTGTCTTGGTAACCAACATAAGGATGTTGACACCTAGGCAAACCGGGATAATGAAAGCACCGACCGAAGTATTGTAGGCTACTGCTGCCGCAGACGGCCAACCCATGTCGAAAATACCCAGTTCCAATCCGTAGATTTCTACCATTTTACTTAGTGCAGGGCCCAGGCTGCTGGTAAGCAACGCTGTCACTACCGACAATCCGACGAAACCGACACCTACTAATAAACCGCTTTTCAGCGCTTTAGCAAATTTAATTCCGATACATACTCCTAAAATTGTGAAAATGACCGGCATCATCACTGCCGCCCCGAGACCGATAATGTACTTGAATACTTCTTCCATTCTGTTCTATTTTTTCTCTGTTTTAAATGATAAATTACTGTGTTTCCCCCAGAGGGTATTAGTTGTAAACCGTGCCAAAAGTACGACCTTTTCCGCTTTCTTCCAAGACGAAAGTATTAATTTATCAGATATTGCATCAAAAATGGACATTTTTGACGTTTGCGTGCACAAAATTAGTCGTTTCCGTGCACGAAAAACAAAAAATGCACCTACTAGATTAAAAAATCCAACCGGCTTTGGAGGAAAAGCACTACTTTCGTACCGTGAAAGACTCGTATGTTTAATCCTTAAAATAACAAACCATGAGACGAACCCTCTTTTCTAAATTTTTTATATTGGCTCTACTGGTCATAATCGCCCTTCCGGCATCCTCACAGCAGGTGGACAGCAAGCTCCCCTGGTCTATACGGATGACTGAATCGGAGATGATACGCTATCCTGAATCCTGGCAGCTCGATTTCCAACCGAAGTTGAAGTGGGATTATTGCCACGGACTCGAATTGGGAGCCATGCTCGACGTTTATGACACGTATGGCGACAAGAAAATTCGCGATTATGCCATCGCGTACGCAGATACGATGGTACATGAAGATGGTTCGATTACCGCTTATAAATTAACCGATTACAGTCTCGACCGCATCAACTCGGGAAAGATTCTTTTCCGTATCTACGAACAGACGAAGAATCCTAAATATAAGAAAGCCCTTGATTTGCTTTACAGCCAGTTTGAAGGACAGCCCCGCAATGAGGACGGCGGTTTCTGGCACAAGAAGATTTATCCCCATCAGATGTGGCTGGACGGACTTTATATGGGTGCTCCTTTCTATGCGGAATATGCGTTCCGCAACAATCTTCCGCAGGACTATGCGGATGTTATCAATCAGTTTGTCACTTGTGCCCGTCATACATACGACCCCAAAAACGGTCTTTACCGTCACGCTGCCGATGTAAGCCGCACCGAACGCTGGGCAGACCCGGTGACCGGACAGTCCAAACACAGTTGGGGACGTGCTATGGGATGGTATGCCATGGCTTTGGTAGACGCACTGGAATTTATCCCGAAGCATGAAGCCGGAAGAGATTCACTGCTCGCTATCCTGGATAATATTGCCGTTCAAGTGAAGAAACTGCAAGACCCGAAGACGGGCGGATGGTATCAGGTGCTCGACAAGAGTGGCGAAAAAGGTAATTATCTCGAATCATCCTGTTCCGCCATGTTTATTTATTCCTTATTCAAGGCAGTGCGCCTGGGATATATTGATAAATCGTATCTCGATGTGGCATTGAAAGGGTACAAAGGTTTCCTGGAGAATTTTATCGAAGTGGATAAAGACGGATTGGTTACCATCACCAAAGCCTGTGCCGTAGCCGGACTGGGTGGAAAGGTTTACCGTTCGGGTGATTATGATTATTATATCAATGAAACGATTCGTAATAATGACCCCAAAGCAGTAGGGCCTTTTATCATGGCGAGCTTGGAATACGAACGCTTACAAAAGTAATTTCTACCGATGAAAAGGACTATTTTTAAAGGAATGATGATGTTTCTCCTGTTGAGTGCAGCAGGAACATCGGTCTTTTCGCAACAACAGCAACGCAAAGACACGTTAGTCGTCACACGTGACGGGACAGGAGATTACCGCAATATTCAGGAAGCAGTGGAAGCTGTCCGCGCTTTTATGGACTACACGGTGACTATCTATATAAAGAACGGTACGTACAAGGAAAAACTGGTGATTCCCTCTTGGGTGAAGAACGTACAGTTGGTAGGCGAAGATGCAGAAAAGACGATTATCACGTACGATGACCATGCCAATATCAACAAAATGGGAACATTCCGCACCTATACCGTCAAGGTGGAAGGCAATGACATCACTTTCAAAGACCTGACGATTGAGAACAATGCCGCTCCTTTGGGACAGGCAGTAGCCCTTCACACCGAAGGTGACCGCCTGATGTTTGTAAACTGCCGCTTCCTCGGCAATCAGGATACTATCTATACAGGTGCGGAAGGCGCCC
The DNA here is from genome assembly GCF_040918965.1 of Bacteroides sp. RTP21281st1_H5_RTP21281_210402. Taxonomy (NCBI): domain Bacteria; kingdom Pseudomonadati; phylum Bacteroidota; class Bacteroidia; order Bacteroidales; family Bacteroidaceae; genus Bacteroides; species Bacteroides sp. RTP21281st1_H5_RTP21281_210402. Next base: position 163,063 of record NZ_JBCOWR010000008.1, on the reverse strand, counting down.
GCCTTTTATTTACCAACTGCTATATAGAAGGTACTACCGACTTTATTTTCGGCCCTTCTACCGCACTTTTTGAATATTGCGAACTGCACAGCAAGCGTGATTCGTACATCACTGCCGCTTCAACTCCTCAAAATGAAGAATTCGGCTATGTCTTTAAGAACTGCAAACTGACTGCTGCTCCGGGAGTGAAAAAGGTATATTTAGGTCGTCCCTGGCGTCCTTACGCCGCTACGGTGTTCATTAACTGTGAGTTTGGCAACCATATCCGCCCCGAAGGATGGCATAACTGGAAGAATCCGGCGAATGAAAAGACAGCCCGTTATGCCGAATTTGGAAATACAGGTGACGGCGCAGAGACTTCCGGGCGTGTCACATGGGGGAAACAGCTCACAAAAAAGGAAGCATTGAGGTACACACCGGAGAATATCTTTAAGGAAAGTAGCAACTGGTATCCTTATAAGTAGAAACATTAGCGCTTTTGACAGGTTCTACGGTGCGAAATAGTTGTTTCCTGCCTTGAACCATCAGTAACGTTACTTGGAACTTTTGTTTCTATTGCTTGAAACTGTTGTTTCCATTACTTGAAACCGGAGTTTCATAGGCTTGAAACTTTAGTTTCTCTGCTTGAAACAAAGTGTTTCAAGCAGAGAACACTTTCTTCTGTTAAGGATAAGCAAACTTGGAAACGGGAGAAATGTTACTTCCGGTAGCGTTTGAGAATGAAAAAATAAAGAAATGAAGAAATAAAGAAGGTCGGGAAGCGGTGATAGGTGATAGGTTGGGTGATAGGTTGAAAAACAACCTATCACCGCTTGAAACCTCGATGAATAGGGCGTTTGAAGGATGCCGGTGATAGGTGAAAGAGAAAAATGATTTTTTATTATAGGGAGTAGTATAGAGAAAATGAAAGAAAATAGAAGTAAATTAGTACTGTTGTTGGCGGTTGCCTTTATCTTTTGCTCTGCATTTCGTGCGGACAAACCTGCCGTAACTATCTTTATGATAGGGGATTCGACTATGGCCAACAAGAAATTGGATGGTGGAAATCCTGAACGCGGTTGGGGAATGGTACTTCCCGGATTTTTCTCCGAAGACATAAAGATAGATAACCATGCCGCCAACGGACGCAGTTCCAAAAGCTTTATTTCCGAAGGACGTTGGGCAAAAGTCATCTCCAAATTGAAGAAAGGCGACTATGTCTTTATCCAGTTCGGACACAACGATGAAAAGGCGGATTCCACCCGCCACACCGAGCCGGGAACCACTTTCGACGACAATCTCCGCCGCTATGTAAACGAAACCCGCGCCAAAGGCGGCATCCCTGTATTGTTCAATTCCATCGTCCGTCGTAATTTCGTTCAACCGCAAGATGCTTCCATCGCTAAAGATGTCCGCCGCACACCCGGGGAAAAAGAGCAACCCAAAGAAGGGACGGTCTTGTTCGACACTCATGGAGCTTATCTGGATTCTCCGCGCAATGTGGCAAAGGAGCTTGGAGTCGTATTTATTGATATGAATAAAATAACGCATGACCTGGTGGAAGGGCTCGGGCCGGTAGAATCAAAGAAACTCTTCATGTTCGTCGAACCCAATCAGGTTCCCGCTTTTCCGAAAGGCCGTGAAGACAATACCCACTTGAATGTCTACGGAGCACGAACCATCGCAGGCCTGGCTGTTGATGCTATCGGCAGGGAAATCCCCGAACTGGCAAAATATATCCGTCATTACGATTATGTAGTGGCGCAAGACGGTAGCGGTGATTTCTTCACCGTACAGGAAGCAATCAATGCCGTCCCCGACTTCCGTAAAAATATCCGTACCACGATTCTTGTCCGCAAAGGCACTTACAAAGAAAAGATAATCATCCCTGAAAGCAAGATTAATATCTCCTTGATTGGAGAAGACGGTGCAGTGCTGACTAATGATGATTTCGCCAGTAAGAAAAATGTATTCGGCGAAAACATGGGAACTTCCGGTTCATCCAGTTGCTATATCTACGCTCCGGACTTCTATGCGGAGAATATCACATTCGAGAACTCGTCCGGCCCCGTAGGACAAGCCGTCGCCTGCTTCGTTTCTGCCGACCGTGCATTCTTCAAGAACTGCCGCTTCTTAGGTTTCCAAGACACCCTCTACACTTACAGCAAACAGAGCCGCCAATATTACGAAGACTGCTACATCGAAGGAACCGTTGATTTTATTTTCGGCTGGTCTACCGCTGTCTTCAACCGCTGCCATATCCATAGCAAGCGTGACGGCTATGTGACCGCCCCTTCTACCGACAAAGGAAAAAAATACGGCTATGTCTTTTACGACTGCAAGCTCACCGCTGAACCGGAAGCCACGAAAGTATATCTGTCCCGTCCCTGGCGTCCATATGCGCAAGCCGTATTTATCCGTTGCGAACTGGGCAGACATATTCTTCCCGAAGGATGGAACAACTGGGGAAAAAAGGAAAACGAGAAAACTGCCTTTTACGCCGAATACGAAAGCCGTGGCGAAGGAGCCAATCCCAAAGCGCGTGCCGCTTTCTCCCGTCAGTTGAAGAATCTGAAAGGATATGAGATGAAAACAGTTCTGGCAGGGGATGATGGTTGGAATCCGGTAGAAGAGGGGAATAAATTGTTGGATGTAAGACGTTGACTGTGACACGAGTCTGTTTTTAAGATGTTTATTCAGGTTGGAATAATTGTATAGGCAGATACATACGTCTTGTTGAATTGTAACTGTCACTGTTAGTCTGATTTGCAAATCCATTTCTGACATAAAACTTGTTCGTCCGTTTATTATTCAAAGAATCAACGGTTATAAATTGACAACCTGATATATTGTAATTTGAGAAGGTATATAGGACAAAATCTAATATTTGCTCTCCTACACCTTTGCTTTGGATATTTGTACGCACACCTAAATGTCCTATATTGATGGCAGGAAATGAGGTTTGTTTTTCAAATGTAGGAATGTACTCATTATCAATTCTGCTTTTGGACATTTCTACGAAATCATCCCTGTCTTCAACATTATCTATAACAACCGAATCATTGGATAAAGTGAATATTGCTACAATTTCATTCGTTCGAATATCTTTAGCGCAGTAAGCAGAAATATAGTGATGTTTAGTGCATAGATATATCTCTTCATGAAAGAAATGATCTAGTTCTTCACAGCCACATGAAAAAGAGAGAACATTATTCATGTCCTCTCCAGTTAGTTTATTTATGGAAATGTCAATATCCAAGGATCGGGTTTTTACCACCGTTATTAGCAATTATTCTTTTGGCAACACGATTTATTCGTTGCGTTCTAGCTTCTATTGCTTTTTTCTCTTTAAGTGTGAGTTTGCCGGATACACACTTACGAAAATTCTCACGAAACTTTTCAACTTCGTGAACGGTCATTTTAGGATTAGGTACAGTATGTATCATAACTATATTTATTTAGTAATACAAAGGTACTGACATTTGTACATTCAATCAGTCAACGGACTGTTAAATGTAATATCAAGCAACTTGTTTTTAGACTTTATTAAGTATACTACTATAATAAACGCATATTGAACTAACTTTGAATGAATGCTTAGTCAGACTAATACAAAACTTCTTATATCTATTCCCATATTTCTACTCTGTATTATTCTTGTATTAAAAAAATATGTCTATCTTTGTCGTACGTTTTCTGCCCATCAGCGAGATGGAATAGGCAGAAAGCGGTTTTTATTTCTAAACGGAGTAAAGACGTATTATCTCTCGAATCCTGAAAATAGCCAATTTTATAGCAGAGAGATGATACGACAGATACTCCACGTGAGCGGATGTATATCAACATATTCGTAAGAGATGTGTTATATATAAACGATTGGCGTGGGTGTCTGTTGTTATCATTATCTTGCGAAGGGTGTAGCTAGCCTAGGATTCGGATATATGATACAACAGCATTCATGCCTTTCTTATATCCGGTCGGTCTTTCGTTTCCCGTGGAATGACCCTACCACCATAGCCCGCCGATTGGGAATCTGAAAGCATGAATGCTTCTTTTATCATTCAATATACTGTTATTTACTCCTTATTGTTAAACACTTAAAAACAAACACTATGTCAGAAATGATTAGTTTGGAAGCGGCTGCCCAAAAGTATGGAGTTAAGAAAGAAACCATTCGTCTGTGGGTAGAATTGGAGAAATTTGAAGGAACTCGTAAAAGAGAGGACGAAGTTTGGGTAAATGGTAAGATACTTGAAGAATACTTGGTCTGGCGAAAGACATGTCGGATTTCGGTAGATTATCTGGATGATTTGGAAATGTTTTGTTATAATCAGACTACAATGAACGATATGTATCGTGAAGCCATAAAAGTGCAGAAGATGAAAATAGACCATCTACAAAGGAAAATAACCGAATTAGAGAAGATCTCGGAAGTGCTTGACATGGAATTGGAACGGGTTCATGAAATCGAAAGAGCCGTTATATCAAGCTTGGACGAATCTTTGGCTTCCCGAATAACCAATTGGATGGTACAGTTATGGAGAAGACGCTTCTTGTTCAAACAAGGTAATTAAATGACGGAATGACTTGATTCTGTTAAATAGCAGATAAAAGATAGTATTGGAATGCTGTTATTTTTCTATCTTTACGCCACAGAACCGCGTAAATATGATGAAGAAAACCTTAATTTCAGTGATTCTATTGCTGGCTGTCGTGCTCACGACATATGCGCAGCAACATTGTTTTTTTACCCATTATTCTACTGAAGATGGATTATCACAAAATACGGTGATGAACATCTTGCAGGATCATAAAGATAACCTTTGGTTTGCCACCTGGGATGGAATCAACCGTTTCAACGGATACACGTTCAAGACATACAAGGCACGTCAGGGGAATTACATCAGTCTGACAAACAACCGTGTAGACCGTATGTATGAAGACCGTTACGGTTTCCTCTGGCTGTTGACCTATGATAACCGTGTACATCGTTTCGACCCGAAAACGGAGACTTTTGAACAAGTGCCTGCCGCGGGAGAAGAGGGGAGTGCATTCAATGTACATACTGTCGAAGTGATGCCGGACGGAACAGTGTGGTTGCTGACTGAAAATGACGGAGCGATCCGTATCCTTACCCATCCGGACGAGAACAATCGTCTGACATGGGATATTTATTCCAGTAAAACGGAATTATTCCCTTCCTTGCATGTTTTCAAAGTTCATCAGGATAATGCAGGCAACGACTGGCTGCTGACAGACAACGGGCTCGGCATGATTCGTCCCGGAGAAAAAGAGCCTGTTTCTTATTTTACGGAGACTAAGGGAAAGTTCGGCGGCATGAACCAGGCTTTCTATGCTGTACAGGAGCGTGATGAAGATATCTGTTTCGCTTCGGATCATGGCCGTATCTGGTCGTATCAGAAAGGAAGCGGAGAATTTACGTTGCTCGAACTTCCGACAAAAGGACGAATCACTTCCATTCATATGGTTTCGCCGGATATGTCGGTCGTTACTACGGATTCGGACGGTTTCTTTACCTATAATCTGGGAACGAAGGCATCGGTACATTATTCATTCCTGACATGCAGGGAGTTGCCTGCGAAGCCGATTCTTTCCGCTTATGTAGACCGCTCCTCGGAAGTGTGGTTCGAGCAGGAAGAACCGGGCGTGGTGGCTCATTTCAATCCTGCCACCGGAGTGGTGACACGCGAGCGGATTCTTATCGAATATAGCAATCCCGAACGTTCGCGTCCGGCCTTCCATATCCATGAAGACGTAAACGGCTATCTGTGGGTACATCCGTATGGGGGCGGATTCTCTTATTTTGACCCTCAGAAGAAGCGGCTGGTTCCTTTTTATAACGGACTGGGTAGCCGTGACTGGCGTTTCTCCAATAAGATTCACTCGGCTTTCTCCGACAAACAGGGAAATCTGTGGATGTGCACCCATTCCAAAGGCTTGGAAAAGGTGACTTATCGCAATGTACCTTTTTCGATGATGACTCCCGTGCCGCAGGAATATGAATCGCTTCATAATGAAATACGTGCCCTCTGTGAAGATAATCTGGGCAATCTGTGGGTAGGCGTGAAGGACGGTCTGCTCCGTTTGTATGATGCTGACAGAACGTATAAGGGGTATCTGACGGAAAGCGGCGTTGTCTCTACTACCGGTACTCCGATGACGGGGACAGCCTATTTTGTCATTCAGGATTCGAAAGGGATTATCTGGATTGCTACAAAAGGAGATGGACTTGTCCGTGCCGAGTCAACCTCTTCTTCGGGGATGTCGTACAAGCTCACCCGCTATCTTCATCATGAGGATGATATGTATAGTTTGAGCGATAACAATGTATATTGTGTGTACGAAGACCATAACGGACGGATTTGGGCGGCTACCTTTGGCAGCGGTATCAATTATCTCACGGAGAATGAGGACGGAAAGGTCATGTTTATCAATCACCGTAACAATCTGAAAGGGTATCCTATCGACCCCTGCTACAAGGCCCGTTTTATCACTTCCGACAATAACGGCCGCCTGTGGGTGGGGACGACTACGGGAGCCGTAGCCTTTGACGAGAATTTCAAGAAGCCGGAAGAGGTGCAGTTCTACCATTTCTCCCGTATGCCGAACGATACGCAAAGCCTGAGTAACAATGATGTGCACTGGATTATCCCCACAAAGAATAAGGAGCTTTATCTGGCTACTTTTGGCGGCGGACTCAACAAACTGGTATCTATCAGTGAGGACGGCCACGGGACGTTCAAGTCTTACTCGGTGCAGGACGGGCTTCCTTCGGACGTGCTGCTTTCTATCCGAGAGGATAACAGGCAGAATTTGTGGATGAGTACCGAGAATGGAATCTGTAAGTTCGTTCCGTCCGGTGAACGGTTTGAGAGTTATGATGAGCGTAGCATTACTTTTCCGGTGCGGTTTAGTGAGGCGGCTTCCGCGTTGACGGCGAAAGGCAGCATGCTTTTCGGGGCAAGTGGCGGAGTTTTTATATTCAATCCAGATTCTATCCGCAAGAGCAGTTATGTTCCGCCTGTCGTATTCTCCAAATTGATGGTAACCAATGAAGAGATTGTGCCCGGTGATAAATCGTTGTTGCGGGTGGATATCGATGATACGGAGCAATTGGTGCTTTCGCACAAAGAGAATATTTTTTCAGTCCAGTTTGCGGCACTCGATTATACGAATCCGCAGAATGTGCAATACGCTTATATTCTGGACGGATTTGAAAAACAGTGGACGTTTGCTGACAAGCAACGTAATGTGACATATACGAATCTTCCGAAAGGGGAGTACGTGCTTCGTGTACGTTCTACAAACAGCGACGGTGTGTGGGTAGATAACGAGCGTACGCTGAATATTGTCATCCTTCCCTCTTTCTGGGAGACTCCGGTAGCGTATGTGCTTTATGTGCTGTTTATCCTGATTATCATTCTTGTGGCGGTTTATATCCTGTTTACCATTTACCGGTTGAAGCATGAAGTGTCCGTCGAACAGCAGATTTCGGATATAAAGCTGCGTTTCTTTACCAATATTTCCCACGAACTCCGCACGCCGCTTACGCTGATAGCGGGGCCTGTGGAACAAGTCCTGAAGAATGACAAATTGCCGGCGGATGCCCGTGAGCAGTTGGTGGTGGTAGAACGGAACACCAACCGTATGCTTCGTCTTGTCAATCAGATTCTGGACTTCCGCAAGATTCAGAACAAGAAGATGAAGATGCAGGTGCAGCGAGTGGATGTCGTGCCTTTTGTACGCAAGGTGATGGATAACTTCGAAGCCGTTGCCGAGGAGCACCGGATTGATTTCCTGTTCGAGACGGAGAAGCAGCATCTTTACCTTTGGGTGGACGTGGATAAACTGGAAAAGATTGTGTTCAACCTGCTTTCCAATGCTTTCAAATATACGCCGAACGGGAAGATGATTACGATTTTCATCCGTGAAGACGAGAATACCGTTTCTATCGGCGTGCAGGATCAGGGCATCGGCATTGCCGAGAATAAGAAGAAATCGCTGTTTGTCCGTTTTGAGAATCTGGTGGATAAGAATCTTTTCAATCAGGCTAGTACGGGCATCGGGCTTTCGCTGGTGAAGGAGCTTGTGGAGATGCACAAGGCTACCATTTCCGTCGATAGCCGTCTGGGAGAAGGAAGTTGTTTCAAGGTTGATTTCCTGAAAGGGAAAGAGCATTATGACGAAGAAGTGGAATTTATCCTTGAGGATGCGGAAGTTCCGGCGAGGATGGGGCAGGTGGTGGATATAGCCAATGCGTCGCTCCAGTCTGAAACTTTGGTGGCAGCAGACGGTAGGGGAGTTGAGGAATCGCCTTCGGAGAAAGAAACGTCGGCGGAAGATAACTCCAAAGAGCTGATGTTGCTGGTTGAAGATAATCAGGAATTGCGTGAGTTCCTGCGTAGTATATTTACTCCGATGTACAGGGTGGTGGAAGCTGCCGATGGAATGGAAGGTTGGAGCAAGGCGTTGAAGTATTTGCCGGATATTATTATCAGTGATGTGATGATGCCCGAAAAAGACGGTATCGAGATGACGCGGGAACTGCGTGCGGATATGACGACCAGCCATATACCTATTATCCTGCTTACCGCCAAGACTACTATCGAAAGTAAATTGGAAGGACTGGAGTACGGTGCGGATGATTATATCACGAAGCCTTTCAGCGCTACGTATCTGCAAGCCCGTGTAGAAAACCTGTTGATGCAGCGCAAGAAGTTGCAGAACTTCTATCGGGACAGTCTGATGCATATCAATATGTCTGCTGTCCCCGAAAATTTGCCTGTATCGGCAGAGGTTGTATCAGGGGAAGCAAACTCAGTTGAATTGAGTCAGGGAGCGCAAACTCAGCCTCAACCTACTGTTCCCGATATGTCTCCCAACGACCGTAAGTTTATGGATAAACTGGTGGAACTGATGGAACAGAATATGGATAATGGTGACTTGGTAGTAGATGATTTGGTACGTGAACTGGCTGTCAGCCGTTCGGTATTCTTCAAGAAACTGAAAACACTAACCGGACTGGCGCCTATCGAGTTTATCAAGGAAATCCGTATTAAGCGTGCCACCCAACTAATTGAAACCGGAGAGTTTAATATGACGCAGATTTCATATATGGTCGGAATCAACGACCCGCGTTATTTCAGCAAATGCTTCAAGGCGCAAGTGGGTATGACGCCGACAGAATATAAGGAGAAAGTGGGCAGGTAATTGCATAATAATTATGTTATAAATCAAAAGAGGGACGGACTTTGTAAAAGTCTTGTCCCTCTTTGGTAGTATCTTTTTGTTTATTCTATTTTTTAGGATATAAGTGATTCACCAAGCTATTCATATACATTTCCAAATTCGTATATTCCGGACTCAAAGTGTATTTTGCTCCGTCTGAAGGATCGTTAGGATTCAGATTATGTTTCTTTTCCCATTCATCAGGGATACCATCGCCGTCCGAATCTGTCAAAGCCGGTTCTGATTTGTATTCAGGCCATCCGCCTACATCGGACGGCTGGTCGATAATTCCGTTCGTACTTCCGTGCGAACCTTCATAGGTATAAGTTCCTTTGCGTGTCTCTTCTACGATACGTTGGTCTACGGCATCACGGCGATAGGAAGCACCTGCAAACTGGAGAACATCCTTATAGGCTTTCTTTGCCGGTTGCAGGGAAGTGTGTTCGGCTATATCAAATGCTTTCCCGGATAATACTTCTTTTTCGGTTGCGAAGTCCTTTTTGATGACCAAGCCGTAAGAGTTGTCCCTGTTTACTTTGTAAAGGGCTTCTCTTTGCTTGTCCGTCAGTTTCGGGCAAGTCGGATCCATGTAATTGCCATTGAAGTAGAATACGCCGTGAACACCTGCTTCATTGTTATTCTTGCCGTCGTCGGCATAAGCGGTGAACAGGCGTTTGAAAGAGCCTTTCGTTGCGCTGAAAGGGCCGGGCTTGTAGTAGTTGTTGATAAAGTTGTAAGATCCCCCTTCGCCGGCATACGCTCCGTCGCTCCCGTAGTTGTATATCACGTTATTGAACAGTTCCACCTTCTCATTTTCCGGTTTTCCGGTGTAGCGGCTTCCGCAAAGGCGGGGAGTGCGGTTGGTATGATGGGCGAGCAGGTTATGATGGAAACTGGCAGGTTGTCCGCCCCAAATGCCACCGTAGCCGTGCGCTCCTTTCTCATGGATGGAGTTGGCGAGACTTTCGCTGATAAGGCACCATTGGAGAGTGAAGTTGCTGTTATCGTAGAAAGTGGCGCATTCGTCCGTACACCAACTCATGGAACAATGGTCAATGATGATGTTCTTGTGAGCTTTCGTTCCGTTCATGGCATCGTCACCTTTCTGCTTGATGTCTACTCCCATTCGTGAACGGATGAAGCGGACAATCACATTGTCTGCCTGAATGGAGAATGTGTAATTTTTCAGGCAGATACCGTCGCCGGGAGCAGTTTGTCCGGCGATGGTTACATCACCGTTATTGACCCTTAGTGGTTTCTGAAGTTCAATGATTCCGCTTACGGCAAAAACGATGGTACGTGGACCTTTCTTGCCGATAGCCCAGCGGAAAGTTCCTTCGGAACCGTCGTCGGACAATGAGGTAACTGTGTAGACTGCGCCACCGGCTCCGCCGGTGGTATACTTTCCGGCTCCGTCGGCACCAGGGAAAGCTGCTACTTTGCTACGGTCAGGAGTAGGGTGCTCGTTGTTCTGGCTATTTATAATCTGAGGAGATAGAAATAGGGTAATAAATAAGACCTTGAAGATATTCGTACTCATTTTGTTATTAATTAGTTATTGGTTGCCGGATACAATGCGTTGACTAAACTATTAAGATATACTTCTAAATTTGTATACTTTTCATGAAGATCGCATCGGTTACCATCTTTTTTATCATTATAATTCAAACCATTCTTCTTTTCCCATTCATCAGGTATTCCGTCACCGTCGGTATCTTGTTGTGATGAACGGATTTCTACATATTCATTCCATCCTTCTGTATCGGCAGGAGTGTCTATCAGACCATACATTCCGCCATTGGACCCTTTGTACGTGTAGTTGCCTTCTTTCACTTCTTTTACAATTCGTGCGTCTATCTTGTCCGGAATGTTAGAAGCACCGGCATATTTTAAAACGGCCTGATAAGCTTCGTTAGCAGGTTGGACAAAAGAATAATCCGCTAAAATATTAAAACGGGAAGAAACTAGCAACTTTTCGGCCGGAACTTTATATGCGTTATCTTTTACATAGAAGGCTGTAGGGGAAGTATTATCATTGTTGGCATTCTCAATTTCTTTTAGCTGGCTGGTTGATAAATCATTTCGGGAAGAATCATATATATTTCCGTTCAAGTAAAATCTTCCGTAAGTTCCTGCTTTTTGATTATTTGTCCCATCGTCTACATAAGCAGTGAAAATGCGGCAATGTACTTTTTCTGCAGCGTTTACAGGACCGGGTTTGTAGTAGTTGTTGATGATATTGTATGAGCCGCCTTGTGCTCCATAAGCTCCTTCGTTTGTCCAATTGTAGATGACATTATTACATACATCTACTTTTTCCATATCTTCACGGTTGGAATAACGGCTTCCACAAAGTCGTGGAGTGCGGTTACTGTGATGGGCTATCAGATTGTGATGGAAAGTAGCCGGACTACCACCCCATATTCCTCCATAGCCGTGTGCTCCTTTCTCATGAATGGAGTTGGTAAGACTTTCGCTGATGATACACCATTGGAGAGTGAAATTGGTATTTCCATAAAATGATGCACATTCGTCGGTACTCCAACTCATGGAACAATGATCTATAATGATGTTTTGCTTGCCCGGATAGCTTGACTGGAATCCGTTCATTGCGTCATCTCCTTTTTGTTGGATGTCTGCCCCCATCCGTGAACGAATAAAACGGATAATAACATTGTTTGCAGAAATATTAAGTGTATAGTTCTTCAGGCAGATTCCTGTACCGGGTGCGGTTTGTCCGGCAATAGTGATGTTGTCGTTTTTAATAGATAATTTCTTTTTTAGTGGAATGACTCCACCTACAGCAAATACAATCGTTCTTGTTCCGCTTTTTTCTATCGCCCAGCGTAGTGTTCCTTCCGAGCCGTCATCTGTGAGCTTGGTAACTGTGTATACAGTACCACCTGCGCCGCCGGTTGTGTATTTACCTGCTCCTTCGGCTCCCGGGAAAGCAGGAGTATATTGTCGGTCAGGGAGCTTGTTTTCAGACTGGCTGCTGTCAGGTTCCTGTTCGGACGGAAGAGGAGATGCTATGGGATCAGTATTTGAACAAGCTGTAATAAGAAGACTTAAAATAATTGTTGGTAATATTTTGTTCATGGTATGATTATTATGAGAGTACTGTAAAATGAAAAGAGAATGTGGTAAATCTATAAACACATCCTCTTTTCATATTAATTGTTATTCAACCACATTACCACCTTCTGTGCATTGATCCATAATATCCTTGACCAAACTATTCATATACATTTCGAGGTTGGAATATTTGCCGTGTATATCTATAGTGCGCATATTACCGTCTAAAGCATAATTAGGATCCAGACCATGAGCGATTTCCCATTCATCAGGAATGCCATCCCCATCGGTGTCGGTAATGTTACGTTTGGTATCGACAGTCAATGCAGGGTAAGGATCATCTCCCCAAAATTGGCGTGGATCATTGATGTAGCCCGGCTTGTTGTCTGTAGGATTTCCATTGCTATCAGTAGCCGATGTTTGGGTAGCTTCACCCTTATTGACATCATCTATAATCAGTTTGTCAACTGCATCACGATAGTTGCAGGCTCCTACATACGATAATACTTTAGTATAGGCTACTTCTGCGCTATGGGTGGTCACACCGTTAGATTTGGTAACGGGAGTTTCTTTTTTGATTTTATCCTTGTTGTTATCCCATGAAAAGTCGTTACTTTTGTCTGATTGTTGTTGAGCATAGACACCGTTTGTCCAGTTGTCTGTTGTAACGTCTTCATTACCGTTCATGAAATTACCGTCAATAAAGAATGTTCCCCATATTCCTTTGAAGGGTTCGAAATCCGCTCCGTTGTCATAGTCTTTAGCGTAGATACCTACTTTGGCAATGCGGTATTTAACTTTATCGGATGCTTTTGCCGTTGCAGGGCCTGGTTTGTAGTAGTTGTTTACAATATTTACGTTTTGTGCTTCACCACCATAGCATCCTTCACCTGCCCAATTGTAGAATACGTTGTTGCGGATATCTACTTTTTCATCTAATTTCAATGTAGTAGGACGAGGGCCAAGGCGTGGGACACGGCTTTCGCAATGGGCAATCATATTATGATGATAAGTAGCAAAACGACCACCCCAGTTTCCGCCGAATCCATGTGTTTTCACTTTTTCGCCTTCTTGTTTACCGGGAACTACACGCAGGGCTTGTGAAGCTAAACACCATTGTACAGTAGAATTCACCATACCATATACGGATAAACATTCATCTGTGCACCAACTGGTAGAGCAGTGGTCGATAATGACATTTTCTTTGTCACTGCCTCCTAAACCGTCACAATCAATGTCGACATTTCCCGGACGAAAACGAATAAAGCGTATAATAACATTATTTGAGTTTATTATAAATGGATAACCTGCGATACAAATACCTCCCGGAGATGTTTGTCCGGCAATGGTTAAATAATCGTTTGTTGTCTTTAGTTCGCTATTTAGATGGATGGTGCCAGCTACATCGAAGACAATTGTTCTTTTGTCTTTCTGTGAAACAGCCCAACGGAGTGTACCTTCTGTTCCGTCATCTGTCAATTTGGTTACGTGATAAACCGAACCGTCGCGTCCGCCTACTGTGTTTTTTCCATGTCCTTCTGCACCAGGGAAAGCTAATAATTCACCGTAATCCAACTGGACAATAGTACCTTGTTCTACTTCATTAGGAAGTAGTGGTAATGTATCATTTGTCATTTTAGGATCTATGTCAGCACAAGATACCATTAAAAAAGTACCTATTGCCAGATTTCCGCAAATTGAAAATATACTATCTTTCATGTTTTCTTAGATTAATTTGTTTATTATTTATTCCAACGGGGATCACCGTATGCTTTGTATTTAGTGTCTTTCACTGTAAAGTCACCGTTTGAAGGTGCAGTGAATAGTTCTAATGATGAAAGTTCGATTTGTTCTCCTAACAGACTTTTCGTGTATGAGCAGTCTGTTGTATAATAAGAGTTGCTAATCTGCGGGGAGCCATTTGCTTTATAACCAGTTGTTGTATTAATTACATTTCCCATCAGTACATTAGAAACTGAGAGAGTGCAAGAAGTAGCGTCAATCGTAGCATTTTTATCGGTGAATCCATAGAATGTACATTGATTAATAGCAATCTCTCCTGGTACAGAGAATCTCATGAGACGGGCTCCTAAACCATTTATTGTAGATTTCTCAATTGTTATTTTGCTAAAATGACCTGTAGCTTCGCTTACATTGATTTCTACAACACCATAAGAACCAATTCTTTGAAGGATACAGTCGCTTATTGTAATGTTTCCGATTATGGAATTGGCTCCACTTTTTTGTAGACGAATTACACCACGGATGTCGTGGATATTGCATTTTTTGATAATCAAACTTTCTATTTCACGTTGTGAATCTCCGTTCAGAATATAGCCGTTATTAGTGTTTTCATAAGTGCAGTCCAAATTATAGAACTCAATTTTAGATATTTTGACTCCTGAATTCAGACCTATTCCTTCTACTTTCATTCTAGCGGGAGTCTCGCCTCTGCTGAATACCGTCAATGAAGTGATGTTCTCTGAAATTTTAGTGCTACTTTCTACCTCAATATCTCCTATGATTTCAAGTGCTACATCGCCGCTACCGTTGGTTATTGCATTTTCAAAATCAATTCCAGAATTGATTTGTACTGCATTTTCCGGAGCTTTATATTCTGTTTCAAAAGTTACATAACCGACAATTGCTCCATTTTTAATGGCGGAGAATGTATAGGTGGTGCTGCTGTTCAAATTTGAAGCAGTGAATGTAGTAGCCGAACCAGTCGGGAAAGCTTCTGCGCCATCTGCCGTCGGACTTTCACCCGGAATAAGCGTATATGCATCTGCGGCTTCTACCCATGAGAATGTAGCACTATTATGAGTGAGTTCATCTACTGTGACCTCAATCATTTCACCTTGTGCTGTTGTTACTTTAATAGTACCACGAATAATGTCGTTGTTCAGCAATTCAATGGTATATTCTGTAAGAGATGACAAACCTTCAAAAAGGAATGAACAAGCCTCTTTGTCAGCTTCTTCCAAAATAAAGGTTTCTTCGTATGGAGCAGAGGCACTGTTTGAGCTGATGTGTAATGCTGTTACGTTACACCCTTCCATCCAAGAGACACGAATAGATTCCTTGGTTATATCTCCTGCATCCTCAGTCGGTATTTCTAATAATTGCTCTTTTGTGGTTTTAACGGATTTTTCTGCGTAAACCCAATAGGATTCCTTATTTGAACCTATTGCTTTGATACGAGCATAGTAGTTCGTTTCCGGAAGTAATTCCTTAACCGTTAACGGACTTGATATTTTTTCTCCATCATTGCCGAAAATTTGACTTCCGGCAGCTTCCCCCAATGCTATGTCATTTGACAATGGTTCGGTACTGATTTCTAATACGTATCCTTGTGCGTCTTTTACGCCTTTCCACGTAATCTCGATTTGGGCAATCTCGTCATCGGCTGTCAGGCTGAAATCGCTTTGTGTCGGGCCGAACAGTCGGTTGGCTTCTATAACCTCCCAATCATTGCCATCAGTACATGATGTGGAGAGGAATATAGTCAGGAGTAAACAGGTTCCTGCGCTAATGATATATTTTAAGTTTTTCATATGTTCTTTCCTTTTTTAGTTATATCCATAGGAGTTTTTCAAAGTGCCGTTTGATGTAGATATGGTTCTTGAATAAAGCGGCAACAGATAACGATTCTTTACCGGTGTATTCAACCCGCTACTGATAGAGGGCAGATTAGTATCTTTTTGTTTGGTGTCTATTTTACCAAAACTGTCTTTGTTGGCTTCGTAAGCTTTTGTATCTGCCGGTGTTTCATACCAGGTAATCGAAGACTGGTCGATTTCTTTATAAGCCTTATCACTGTTTTTCTTATAATTGAAGTAAATCTTTTGCGGCCACTTGGTTCCTGTTCCATCATCATTTCCGATGTGGGCTTCATAAGTTGATTTAAATTCATCAATCTTGTCACTTAACAGGTTCCAACGAATCAAGTCGAATTTGCGGACTCCTTCACCTGCCAGTTCCCAGGCATTCTCTTGTACGATAGCTTCAAAGAAACCTTTATCAGCAATCAGTTGATTTAGTTTTGTTGCTGCTGCGTTCCGGTCGGTAAAGGCTCTTTGATGTACTTGCAGTAGAGCGTCATAAGCAGATAACGTACAATTCTTTCCGTCTAAATCAGTTCCGTATGCAGTCTGGATTTTATGTAACTCGTTGACTACTTCTGCATACATTAATAATACGTATGCATAACGCATCTTTACTACATTGATTCCGGAACTGATTTTAGCTTTTTCATCACCGGCCAGCACCGCTTCCAACCAAGTTGGGTTACCTGCCATCTTACGATAATCCCATTTTCCACAGTAGATACCGAAAGGGGCATTTCCTAACATTGCTTCTGTGTATGAACTTTTGTTCTCTAACTGATAAGTGGCACAAGTTAAGTCACGGCGTGTGTCGTCTCTGTCAAAAGAATAAAAATAGGGAGCTGTTAGTTTTAGAGTACCGGTAGAATTTCCTTTCTTGCCATAATCGGGAGTAGGACCATTTACGCGGAAACCTACAGTATATCCTAATTCCCCGCTTTTATTAATACCCATTGGAATCTCAAATAAATTTTCCGGTGTACTGGTTTGTAAATTTCCCACATTCATGTCCAGCCAATATTGCTCAGGAGTACTTGTCAATGCATGTTTTCCGCTATTGATAATAGTAGATAAATGCTTCTCTGCCAATTCGTACATCTTCTTTCTGGTTTCATCGTCACAACGTTGCGTAGGATAGTTGTCATCCGAATTTTTTGTAGCAGTAATATAACCCTCTTTAGCAGACTCACGGATAAACCAGCCGGCACGTGTTAATGCTATATTGGCTAACAGACCATGTGCATAACCGCGTGTGACATGTTCTGTTGTCTGTTCGCCGGCCCAAGGTAGGTCAGGAATAGATTCTTCCAGATCCGCAATCAAGTTTTCCATAATAACATCCCGATCCGTTTTTCCTAAATAAGCATTACTCAGGTCGGATTTGGAGATTTCTACTTTATAAGGTACGTCTCCAAACAAGCGGATCAAGTCTAGGTAAATCATTGCGCGTAATGTCTTGGCTTCTGCTCTGAAACGTAGCATGGTAGCTCTTGATTCATTTCCCTCTTCAATAAGGGAACTATTGTCCACTCCGTTTATTACTAGGTTGGCATCTTCTATTACTCCGTACATATTATTCCATACGGTTTCCAAATCTGCAAATCCGGGAGAAGCATTGTAATTGAACACACCACGTTGATGAGTTGTGTTTTGAGCATCGCTCCCCAGTCCGTCTATTAATTCGCAGTCGGTGTTTAGTCCGGCTTGAATAGGCATGAACTGAGAATAGGTTTTGTCTTGCGTCAGTCCGCCGTATACTTTATTCAACGTAAGTTCTGTGTAGTATTCGTTGTTGAATACCACTTTGTCGTTCATCTCAGAAGGAGATGACTGGTCAAGGAAATCGGAACATGCAGTCAAAGACAACAGTCCGGTAGCCAAAAATACAGATTTATATATATGTTTCATAAATTCGTTAATTTGATTTAGTTAGAAAGTTACGTTAATGCCACCAACAAATGTACGGCTCTTAGGATACGCTGCATAGTCGATACCGGGGTTCATTGCATTTTTCTTGCTCATGGTGTCTACTTCCGGATCAGAACCGCTGTAGTTTGTCCAACAATACAAGTTGTATCCTGTCAGATATATTCTGACATTTTGCAGGAAAGCTTTCTTCACCCATGTTTTGGGCAATGTATAACCTATTGTTATATTGTTGATTCGTAGGAAAGAAGCATCTTCTACTGCGTAATCATATATTTGTGCCTGTGTCATTGAAGCCGGGTTGTAGATTTGTGCGTTCCGGTTCAGCTCATTCAGACGTAATCCGGCAGTCATCATGTCACCATATGCTTCTTTCACGGCGGTGCTTTCTGCTGAAAGATTTAATCCGGTTGCAGGATCAATCCAGGAATAGCGATTGCCTAAAGCAAAATCATTATTCAGATTATACCCTTTCTTGCTTCCTGTCTGGAAAGACGACAAAAGCTTGGTACCGTTGAGAATCACATTTCCTACCGAATAGTTAAAGAAGAAATTGAAATCAAAGTTGCCGATATGACCGTCAAAACCGAATCCACCCATAACAGGGGCAATTGTGTTGCCTAAACGTTCTTTTACAGGTTGTCCGTCTTCGTCACATTTCAGCTTTAATCCACCGGGTTTATAAGAACCGCCTGTTACTGAAGCACTGTTGTCTTTCAGACCGTCGCGTAACACCCAGTTTCCGCCTTTCCATACTAAATCTCCGTTCGGGTTAGTTTTCGGGTCATACACTGTATAGAAACCATTGGCGCGATATCCCCAAATTTCACCTAAGCGTCCACCTTCTTCTACCCGGAAAACTTCATATTTGGAAATATTACTGCCTGCCCATTTGTAATCTTGCCACGGATTGTCAGTATTCAATTCATCGATACGGCTACGGTTGTAAGCGATGTTAAAGTTAAAGTTCAATCCAAATTTCTTTTGATCCACCAATACGGCATTGGCTGTAAATTCAATACCTTTATTCGATGTTTTGCCGAAATTTTGGTATTGATAGGAATAGCCGGTACTTGATGGTACTTCAGCCTGCATCAGCAAGTCTTTTGTCGTATTCCAATATACGTCTAAAGAGCCTGAAATGCGGTTGTTCCAAAAGCCGTAATCGATACCGAAATTACGGGTGACGGTTGTTTCCCATTTTAGATTAGGATTATAAAGCGTGGTGGTATGTTGCAACATGTTAGCCATTGATTCACCGAAGAAAGGAGCACGTGCAGAGTTGTCCGACATTGAGAAAGTAGTAGCCAATAATCCTGAGTTGATACGGTTATTACCGGCAGTACCGAAACTTAAACGGACTTTTAATGCGGAAAGCCAATCCTTGGCGTTTTCCATGAATGCTTCGTCAGACAGACGCCAAGCCAAAGCTGCGGAAGGGAACATTCCCCATTGGTTACCTTTGGCGAACTTGCTGGAACCATCGGCACGCATGGTAACCGTCAGCAAGTATTTGTCCATCATGGTGTAATTGACACGTCCGAAGAAAGAGAGCATGTTTTCTTTCGCACCGATGGTTGATTGTGTAGGCAATGAAGTACCTGCCCCCATATTCGCTTTCATATCGTCAAATCCCATTGATGTGGGGAAAGATACAGAGACATTTTCTATGGAATTTTTCCAGCTGCTGCTTACTTCATGTCCAATCAGGACATTCATGCGGTCACGACCACCGAAGAGTTTCTTGTTTTCGTAAGTTAATGTGTTGGCATTTCTCCAGTTTTTGGAAGTCTCTCTCAATAAGAAGGCTTGCGGACGTCCATTATATCCATACTTGGAGTTGGATACGGCATCTGTGCCCCAATATTGTTCTGTATCATCATATCTCCATCCATAACCGAATTCTGAACGGAATGTGAAGTTTTTGAAGGGTTTCCAATTTAAACCGATATTATAATTCTGGTTGAATGTCTTGCGGTTCTTTTCTGTAGCCAATAAGCGTTCTAGTGGTGTTGCGCTTGTTACCGAGTTATTCTCTTCATCTTCCAGATCGCCGTTGCTTAAAGCGTCGACCGGTCGGAAAGTTATTGCATTTGCAACAATTGAGTTAGCGGCATTGCTTTCGTTTGTATCTGCTCCACCGCTTAATCCTTCAATAGAAGAGTAGCTGAAACGTGCATTGAAATCAAGCGTCATCCATTGGTTCAACTCAGCATTGATTTTAGCATTTACATTATCTTTGTTGAAGCCGGAACCAAGCATGATACTTTTTTCTTCATTGTGAGCATAACTTACGCTATATTTAATCTGTTTGCTACCTCCGCTTACGTTTACATTATATTGTTGTTGGTTACCTGTACGTCCGAATATCTCGTCTTGTAAATCTTCTCCCGGGAAGGACTTCCAAAGATCCATATCTGCATAATTACCATAATTAGCAGTAGAACCAATTTCACGTTGATAAGCCACATAATCGTAAGGGCTTAAAACTTTAGTCATTTTAGCTACTTTTTTGAAACCAAAGGAAGCGTTAAAATCTACTTGTGTCTTACCTTCCTTACCACTTTTGGTAGTAACAATAATAACACCATTGGCACCGCGGGCACCGTAGATTGCAGTAGAAGATGCATCCTTCAGAACATCGATACTTTGAATTTCAGATGGAGCTATATCGCTAATGCTTGATACGGGAAATCCGTCCACGATATAAAGTGGGGAATTGTCTTGTGATAAAGAACCGCCACCACGTACGCGAATCTTGACGTCTGCATCAGGAGAACCTTCTGTCGTTGTGATATTGACACCAGCAAGTTTACCGGTCAGTGCTTCAGTTGCACTGGATACTGGTACCACTGCTAAATCTTTAGAATTTACTGATGCTACAGAACCTGTCAAGTCTCTTTTGTTAACTGTACCATAGCCGATAACAACTACTTCATCCAATGCTTGTGAGTCATCTTGCATAGTTACATTAACAGATTTTCTTCCTTGAATAGCAATTTCTTGTGTTTTCATACCAATATATGAAATCACAAGCGTCTTTTTTCCATCGACTTTGATAGAAAAGTTACCATCTAAGTCTGTAATCGTACCATTGGTCGTATTACCTTTTTCTACAACAGAGGCTCCTATAATAGGTTCTCCGTTGGTGTCTTTCACGTTACCTGTTACGGTAATCGTTTGCGCAGATACGCTGAGCGATATTGCCGAAAATAGTATTAGCAATAAGGAGCGCATGTTTTTCACTTTGTTAGACATACTTTGCATGTTTATAAATTAATGGTTGTTGTTTATTGTCTTTAATCTCTCTTAAGAGAGTTTATTCATCGCTACAAAAGTATGATAATATGAATGTAGCCATGTGCAATATTTGTTTTTCACCTCGTATTTTTTGTTTTTAGTTTGCTACAAGGTGTAGGAATTAGCTTTGGAAGGTAATATTTGTGTTATGAAGCGCGGCAAATATACGAATCCGGGGTTTATAAATTGACTTTTTCATCGGTTTTTATCCGGCATTCACCGGATTTTAAACCGTAAATCGACAGAAAAGCCTGTAGAAGCACAAAGAAATGGCGTATCTTTGAACCATCAATCAATTAAATATAAAGACGATGGAAGAGAAACAAACATTTTCACCTGCGGGCAGAGGCTTTTCCGGCAAGATTCTGATAGCTTCGCTTTTTATCATTTCCGGGGTTTTGTTGTTCGCCCGCAATATGGGATGGATTACTACTGAAGTATTCGATATGATCGTATCCTGGCATTCACTTCTTATTATAATAGGTGTCTATTCTATGATTCGGCGTCATTTCATCGGTGGAATCGTACTTTTTTTAATAGGTGTCTATTTTTTGATAGGCGGACTTTCATGGTTGCCGGAGAATTCACAGGCAATGGTATGGCCTTTCGCATTGATTATAGCAGGTATTCTGTTTTTCTTCAAACCCGGTAGGGACAAGAAGGCGAAATGGGCGCGCCGGCATGCAATGGAGCATCGGCAGAAATGGATGGAAATGCATCAGGGCAGACCAGGCATGAACTTTGGAAATGAACAACAGCAGCAGTCCGATTCGGTCGACGGCTTTTTACATTCGGAGAATGTTTGGGGGGCTGCACGCCACGTCGTCCTTGACGAACTATTTAAAGGAGCCGAAGTCCGTACTTCATTTGGCGGGACGACTATTGATTTGCGCCATACCCATATTGCGTCGGGAGAAACCTATATCGACGTGGATTGTAACTGGGGCGGAATCGAGATATATGCCCCTTCCGACTGGAAAATCGTATTTAAATGTAACGCCTTCTTTGGTGGGTGTGATGACAAGCGTTGGCCGAACGGGGATGTTAACCAGGACAGTGTATTAGTAATTCGGGGCAAGATCTCTTTCGGCGGTCTGGAAGTGAAAGGTTAGCCTATGAAAGCACATCCGATTATAGATTATCCTTTTCGCTGGATTCCGATGCTGGTGCTGGCGTTGGTTCTGGTTACCTGCCAGGTTGCCTTGGTGTGTGGATACACAGGAACCGGCTATATTCCCGCTTTGGTAGACGGAATAGCAACGATTGCTTGGTTGGCGGCTATTGCTTACCTGGCGTGGTTTGTCGTCGGACTTGTTTCGCTGTTCCAGACGGATGTCATTATGATACTGGTCGGAATCCTGCTTTGGCTCGCAGGTAGTTTTATGGTATGTGACATTATGGAGCGGATTGCAGGAGTATCTTATATCCCTTTCGCCCAAACGATACCTTTCCGGTTATTATTCGGACTACCGATTCTGATTGCGGTCACTCTTTGGTATCGCCTGATTGTAGCCAAAGAAGAAGCCTTGAACCGGGAATTCGAAAAGGAACTGATTGTGCATCAGGTGACCGAACAGCAAGCTGAACCGCCAGTCGAATTAATCGACCGCATTACAGTAAAAGACGGTTCACGTATTCATTTGGTCAAGTCCGATGAGTTAATCTACATACAAGCATGCGGGGATTATGTGATGTTGATAACCCCATCCGGTGAATATCTGAAAGAACAGACGATGAAGTATTTTGAAACACACCTGTCTCCGGATACATTCGTCCGCGTGCATCGTTCTACGATTGTCAATGTGACGCAAATATCACGGGTTGAATTATTCGGGAAAGAAACCTATCAGTTATTACTGAAAAACGGCGTGAAATTGCGGGTGAGCCTTTCCGGTTACCGGTTGTTGAAAGAACGGTTGGGATTATAAAGGATACAGGTGAATTAAGAAAAGTAACCCGATAACTTACCGTTCAAAACGGTGATTTTTGATGATGTGCCCTTTCTATGTTTTATGATAACATAGGAAGGGCACATCATTTTTACACTTCTGTGCGGATGAGGAGTATTATTTGCGCCAAGTCCGTTTTTTACTCCTTTTCTACTAAATCTTACTCTTTTGTTTCCATATGTTTTCTCAATTTTGCACTGTCGAAAGACCAATGTGTTAACTAATGATTATCTTTAAACTATATAAACTAATATTTATGAAACATCTATCAAGTCTATTTCTTCTGTTGTTTCTCTTTTGCTGCTCTTGTACACAGCAGATGGATGATGAATGGAAACAGGATGAACAACTTCCCAATGCGCCCGAGATGCATCCTGTCGGACTCTCTTTCAGCAGGGCGAGTCTTGAAACCTTTGCCGGGCAGGGAATTTCCGAAATCGGCATTTATGTATATCTGACAGACTCCATGGTTTATGGAAAGACCCTTCCTTTAGGTAACGGGAACTTGAAAGTAGACCTGCCTTTGGGAGAGAACCTGCAAACTTTCGTTGTGGCGAACGCTGCGCGTCTGGTAGATACGGACAGCCTTTCCAAGGTAGTGGTTTATCAGGACGTATTTGCTCAAAAACCGGTATATATTTCGGATGTCGTGGGATTTACTTCTGATAAGTCGGTCAGCTCGCTCAATATAGAGTTGAAGCGCTTGGTGGGACAGGCAGTGTTCCAACCTAAGGAGACGGAAGAAGAACTGAATGCAATCACCCGTTTTGACCGGTTGGATGTCACCTTTACGAATGTGGCAGTGGGGTATAAAGTGAAAAGTAAAGAATGTATAGTAGAAGATGTGACCTTCTCCACCAGTCTTTCTACCGGCTTTACCGCTTCGGTCTATTCGTTCCCGACAATAAACGGCAGTTCCAGGACATCAGTGGATGTGGTCTACCTGAAAGGGGGCGAAGAGGTGAACCGTATAATCAGCCCTCTTGATACAGGCATAGGCTTCGAACCTTCCAAACGTTCTACCGTACACATGAAGATTACGGATGAAAATTACCTGGACGAACCTTGGCCGTCAGTGCGTGCGGTTACATATAAAGAAAAAGGTGTGCCGGTTCAACCGTTTACATTAGAAGTTTCAGAATTTTAAAAACAGGAGTTTTATGAAAAGTATATTCTATTCACTGGCGGGACTGATACTCCTGTCGGGAACCATTGCCTGTTCTGAAGAAGAACGATATGCCACCTCGGTAGTAAAAGATATAGAGTTGTTCCTGAATGATGAACCGTGGTCGGTGAACACGGGCTCGTCCAACAAACCTCTGTTTATCTATGCGTCCGATGGTGAATATGTGGCTAATTATTCATCGCTTTACCGTTTCCAGTTGGCTGACGGAAGCTATAATATCATTTCTACCACGCAGTCCGATTCTATCCCTGCTCCGAAGAATCTGAATGATATTGTGATCAATCAAGATCCGGCAGGCAAAACCAAGTATGCCATTTCGGCACCGGTGACGTATAAGTCTCCCTTTAACGAACCGCTTAGCATACGTATGTATAGCCGTACAGGGGTGCTTCGCCTGAAATCCACCGACCGTAAATCCGATAAGAGCTATTCAAAATTACGTGCGGTAATATCTTCACCTGTCTCAGGCTTCAGGCTCTCGGATGCTACTTTCGTAAAAGCTCCGACAGAAGTGCAACGTGAGAAAGAGACTGCTACCGGTGGCGTGAACTACACTGACGACCTTGTATTATTTGAAACGCAGAGCGGAAATGAAAAAGTTTCCGTACGTATCGACTATCTGGACAAGAACAATACGGTGATACAATCTAAAGCTATTGACGGGGCATTCTCCATTTTGCCTGATGATACCGTACAAGTGGCGTTTGCGTTGAACAATGTAGACGAGCCGATAATACAGGACTACACTGTGAGCATTGCGTCGGAAGGATGGAATGAAGAAGACATCAACCCCGAAGCTCCGATGAGAATCCCCGACGGATACAGATACGTTAGTCCGGAAGAAAACCTTGAATCTATCTGTAAGTCGATGTTGGCAGATGCTTCGGTGAACGAGGTGAAACTCTTCCTGAAAGCCGGAGCGACCTATAAATTAGGTACACAGACCGAAATTCCGAAAGCTCTCTATATCATGGGACAGACACCGGGTGACAGCGAAGAACCGGCATATATGGAAATGGGTAACATGAGTATCAACTGCCCTGATGCCATTATTGAAGCTTTCCACTTCGAGAACCTGAAAATAAAAGTGACAACTTCCGACTTTTTCAAGTTTAAGAACCAGGCTTTCCATGTATCCACTATTTCATGGAAGAATTGTGAGATAAGCGACTTGGGACGTACAATGTGGTATCAAGAAGTGGATGCCCCCCAGAAGCAGGTGGTTGATAATATTGTGATTGAAAATTGTCGGTTCTTCGGCTTGAATTCTAGCAAGAGCGGTATGTTCGGTCTTTCTACCAAACAAGATGCACCGGTACACAACTTTGTGTTCAAAAACTCCACATTCCATGCCAACAACTTGACGAAAGCTCTGATAACCGGCTTGGGTTCTATGACAGGAGAACTCAACGTGACAATAGAGAACTGTACGTTCGTAAGTATGGCTCCTGTCGGAATGACCTTCTTTGATTTGAATCCGAAGAATACTTCTTCATTCAACCTGATTGTCCGCAACAATCTCTTTAGCGGTGTTTGTGAAGCCGGTCAGGGAACTTGGTTTACGACAAGGAACATCACCACCAAGACTTTCGCGAATAACTACCGCACCAACGGTTTTGTAGTAGCCAACTGGGGAGTCGATGCCGCTGAAATACCGGCAGAAACAGCCCTTCCGATGGAAACACTCTTCAAGAATGTGGCAGACAGAGATTTTACCATTACCGATACAAACTCTGAAGTATATACAAACGGAATCGGTGATTCGCACTGGATAAAGTAATCAATAGAGTATTAATAATATAAAGATACAAGACATGAGATATTTTCTATTTATACTGTTGGCAGGACTGTTCAGCGCATGTAGTGCGGATGACGATTCCAATGCAGCCGCAACTGCCGCCAAACTGGAAGTGTCGAAAAACGAGGTGAAGCTGAGCAATGTGAACGGCTCGTTCACCATCAACATAACGGCTACCTCTGAATGGACTGCCGAGGTGACCTCGACAGGTGGCTGGTTGAGTATATCCAAAAACTCGGGAGAGGGCAATGGTGACCTTCGCCTGTTCTTCACCGAGAATACGGACGGCCCCAAGCGTACAGGTACGGTCAAAGTTTCAATGACGGGCGCAGGCTCTACATTGGAACAGGAGATTAGCGTTGAGCAACTCGGTGCCGACCCCGATATTCTGTTTGATTGTTCATCAGACCCCTTGCCGTTCAGGGAAGGTACATTTGTCTGCAAAGTAGTGGCAAACGTGGAATGGGATGTGGATATAGCAGAAGAATACAACTGGATTAAGTTGAAAGAAACAACACCAAGAACCCGTAGCTTTGCTACTGATGAAGTAACATTCACCGTAGACGCCAATGCGAATCAGGAAGACAGGACAGCTATTCTGGCATTCAATTCCGTAGGCGGCTACACCTTGCAACGCATCTTGAAAGTGACACAGGACGGAGTAAGCGGTAAGGTAACCATAGAACAGGACGAGTATATCCTTCCTTATAAATTCCGTACATTGGTTATATCGGCTCCGCAGGGAGAAAATCCGGTAGATTACGATGCTTCCATATCCGAAACATGGATTACACAGGACAGGAGAAACTCTACTGCCGACGAGGTGGTACTGAATATCGAAGATAACAGTAACAGCCCGTTACCACGTACGGCGACAGTCAAGATATTGGATAAGACACTTACCATTTTCCAATACGGCAGACCCGATACAAGCATCGGTGATGACACTTCTGCTTCTATCCTTGCTTTTCCGGGCGCTGAGGGTGGCGGACGTTTTACTACCGGCGGCCGTGGCGGCGAAATCTATCATGTGACAACGCTGGCAGACTATAACAAAAATGAAACTCCTATCGAGGGAAGCTTACGTTACGGAATCGAAAAATCCAACCAACCGCGTACGATTGTCTTTGACGTATCCGGTATCATCGAACTGAAAAGAGGTCTGTATCTGAACGAGTATCCCAATCTGAGCATTATCGGACAGACAGCGCCGGGTGACGGTATCACCTTGAAGAACTATAACTTCACCTTCAATCTCTCTAAAGATCCGGCCATAGGTGCAGGTTCCAGTCTGAATGCCGTTGTTCGCTTCCTACGCTGTCGTCCGGGCGACCAGTTTGCCGATTATGGTGAAGACGCTATCGGCGGGCGTTACTTCAAAGATGCCATTATCGACCACGTTACGGCAGGATGGAGTGTGGACGAGACGCTGACTTTCTATGGTGTGCGGAACTTCACGGCACAATGGTGCATTGCTTCCGAAAGCATGAACCTGTCCAATCACGCCAAGGGCGCCCACGGTTACGGAGCCATGTTTAGCGGTGACAACGCATCGTTTCACCATATATTACTGGCACACCACGGTAGTCGGTGTCCGCGTATCTCCGACTTGTCCGCTCCCGGCACACAAGAATCTTACGACTTTACCGGATATTTCGATGTGCGAAACAACGTCTATTATAATTGGAGTGGAAGGGGACAAGGCAGTTACGGCGGAAAGTACGCGTCTTTCAACCTTACTAACTGCTACTACAAACCGGGGCCTGCCACCGGAACCAACAACCGCTCTTACCGGATTCTTTCGAGCGACCCTACCGCCAGAGCCTATATTAACGGCAACTATGTAGCGGGTAACTCTGATGCAACGACTGATAACTGGACAAAAGGTGTCTGGGAACAATTTGACTCTTCACTGGGTAATGTTCCTGATGCTGACAAGCAGGCCATGAAGATGGCGGACTATCAGCCTTACAGCAAAGTGACCAGTCATACAGCCGCGCAGGCTTATGACAAAGTACTTGAATACGCCGGAGCCTCTCTGCGCAGGGACTTGATAGACCAGCGTGTAGTCCGCGAAGTAAGGGAAGGTACCTATACCCATATCGGTTCCAAACCTGAAGAGGACGGCAAGGACAAACAGCCCGGAATCATTGATACCGTATCGGATACCGAAGGTTATATTTCCGTGAAATCATTGACACCTTGGCCTGATACGGACGGTGACGGTATTCCCGATATTTGGGAAGAGGCTTACGGCCTGAACCCCAACGACCCGAATGACGCATGGCAGATAAATTCCTCGGTCGACCCTAACGGACGCTATCCGAACATCGAAGTTTATTTCCACAACCTGGTACAGCACATCATCTACTATCAGAACCAGGGCGGTGTAGTAATGGAAAAGAAATAAACCTGTGGAGCAAATAAATCTATTTATAATAAAAGCATAGAATGATGAATAAAATAATCATAAACATATTTATCCTGCTGTGGGTAGCGGTGGGTGCTATGGCACAGACTGCTACCGTGACTGGTACGGTGACCGATGACATGGGGTCGGTGATTGGTGCCACAGTGACGGTGCAAGGCACTTCGATAGGTGCTACAACCGATTTGGACGGTAAATTTACATTAGCCGGTGTGCCCAATGTAGCCAAGGCCGTGCTGATAGTTCGCTATGTAGGTATGGAAGAGGTAAAAGAACCGTTGAAAGGACGTACCTCCAATATCCAAATCCACATGAAGGAAGCAATCGGCGTATTGGACGATGTGGTAGTAATCGGTTACGGAACCCAGAAACGAGGCAACCTTACCGGTTCTATCGCCAGTGTGTCTGGCAAGATATTGGAAAAGGTGCAGACCACTTCTGTCGGCGAAGCCATTGTCGGTAAATTGCCGGGTGTGCAGGTGACCACGGTAGACGGTTCTCCCGATGCCGAAATCAAAATCCTGGTACGTGGCGGAGGATCTATCACACAGGATAACAGCCCGCTTATCATCCTCGACGGTTTTGAAGTAAGCAGCCTCAATGATGTTCCTCCTACGGATATCGAGTCTATCGAGGTATTGAAAGACGCGGCTTCTACAGCTATTTATGGGGCACGTGGAGCCAACGGTGTAATTCTGGTGACCACCAAGCGTCCGCAGGAAGGGCGTGTGGTGATTAACCTCAATGCTTATATGCAGACCAAAGAACTGTCAAAGAAGCTCGATGTCATGGATCCTTACGAATTTGTACTGATGCAATATGAAAGTGCCCGCCAGAAAAGTTCTAATCCTACAGATTTTAACAATAAATACGGGCATGCGTATGAACACTATATCTATCAGGGCAATCCCGGAACCGACTGGCAGGATGAAGTGTTCGGAAGCAATCCGGTGGCAAAGTCGATAGACCTCAGCGTGAACGGAGGTACTGAAAAAATCAAATATAAACTATCTTTCATCCATCAGGATCAGCCGAGCGTGATGGTGGGCAACGGATTGAAACAGAACAATCTGAATGCCTCCTTCAACTTCAAGCCTTACAAATTCCTGACACTTGAGTACCGCACCCGCTTGCTGCATAAAGAGGTGGACGGTTCGGGCACGGAAGGAGTCAGCCTGCTGACGGCTTTGCGCGAAAGACCTACCACCGGTCTGGACGAATATATGACGCTTCCCGAGGATGATACCTATTTTGACCCCGACCAACTGGATGAAGTGACCCGCTTCAATCCGATAGAAGAATCGGAGAAGAACTATAAGAAGAGAATCAACAAGTCTCTCAATACGATGGGTGCCGTCAAATGGGACATCATAAAAGGTATGACCTTCCGCACCGAGTTTGGTTTTGAGAATAATTCCGAAGAGCAACGCCGCTTTTGGGGAATGGGCACAAGCAATGCCCGCAACAACAATAATCAGCCGATGGCGGAATGGAGCATGAAGCAAGGCACCAAGTGGCAGCTTACCAACGTGTGGAACTACAACTTCATGTTGAAAGACGCGCATTCCATCGACCTGATGCTCGGACAGGAAATAAAGCATAACCAGACCACTACCAAAACTTTCTCCACCCGTTATCTCCCTGAAAGCATCACGGCGGAAAAAGCATTTGACAATCTGTCATTGGGAACTGCTTACCAAAACTCTTCGGTGTCCGATTCTCCTTCGCGAATCTCTTCTTTCTTCGGGCGTGTCAACTACGGCTATAACGACAAATATCTGGCTACGGTGACGCTACGTGCCGATGGCTCTTCCAAGTTTGCGTCCGGCAACCGTTGGGGATTCTTCCCGGCAGGAGCACTGGCATGGCGTATGTCTAACGAAGATTTCCTGAAAGATAGTCAGGTGGTATCCAACCTGAAGTTAAGATTCAGTTATGGTATCTCCGGTAACGACCGCATCGACACCGACCTTTATCAGAAATTGTATCGTGCCAACAATAACCGTCCGGCGGGATGGGGCGAGACAAGCCATTATTACTACACGTTCTATAACACTAAATATGTGTACAATCCCGATGTGAAGTGGGAAAAGACCATTACACGCAATATCGGTCTTGACTTCGGTTTCTTCAAAGAACGTCTGAGCGGTACTATCGAATATTACTGGAATACAGTGAAAGACTTGTTGGTTCCTTCGGACATCCCGGGTTACACCGGTTACACCAAACTGATGACCAACGTCGGACAGACCTCGAACCGCGGTATCGAACTTCAATTGAATGCCTGGCTGGTAGAGACGAAGGATTTCTCGCTCAACGCTACCTTCAATATCGGTCATAATAAAAACAAGATTGACAAACTGGCAAGCGGTGAAAAGGAATGGATTCTTACTTCGGGATGGAGAAACGACGTCGTAAATTCCGATGACTACCGTGCTTATGTAGGCGGCACAAGCGGCTTGATTTACGGGTACGTGAACGACGGGTTCTACACGGTAGACGACTTTGAGTCTTTCGACACGCAGGCTCGTACATGGAAGTTGAAAGCGGGCGTAGTCGATTCAAGCCCGTTGTCCGACACTCCGCGTCCCGGTAATGCCAAGTTCAAGAAACTGACTCCGGTAGACCCCAACAGCACCAATCCCTATCAGTTGACGGAAGCCGACCGTACCGTTATTGGTAACACTACTCCGAAGTTCTCGGGTGGTTTCGGACTCAATGCCACTTACAAAGGGTTTGATTTGAGTATGTTCTTCAGTTATATGTACGATTTTGATGTGCTGAATGCCAACAAGATTATGCTGACCACCTGGGCGGACAATAAAGACAATAACTTCCTGATGGATATAGCATCCGACAAACGTTGGCGCAACTTTGACGACATGGGTAATGAGATTCGTTATAGTCCCGAAATACTGGCGGAATTCAACAAAGACGCGACCATGTGGAATCCTACTTCCATCGGACGTCCTATCAGTATGTCGTATGCGGTGGAAGATGGCTCGTTCCTGCGTCTTAGTTCGGCTACGTTCGGTTACACCTTGCCTGTAGCATGGACGAGGAAAGTAGGTTTGAACAAAGTCCGTTTCTATGTGTCGGGCAACAACCTGTTTGTCCTCACCGGATATAGCGGCTATGACCCCGAAGTGAATATCGCCACCGGGTTGACTCCGAACATTGACTACAACCGTTATCCGCGCAGCCGTACCTATACATTCGGCGCACAGTTGACTTTTTAATTGAAATCTATAAAAAGAAGAACTATGAATAAGAAACTGATATATTCACTCATTGCCGGAAGCATGCTTTCCCTGACATCCTGCAATGATTTTCTGGACGTGCAGCCGGCTTCCGGTTTTACTCCCGAGTACATATTCTCCGACGAGGCGGAAATGAAGGCGTTGATGACGCGCATCTACTCTTCCATGACGGAGGACGGATTGTACGGCAGCAACCTTGCCAGCGGCTTGAATACGAATACCGATGTGGAGATGAGCTCGTTCAAGAACAATACGGTCAATACCAACGGTTCGGACATCGGCTGTTTTGACTCCCGTCCCACATGGTCGGTATTGAACGCTACATGGAACAACCTGTATTACGCCATCAACTATGCCAACGACTTTTTGCAGGCTGTGCAGGAGTCACCGCTTTTTTCCGCCAAAGTCACCGGTGACATTCCTACCGAGACACAACAGATGTATGGAGAAGTGAAAACGCTTCGTGCCATGCTCTATCTGGACTTGATTCGCACATGGGGAGATGTCGTGTTTGTCACCGAACCGACCGAATCTACGGATAGCTTCTTCAGCTTGGGCACTACCGACCGTAATGTTATTCTGGAATATCTGATAAATGACCTGATAGCCGCGGAACCGATGATGAAATATGCCGCAGATTTGGATTACGGCGTGGAGCGTGCTTCCCGTGAATATTGCCAGGCGCTTATCGGGCAACTCGCCCTCTACCGTGGCGGTTGGACGCTTCGTGCCGACAAAGAGGACGTGACTCATGTCGGTTATATGGAACGTGGCGATAATTTTGAACATTATTATGAGATTGCCGTCACTTGGCTGGGCAAGGTGATTAAAGAAAGCAAGCACGACCTTACCCAAAGTTTTGAGAACCTGTGGGTGAACGAGTGTAATTGGAAGACAGCCAACAATGACGATGTGCTTTTTGCCGTCCCGATGCTGAAGAGCGTCACAAGCCGCTACGGTTATAATATCGGTGTCACTATCGCGGAAGGGAAACATGCCTATGGCAGTGCCCGCAATTACGTAACTTTCTGCGGGACTTACGTTTACTCGTTTGACAAGGACGACTTGCGCCGCGGCATGACTTGCGTGCCTTATAAATATGACAAAGACCTGAATCAGGAGATTGATATGGGCGTAACCGGCATGGGGGCAGGCAAATGGTCAAAACTCTATATGCAGTCTCCGCTGGGTGCTTCCAGTGGTTCGAACACAGGTATCAACAGCGTGCGTATGCGCTTTGCCGATGTGCTGCTGATGTATGCTGAGGCCGTGAACGAACTCTACGGCCCGCGCGATGATGCCAAAGAAGCGTTGAAACGTGTCCGCCGCCGTGCTTTCGATACGGCTCAATGGACGGACAAAGTGGAGAACTATGTAGAAACCCTGACCAACGAGGCGGACTTCTTCCAAGCTATTATGGACGAGCGTAAGTGGGAATTTGGCGGAGAAGGTATCCGCAAGTACGACCTTGCCCGTTGGAACAAGTATGGTGAGGTCATCTATAATCTTTATAACGAGATGGTTAACTGGGGTGTCGTGGCACGGGGAGGATACGTTCCGGGCATTGAGAAAGTACCGACCAACATCTACTACAAGCAAGTGGAAGACCCTGAACATCCGGACAGGATGGTGCTGGATATTGTAGGTATCGACGAATACGGCCCCGGTGTAGGTCGTCCTGCCGGCTACACGGTATTGGAATATGCGTTGGGATGGAGAGTGTTGAATAAGGAGACACAACTTTACGAGACACTGGATGCCATTTCATGGAGCTTCCGCGGATTTATTAACAAGAACAACGACCAGTTGGTGAAACCTACCGACCCTGTGAGATACCTGTGTCCTTATCCTTCCAAGGTCATAACAGACCATCGCGGATTGATTCGGAACTATTATGGATACTAATCAGTAAAAGACAAAACGTTATGATAAAGATATTACGAAAACTTGCTACGGCTATGCTGCCTGTACTGCTGTGCGGCACTTTACTTGCGGGCTG
Source organism: Bacteroides sp. RTP21281st1_H5_RTP21281_210402 (assembly GCF_040918965.1). Taxonomy (NCBI): domain Bacteria; kingdom Pseudomonadati; phylum Bacteroidota; class Bacteroidia; order Bacteroidales; family Bacteroidaceae; genus Bacteroides; species Bacteroides sp. RTP21281st1_H5_RTP21281_210402. Next base: position 129,309 of record NZ_JBCOWR010000008.1, on the reverse strand, counting down.
TGAGGAAGATTACAAATACGCCAAGGTGGACGACTTGTTTCAGCCCCGGTTTGTATTGGAGAAACCGGAGGTGAAGGCAAACTCTGTGACATTGGTATGGTATAAAGTGAACGATGCCGCCTCTTATACAGTGGAACTCTATCGGGATCAGTATCACACGGATTTGTTCATGAATCTGGAAACCACCGACCCTTATGTGTTCATTGACGATATACCCTACGGGACGACTTTCTATATCCGTGTGCGCAGCAATGCTGCCCGAACTGAAAACAACTCACAATGGAGCTACGTCAGTGCTTCTACCGAAGCGCGTCCGGAGTACGCCAAACTGGTGGAAGATGTCTCCAAAACCGAGGTTACGGAATCATCGGCTGTGATTCGCTGGAAGAAAGACAACAAACAGAATCCGGTGGATAGTATAAGCATCATGCCTATGATGGATACCACCCTGTCCGGTGTGAGCCGCTATCTGACTATCGAAGAAATGATGCAGGGATACGCTGAAGTGGACGGTCTCACCAAGAATACGCTGTACGCTGTCAACTTGTATGATACCAGTAAACCGCGTAAGTATGACAAACCTTACAATCAGGTTACTTTCCGTACAGCCGGGCCGTCGGCAATGTCCATACAGGTAGGTCTGGACGATGACTTGTCCGCTATGTTGCTGAATAACGACGTTAACCCCGAAGTGCCCGAAGGAACGGAATACTACTTGCCGGCAGGTTCTTCCTATCGCATCACTCCGTTCACTCTGATGAAAGGTTTCCGTTTGGCAGGTAGTCGTGACGGTGTCAAGCCTGTTGTTATTTTAGAGGGTAGTTGGAGCGTGGCAGAGGGTTCTTATCTTGCCAGTCTGGAATTTGATAATATAGAATTCCGCCACGAAGCCAACAATAATTACTTTATGAATTCCGACAAACCGTACACGATAGAAAATGTCAGCTTTGTAAATTGTGATTTTATCAGTCTCCGCCGTGGTTTCTGGCGTCATCAGTCTGCCAATGCCAAGCACATTATGAACTTCGAGATGGAAGGATGCCGTTTTGAAGGTTGCGGATGGCAAACCAGTGCATATGGTTTGGTTAATCTTCAGTCTTTCAACAAGGATAACGGAGTGTCTTATGACCAGTTAGACCGTGCCATCTTCCGCAACTGTACGTTCAGCAATGACAATGACGGAACGAACGGCTATGGTTGGGGGAATCTGTTCTATGCTCCTTATATGGATAAGCCTGTCTACTTGGAATTTAAGAACGTGACTATCTACAATTACAGCCGCAACCAACGTCTGATTAACATAGAGTCTGCCGTAGGTTCCGAACTGGTAATGAAGGGAATCTTACTGGCATCTCCTTGTGGTGACCTGTTTGCTATCGGTGCGAATACCACTACCACCTTCTCCGACAACTATACTACATCAGACTATTTACTGGGTGGTAAGAATATGAACGCTACCGACCTCGACATTACGGCCGCCGAATTGTTTGCCGACCCGGTTAATGGAGACTTGACGATTAAAGATACTTCGTCTCCGATAGTAAGCAGTCGTGCCGGTGATACGCGTTGGTTACCTTAAGAAAATAAACAGAGATTTATTTAATGAAATAATATGAGTAGAAATAAACTAAAATATAATAGTATGAATCTGAAACATTTGTTTTTTCTGGCAGTTGCCGGTACTTTGGCAGTAGCTTGTAGCGAAGTTAATGAAAGTTCTTTTACGGATGGCGACGGTCAGAAAAGGCTTAGTTCCGTCAGTTCGGGTAATGACCGTTTTTCTACACGGTTGAATAGCGAAACCAGTGAGTGGGAAAGCGAAGACGCGATAGGTATCTATATGTTCGACACGGAGGACAAGAATGTATTGAACGATGCTCTTAACGTGAAATATACCACAATTGGCAGTGGACGTACAGTGAACTTCTCTTCCACTCCGGGGATAGCTATCTATGATATGCCTGTTAATTTTGTGGCTTATTATCCGCATACCACGTCTGCCGATGTGCTTGATGCCACAGCGGCACTTTATAAGGTAGACTTGGGCGAACAGTCCGATGGTATCTCTGCCCACGATTTAATGTGGGCAAAGGCTGCCAATCAGTCTACGGAATCCCTGTTGGCCGGTGGATTGGCGTTTACTTTCCATCATCAGTTGGTGCTTCTGCGTGTCAACATAACGAATGAGAATGTATCGAATGTGACGAGTGTGACAGTAGGCGGCATGAATACTACGGCTACTTTCAACCTGATTGACGGTACGTTGACAAATATGGATACGCCGAAACCTGTCGACTTGCAGAAAAAAGACGGTAAGTCATTCATTGGCATTATGCTGCCTGCCGAAGAGGTGATAAACAAGATGTCCCTCACTATTATGGCAGACGGCAGCAAGTATCAGTACACTGTGCCCGAAACCAGCCGGATTGATAAGTTTGTGGCAGGCTATGAATATACTTTCAATATCACGGTAGGCAAGGAAACCACCGGAGAAATCGGTGGTGGTAACGGTAGCAACACACCTTGGGGTGATGGTGGCAGCGAAGACGGCGACGGTGATAAAGTTTCCGAAAATGAGGCTATACCTGCCGACTATACTCAGAAAGCGGTTACTGCGGAAAAAGATTTGACAACCGTATTGTCCGGTGCTTCCGGTAAGGTTGCGTTGGTTTTTGCCGCCAATGCGGATGGTTATACGTTCAGCGACGCAATGGTTGTGCCCGAAGAGGTAAACGAATTATTGTTGATTGGTGATACTGAAGAACAGGTTAAGCTGAACCTGAAACAAATTCAACATACTGGTCTGCAAAAGGTTGCGTTGAACAATCTGGATATTACGGGTGATAACTTGACGGCTTTGCTGACTAACAATGAAACTGCCCAACTCGCGGTGGATGCTGTCATTGAGTTGAAGAAGTGTAACTTCAATAATATGAAGACTGTTTGCGACTGGTCGGATGGAGATAATGGAGCGCAAAACCTGCTTTCTGCCGTGCTAATCGATGACTGCCAGTTTGCGAATATGAAAAGCGTTTTCAACTATTATGGTTCTAAAGCAATCACTATCACTAATTCTACACTTTACAATATGACAGAGCGTGCTGTTTACGTAAAAGATGCCAATAATGTAGCTGTAACTGTAGAGAACTGTACTTTGGTCGGTTTGACTGCAACTCCTTTTGAAAGCAGGTATGACAATGGTAATTTATATTACAGGAATAATGTTTCGGCTTGTTTCGTAGATAAAAATCCTAATATCGGGTATAAGATGAATGTGCAGGCATTCTCCGGTAATTATGCGGCTGCTTCCGAAGACGGAAAATTGGCAGTAGTGAATGTACACGGAAATCCTGTAGATGCAAGTACTTTCCCCAATGCTTGGGTAAATACTTCTATGACCGTCTCCGAACTCTTTGAAGACCCCGCAAACGGCAACTTCAAACTCAAGATTGACGCACAGGCAGGTGACCCGCGTTGGTACAAGAGTGCCCGGTAATCTTTGATACATTATTGTAATACTGATTAAACAATCCAGTTATGAAATTATTTCATTCATTAATATACCCTTTATTGGCAGGTAGTTTGTGTTGCCTTTCCTGCTCGGACGACGAGCAGGAAACGGGCATCAAGCAACCCTCTGCTACGGGCGAGGTCACATTCGGCGTAGACCTCACTGCTTTCTCAACCCGTGTCACTCAAGACGGTTCGTCATGGAATGAGGGTGATAAGATTGGGGCGTACGTGTTGGACGCGAAAACGCTTGAACCTGCCGTAGAGACAGTGAACGTGCCATATATCTGCTCTGAAGAAGGCTCATCGGTTTCTTTCACTTCTACCGCACCGTTAAAAGTGCAGAACGATGGAGTACCGGTAAAGTTCGTGGCGTACTATCCATACACTGCCGATATGCGCAATTTTGACTATCCCGTACAATTGGCGGCACAAGGAAAGGGCAGCACCGCCTGCGACCTGTTGTATGCTGCTACGAACGAGGATTATACTTACTCCGAAGAGACTGCTCCCCATATCGCGCTGAACTTTACGCATCGTCTGTCTAAAGTGATTCTGAAATTCGTGAATATGGAGAAAGAACCGTTGGAAGTGAGCAACGTACGGATTGAAGGGATGCAGACGGCGGCTTCATTCAATGTACAGACCGATGTACTGACATTGGACGAAAGTTCTGTCGCCACTATCACTCCTTATCATAATGCCACGACAGGGTTTTACGAGGCCATCGTTCTTCCATCGGCGTTGAAGGATACCTATAAAGTCTCTTTTGTATTGGATAACAGGGAGAAAGAGTGGATATTCACCAATTTGGACATTGCGCTTCCACAATTTCACAAAGGCTACAGCTATACCTTTGCACTCTACATTGACGACAGCGGTTTTGTAGAAATGGGACGTCTCGAGAATGTAGACGGCGGAAACTCATCTGCTCCCTGGGAAGACGGAAGCAATGAGGATGGCACAGCCGACGGTGATAAGACACCCGTTGCCGGATACAGCCTGACGCCTGCCGACGGCACGCAGCAAGTACTTGCCGATACCGAACTGAAACTATCGTTCGAGGGTGCTGCGCCCGAGCTTGGCACAAGCGGCTTTATCCGTATCTATCGTATGAGTGACCATAAACTGGTAGACGAAATCAGCCTGTCAGACCGCAGGGAGTCTATTAAAGATGGTGTGACTACACTGAATACATGGATGGATATTATCGGTGTCACGCCTACGGGTTCTTCCGTCAGCCGCCGTATCGTAAACTATTATCCGGTAAGAGTGGAAGGCAACGATTTCATTATCAAACCTCATCAACAACGCCTACAATATGATACCGAATATTATGTGACGATAGACCAGGCTGCCGTGAAGCAGACGGACTTCCGTGGAATATACGGTCGTGCATGGACTTTCAAGACCAAGCCCGCACCGATGCCGGCAGGACCGAATTATGAACTGAAGATTAGCCATACCGACCCCAACGCTGACTTCTATACCCTGCAAGGCGCTATTGATTTCTGTGCGACGCACATCGACCTGAATGCTCCCAAGACATTCCAAATGGATAATGGTATCTATCAGGAAATCATCTACTTGCGCGACCAGACCAATATCACTGTGAAAGGGAATGCGAGCGACAATACGGCTGTCAATATCCAATACGATAACAGCAATGACATTAACGGTGGTATAGGTGCGGGAATCAACATCGACCAGTTTGCCCCGGTCGGTACTGTAATTTCCAAGTCCGGTGGCCGTTCGATGATGATGCTCGATGGAAACTCCGACAAGATTCGCTTCGAGAATGTGACGATAGAAAATGCTTATGGATGGACATTGGGCAAGAATGGTCAGGCGGAAGCGCTTTATATCAACAACAAGTCGTCTGCTTTCATTAATTGCCGTGTGTTGAGTTTTCAGGATACCCTGCTTCCGGGTGGTGGCTACAACTGGTTCAAGGATTGCTTCATAGCCGGAGCTACCGACTTTATCTGGGGTTCGGGCAAAGTAGTACTGTTTGAAGACTGCCAGCTTCATGCACCTACCGGCACACGTGCCGTAATGCAGGCACGCGTCAGAGAGGGCTACTTGGGCTATGTATTCCTGAACAGCCGCTTCACTGTGGGCGCGGGTGTCACCAGTTCTACCCTGATTTACCAGTACGAACCGGATAACCTCACTTTCTTGAATTGTACGTTTGCCGATATATATGGTGCCAACTTTGTGGGTGAAAACAAGCCACTTACTCCGGCAGTGCCTACTGTCGCCACCGGCTGCAAACTTTACAACTGTAAGACGGAATCGGGAGCCAATCTCTACGAGTCTATTCCGGCAGCAGTACGCAACACTGTGCTGCAACTCAGTGACGAACAGTACAACCAATACTTTGGGACACGCAAAACCATCATGAGTTGGGACGGCTATACCGACGCCGACTGGTTCAAATAGTTCAATATATATTAAGGTAAAAAAGATATGAATAGATTGATTCAAATGGCTGGTCTTGTACCAGCCATCCTAAGCGTCCTTTGCGCTTGCCAGCATCCCGCCCCGCAGGCGGCAGGGACAGGGCAGGACTTGAAAGCTATATATGCCAACCTGCCTTTCTCCATGCCCGTCGTGGAACGTCCTGCTTTTCCTGATTATCAGGTGAATATATGTGATTTTGGTGCGAAGAGCGATGGCGTGACGCTGAATACGGAAGCAATAAATAATGCTATCAAAGCGGTGCACGACAAAGGCGGCGGTCGGGTGGTTATCCCGGAAGGGCTATGGCTGACGGGGCCTGTCGTCCTTCTCAGCAATGTCAACCTGCATGCGGAAAAGAACGCCCTTGTAGTATTTAGTGGTGATACTTCCTTATATCCGATTATAACTACTTCGTTTGAAGGGCTGGATACCAAGCGTTGCCAATCACCTATCTCGGCAGTGAACGCAGAGAACATAGCCATTACCGGTCATGGCGTTTTCGACGGTGCGGGTGACAAGTGGCGTCCTGTAAAGAAAAGCAAAATGACGGAAGGGCAGTGGAACAAGCTGTTGAAATCCGGTGGGAAAGTAGACGAAAGCGGCAAGGTGTGGTATCCCAACGAAGGGGCTTTGAAAGCATCTGTGCTTATGGCGGACTGGGGAAACAAGCGTCCGGACATCGGCATTGAAGAGTGGGAAGAAATGAAAAGCTGGTTGCGCCCGGTTCTGCTGAGTGTCGTGAAGAGTAAGAGAATACTTTTGGAAGGAGTGACGTTCAAAAATTCTCCGAGTTGGTGTCTCCATCCTTTGTCATGTGAATCCCTGACGTTGAATGATGTAAAGGTGTTCAATCCGTGGTATTCGCAGAATGGGGATGCGCTGGATGTGGAATCCTGCAAGAACGTACTGATAACGAACTGTTTCTTCGATGCGGGCGATGATGCAATCTGTCTGAAATCGGGAAAGGATAAAGACGGGCGCAGACGTGGAGAGCCTTGCGAGAACGTGATTGTGAGAAACAATACCGTGTTGCACGGTCATGGCGGATTCGTCATTGGCAGCGAAATGTCCGGCGGCGTGAAGAACGTATATGTGTCCGAGTGTTCTTTCATCGGTACGGACGTAGGGCTGCGGTTCAAGAGTGCGCGCGGTCGTGGCGGTGTTGTGGAGAATATCTATATCAACAATATCAACATGATAGACATCCCGAATGATGCCTTGATTGCCGACTTGTATTATGCCGCCAAAGGTGCTCCGGGTGAGCCTGTGCCGGATGTTACCGAAGAAACTCCGGCATTCAGGAACATACACATCTCGGACGTGTTCTGCAAGGGAGCCGGACGGGCAGTGTATCTGAACGGGCTTCCCGAAATGCCGATTGAGAACATATCCATAAAGAATATGGTGGTGACGGGTGCGAAGCAAGGCATTGTGATTAACAAAGTCGCAAAGATTAACATAGAGAACGTGGATATAGAAACTCCCGACGATTCGATGATACAGATAGAGAATACAACAGGTATTACTATCAACGGCGAAGAATACGGAACGATTTCGGAAAAACGGCTGCTTACAAAGAATTGATAGTCGGTCGGATAGTTAAAAAAGGGGGATTTGGGTGTGACAACCTGATATCTCCCTTTTATTATGTACTGTATTTTTATGAATGGTGTACCACAATGTGTTGGTATGATAACATTTAGTTCTTTTGTATCAATAATTATTTTTATTCCCCGTATCTTGTGGCGTTTAATTCAGCTAGAATTTCTTCTTCCGAAAGATTTACTTTTTGGGGACGTGATGCTATATAGTCTTTCAAAAAGTCTTCTCTTATATCAATATCCCATCCCATTTTTTTAGCAAGTTCTTTGAAGAACTTTATATCGGATTTCGGTATGCTCAAAAAAACGCCTTGATTCATTGCTGTATCCATAACTATTTTCCTTTCATTATTAAATATCTAACGAACATAAAGATAAGAAAGTTCTTTAGCTTCTCCAATCATTTATTGTATCTTTAATACGCTTTTGCAAAAAACAATCCCTATATTTGCAAATATAGGTAGTTGTAACAAGCACATAACAATGCAAATACTTAGAAATATAACAGTGTAAATGACTGCTGTTGGCATAATACTATCAATTAAATAAGGAGTAATGGAAAAAGAAGGAAAGATATATTGGCTAAAACAAGAAGAAGGTGGATTATCTGTTCTTCCTAAACAAGAAATCTGTTATGCTGTAACTGTTTTGCCACAAGTAGCTCCTTCAAACTGGAGTATAAAAAATTTCATACTTGAACCCGGTAAATATGTAAGTGATTGTTTAGTATCCTTCTTGTTTGACCATGCACCACATGAAATTTTGAATACAATAGATTCATTAGATGTCTATGGTGGCAGAAAGGTTGCTACTATAAAATTAAAAACCGGTAACAAACAGCTAATTATTGAAAACTATTAGATAATAGAAGACCGGTTGGTACACTATAATAAAAATAGGAATGAAGCCTAAATAACAACAGTACAACCGCTTAATGGCAGAACGCTGAAAAAATAGAATCTGTAATATAGCCGATTATTGGCAGTCAACATGAAAGGAAAGATGGAAAAAGAAATAAGAGAAATTCTTTTAGAAATAATAGAATTATTAGAAATTACAGGTGAACATGGCTGGGCTTCTAATCTCAAAAGGTTGTATGCAGACAATTATTCTTCCCGATGGGATTGGCTAAGAAAAATTAAAAGTCTATTTGGCGGAATGGGGTCATTTAATGATTTGGTTTTAGTGAGAAATGGGGTCATTTGCATAGATGAAAATAGTAAACTGAGTCAGTTGCGTGAACAACTCTACGAAAGTATGGTACAATCTTTAGTGGAATAGGATAATTCAGAAGGAAAATATCGGTACACACATACTTCAATCGTCTTAAATGGCGATTAGCTGCAAACAATTATCAACCCATAAAATGAAAATAGAATGGTAATAGAAATAGAACAACTAACCGAAAAGGATTTTTTGCAAGGTAATAAACCGTTCAGTTCTTTATTCCATGTTTCAATATGGAATAGTCAACCCCGTATTAAAATATTGAGTAAACAAGAAATAGACAATGTATCTATCTCGCCTATCATTAAAGCTGTTTTATTATGGGTAAATAATAACAGGGAATCCTGTTCTGAAGCAGCAATAGAGGAAGGAATGATATTACTTGCAGAAGAATGGATGAAAGACGAAGATTCTAAAGTAATAGATGAAAAAGATTGTTATTTGACAATAGATAAAGAGAAAGTATTTTTACCTATAACCCAAACCGATTTTTGTAATAGTTTAAGAGTACAATCTATCGTTTTTTCTATTGAAGAAGGAATAATAGATATGTATATAAACAGTATTCCTGATTACTATACAGGTCATGTCATATGGTATAACTTAATAATAAAAAACGGTAAAATTGAATGTGAATGTAATGGATTAGAGGGATAAATATAGGTTGTTAACAAACATATGAAACGTTTGAGGTGGTTTATTTGCTAAACGTTACCAATATGTGAATTACGAAAATAATATAAGCTATGTATAAGATAAAGACATCAGAGTTGCTTTCTGGTAAAAGTATAGTTAAAGAATTGATAAATATTGATGCTGTCAAAAATATGTCAGATGATTTGTTTGAAACAAAACATCATCATCTTATGGTAGCTTACTCACTTGAATATAAGATTGAGTTTTCTTTTAATAAAGCAAATAATGTGTGTCAATATATTATGGTTGAAGAAAGCGAAATAAATAGAGAAAAGCAAAATATCAATATTGAATTTATTGACGATATATTCATTCTGGGGAAACATATAGATGCTGTAAAAGATAATTTTAAGACTAATCTTTCACAAAATGATTCTGTAAGAATTGGCAACATAGAGTTGTATTTCTTGGAAAACAAAGTTGATAGCTTATATTATTTCCCCAAACAAAACATTGGTAACAATCATCTTAACAGCTAAACGCAGTTAGTTGAGTCTCATTATTCGTATTTTTAAATAATGCAGAGAAAAATAGAAAAGAATGAAGTCATATATAATTATCAATTCGGAAAAATTGACGACACAACAAATGCAATCGTTTATAATTTCTCAACTACATATTGTTGTAAACAAAGGAGATGAAATGAAATATTCTTCAAATACATACAGCTATAATGGTTGCGAGTTTGATTTTCCAAGTGATGATGGGCCCCTGAAAGGTCGATTATCCGCCAAACATTACCGATAAAATGAAAAATAAACAACAGATAATATGACAGAGTTATTGTATAAAAAGAAAGATGGTTTCTATTTTTGCTTGAATGACTTTTCAAGGGAAGAAAATATCCCTTATCAAGTTTTACTGTTAGATAAAAAGGCTACATATAAGAAAGGAATAGACTATGCAATAGCACATGGCATTAACCAAATAGAAGTTGTTTTGGATTTGAGTGAGGAAGAACTGGCATTACTTAAAAATATACCATTAAAGGGGTTGGAAATAAAGGGTATTCAAAGTAAGGTGAATATAACTTTCTTGAATGAATTGGAAACATTAGAATATTTCCACACTAATTCCCAAGTTTATGGTGAAATTGATTTTTGCAGATTAAAGAACCTAACCTATTTGAGTTACGATGCTACTAATCTCAGCATTGTCAATATTGGAAAGGCTGATAAACTAAAAGAGCTTTATATATTCAACTATAAAGAAAGTAATCTTGCACCTTTTGGCAATATCAAAATAGAGAAATTCCTTATCAATCATTCATTTATAACAAACTTGAATGCTTTATCAGAATGTCAGTCCCTTAAAAGCGTGACAGTTGAGAACAGTCGATACTTAAGTTCTATTGAAGGTATTAATAGTTCTGTAGATAATTTGGAAGAGCTGGCGCTAAGAAATTGCAAGAGCTTCTCGAATTATTCGATATTGTATAAACTTCATAATCTAAAAGATTTATATTTATTAAATTGTGGGACAATGCAAGACACTTCCTTTTTTTCCAATTTGAATAGTTTGAAATATGGATATATTGATATAAATATTTTAGATGGGAATGTTGATTTGCTGATGCAAATGCCTATTATATTCAAGAATCTCAAGCACTACAATAGAAAAAATAATCTAAAAATTAAAATTGTGACAAATGATGGAAACTACTTAGTAAGAGGTAAGGATGTTTTATATAAATTATAAATTAAATATCGGTAATAAGGTCGAGTAAACAGCTAAATGCAGTTTCTCACCAACCCATTACCAATCATTTAAACCATTAAGAATGAAACTCAAACAGCAAATAACAAATTTTTATCAAGTTCTAAAAGCGTTACCTGATAACGAAGAATATAACTCAGAAGGTGTCAGAAATGCAATTTCTGTGAAAGCTGATGGTCTATTACAAATTTTGGATGATAATGATAAACATGGTATAGAAGTCGATGAAAAGATATTTTCTTTCTTGTCTTTTGTAAAGGGATATGATTTGCCAAGATTTGAGGATAACTATTATCTATTCACAAAAGAAGATTTAGAAAGAGAATATAAAAGACTGGGAAATATTACATTATTAAGTGGAAGTGAAATAGATTACTAACAATAGGTATAAACTGCCCTGAAAGGTCGATTAGTCACTAAACATTAGAACTGGGAATAAAAACAATATGGAAGTAATAGAAAGTAAATGGTATAAAAAGGATGGTGCAAATACTGCGTTTATTGAAGATGTAGAAAAGCAGCTAAATACAACCTTGCCAAAACAGTACAAAAGTTTTTTGTTATGGAGCAATGGTGGTGAGGGTAAGTTAGGAGATAACTACATTTATATATGGGCTATTGAAGATATTATTGCTTACAATCATGATTATGGAATACAAAAATATCTTCAAAAAGAGTATTTGGCATTTGGCATGGATGGTGATATTGGATATATTTTTTATCTGCCTGACAATAGTATATATAGGGTGGATTTGGGAGATTTAGATATGGCTTCTATCAAGTACATAGCACCTTCTTTTGACGATTTTCTAGGCAAGGCTGTTTATCTTAATTTCGATAAATTGCAAAATGTAGTATAACGTAAAATAATAATGATATGAAAGTGTTTGAAAAAATAAATTCGGATATTGATAAATATGGTTTTTCGGTCATTCTGATTGAAGCAACGGATTATCTTCCTTCATTTGCGTATAGTATTGGATTATGGAAAACATGTAAACACCCGGAAATAATTGTTTTCGGACTCTCGATAGATATACTTCATTCAATTGTAAATGAAGTTGGTAAATTTGTACTAAATGGAAATATCGTACAGCCAAACGAATTGTATTGCGATTTTCTGGAGAATGGAAGTAATTATTTTCTGCAAGTAGATAAACGGAGTTTGAATGATTATGTTGGATTCGCTCTTGATTATTATAACTTCGTATTTCCTGTTTTAGAATTTATCTGGACTGATAAGAACGGTTGTTTTCCGTGGGATGAAAATTTCGATAGCAATCTCAAATTTAAACAACCACTATTGGACAGGAACTATGATTTTAAATTTTTTGAGAGTGAAAATTTAGGTGTCTTTACAACCAAACAATGGTTGGAAGAAAGTAAGCCGATATTAAATGTGGTTCATAATTCTGACGGGGACTGGCAGTTTTTAACCGGAGAGCAGACCGGGAAAGATATTAAATTAGTAGCTCTGAAAGAATTAATTCTAAAAGATGCAACTTTGAATGAAGTTTTTGATTTGGACTACGGAGAAGAAGCTCATCGAATATCTATTGAAGATGAATGGGAACGAAATTATATTGAATCTGATAACGAATAAAAAGATACCGATAATAAGCCTATGGACTGCCTTAATAGTCAGCTATTTGCAAATTATTGTCATTCATTTAATCTAAGAAAATTATGAGTTTGGAATGGAAAACAGATAAAATAGTTTCTCAAACAGAAAATACTGTTTATGCTTATATTGAAAATATATGTGAGCATAATGATATTGAGTATTATTATGAAGCGCGATTGGTGAAAAGTCTATTTCCACCAAAATTAAGAGGTTTGTGTAGAGAGCTTTATGAATGTGTAGATGCTTTTAGTCCGTTTCTTGCAGATGAAATAGAAGGTCAAATAAGACAATATCAACTGAAATTGGAAGATAATAATTTGCCTGTTTTCAGATTAGAAATTCATGAAGACTATATTCTCTTTTTTGTGAAATATCCAACAGCGAATGGTTTCTTAGATAACTATCCTTAATAAAAACGATAAAGAAATGGAAAAGGAACTTTTGGAACTTCAACAGAAGATGTATAAAATCTCATAGTGTCTCCTAAAAATAACGACGGTTAATTTCACGGCGGTTAATTTTCGCCATTTATTGTAAATATAGATATTTTTGGAGTACAAACAATTAAATTGGCGGGAATTAGATAACAACCGTATTAAATGCTTTACTTTTCGGGTTGGCAGTAGATTAAATTTGTTTCAAGCGCTTGAAACAAACTGTTTAATAGGGTGAAACACTTTGTTTCAAGGCTCTGAACACATTGTTTCAAAGCATGAAACAGATTGTCGCCCTATAGCAAACAAGTTGTTATCCTATAAGATGTACTTTTTGCTTTAGAGTTGTAGGCTATTCTATCTGTTGTTTCAAGTAATGCTGAATCATTTATTGGGTAGTATTGCATCATTTATCAGCTATTAATACCTGATTTCTCAACTATTAATAGTTGGGATGTAGAGTGTTAATACTTGGCATGATAACTATTAATACCCTGTAAATCAGATGACAGAGTTCTGGATATGGTAATTTTTGTGTATGAGGGTAACTTTTACTATCAGGGTGCTATCATAGTTTACCCTCATAGCTACAACCCCGATGAATAAAGGGATTGAAGTAGCTTATGAGGGCATGAGGGTAAAATTATAAAATCTTTATAGGGAGTGATTGCAAATCGTCGGCGGCTGAACTGCTTCCATAAAGCACCTTGTATGTTCCCGTCAAAGGATTCATCGTATTGGTGGCGGTATCAAACCATTCGAATGATTCGTAGGGAAGCTCGATTGTTATATTTTCCGTCTTGCCTTTGGCTATGTTGACCCGTTTGAAACCGCGAAGTGTCTTTTGCGGGCCCCCCTTATCGTCAGGACGCGAAATATATACTTGCACAACTTCTTCACCGTCTCTCTGCCCGATGTTACTTACTGGAATGGTGAGGATAACTTTTTCACCTTTGTGTAGCTTCGACTGGTTCAGTTTGCCTTTTCCATAAGAGAAGCGGGTATAACTTAATCCGTAGCCGAAAGGATACAGGGGAGTTTCACGCATAAAGCGGTAGGTGCGCCCCTGCATTGAATAGTCCTCATAATCCGGCAGTTGCTGCATATTCTTGTAGAAGGTGACGGGCAAACGTCCGGCAGGATTGTAATCTCCGAAGAGTACGTCGGCAACGGCTGTTCCGCCTGCCTGTCCGGGATACCATGCTTGCAGGATAGCGTCGCAGTTCCGTGTCTCGGGCACGATTGCCATTGCCGAGCCAGAAAAGTTGACGAATACTGTCTTTTTACCATTCTTTTTCAAAAGAGCCAGAACTTCGCGCTGGATGGCGGGCAGTTCTATTTCCGTGCGGTCGCCGCCTTTAAATCCGGGGTCGGACACTCTCATGGATTCACCTTCCAATAAGGGAGAGATGCCACCGGCAAAGATAACGACATCTGTATCTTTCAGCTTGTCGAGTATGTCCTGTGTATCCATAGGAGTAAGTCGGGCAAGGTCGAAATTGAGTGAAGGGTTATCTTTCACCTGAATGAAATGCAGCTCGATGTCGTAGCTCTTGCCGGCTTCGAAATTGAACGAATACAGGTTGGCGGGATTTTTGATGTTCGTTCCTTCGGCCACTTGTTTTCCGTTGATGAATAGGGTGAGTCCGCCATTGCTCATGATTCGGAAAGTTGCCGCGCCGGAGTCTGCCGGACGGAAAGTGGTGCGGTAGATGGCAGTGAAATTCTTCAGTCTCACTCCCGGAGCAAACACTGTAGAACCCTCTGCACTGAAGTGGAAAGGAGTGGACAGATGGTCGGTAGCGGCTATTTCACCTTTATATTCGCGGTTGTTCCAGTAAGTGGCGTCGAATCCCGCTTTCCCGTTGATGCTGCATTGGTTGAAAAGGCTGTGCAGGGTGGTATCGTTTGTATATCCGCAGACGGGTTCATAAACGATTTGTGCTTCGGGAAGTTTGGCACGCAGTCCTTCCAACAGGGTGACGGTATGTGACGGGAATCCGTTATAGTTGCCCCATTGCATCACCGAGTCGTTGGCATTCGGGCCGACAACGGCAACTTTCATCTTGCGGTTCAGGGGGAGCAGGTTTCCTTTATTCTGAAGCAGTACCAGACTTTCGTGTGCCATCCTCAGAGCCAGTTCTTTATGCTTGGGGCAGTCTACTACCGAATAGGGGATTTCACTCCACGGATGAGTCCCGTTCATTTCGCCCAGTTCAAAACGGGCTTTCAACAGTCTTTTGACGGACGTGTTGATTCTCTCTTCGGAGATAAGCCCTTTCGCTACGGCTTCCGTTATGCTTTTGAAATTGCCGCCACATTCGAGGTCGGTTCCGCTCAGTACGGCATCGGCGGAAGCGTGTGCGGCGTTGGGATGCGTTTCATGTTTTTTACGTTGGAAGAAGTCTCCGATAGCTCCGCAGTCGGTGACAACAAGACCTTCGAAGCCCCAGTCGTCACGGAGAATTTGGGTGAGCAGGCGGTTGCTGCCGCAGCAGGGTTCACCCTCGAAACGGTTGTAGGCGCACATCACTTCTTTTACTCCCGCTTTCTGCACGAGTTCCTTGAACGCGGGAAGATACGTTTCCCATAAATCTCTCGGAGCGATATTTTCGGCATTGAAACTATGGCGGTTCCATTCAGGGCCGGAGTGTACGGCAAAGTGTTTGGCACAGGCATGAAGTTTGTCGTATTCAGCGTCTTCGGGCCCTTGCAGGCCTCTTACCGCCGCCATTCCCATGCGTCCGCTCAAGTAGGGGTCTTCGCCGTAGGTCTCTTGTCCCCGTCCCCAACGCGGGTCGCGGAAGATGTTGACGTTGGGCGTCCACATGGTCAGTCCTTGATAGCGTTTGTATTGTCCTCTTTCATTGAAGGCGCGGTTTTTGGCACGTGCTTCGTCGGATACGGCGTCGAACACTTCGTATAGCAGTCCGTCATTGAAAGAAGCCGCCATGCCTATTGCTTGCGGGAAGACGGTAGCCAGTCCGGCGCGCGCCACTCCGTGGAGCGCTTCGTTCCACCATTCGTAAGGCTTGATGCCGAGACGTGGGATGGCGGGGGAGTTGTTCTGCATCAATGCGACTTTTTCTTCCAGTGTGAGACGTTGAAGCAAGTCGTCTGCCCGTTGTTCAGCAGTCAGCTTTGTGTCCTGGTAGGGATACTTTTCTGGTTGTTGTGCCTGCACGTTCATCATGAATATTCCGGTAAGACAGGCGATAATCCATTGCTTTTTCATTTTCTGTTTCTTTTGGTTTTTAGATTTGAGACTGCAATAGTACGGGGTTTCCGTTGTTTCTTCGGGTAATATCCGGTAGAAAAGGAGTATTTATTTACTTTTTCTTTTCCTTATATTCCGACGGTGTGATTCCTATCACTTTCTTGAAGCATTTGCTGAAATATTTCGGGTCGTTGAAGCCTGTCATGTAGGCTACTTGGGAGAAGTTGTACTCGCCGCTGTCAATCAGCTGGACGGCACGCTTGATACGTATTTCGCGTATGAAGTCTACGGGTGTCAGCCCGATGATTGATTTCAGTTTGCGGTAGAAGATGGTGCGGCTTAGCATTAATTTTTCGGCAAATTCGTCAATGGTGAGTTCGGCGTTGTCCATCTGTTCTTCCATAAATTCCATCACTTTCTCCATGAATTGCTCGTCGTATGGGGTTATCTGCGGTTGAGACGGGGTGAGGGAGTTGGCAACGGGAGCGGCGGAAGAAGAGTTTTTGCCTTCCATCAGTTTGTTCATATAGATTTCCTGCAACGCTTTGCGTTGGCGTAGCAGGGATGCTATGCGTGTCTTCAGGTAGGTGGCGCTGAAAGGCTTGGTAATATAATCATCTATGCCTTGTTCCAGTCCGGCGATGCGGTCGTCCAGAGATGCTTTGGCGGACAGAACGATGATGGGGATATGGCAGATATTGTTGTTCTCTTTGATTAATCTGACCATCTCAAGTCCGTCCATAACCGGCATCATGACGTCGCTGATGATAAGGTCGGGCAGATTGTCGGCGGCACGTTGCAGTCCTTCTTCGCCGTTGGATGCCGTTATGACGGTGTAGTTCTCCGACAGGATATTCCTCAAAAAGGCTTTGAGCTCTTCATTGTCTTCTACGACCAGTATGGAGAAATTGTCAGAATTGCGTTCCTGTTCCTCTTTTTCCTCTGTCTCTTCGATAGCTTGCATGCTGTCGGCGGGGTGAGGGGTTGAGTCCAGGCTGTCATTCAGGATGAATTCGACTTGTCCATCTTCTTCAAATACTTCTTTCTGCAAAGGCAGAATGACTGTGAAGCGGCTGCCAGTACCGGGTTGGCTGTCCACTTCGATAGTGCCGTGATGCATTTCCACCATTTCTTTTACCAGAGACAGGCCGATGCCGGAAGACGGTTGCAGGATATTCTGTTTTACTAATGATTCGAAGCGTTGGAAGAGGGAGTGTTGTTTTTCCGCCGCGATGCCGATGCCTTCGTCCGCCACTTCTATCTCCACTGTCTTTTCTTTCGTCGAGATGCTGACTGTTATCGACTTGTCGGCAGGCGTATATTTAAATGCGTTGGAGAGCAGGTTGAAGAATATCTTTTCAAATTTATCCCTGTCCACCCAGCTATATACGGATTCAACCTTGGTATGTAACCGGTAGTTGATGTGCTTTTCTTCCGCTATCAGCCTGAAGTTGTTCATAACTTTTTGCAGGAGCGGCACCAAGTCTGTCTCTTCTATCAACAGCTTCATCTTCTGGTTCTGAATCTTGCGGAAATCCAGTATCTGGTTCATCAACCGGAGCATACGTTCGGTATTCTGATGCACTAACGTAAGATGTTCGCGTGCGGAAGGTGAAAGGGGCTCATTCTCCAGAACTTCCGTTACAGGACTGCTGATTAGAGTCAGCGGGGTGCGTAACTCATGGGAAATGTCGGTAAAGAAACGCAATTTGATGTTGGCTAATTGTTGCTCCATATCGACCCTGTGGCGCAGCCGGTAGATGTAGAACAGTACATATACGATTGTGGCTGTGAAGAGTATGAACAGGACGAAATAGAGCAGCCATGCCCAATAGGTTTCCCAAAAGGTGGGAAGTACGTGTACGGACATGGTACGTACATTATCCGTCCATACGCCGTCACTGTTCGTTGATTTTACCTGTAACTGATATTTGCCTGCGGGTAAGTTGATATAGCTTGCAGACCGGTTATTGTCGGCTTCGTTCCATTCTTCTTCCAGTCCTTGCAGGCGGTAGGCATATAAGATGCCTTTCGGATTCACATAATCGAGCGCGGCGAATTGGAAAGTGACATTCCGTTGCGACGGCTCGAGTTCCAGTTCTTTCAGGTTGTCGATGGAATAATCCGTGGAGTGTCCCTGAATCTTAAGCCCCGTGAACACAATAGGCGGAACATATCCGCTCTTGTGCATCTTTTCGGGAGAGACTTCAAGAAATCCCTTATCCGTCCCTAATACTATCTGGTTACGGGCATTGATGACAGGAATCGCTTCCGAGAAATTAAACTCCTGATAAATAGAACTCAACTCGTAGTTTTCAAATGTTTCTTTGGCGGGATTGAATTTGGAGAGGGCTATCTCCGAAACAACCCATAACTGGTTCTGTGTATCTTCAATCATCGAAAGTGCCAAATCCGAAGCCAGTCCGTTATTCTTGTCATAGTTCTTGAACCGGATATTCTCGCTGAGTAGCTTTTCAGATATGACTTTGTTTACTCCACCGGTAAAACTAATGATATAAGTAGTCTGGTTCTTGTCGGTGTATATGTGCATGATGTCGTTGGCGCTGAGGCTGTTCTTGTCTCCCGGCCTGCGGATATTCCGGTAGAATTTGATTTCTTCCAGGCGCTCGAAGTTGTTTGAGAATGTGAGCAGCCCGTTGGTCGTTCCCACAAGGATAACTCCCCCCGGTGCTTCGGCGATGTTCCGCACTTTCATGCCATAGGCTATGGGGTAGTTCCTCAGTTCATTGTTGCCATGGATAAAGGATATTTTGCCGTCTTTGGCTTGTGTGAGCAGGTTTAATCCGCCGCCATAGCATCCTACCCAGATATGATTGCGGCTATCCTGATAGATGGCATAGATACTGTTACTGCTTAGGCTGTAAGGATTGTCAGGCTGATGTTCAAAATGATGGATAGAGTAATGGTTTGTCCCTGTTTTCCTTAATTGGAAAAGGCCGATGTCTTTCGTCCCCAACCATATATTATTGTTTTTATCTTCCAAAATGGAATATACTCCGTTGTAGAACGGTTGCTTTTCTTTGACGATGTTTCCCTGGGCGGACAGATAACCTTCCAAAGTACCG
This sequence comes from Bacteroides sp. RTP21281st1_H5_RTP21281_210402, assembly GCF_040918965.1. Taxonomy (NCBI): domain Bacteria; kingdom Pseudomonadati; phylum Bacteroidota; class Bacteroidia; order Bacteroidales; family Bacteroidaceae; genus Bacteroides; species Bacteroides sp. RTP21281st1_H5_RTP21281_210402. The sequence continues at coordinate 109,735 of NZ_JBCOWR010000008.1, read as the reverse complement.
TCAGGTGCGTATATCTGAATATAGTTCGACTTGGATGCCGTCCATAAGCGGTTGTTGCTGTCACGTAGAAAGGCACGTGTTTCCGCTTCATAGTCAGTCAGGTTGAATTGATAGCTTTGCGGGAAGAAGCATAGCTTTTCTACACCGCGTGCTGTCGCAAACCAGCAGTTGCCCTGATTGTCCAATGTATAAGACCTGACTAACGGGCTGAAAATAGACTTGGGATTATTGATGTCCGTAAGAAGCGGTTTGAGGGTTTTCTCCTTCCTGTCGTAATAGCAGAAGTTTCCTTCGGTGGGAAGCAGCCATAGATTCTCTGCTTTATCCTCAAAGATAAGTTTGCGGCTTTTGCGCCCATGTTTGATGATTTCATCTTTGGGAGTGAAAAGGTGTTCTTTTTCGTTGGTAGTGAGGTTGATATGAATGATTCCCGGGTCTTTGGAGAATATCCAGAGTTCTCCAAAGTGGTCTTGATAGACCGTTTCCACATAATTGGAGAGTTGGGTGGTGGTGCGGATATCTATCTGCCGGAAGCTGTCTTCCCGGGTGGAATAGAGTATCAATCCGTTATCCGTCCCCAATGCCAGCATCTCTTTTCCCAAGGCGGTCACGTTATTTATTTTGCCGTGCGGATAAGGGATATCTACGAACTTCAGTTTCTTGGTGTGGAAATCATATTTGGCTAACTTGTCATTTTCCGCAATCAGGTAGATGGTTTCTTTTATCTGCGTGATAAATTGGAAGGGGAAGTCGGTATCCAATGTCTTCTTCCCTATGATTGAAATACCTTTGTCGGTCAGTATCCATTCATCTTCTTCCGAATCCTGATAAACGTTGACTATCTGGTCGCCTTTCAGGTTGTGGCTGGAAGTAGCGTAGAGTGTGATGCCTTCTCCCTTTTTGCACAACTGTTCGTCTACCCTGAATGCATATCCGTTTTCACAGAGAATCCAGGCAATACCTTTTTTCAACGAATAAATGCGTGTGACATAATTCGTTTGTTTGGTAGAACGCTCTATTGGTTGAAGAACATCTATGAACTTCTCGGTTTCGACATCGAAAAGGCAGGCCTGCCCGTCGTAAGTGGGACACCATATATCTCCGTATCTACTTTCTGATATGATTCCCATACGGTTACTACCGAATGCATAGGCACTTTCTTGTGAAGTCTTATAAGTCTTGAAGGTATAACCGTCGAATTTGTTGAGCCCGTTCCATGTACTGAACCATACAAGCCCTTTCCGGTCTTGTAAAATACTCATTACCACTCCTTGGGCAAGACCGTCACTGACAGAGAAATGCTTTACCTGACAGATGGGTTGGGCGATGATTACAATCGCTGCCAGCAGGATAAAAGATAGAGTGATGAGCCGTTTCATAGTAGTTGTTTTTAATGTCCAAGCAAAAATAAATAAAACAAACCGGAAAAGAAAACAGGAAAGGCGGATTGAACGAATTATCCTCTTTTTTGATTATTTTTTCCTCTTATGTTGATTGCATTATCGCCCCCTTTCCGGTGCTTTATTGAAACTTAAAGAAACGACAGTTATTTAAACCAAAATCCTCTTTATATTCTTATTAGGAACATAAAGAGGATAATTTTATTGACGAGAGTTGCATGGGGTATGGTGAGATGAAATCATAATTGGGGAATAAATTGCACAAGACTTTCACAAGTATCCTCCCGTCAATGCCTAAAATCGAGGCAAAGCTAATTAAATAGATTTTTAAATTACCATATTTATTAATTTATCTTATGGTCTTTATGATTATTTTAATATATTAAAGATATTTTGGGGCATCTTTTTTTACCTCGCTGATTTTTCTTATGTTTGTAGATTAAATAATGAATGAACAGAATGAATATGCCAACTTCTTTTCTATATAATGATTTTCCTACTTTCTTGCGTAAGTATTTTCCATACAAAGTACAAAAGATATCATTGAATGCAGGTTTTACTTGTCCCAACCGGGATGGAACGAAAGGGTGGGGCGGCTGTACGTATTGCAATAACCAGACTTTCAATCCGGATTACTGCCGGACGGAGAAATCCATCGCTACCCAACTGGAAGAAGGCAAGTGCTTTTTCGCCCATAAATATCCGGAAATGAAATATCTTGCCTATTTTCAGGCTTATACCAATACTTATGCGGAATTGGAAGGACTGAAACGTAAGTATGAAGAGGCGCTAGAGGTGAAAGATGTCGTAGGTTTGGTGATAGGAACGCGTCCGGATTGTATGCCGGAAGGCTTATTGCACTACTTGGAAGAGTTGAACAGGCATACTTTTCTCATGGTGGAATATGGAATAGAAAGTACTTGCGACAAAACTCTGCAACGTATAAATAGGGGGCATACTTATGCGGATACAGCAGAAGCGGTCGGGCGGACTGCTGCTTGTGGTATCTTGACGGGCGGACATGTCATCCTCGGACTTCCGGGAGAGACACATGACACGATGGTGGAACAGGCGGAAATCCTGTCGGAACTGCCGTTGAGCACTCTGAAAATTCATCAGTTGCAACTGATTCGCGGCACGCGCATGGCTCATGAATATGCTGAGAATCCCGTTGATTTTCATTTGTTTGCGAAAGTAGATGAATATATTGATTTAGTGATTGACTATGTAGAACATCTTCGTCCCCATATAGTAGTGGAACGCTTTGTCTCCCAATCTCCTAAAGATTTATTAATAGCTCCTGACTGGGGACTGAAAAATTATGAATTTGTAGCGCGTTTACAAAAAAGAATGAAAGAAAGAGGTGCTTATCAAGGCAAGAAGTACAAGGATTCGGAAAAAAGGATTAATTTTGCAGACGATAAATTTACTACCTGAACAATTCCTATTTGGGGAATATCGGGTGGTGAGAGAGATTTTTAATGTAACTTAAAAAATGGAACATAAAACAAAAATTAAAGGAAATGTCCACTATGTGGGAGTAAATGACCGTAACAAGCATAGATTTGAGGCGATGTGGCCATTACCCTATGGAGTTTCATATAACTCTTATCTGATTGATGATGAAATGGTGGCATTGGTGGATACGGTGGATATCTGTTATTTTGAAGTCTACTTGCGCAAGATCAAGCAAGTGATTGGAGAGCGTCCCATTAATTATTTGATTATAAATCATATGGAGCCTGACCACTCTGGTTCTATCCGATTGATTAAGCAGCATTATCCGGATATTATCATTGTAGGCAACAAGCAGACATTCGGCATGATTGAAGGCTTTTATGGCGTGACCGGTGAACAGTATCTGGTGAAAGACGGGGATTTCCTTGCCTTGGGACGTCACAAACTGCGTTTTTATATGACTCCGATGGTACATTGGCCGGAAACGATGATGACCTTTGACGAAACGGATGGGATTCTTTTTTCCGGTGACGGATTCGGATGTTTCGGTACGCTGGACGGCGGTTTCCTGGATACCCGCATGAATGTAGATAAGTACTGGGGAGAAATGGTTCGCTACTATTCAAATATCGTCGGCAAATATGGAAGCCCTGTACAAAAGGCTTTGCAGAAACTTGGCGGACTTCCTATTTCCGCTATTTGTTCTACTCACGGGCCGGTATGGACGGAGAATATTGCCAAAGTGATTGGTATCTATGACCGTTTGAGCCGTTATGATGCGGATGAAGGTGTGGTTATCGCCTACGGAAGTATGTATGGAAATACGGAGCAGATGGCTGAGGCTATTGCTGCGGAGCTTTCCGCACAAGGTGTCAGGAACATCGTTATGCATAATGTGACGAAGAGTCATCCTTCTTATATCATAGCGGATATTTTCCGTTATAAGGGACTTATCATCGGTTCTCCCACTTACAGCAATCAGATATTCCCTGAAATAGAAGCGCTGCTTTCTAAGATTCTGTTGCGTGAGGTGAAAGGTCGTTATTTGGGCTATTTCGGTTCTTTCACATGGGCAGGTGCTGCTGTGAAGCGTCTGGCGGAATTTGCGGAAAAGAGCAAATTTGAGCTGATAGGCGATCCGGTAGAGATGAAGCAGGCGATGAAAGATATCACCTATACCCAATGCGAAAACTTGGCGCGTGCCATGGCGGAACGCTTGAAGAAAGACCGTTAATACAGTGAATGAGATAATATATTTATTACTAACCTATAAAACAATCGACTTATGAGATTAATTATTCAACCGGACTACCAGTCCGTATCTCAGTGGGCTGCACATTATGTTGCTGCAAAAATAAAGGCTGCCAATCCGACTCCTGAAAAACCATTTGTATTGGGTTGCCCTACCGGTTCTTCTCCTTTGGGTATGTACAAAGCGTTGATTGATCTGAATAAGAAAGGAATCGTTTCCTTCCAAAATGTAGTGACATTCAACATGGATGAATATGTAGGATTGCCGAAAGAACATCCTGAAAGCTACTATTCTTTTATGTGGAACAACTTCTTCGGTCATATCGACATCAAACGGGAGAACACCAATATCCTGAATGGTAATGCTCCTGACCTGGACGCAGAATGTGCACGTTATGAAGAAAAGATTAAGTCTTATGGCGGTATCGACTTGTTTATGGGTGGTATCGGCCCTGACGGACATATTGCATTCAACGAACCGGGTTCTTCCCTGACTTCACGCACTCGTCAGAAAACATTGACAATGGATACTATCATTGCCAATTCCCGTTTCTTTGACAATGACATCAACAAAGTTCCCAAGACTTCATTGACAGTGGGAGTGGGTACGGTACTTTCTGCAAAGGAAGTGATGATTATCGTTAACGGTCATAACAAGGCGCGCGCTTTGTATCACGCAGTAGAAGGTTCTATCACGCAGATGTGGACTATCAGTGCTTTGCAGATGCATGAAAAGGGTATCATTGTTTGTGACGATGCGGCTACTGCCGAATTGAAAGTCGGTACGTATCGCTACTTCAAGGATATTGAATCCGCTCACCTTGACCCTGAATCTTTGATTAAGTAAGGGATAAGATAAACGCTATAAAGAATGGGCTGCATCAGTGATAAATTGATTGCAGCCCATTTTTTGTGGGACATTTACTGAATATCCCTTTTGTATGATAGAATTTCCGGCGGAGATGAGATTAGTTCTCTTCCAACCAGCCTTTCCCCTGACGGACGATTTCTGGTTCGTCTTCTGTGCATTTTACTACGGTAGAAGGTTCTATTCCTCCGATACCACCGTCAATGACCAAGTCCACTATGTCGCCGAACTTTTCGTCTATAAGTTCAGGGTCGGTCATGTACTCCAAATCCTCATGTTCTTCATAAGGCAGGGTGGTAGTCATAATAGGAGCATCGAGTAGTCGGGCAATCTCACGGATAATGTTATTGTCCGGCATACGGATACCCACTTCTTTCCGGTTGCGGAAAATTTTTGGTAACCGGTTCGTGCCGTTCAGAATAAAGGTGAATGCTCCCGGAAGGTTATGCTTCATAAGCTTGAATACACTATTGTCTACTTTGGCATATTCACTGATACTGCTCAAGTCATAACAGATGATGGACAGGTTGTTCTTCCGCGGGTCTATCTCTTTGATTCGGCATATCCGTTCTATTGCACGCTCTTTCAGGCCGTGGCAGCCGATGGCGTACATCGTATCGGTGGGATAGATGATAAGTCCGCCGTCATTCAGGATATCAATGACACGTTGTAAATCCTGCGGGTTATTATTTTTATCATATAGCTTCAAAAGCATAACCTCTTCTCCTTCCCTTATTCTTTATTTAAGTTTCTTCTTTAAGAAATCCAGTGCTTTTTCAGCAGCCTTCTCCGTTACTTTTTGTTTGATGGAATCCTTATTGGCAGTAGCGGCAGAGTCTAATCCAAGCTTCTGGCCGAGTTTGCTGATAGCTTCGTCGGCTACGGCTTCAACAGCCTGGTTTGCCATACTCTTCGTATCGACACTGACTTTCGGAGAAGTAAATGAACCACCGATTTTCAGGTCGAGAGTCATTAACTTGGAGATATTCCCCACGGATGCAGGTAACTTAATCTTTCCTGTGTAATCAATGGTTTGGTCGAGCCCTGTGCTACCGGAAAGATTCAGGTTATAGTCACCCATCTTGATATCGAAAGGTTTCGTTTCTACCCGCCCGTCCTTGATAGTGAAATCCAAAGTCATATCTTTCACTTTCATATCTTTCAGGCTCGGTTGCTTCACAGCATCCGCGATCTGGTTGATAGCTTTTACTCCGCTTAAACTAAGGTCACGGGTAGAAAGGCTACCGTCCCCCTGCATCGTATCCAATACAGGACTCATGGCTGCATCCAAATCCGTCAACACATTAATGCTACCGGAGAAATTACCTTTCAGGTTTTCAAAGATAGGAGCCATCTTCTGTACCATATCCAATTCCTTGTAGGCTTGCGCAAAACCAATGTTCGTCAGTTTGAATCCGGCTTTCAGTTCCGGCTTCTTTGCGTTGGCGGTAGAATAATATCCGTTCATTACCACATTTCCGCCCATGGTACTCATGGATAAATTCTTCATGTCTACTTTACCGTCTTTTACAACGAGTTTGCCATTCATATTGTTGAAAGACATCTTGTCGAATAATACCTGCTTCAGGTTAGCATCCATTTGGAAGTCAATGTTACGCGGCACTTCAACAACTCCGGTGGCTGTGGCTACGGAATCTGTAGCTGCCGCATCCGATGTAGCGGCTTCATCCGTAGAAGCAGTCATGAAATCATTCAGATTGAAATAGTTGGAACGAATATTCAGTGTACCTTTCAGAGTAGTACCTTTCAGGACATAACCGATGTAGTTCTCAAATCGGCTGTCGGCAGTAATATCATTCTTTCCGATATTGACAGTCGTTTCACTCAACTGAAGATACTTAGGAGTGAAAGTGAAAAGCGATTTCTTAATCTCTACATCCGGTATATCCTTCATTTTAAGCTTCATACCCGTCAGACCGATAGTACCGGAAGCCTGCATACGTTCGTACTGTTCCTGCTCGATATAGGAAAGACGTCCTGACATTTGCATATCGGCGTCAATTGTTCCGTTTAATTCCATATCTCCAAGCGGATATACCTGCTTAATCATTCCCAGGTTAAGAACACCTTTGGCTTCAGCCTTGAAGTCAGGGTCACTGACGGGTGTTTTCACGTTAGCGGTCAGACTGAACGGATTTCCTGCCAGGCGGAAGCTGAACGGATTAATGTCAATGGTGGTCAGGTCGATATTACCACCCGGATTCTGAACGTTGGCACTGATATTGATTTGGTCTACTCCTGCCGGTAAAGCCGGATAGCGGAACATAGCATTCTTGACTTGCATATCAATATTGAATGCAGGTACCGTATCTCCTTGCAGAACACCTTTGGCCGTTGCCGTAAGGGTAGCTGTTCCGTCGGTTTTCAGACTGGAAAACTCCGTAGCGTAGATGGCAGGAATTAACGAAAGAATTTCTTTGAAACCAATATCGTTCGTGTTGAGTTTCAAATCCATGTCAATAGCCGGGTCTTTCAAAGCTACCCAACCGTCGATACCGGCCTGAATGGCATTAAGACGAATCGTATTATCCTTTAATGTATATTTATTGTTGGCAAGATCGGCATCTACATCCATTTTTGCGGAGATATTGGCATTTGCCAGGAAAGGAATCCCATTCATCTTGTAAGTCAAGGATTTGGTTTCCGCTTCCAGCTTCAGGGTAGTACGTTCACTTCCCAAGTCTCCTGCGCAGATAGCGTTGAAGTCGCGGATGTCAGCATACATTTTTCCTTGTTGGTCATCATAGACCAAATTCATGTTTTTGATGACGAAACGTTGTAGTTTCACTTTGAAAGGAGAAGATTCTTCTTCCTCAACGGCTGGTGTTTCGTCGGTTGCGGTCGTATCCGGTTTCATAATATCCCAATTGACTTGCCCGTCCGGCAATACAATGGCATGCAACTTGGTGTCTTCAATGAAGATTTTAGAAATATCATAACCGCTATCTCCGAAAAGTGAGAATAGATTAATGGCGGCAGTAACTTCTCCGGCTTGTACAAGGGTATCGTTAGCGAATTCTCCTGTACCTTTCAGCCAGAAATCTTCGAGAGTGACAGAAGCCTGCGGGAAGTTACGGAACAGGCTAATGTTGAGTTTCTTAAAGTCAAATTGAGCGTTGAGCATCTTGTTGCCTTCTGTCTTTACGATATCGGCTATCTTACCTTGGAAGGCGAAAGGAAGAAGGAGCATCAGAATGATAATTACTCCTACGGTGATAGCTGCGATTTTCAAACCTTTTTTCATTTGCTTCTATTTTAAGAGTCTGATAATATGCAAGGAGCAAAACTAATAAAATTTTTTGATAATAAGGGATAAAAGTGTTTTTTTTAGGGATTCTTATTTTTAAATTAGCAGAATCCAAAGTACGGGATTGTGTTAGGGACGGTTGAGGATGGAGAGTAGGGGATGATAACTTAATCTGTAAATATATTTGCGTGTAGCTCTCCAAAGTAGACAATGGCTCTCCAAGGCGTTGTAAGTGGGGGATTCGTTCCTCGGTGAGCAACAACCTTTTCCTCGGTGGGGAACGGGGCTTTCCTCGGTGAAGAACGATGTGTTGGTCGGTGAGGACGAAAACGGTCGGTTTCCGTCTTTTTCTTTTATATAGATTTATTACTTTCTCTTTTTCTTCAGTTCCTCTGCGATTCTCCATTGTAACGCAGCTTCCACTTCCTTTCCTGCTTTCAGCAAAGCGTCACCAAATAGTTCATGTGCACCGGCATGCTCCGGTTTCAAGCTTGTCGCTTTATCCAGGTCGGCAATGGCCCCTTCCGTATCTTCTGTTTTTAGTCGAAGTTTTCCCCGGTTATAAACAGCTTTGAAGTTTGCCGGATGAAGATTTACAGCCGTATTGAAGCAGTTCTCCGCATCAAAATACTCTTTGTTGTTAAAGAGCGTGATACCTTTTCGTATCCAGGCATCCACGTAGTTCGGGTCGAGACTGAGCGCCTTGTCATAGTTGGCAAGGGCGGCACGTGCGTCATGTGCCTGAGTGATACACTCATTGCCCATTAACAGATACTCATGTGCGTATTGGCGCAGACGTTCCTGCTGTTCCTTCATCTGTTCCTTGAGCTTTTTATTCTGTTCTTTCAAGGTGTTGATGACACCGAGTTTCCGGCGGATGAAGCGGCGCGGGACAGGCTTTTCTATATCATAGCGGGAATGAATGGCACGGAAAAATTGTTCCAGACACTCTTCCATATCCCCTTTGTCGAAAGCACGTGCGGCTGCGGCATATTGTACATCTGCCTGTGCTTGTTTCAATGCCTTGTCAATGGCTTGTCGGTTATTGAAACGTCCCGCAAAGTTCACAATCTCGGGACGGACGAAAACATCTGCCCTGTTAATCGGTTTCTTGAGTTGGATACCATCCAGTGATGTACAACGGCTGAGTGCGACATACGCTTGTCCACCGGCGAATACTCCGCCTGTGAAGTCAATGACTACTCGGCTGAAAGTCAGTCCCTGGCTCTTGTGAACAGTAATAGCCCATGCCAACCGGATAGGATATTGGGTGAAGCTACCCAGTACTTCTTCCTCAATCTCTTTCGTCTTTTCGTTGTAGCGATAGCGGATATTGCGCCATGAATCCCGTTTCACGTCACATTCTTTTCCGTCGTCAGTGATAACGTATATCGTTTCCTCTTCCTCATCAATGCCGGCAATAACGCCAATAGTACCGTTTACCCATCGGCGGTCGAAATCATTCTTGATAAAGATAATCTGTGCGCCGGGCTTTAGTACAAGCTCTTGTGAGGTAGGCAAACTGCTTTCGGGAAAGTCTCCTTCGATAACTCCTTCAAAAGTAATCGGTTCTCCCGGAAGTTCGGCCAGTTTTTTTTCATTAATCGAATCTACCGTATCCCTTCGGGTAGCAAGCGTGATATACATATCCGCTTCCGCTTCTTCAATCTGGCTTCCGTAACGGGTATTCAACAGTTGCAAATCCGCAGCTCCGGCAGTATTAGTACGAATGTGGTCAAGGACACTGACAAAAACAGGGTCAGTCTGCCGGTAAACTTTTTGAAGCTCGATAGACACCAAATCTATCTGACCGAATACCCGTGCAGAGAAAAAGTAGGGAGTAGGGTAGAACCGGTTCAATATTTCCCGCTCATCGTTCTTTACGACAGGTTCCAACTGGAAGACATCGCCTACCAATAACAACTGTTTTCCACCGAAAGGCTCACGTAAGTTATGGGAATATACGCGCAGGATACGGTCGATGGCATCAATAATATCCGCCCGCACCATTGAAATCTCGTCAATAATCACCAGTTCTATCTGTTCCAGTAACTTCCGGTGCGGTTTGGTATATTTGAAAAACTCGTGGATGCGTCCCCGTTGCAGGCTGAGGTTTGGGTCGTCAGGCAATAGCGGATAGAAAGGAAGTTTAAAGAAACTATGCATCGTGCTTCCCCCGGCATTGATGGCGGCAATACCCGTCGGAGCAAGTACGACATGTTTCTTTTTCGTATTCTCGCAGACGTAACGCAGGAATGTAGATTTCCCTGTCCCTGCCTTTCCGGTTAGAAAGACCGACTGGCGTGTATATTGAATCAAGTTCAGGGCATCCTGAAACTCAGCGTTGTTAGTGTCTACGCTCATTCTTGTAAGTATAGTAAATCCTTTTTATTCAATGATTCCGAAATGTTTCATCGCTTTGCTGATTCCATCCTCGTCAATGGGAGCCGTCACGTAATCGGCGGCGGCCTTTACGTCATCCTTTGCCTGTCCCATAGCTACTCCGATAGCGGCATGGCGAAGCATACTGATGTCGTTTCCACCATCTCCGAATGACATCGTATCTTCCAACTTAATATCAAAGTAACGGATGATTTCATCAATCCCCTTTTGCTTGGTATCCCCTTTGGCAGTGACGTCGGCAAAAGACGGATACCAGCGCCCTATCTCACAAGTCGGGATAAACGGGCGGATTTCCTTTTCTTCTTCCTCTGTGATAAAAGGTGTCATTTGTATAATCTCCCTGCTTGTCGCTTCTTCAAAAGAAACAGTCGGGATTACATTCACGTGCAGAAAATCATAGAATATCTTTTTCACCATCTCGTCAGGCTGGCAGACGGATATATTATGTTCCTCTACAAAGATGCAAGGTACCCCCTTCTTCTCGCAGAAAGCACCCATTGCTTTTACTTCTTTTTGAGGGATGGCACTTTTATAAATAACTTGCTCTCCGACAAAACAATAAGCCCCGTTCATGGTAATGTATCCATCTATGAGATTCCGGTCTTGTAGTTCGGACAGATTGTTGATGATGGCTTTCGGGCGTCCGGTAGCGATGAATATTTTATGCCCTTTTGCGTGGGCGGCTTCCAATGCCTCAATAGTAGAAGTCGGGATGCGGTGAGTCTCAAAACTGACCAGCGTTCCGTCTATATCAAAAAATAATGCTTTCGTCATAAATTCCTTTTTGAATTGAATACAAAAGTACTATTTTTCTATGTAAATAGCAATTAGGATACTTCTCTTATGCTTTTTTAGTCTTACACATACAGAAGAGGTAATTCTTCTTTTCTCCTACGGTCGCCTGAATGATAGAACTAATATTATTCTTCAAACGGATTTTCCTTGTATTTCTCCCCATAAAGTTGCTGATATTCTTTTTGGAAGCGCTCATAAACGCTTTGTGCATATACTTTCTGTCCAAGTTTTTTAAGTGCCTTTATTTTGAACATCAGTGCGGTTTCGCTCATTCCGTCGAATGAGAAAAGTATATCAGCCAGTACAATCACCTTTCTGGGTTCATTATTCGTTTCTACGATAGGAAGCAGTTTCTCTATGATACGGATAAAAAGCTCATCATGATTTATCTTGATATAACCAAACCACTCGTAGTGTACAAAAGCTGGCAATAAAGTACCTCTTTGTAGCAAGCCGGTAAGCTGTTTCACTTCTTTTTCTTGAGGTGAAGCAACCTGCTGCAGCGTTTTTGCTATACTCAAGGCTTTGAGATAATCACAATAAAAATTATCTCCATACACTATCTTCCATTTGTCGTTTGAGAAAACAAGTTCCACTCCTTCCAAGTCAGTTAGGATATTTCGTAGATGATTAATTGTGACGTTACGTATATTTTTGGCGGAGGTTGTCGTTTTTTCCGGCCAGAGTTGAGCGGACAGCTTGTTAGTACTAATACCCTCCTGACCGTCGTACGAATGAAGCAGTACCAGAACAAACATTTGCTTAATTTTAGGTCCAAAGCGGTAAGCAATCTCATTACCCTTGGCATCGAACACTTGGAAATCTCCAAACAAATAGATGGCATTGATTTTTATTGGAGTACTGACCGGTGCATCTATTGGTAATTGGGGAATATTGCTAGCACTTACCTTATCGGCAGATGCCTCATCTTCAGGAATGCTCTGTGTCACTACCTCTTTTTTATTTCTTCTTTTTATATAATAGTAGCCCACACTAAGAATCAGAAAGAAGGCAATTCCTCCGATAATGCAATAAAGGTAAGCCCGGCTTGGACCATTATCATCGTCTGCATTCCATTTTTTAAGCTCCTGATAAGTAATAGGAGGAGCGTTCAACTTATAGACACTAATCTTCGCTTTTGGATTATTATCTTCGCTATACCGGATGATGGCATATAATTCATTGTCTTTCGGATTATTAAACAGGTATGCCGTTGACAGAATACAGTTCGTTTGAAAAACGATCTCGTTGGAGACAATGGCATGTTCCCCTGTCTTCACGTCAAACCGGTGCAAAGAGGCATTCGTTGTTTTCCGGTCTATGCACAAAAGATAGATACACCCCTTTTTACTGTCGAACACAAGTCCGCGGGTCGGAATAAAGTAATTGTCGGGAAACGCTCTGCTCCACAACTTTTTGACGATATGCTTGGAAGTATCAAACAGATACAGGTCACAGAAGAAATCCTTGCCAAGCTCCTGTTTGCCCGTCTCGTTGCCCACTCCTCCGAATACAAAAAAACTTCCCTTTACAGGACCTTTACCTGCTACGGTGTGCATACGGGGATAAATGACATCGCCCGTAAATTGTATCTCTTTCCATGCTCCATGGTCGAAGTCATACTGATAAGTCAGGTTTGAATACTGATAGTTGCCATACCCGCCGAAAATATAGAGCGATTGACTTGCCTGATCGAAAAAGTAAGCATGATGGTGCAACGGATTGGAGAATTGAGGAGAAACGATACGGGTGGGCAGATCCTTATCCGAAATAGTGGAGAAGAAAGGACCGGTTTGTCCGCCAATATCCGCTAAGTTATAGAAATAAGTCTCCTGCTTATCCGGGTTATAAATAGCCTCGCCCGAATATCCCGTTTGCGTGCCCACCGTTTCTTTGAGGTATTCGGTCAGTTTCAGCGTGTTGATGTCGAACTTACTTATATTATTATCACCTACAACTAATATCTGCCGGCCCGGTTCGTCAAACGCTATTCCGGCAGCCGCCGAACTGGTGAACGTACCTATTTCCTGCCAGAAGAACTGTTTGTTAATCTGCCACGTGGGATTGACCACTGTTCCGTGCAACTTGTTACCTGCCTCATGCACCAGCTTTCCATCCGACTCCGTGAGTGGGAACAAGAAAGAATGAGAAGCCTCATCCCGCACCATAATATTTTTAATCACCATGACAGGCACTTCCGGAATCGCCTTGATATTGGCACCGAAGATAATATTCGCCTTAGACGGATTCGGAATAGTAATACCATCGAGCGAATATTTCTGCCCGTCGATAGTCACTTCCGCTTTCTGGTGCTGAAAGTCCAGCCGCGTTTCTACATGCAGCCATTTGCGTGCACCGATAGCTTGAGGCGAGACGGGGATTTCGAGAAATTGCTTTTTATCCGTAAGGCTGTTGATGACGAACGATGAACTGCTTTTATCGCGACCGATATAAGCAAAACTATATGGTGCGGCCTTATCCTCATACACCCATATCTGTCCGAAACTCTCATGGCTATGAATGGATAAATCGAAAGAGATCGTTACAGAATTGGTGAATGAAATATCGTTCCCACTGAATAAGTCTAAATAAGTCTGGGGAGTCTCTCTTGAAAAGAGCAGTCCTGCCCCTTTTAGCGGTTGAAAAGAAAGAGCAAATATGGCAATGAATATAAAAAACTGGTATGTTCTCTGCATAATCAAACGACGTTTTAGAAATGCGTTTCAATGCAAAGTTAGAAATTTCCCTCATGTATTCCTAATAATTCAGTTTAATTCTCTTGGGTGATTGCCTGACATCTACCTTTTTATGGAGTGATTAATGAAATAAAAAGCGCACTAATCCGAAAATTAACCCCCTTTTTTTTGCTTTGAACCTATTTTTGTGTCATCGAATTGATGAACCTATATAATACTAATTAGAACATGATGCCTATTTCTTCTGACATTGCTTTCCGCCATTCCCTTTGCCGTCCGTTCATGCTGCTTTTGGCATGTGTCCTGTCGTTGGCTGTATGGCCCCCGCTCCGGGCGCAGGAAAAACCGGTAGGGAAACACATTGGCTACAACCGCTATGGCAATCGCCTCTATCAGGTAGGAGGCCAGATAGATGTCTATCCCCGGAAACAATTGGCCAAACTGTATTCCGGTCAATTTCCCGCAGATGCCTTTGTGCCTTGGAGCAAGACAATTTACGACCATAAGTTCGAGATTGACGAGCAAAAGGTACGGACTAAACATTTCGTCTACCGTTCACACGAGGGATACGATCTGGAAATGTATATCGACCTCCCTGCTTCAGGTTCCGACTTCCCGGTACTTTTTCATATCTTCGGTGGCGGATGGACTTCCGGCACGCCCGAACGGGTGGAAGTCATTTCTAAATATCTGGCTTCTCTTGGGATAGCAGGAGTGCGGGTGGGACATTCGTTGTCCACTCATCCGGGTGCCACCATCGCACGCGCTTTTGATGATATCAACTACGCCCGACAATATGTCTTTCGGCGTGCCGCCGAGTGTCGGATAGATACTACCCGCTACGGATATGTGGGAGGCAGTTCGGGCGCGCACCTGTCGGCCGTATCCGCATTGCGCGATCCTGGGACTAATGTGTTGGTCGGTTTTGCCGGCGTATACGATTACAATATGTTTGGTGGTGACGATAAACCCTATTTCGCACCCAACACCGCCGAGTTCAAACGTGAAATATCACCCGCGTCCATGATTCCGGTTTCAAGCCCGGCTGTTTTTCTCGGACATGGGTTAGGCGATTTTCTTGTGGGATATGTGCAAAGTACTAACTTTGCTTCCTGGCTTGCTAAACAGGGCCTTGAAGTCGAACTTCACCTTTATCCTTATTATTCCCATGCATTCAATCATCCCGGAATTACAGATATGTTTCCTAAACTGATGGATGAAGTGGAACATTTCCTGCAAATTCATCTATGAACGGAACTTCGATACCGTTCGTTGGCAGATGAACACATTTGCACGAAAAAAGCCCTTTTCGGGTAGGATTAATAAAATAAAAGTGGGAGGTAACCTATAAATTAACCCATATATTATAGGCTCCCGGATATCTTTGTCTATATAAACTAATGCCACGATGAAAAAGAAAAATCTAATTAAAACACTCTTCTTAATAGGAATGCTGCTGGGAGGAACCATCTCACCGGTAGTGGCTTCCTCTTCACCGGATAACTGGTGGCCTGTTCAGAAAAGGCCCGGTTACATCTTGAAATGTACACTGTCCCGACCCGGTGATATCCGTGAGATGAATGTTGCCCAATCCTTATGCGGACTTGCTGCCCAAGCTGTAAACGAGGGTATCGGCAACGAGGGACTTTGGGTTGAGAATCGTACACCGGATTATCAGCTGTATTATAAAGCCTGGCTGAAACGCCTCAAAGTAAAGGAACGGGGTGCCCTGAATACCTGGGAAGTCGTGAAACGCTTTCAAAAGCAAGGCTATATAAAAGGTTACATCCTATATGATTATAATCGGAAAGACAACTCCATCAGTCTGGCAACCGCACAGGCCGGCATCCTGAAAGGAATTCTGGTAGATATAACGCTGGAAGAACAGGCAAAAGCGTCTGGCTTGCAGAAATTGTATGACGCCAGCAAGGAGAATCTGACCCAGGCTTGGTTTGACGAACACAAATCCCGGATGAACAATAACTTCATTGTCCTGACCAATCCGTCGATAGCCAACAATCGTGATTATGCCATTGCCCATAAGGGAATGGTTTATTACGGCGTGGACGAATTGCTGGATACTATACTGGAGTGGGTACGCCCCTTGTCACCGGTGATAGGCTGGAATAGCGGGCCGGAATTTCAGCACATCGCCCCCTGTTCCTACTGGGGATTAATTAATACAGCTTCCGACTGGTGCATGAATCTGCCCATGCTCTCCATCACCGGCAATGAAAAAATAAAAAAGATTAAAACTGTTAATCCGGCCCGGATAAATTGGGAGTCTGATGCAATTTATCATTCCTTTGTGATGAGCGACGGAGATAATATGCAGTGGACATTGGGTAGTTTTATCAATAATCCTGATTTTTGGAGCAACGAACATAATGGCAAGATTCCCATGTCATTCACCACGTGTATGGTCAACCTGTCAATGGCTGCTCCCGATGTGCTTAATGTACTGATGAACAGTCAGCCACGAAACGTATCGCTTGCCGAATATGGTGGCGGATACTATTACCCCGACCTTTTTGCTTCAAAGCGCGCCGACAGAGAGGGACTGTTGCGGAGTTTTGCCCGTATCGTGAATGTACACATGCAAAAGATGGGTATCAAAGCATTTGGTTTCATTTGCCATAAGATAGATTCGAAAGAAGCCCTGGATGCATATCGTGTCTTTGCCGAAGAATTGGAGGGAATAGCCGGAATGCTTGCCGTGCAGTATTCTCCCTATAATGGCGGATACGGTAAAGTGTTTTGGGTGAAAGACCGGAAAGGGAACGATATTCCGGTGATTTCCGCACGCGGACAGATATGGGCTAACCAGGAAAAAGAAAAGTCCGGTACTCCCTCGCAGATTGCAGCAGTAATTAATGAAGATGCGACGAATAAAATTCCCGAGGGCGAGATAGCGTGGACCATTGTTCATGCCTGGTCGCGCTTTGAGAAAGAGTCGAAAGACAGTATTGTCAGTGCGCCGCAGAACAGCCGTTCGCCGAGAGGAGTGACTCCCGTGTACTGGTGTAAGCAGTTGCTGGACAAAAAGGTACAGGTAGTGCCGATAGATGAGTTGCTTTGGCGGTTAAGAATCAAACACGTCAATAGAGATTCTGCCATAAATTCTAATTGAAAAACATTAAAGTATACACATATATGGAAATTAACAGACGAGATTTCATTACTAAAGTGTCTGCTATTGCAGCATTGAGTGTCCTGCCTTCGTCATTTGTAGCCGCTATGGGCAATGAGAAGGTAGAGAAGGCCAAGCCCAAGTATCCAACATTGAAATGTGATGTGGTGGTAGTCGGAGCCGGTCCCGGTGGAGTACCTGCTGCCATTGCGGCAGCCCGTCAGGGAGCTAAAGTAATATTGCTGGAAGAGGATAATATGCCTGGAGGAGCCCCGGTCGATATGTATGTTCCCTTTATATGCGGTGGTCCCAGGGTGGGAGTGTTTCAGGAGATGATTCAGGTATTGAATGCAAAACACACCATTGGCGGGCGTACTTGTGAGACGTTCGGAAAAACAGGCAGTGACGGAAAGAATCACTGGTGGATGCCCGGTTCTTATGCGGAAGTGATTTATCAGCTTCTCGAAAAAGAAGAAAACATCACGCTGATGTGCGCAGCACCCGTTGTAGGAGTAAAGCTCAAGACCTCCGGCAACAGAAACCAGGTGACCGGAGTGCGCATCATGCGTAATGGCGATTATCAGGATATTGATGCGGCAGTTACCATAGATGCCACCGGCAACGGACTGATTGCCGATATGGCAGGATGCGAATATATGTTTGGCAGCGAAGCCAAGAGCGATTACAACGAGCCCGTAGGCATCGAAGTGGCCGATGGTAAGGTACAGCCTTGTACCTGGATGCTGATTAGTGAAAGAATCAAGCGCAATGCCATACTACCTATTGATAAACTGAAAGGCAGCAGTGCTGTGGAAGATAACCTGAATCGTTGGGTGAAAGCCGACGATAAGGAGGATATGATCCGGAGAGACGCCGGCATCTATCTGCACTGGGGACGGACTGTATATTGCAAGGATACCCGTGATCCTCTGTTGCTGGCACAAGCCCAGCAGGAAGCATTGGAACGCCTGCAGGAAAACCTCGAAATCTGGCACGAAGCCGGATACGCAGTACATCTGGCTCCGAAGCTGGGCGTGCGCGAAGTGCGCCGCATCAAAGGCGAGTACGTGCTTACAGCCAACGATCTCATTGCCGGAACGATGCATGATGACGTGATAGCCCACGCACACTATTCGTTCGATGTGTGGGGAATGAAAATTCCCGAAGAGATGAAACATATCGGCCCTTATGGCATCCCCTATCGCAGTATTCTGCCAACCAAGACCGAGGGGTTGCTCACTGCCGGACGTATTATCAGTGCGACACGCATTGCTCACAGTTCTCTTAGAGTGCAGCCTATCTGTTCCAACATCGGAATGGCAGCAGGTACGGCAGCAGCTATGTCCGCCTTGAATCAAACCGGACTTCGTTCCATAGATATCAAACAACTACAAGACCGACTTGCCTCAATGGGGCTTTTCGATGGTTTAAAAAAGAAATAAGCGTACGACTATGACAATGAATAGAAGACAGTTTTTGAAGAACATGGGAATAGGTGCTGCTGGTGCAGCTTTGCCCGGAGTCTCCATGTTTGCCGCGAATGAAGCGATGAATCCCCAAGATAAATCCCTGTTTAAATTGCCCGAATTGCATTGCGATGTAATCGTAGTGGGTGCCGGACCGGCAGGTATACCTGCTGCCGTTGCCGCTGCCAGAGAGGGAGCCAAGGTGATTTTACTGGAAGAAGATATGATGCCCGGAGGAGCTCCGGTGGATATGTATGTCACATATATGTGCGGTGCACCCCGTGTCGGTGTATTTATCGATATGGTGCGCGAACTGAACCAGAAACATTCACTAAGCATTACCCCCAGCAGCACGTTCGGACAATGGGCATGGGATAATAAGCAGCATTGGTGGTTGCCGTCGTCATTTGCGCAAGTCGTTTACGGCATTATGAAAGCGGAAAAGAACATCACGTTGATGTGTGGTTCGCCGGTTGTGGATGCAGTGGTCGAGACAAAAGGCAACAGCAACAGAGTGACCGGCGTCTGCGTGATGCGTCAAGGGATGTTGCAGAAAGTCTCCGCACCGGTTACCATCGACGCCACCGGTACCGGACTTCTGGCAGCCAAAGCCGGTTGTGAATACTTCTACGGCAGTGACGCCCGCAAGGACTTCAACGAAAGTATCGGACTTGAAAAGAGCGACGGTAGAGTGCAGCCATGTACAATGATGTACATCAGCCAACGCACCCGCAGTGACGCGGAATTTCCCCGCCACATATTCAAGACCGGTGTACTCGACCACGACCAGGAAAAGTGGGTAACCCAGCAGACGGAAGAGGAATTCCGGAAGATAGACTCCGGCATATACCTCCACTGGGGAGCAACGGTAGAGTGTACTGACACTACCGACCCGGTATTGGTAGCCGACGCGCATCGTCGTGCCATGAAAAAGCTGGAACCGCAATTCGAAGCCCTCAACCGGGCCGGATACGTCACCCATGTAGCCCCGAAAATAGGAATCAGAGAATGCCGTCGTATCAAGGGAGAATATGTGTTGACAGTAGATGATGTACTGAAAGGAGTGATGCACGATGATAAGATTGCTGATGCCTGGTACTCGTTAGACCCGTGGGGAATGAATGTAGACCCCAAAATAAAGAACAGCGTAGGACCTTACGGCATCCCGTACCGCAGCTTGATTCCCGTCAATACCGAAGGATTGCTGACAGCCGGGCGTATCATCAGCGGAACCCGTCTGGCAATGAGTTCTTACCGGGTGCAACCGATATGTGCAACCATTGGCGAAGCAGCCGGTACGGCAGCAGCGATGGCAGCTTTACAGAAGACGAGTGTGCGCAATCTCGATGTACGCCGCTTGCAGAACCGCTTGGACGAGAAAGGTCTGTTCGAGTGGTATCGTCATGTGAATATGAATGTGAATAATAAACCATGGAAAAAATAAGAATAAGTATGAACCGTATATTTCTTTTGATATTAGTATCAATTTTCACAGTCTCCACAACCAGTGCTCAAACCTCTTTCCTGAAGAAACTCAAGAAAGGTGAAAAACAGACTGTTGTGTTCTACGGTGCCAGTGCAGCCATCAATACCTCCAACCGGGTTTGGGTGGACCAGCTTCGTACCAGACTCGAACGTAGATTCCCCGAAAAGATAACGTTCTACAACTGCTCGAAGTCGGGAATCGGCTCTTTCTGGGCAACGGAAAACTTCAAGGACTCCGTATTGAGCCGCAAACCCGATTTGCTGATATTCGGCTTTTCGGAGAATGATGCCGTGACCCGTTTCAATAATGCTCCCTGGTATTCGGGAAAGTGTGCGGAATATATGGTTGACAATCTGCGGGCGCAGAATCCCGATGCCACCATCGTATTGTATATTCTTTCCGAACGTCCGTTGGGACAATCGGCGGAGACTCGTCCCGAACTGGCTGCATTCAATGCTTCATGTCGCGAAGCTGCCAAGAAGAAAGGTATCATTCTGGTCGATTACTCGGTAGAGTTTAACAAGATCTACGATGCCGGAGGAGAAGAAGCATTAAAGCCATATCAGCGTGACGGTATTTTGCCTACCCGCAAAGCGGCTCAAGAAATTCTTGTACCGATGATGTGGGAGGCGATATTGGGACGTGACAGTACAAAGAAGTGATTCATCAGTTGAAAACATCCTATACAGATGCGTAAATTAAAGAATATGTGGATTGTTGCCTGTCTTTTGCAGGTAAGTGTGGTCTGGGCCGAAAAAGCACCGGTCGATTATGTGAATCCGTTGATAGGAACCCTGTCCGATTTTAAACTCTCTGCCGGCAACACATATCCGGCAGTGGCCATGCCATGGGGCATGAATTTCTGGGTACCACAGACCGGAAAGATGGGAGATGGCTGGCAGTATAAATATGACCAGTACCAGATTCGAGGCTTCAAACAGACCCATCAACCCAGTCCGTGGATTAACGATTACGGGCAGTTCTCACTCATGCCTGTCATTGGGAATAAAATAAACGAAGAAGAGCGGGCAAGCTGGTTCTCTCACAAAGCCGAGACGGTGACGCCTTATTATTATGGAGTATACTTGGCCGACTATGATATTAGAACAGAGTTGGTTCCTACGGAGCGGGCGGTGCACTTTCGTTTCACGTTCCCACAGTCGGACTCTGCTGCTGTGGTGATTGATGCGTTCGACAAGGGATCGTATATACGTGTCGTTCCCGAAGAGAATAAGATTATAGGATATACCACCCGCAATAGTGGTGGCGTACCGGATAATTTCAAGAACTATTTTGTGATTTACTTCGATAAGCAACCCGTTTCATTCTCCGTGTGGAACAATGGAAAAACCGTTGCCGGACAGGAGCTGGAAAGCAATCATGTAGGTGCTGTTGTTCGCTTTTCCACTCAACGGGGAGAACAGGTACAAGCACGGGTGGCTTCCTCTTTCATCAGCTTCGAGCAAGCCGAGTTGAACCTGAAAGAACTAGGCGGCAGAAGTCTGGAACAACTGAAAGACGATGGAGAGAAAAAATGGAATGATGTATTGGGACGCATCGCTATTGATGCCGACGAAGATCAGAAACAGGTGTTCTATTCATGTCTTTACCGTTCCGTACTTTTCCCCCGTATGTTCTTCGAAATGGATTCAGCCGGAAATCCGGTTCACTATAGCCCTTACAACGGCAAAGTATTGCCCGGATATATGTTTACCGATACAGGCTTCTGGGATACATTCCGTTGTTTGTTCCCGTTGCTGAATCTGGTATATCCGTCCGTCAATCAACAGATGCAGGAGGGATTGCTGAATACGTACAAAGAAAGCGGATTCCTGCCGGAATGGGCTTCGCCGGGACATCGTGATTGCATGGTGGGCAACAACTCGGCTTCCGTGGTAGCCGATGGCATACTGAAGGGTGTGACGCCGAAAAATTTATGGCCGGGATTGTACGACGCAATGGTGAAAAGTGCCAATAGTGAGCATCCTACCAGTACTTCGACAGGACGTCTGGGTTATGAATATTATAACAAACTGGGCTACGTTCCTTACAACGTAGGCATCAAAGAAAATACAGCCCGCACGCTGGAATATGCATACAATGACTGGTGCATCTGGCAGATTGCTAAATTGTTGGACCGTCCCCAAGCAGAACAGGAGTTATATCGCCAGCGTAACATGAACTACAAGAACCTGTACGATGCTTCTCATAAGTTGATGCGCGGGAAGAATGAAGACGGAACATTCCAGGCTCCATTCAATCCATTCAAGTGGGGAGATGCGTTTACGGAAGGAAACAGCTGGCATTACTCCTGGTCTGTGTTTCATGACGTGGAGGGACTCATTCATTTGATGGATGGCAAGAAATCCTTTACTGGTATGTTGGACTCTGTGTTTTCCCTGCCACCGGTATTTGACGACAGCTATTATGGCTTCGTGATACACGAAATTCGTGAAATGCAGATTATGGATATGGGCAACTATGCGCATGGCAACCAGCCCATCCAGCACATGATTTATCTGTATAACTATGCACAGGAACCCTGGAAAACCCAGTATTGGCTACGCGAAGTGATGAACCGGATGTATAAACCTACTCCCGACGGATATTGCGGAGACGAGGACAACGGACAGACTTCGGCCTGGTACGTATTCTCTGCCCTGGGCTTTT
This sequence comes from Bacteroides sp. RTP21281st1_H5_RTP21281_210402, assembly GCF_040918965.1. NCBI lineage: Bacteria > Pseudomonadati > Bacteroidota > Bacteroidia > Bacteroidales > Bacteroidaceae > Bacteroides > Bacteroides sp. RTP21281st1_H5_RTP21281_210402. The sequence goes on along the minus strand of NZ_JBCOWR010000008.1, from coordinate 86,844 downwards.
ATCCGGTATGTCCCGGAAGCGGACAATATGTGGTCGGAGCTCCTTTGGTTCGCAAAGCCGTCATTACATTGGAGAACGGGAACAAGATAACTATACAGGCAGAAAACAACAATAAGAACAATCGCTATATACAGCGAATGATGATGAACGGGAAAGATTATACCCGTAACTACCTGAAACATGATGATTTGATAAAAGGCGGTAGCTTGAACTTCAAGATGGGGGATAAGCCCAACAAAAAGCGTGGCATAATGCCTCAAGATGCTCCTTATTCAATGTCCGGTCAACAGAAATAATCAGGTGGCTGATCGTCTCATATATTAATTGAACACTATAATTGAATACTATGAGAATGAAAAACTTTATCTATGTCATGGGGCTTACCCTATTGGCGGTTTTCTGCTCTTGCGAAAAACAGGGAGAGCAGGGACAGGAAACAGAACAGGGAAAAGAACAAGGGCAGGGAGAGAAGCCGGAACCGGAATTACCTGAAGAACCTCCTTTGGTTGAAAACTGGGATTTGATTGAAATCACGCGCGCCGAAGTGGGGAACAGCAATTATGAAGAACTGCTCTATCTGGCTTCGCTTGCCGGACTTGTGAATCGCAGCAGCCCCGAAATCTTTCTTCACTCCGGTCAGGCATACGCCAAATGGATGAACGAAATGAAAGCCTCCGGTTATACCTTTACGAAGAAAAGCCTGTCGGAGATAACTTCTTTGTTCCTGAACAGAGCGGAAGGGTATGTATTGGTGGATGATAAATTGGAGAAAACATACATTGCTGCAAGCCTTGCAGGAGTGCTTGATGCTGTGATACTGACAACGGCTCTGGCCTCTAAAGCTCCTTATAACAGTCTGCAGAAACTGGCCGACGTGAGGGATAAGGATGAGGCTTGGCTGGCTGACTATATAAAACAACATTCTTCACAATTCAACTTGAATGCGATTGTGAACAATGCTTCTTTTCCGTGGACAATGGTCGATTTTGCCATAGCGAACCGATATCCCTGGTGTAGCAATGCCAAAAGTGACGGTACTGTGTTGCAAAAGCTTTATTATATGTTGAAACCCAATTCGCCTCATTATGGTTGGGGAGTACCTTATAATCTTGAACGCATGGATGTACGGTTCGGATGCGAACATAATGGAGTATATACCGTGCCGGGTATCAACACCATGAGCCTTTCCATCCTGTCATCCAAACAGTTGAAACCGTATGACCGACCGGCTTCGCCTGTGGAAGTCCCGGCACGAACAGGCGTGCATTATGCCACGATTGTATTCAGTGACGGGGACAATACGTCCTATATGCTCGATTTGTTTTCCCGGAATACCTATATCTCGCATCCGCGTGCACATGAGATTCCGCTTACCTGGATGTATCCCCCGACTCTGCGCACCAATATGGTTCCGGTGCACAACTGGTATCAGAAAAATCTGCCGGCAACCAATTGTTATGTCGGAGCATTGTCCGGTGCGGGTTATACATTCCCGTCTCATCATGAGTTTGTAGCCGACTATTTCCGCATGACGAATGGAATGTTGAAAGATTGCGGAATGCAGTATATGGTACTGATGGACGATGCGGAACTATTCACCGGTTCGTCTGTCGGTTCGTATGAAACATTTATGAAGCGGCACATCGGCAACTTGCCCGATATGAAAGGATTCTTGTATATGAACTATCTGGGATATGCCAAATGGCAGGGCGCTTATTTCTTTGCAGGAGATGTTCCGGTCGTTTCGTTCCGCTATTTCATGAAGAATGATGATAAGTTTACGGAACCTCATACTCCCGAAACCATCGCTGCGGCTTTGAACTCGGCTCCGCGTGACATTAACAGTATAGATGCCTATTCGGCAATCGTGGTACACGTCAATGCTCCGTCCAGTTATACGGTGGAAGATATGCTTGCATTTAAAAACTTATTAAACGAAAATGTAGTATTGGTGAATACGGAACAGTTCCTCGAACTTATCAGGAAGAATGTGAAAGGCAATAGAGGTTAATCCCTCTTTTAACATAGCGGTTAATGCTTTTTTGAGGGTGTTAATCCACGGATTAACCCTAGTTCTAATCATCTCACCCATATATTTGAGAAAAAACAGTATTCTTTTAGTAACCTAAAAAATTAATACCCAATGAAACAATTCTATTCATTATGTATGATTATGCTCCTGGCATCTGTTCTGGCAATAGATGTTATGGGACAAAAAACGACTCTGACTGTTACCGGTAAAGTAACGGATCTGGAGGGAGACCCACTGTCGGGAGTCTCGGTCGTTGTGCAGGGAACAACGCGCGGCACGATTACCAATATCGATGGAGCATACTCTATAAATGTACCGTCGAAACAGTCAGTGCTTGTTTTCTCGATGATTAGTATGAAAACTGTCGATCATCGCGTAGGCAATAGTACACAGATCAATATTATTATGGAAGAGGACGTGATTGGTTTGGGAGACGTAGAAGTGGTAGCCATCGGTTACGGTTCTATGCGTCGCTCTGACTTGACAGGTTCCATATCATCTATTAGTAAGGATGCATTGAGCGAACGTGCCATTACGTCACTCGAAGATGCCATGAGAGGTAAGGCAGCCGGTATGCAGATTGTGCAGAATGACGGTGCTCCCGGTTCCGATTACACCATCCGTATTCGTGGTGCATCGTCCGTTAATGCTTCAAGTGCCCCGATTTTTGTTATCGACGGTGTGATTTGCGAAGATGCTTCTTCTCTGAATCCGGGTGATGTGGCATCCATTGAAATTCTAAAAGATGCTTCCTCAACCGCTATTTATGGTTCGCGTGGTGCGAACGGTGTCATCATGATTACCACACGCCAGGGAACCAATGATGGAAAAACACGGGTGGAGCTGTATGCTAATTTAGGTATACAGCAGGCAGTACGCCAATTTGATATGCTCAATTCTTCGGAATATGCGTTAATGCGTTATAAGACCGGATGGAAATACTACCCCTACGGAACCGATCCGTCGACCATGAGCGATGGCATTGTCTATCGTGACAACCCGAACGGTGACGGTAACTATTGGGTACTTCCCGAAAGTTCAACTTATGCAGACTGGGAGTCGTATGGTGCCCCAGGTAATACAAATACCGACTGGCAGGACTTGATGTTCCGCGATGCCCTGTATCAGGAATACCGTGTCAACGTTTCAGGTGGTAATAAGAATACCCGCTATTCGATATCCGGAGGCTATCTCAACCAGGAAGGTATCGTTGTTAATTCCGGTTTCGAACGTTTCACGGGAAGAGTTAACCTTGTTCAGAAATTGAGTACTAACGTGACCCTGACCGCCAACATATCAGGTTCAAGAACTAAAAACTCTGGTTTGGCAACCGGCAGTTCCGATGGTCTGATGGTGAAACTATTGCGCCAGTCACCTTTGAACTCAGCCACCTCATCCGGTATTACCGAAGGTACAGGTAGTGAAGAGGGACAAGTGGTTTCCAACCCATACGTACAAGTGCGTGATATTACCAACAATCGCTACAAAGATAATCTGACAGCACGTATGCAAGTTGAATGGAAAATACTTCGCGAACTCTCACTGCGTGTGGCAGGTACGTATGAGGATAACCATCAAAAAACAGATGTGTTTTATCCCGCTAATACCGAACAGGGATTTAAGGCGAACGGACGTGCCATTGTCAGCAATGCCGGAATTAAAAAGCTCTCTGGAGAAGCATTTCTTACCTACACCAATTCTTGGAAAGGCGGACATCGTCTTAATGTATTGGCAGGTAGCACGCTTGAAACCTATAACAATAATACAGTGCGTACTGAAACGCAGAATTTCCCTTCACTCAATCTGGGTGTGAATGGAATGGGGATGGGCGTCACTCCACAGATACCGACATCTTCAATTGTCAAGTGGAATATGGCATCATTCCTTGCACGTGCCGAATACAATTATAAGGAACGTTATCTGCTGACAGCCAGCTATCGTGCCGACGGTTCTTCACGTTTCGGTGCCGGTAATAAATGGGCGGGATTTCCGTCAGTTGGTCTGGCATGGCGTATCAACGAAGAGTCGTTTGTGAAAGACTTGGGAGTCTTCTATAACCTTAAGTTGCGTTTCGGTTATGGTCGCAGTGGTAACACAGCCATTCCTTCTTATCGGAGCCTTTCAACAATCGCTTCTTCATTCTATCCGATGTATGGTTCCGATCTTTCTTACGGTGCCAGCATTGACAGGCCGGCAAACCCGTCATTACGTTGGGAAACAACGGATATGGTCAATCTCGGACTGGATATGTCTTTCTTTAAAAACCGCCTGGCAATGACGGTGGATGTTTATCGCAAAAAGACCACCGACCTGCTGATTGAAAAGAATGCAGCATTGGCTACAGGATACGAAAAGGGATGGGCCAATATTGGAGCAGTCCGCAATCAGGGTATTGAGATTACCTTGGATGCTACCCCTATTCTGACTAAGAAATGGAACTGGACCTTGAATGCCAACATCGGCTTTAACCGTTCGAAAGTGCTTGATATCGGCCCTGGTGATGAAATGGGATTTGACCCGGGAGTTATTCCCGGTTCAGGAAACTTTGTCATGATCCGCAAGAACAAGAGCCTCGGACAATGGTATGGCTATAAGATTGACGGTGTGTATGCTTCACAGCACGAAATCAACGAGCAAGGGCTTACCGAAGTGCTCGGTCAGAAGATTGCCAGCATACGTCCGGGAGATTATCGCTTCCGCGACCAGAACGGTGACGGAAAAATCACTTCTGCCGACCTCGTATTACTGGGAAGTGGCGAACCGGATTTCACAGGCGGTTTGACGAACACAGTTTCTTATAAGAACCTGTCATTGAGCGTAGCTATGCAGTTCAGTTATGGAGCAACTGTTTTCAACGCCAACCTCCATTCATTGACAAGTGGACGTGACGGTCATAATCAGATTGCTGAAATGAATACCAAGTCCTGGTCGCCGACACTTTATGATGCAGATGGTAACGTATTCTTTGCTGGTAACAACGAAGCCAAATATCGTATGCCGGGTGGGGTGGCACTCAACTACTGTACGTCCAAGATGCTTGAAGACGGTTCGTTCCTCCGTATTGGAGACATCACGCTGGCCTATGCACTTGGAAAGAAAGTAGCCAAGAAAGTCGGTATGCAGAACATCAAACTGTTTGCTTCGGTCAAGAACCTTTGCGTATTTACCAAATATACGGGATTTGACCCGGAAGTAAACACTCGTCAGGGACAGACAGGCGACTTGATGCCGAGTCTCGACTACAGTGCTTATCCGCGCAATCGTTCTTATTCTGTCGGTTTCAATTTTATTTTCTGATTTGTTTAACACCCTGAATATTGAATTCCATGAAAAAATATATCATACTATTATTGGCTACTACGTTCCTACTCGGAACTTCCGTTTCGTCTTGTACCAATTTCCTGGAAGAGAAGCCGGAGTCTGAATTCGATGAAGGAACTTTCTATAAGACTATCGAATCTCTGAAAGTAGGAGCAGTCGGTGCGTTTTCTACGTTGCGCTATATGTATAACGTCGGCACCAATACCCCGTTATTTGTCGGTATGGTAGGTACGGACGAGTGTATGTATCCCAATGAAACGAACCTGCGTGGTTTTATCGACCGCTACACATATACGCCTACCGATGGCTGTATCAAGCAATTCTGGTTTCGCTACTACCGGTTGGTTACCACCTGCAACACTGTTATCTACAAAGCACAGGGAATCGAAGGAGACGCTAAACTTATCAACCGCTATGTGGCTAATGTACGTTTTTTGCGTGCATGGGGATATTTTAACCTGGTGCAGACTTTCGGAGCGGTGCCTCTGATGACCGATCATGTGACGGAGCTGACTTACGACATGGGGCGTACACCGGTAGCGGAAGTTTATCAACTCATTGAAGATGATTTATTATTCTGTTTGGGCGAAGATGTTCTGCCTAAAGAAATAGATGGCGGTTGGGCGAATTACTGGGCTGCCAAAACATTGCTGGCAAAAGTATATATTACGATGGCTTCGGCACGTGCCGCTGATCGTGTAGCCGGTTACAAGCAGATAGAACAAACGGATGAAAAACTTTACGGTGATGCATTGGCGCTGCTGCAAGATGTAATCACCAATAGCGGACGTGATCTGGAACCGGTCTACGGAGATGTTTTTAAAATTGAAAATAAGAACATCAATAAAGAGACGATTTGGGAAATACAGTTCAGCGCACAGAATCCTTACGGTTCACAATGGCCGAAAGAATATGGTGCCCGTGCAATCAATACCGACGGACAGAAACTTTACGGCGGCTGGCGTACAAATGCCATTGCCGGACAATGCAACCTTAAATATGTTCCTTCATTCTGGAACTATTATGATGCCAATGGTTACGACAAGCGTCGGGAGTGGAATCTGGCCGATTATGTGATTGACTTTGATAAGACCAATAATAGCCCGATAGCACAGAAACCCATGACGGAGCTAAGCGGTAAACCGCAACCCGGAGACAATGCGAAGTCTGTAACGAACAGTGGTGTCACCAAATATCGTTGGGGAGCTACCTGGAAAGATGAACATACCAACTTTGTGTACTCTAACTGTCCGAACAATATCCTCGTACTGCGTTTTGCCGATGTACTGCTGATGTACGCCGAAGCCGATTTGATGTTGAACAACGGTTCACCGTCCGATGAGGGTGTGGAAGCAATGAATCGCATCGTGCAACGTGCCCGCGGATTAAATCAGGGAGTTGCTGTCACTGAAGACGATACCCCCGGATTTGGGAATTACGATACGTATACACTCGAAGATATTTTGTTGGAGCGTGCCCGTGAACTTTGCTTCGAACGCTGGCGTTGGTATGACCTGGCACGTACCGGTATGCTTGAGCACTTCCTGGAAAACCGCAATGGTTTTAGTACGACGAAAACCAGCTTCGACAGTGATAAGAATTATTTATTCCCCATTCCGTTGAGCGAGATACAGATCTCGACGAATAAAGACGGAATGTATCAGAATCCTAATTATTAATGGGATGGCAATTATGCTTCTTTCTGTTTTAATAAGACGGGATATTGCAGAACTTGATAAAACTAACAGTCTGTCCGGATATTCCCTTGGGGAGATTTAATCGGGCTTTAAAAATCTAGAATCAATGAAACAAATAAAATATTTATCCTTTATCCCTTTTCTGGCTCTTCTCTGCTTGATGACGGGATGTGAGAATGACAAAGATGTGTATTACCCTTATGTCAATGTTCCGCTTACGACGCACAATCCGGTGCTCGTTGAGGGAGAAGTCCTGCATATCGGTATTGGTTTGGACGGTGTGAATTATCGTGTAGAGAGTGATAATGAGGATGTGGTGACTGCCGAGGTGGTCGGCAACGAAATACTGTTGACAGGCGGTGACATAGGCAGCACCATCGTTCGCCTTTCGGATGATAGCTACAATCGTGCTCTCATGACGGTTGAAGTACGTAAACTTCAGGAACTGACACTCGAATCGCTCCCGGAGGGAGTGGAAGTATTGCGTCTGGATAATGACGGCGTTATTCTTCGTGAAATGAAAATCCTGACCGGTAATGGCGGTTATACAGTAACCAATTCTGCTCCTGAAGCCATCAACGCTGAAATTGTGGAAGACCCCGATGTAACAGGAGGATATAAACTGGTACTTGGCGGTAAAGCGAATGTCGAACAGGCAACGATTACTGTGACAGATTCCCGAAACAAGTCAGCTACTCTTAAAGTGCGGGTGACGAATCCGATTCGTCCTGTTCTGTTTGATAAAGAGGGGACTCTTGAGGGAGAATATGTGTATGAGGGTACGCCTCAACAGATTTCTTTCAATATCACTTCCGGTAATGGCGGTTATACCGTTAAATCTCTGAATGAGGGGGTAGCTACTGTTGCAGTATCCGGCACCACAGTAACTGTTACCGTGGTAGGTGACGGTGGTACAACCATCACTGTGACCGACCAGGAAAAGGAAAGCCGCTCCATAGACTTATGGGTACCGCTCAATCTTGACGACCCGACGCCACGTATTTATTGGGATGGTTATCGTGCTGATATTAACACGGCCGGAGTTGTCAGTACCGGATCTTATGCAACGCCAAAAGATATGTACTGGTATCAACAAAACGGTGAAGTGAAAGATACATATTATGTCTACTTTAACGGTGGTTGGGCAAACAATTTAAATTGTGTGAATGCTGCCAACCGTAATCCGAAGTTTGAAACGACTATCAATGACACTAAGACTTCGTACACAGACAAAGCAGCCTCTGCCGTTAAACTGACCGAGTTTATTTTGGAAAAACGTATCGGTACAGGTCCGACGAGCCATCCGCATATCTATTTCATCTCTTTAAAAACAGAAGATGGTAAGTGTGGATTTATAGTGCATCGTTGGAATGAATAATAAATACAAATAGGTTATTAGTTTTTTTCAGGGTATATGAATATGAGGGTCGGATGCTGTATTGCTCCGGCCCTCTATGTTTTAATAGGGCATACAAAATTAGAGGCTGCCTTTCGGTAATACCACGAAAACAACTATCTTTGCTAACTGTTTATTATACACATAACCTAACAACATTATGCAGTATGAACTATAATTTTGATGAAATAATAAACCGTCATGGTACAGATTCCGTAAAATGGGATGCGGTAGAAAGTCGTTGGGGACGCAATGACTTGATTCCAATGTGGGTAGCTGATATGGATTTCCGTACAGCTCCTTTTGTCATAGAAGCTCTGAAAAAGCGTTTGGAACATGAAGTACTCGGATATACTTTTGCCTGTAAGGAATGGTCGGAATCCATTATTAACTGGTTGCAGGCACGCCATGGGTGGACGGTAAGCGAAGAGATGCTGACCTTCACTCCCGGCATTGTCCGTGGATTGGCTTTTGCCATCCACTGCTTTACGCAGAAAGGGGATAAGGTCATGGTGATGCCGCCTGTTTATCATCCTTTCTTTTTGGTAACTCAGAAGAATGAACGCGAAGTCGTATTTAGCCCGTTAGTGCTGAAAGACGGACAATATTATATTGATTTTGACCGTTTCCGCCAAGATATTCAGGGCTGCAAACTGCTTATTTTAAGTAACCCTCATAATCCGGGCGGACGTGTATGGACAAAAGAAGAGCTGGCCCAAATAGCTGATATTTGCCATGAAAGCGGTACATTAATTATCTCTGACGAGATTCATGCCGACTTGACTTTGCCGCCATACAAACATCCTACGTTCGCTCTTATCTCGGAAAAAGCGCGGATGAATTCACTCGTCTTTATGTCTCCGAGTAAAGCGTTCAATATGCCGGGACTGGCAAGCTCTTATGTAATCATAGAAAATGAGGAGCTTCGTCACCGTTTCCAGACATATATGGAAGCAAGTGAGTTCTGTGAAGGGCATCTGTTTGCTTACCTGAGTGTAGCGGCTGCTTACAGTCATGGTACGGAATGGCTTGACCAGGTGATTGCATATATCAAGGAGAATGTAGATTTCACCGAAAACTATCTGAAAGAGCATATTCCTGCTATCAGGATGATTCGTCCGCAAGCTTCCTACCTTATCTTTTTGGATTGCCGTGAATTAGGACTAAATCAGGAAGAACTGAACCGCCTTTTCATAGAAGATGCTCATTTGGCATTGAACGATGGAGCAACATTTGGCAAGGAAGGCGAAGGCTTCATGCGGTTGAATATTGCTTGTCCGCGTGCTACGTTGGAATGTGCGTTGAAGCAGTTGGAGCAGGCAGTAATAAGCTTAAAGTAACCTCTTTGGAATGGGGTTATTACACTAGAATTATTCTCACCGAAACGAGAAATAATTCTCATGCCTATGAGAACTTTTTCTCATCGCAGTGAGAATTATTTCTCATCACGATGAGAATATTTTCTCATAGGCATGAGAATACTTTGAGAAAAATAAGAACGTAATCCGTTGTTTACTATGGGGTTAGAAAAGGCTATGTGTTGTTCTGTAATCAGAGATAAAGAAGCAGAGACTAACCTGAATTATAAAATAAGCCCCTTTTCTATGAAATTCGGAAAAGGGGCTTGTCTTTTGGGATAAGAAGTGAAGAAATCAAATAATAATGATAAGCATTTATTTCTGCATAAAATCTACCGGAATCAACCGCACTTCGCTATTCAATCCCGAAGGCATGGGTTTCCAATGTCCGTAATTAGCCGGTCGATAGCTTAAATCGACAATATTGATTTCTTTGAACTTGCGCCACTGCACTCCCTGCCTGTCCAGTTCTGCAATCCGGTTTGCAGGAAGGTTCGTGACTTCTATTTCGATGTGGTTTTTTCCGGATTTCAGCAGATGACCTACTCTCAACTGATAAGGCACTGCCCATACACCACCCGCTTCCTGTCCGTTGATGCGGACACGGGCACTTTCGCGTACATCGTCCAAGTCAAGTATCCAGTCGTCAGCTTTTAAGGCAGGCAGTTCGATATCCAATGAATACACTCCGGTTCCCATATTGATTTTGGCTGCCGGATGATTGATACTTGTCCATGAAGACGGGCGGTCTATGTCAAATGTACCTTGAATTTCCGGTTTGCTTTCGGCAAAGTGTAGTTTCCAGCCATGGTCAAGGCTGAGGCTGAAAGGTTGTTCCTTTATATATCTCCACGGTTTGGAAGCTTGCAAAGGCTGTTGATAAGTTTGCAGGATAACCGATTCACCGGATTTCAGTTGCAGATAAACTTGTGCCTTGCCGTCTGCCTGGCGGATAAGGGCTTCTCCACATTCTCCGGTCATAGGATTAAAGAGGGCGGCTGCGGTTGCGTTTGTTCCTAAAGTAATCCAACCGTCTACCCCTTTGTCTTGCAAAGAAGTGATGAAGTAATGATATCCCGTATCATTCACTCTCCGGATTGCCTGCAGGCCGAATTTAGTTTTCATTTCTTCGCACGGAATCTGGCAACTGGCCAATGTGCGTGCATAATCCGTTCCTGTGATAATCTTTCCCTTTCCAACCGGAGTGACGGTTGTTTCGGAGAAAGAGACAGACGGAAGTTGACGGAGCGTGCGTTGGTAGCTCTTACGTTTCTGTTCCAACTGACCATATCCCGGTACATCCGTCGGATAGTTTTCGAGGAATACAATGGTAGCTCCTTGTTTGGCCAGTTCTACAAGATGCGCCAACACATCATCCGGCATCAGATGGGCGGCAGGCACTACCAATGCTTTGTAACCCGTTCCGCCCGAAGTAACCAACTGTCCGTCCTTGAAACGGGTGCTGCGGATGAAGTTGTCGGAGATATAATCCCCGTCGTATCCGCTGTTGCTGATACGGTGGATGGCGTCGATAAATTTGGGAGCCAGTTTATCCATGTGGTGGATAGTGAACAGCAACAATCGTCCCGGTTGTTCGTTCCACATATCATATACCGGGAGATAAATCAGGAAATCATTATCCGGCCGTCCCATTTGCAGAAAGCTCTGGCAACGGGTGATATAATTAAAGAAAGAAGGAGCGTCACGCCAGATACTGTTCGTCGGATTCATATTGATAGACGCATAGAACAGCCAACCCGGCCATTCGGCTTCTTTTGGAGAGTAAGGCGTCCCATGAAAGAACATATGATTGACACCGGAAACGAACATCAAGTCCATATCCGGTTTGCATTGTGACAGGGAAGTGCGGAAATGCTCCGTCAGCCAGGTGAATGTTTCGGAAGAAGTATAGGTCTTACCTGCGATGTGGGCAGCGGAAGAAGCATATTTCAACATAGACAAGTCCGAATCATTCTTCTTGGTCAGTGAATCCTGGCGCAATCCTTCGATATGGAACTGTGACAGTCCGAAGCCTTCACATTCGGGAATATCTACGGCTGCGTAAATATCAATCAGATTACCCGGTGAACCGTGGGCTTGGTTGCGGGTGATACTACCGTTTTTGTGTGCCCAGTCTGTCCATTGACAGGTGAAGTTTTCCAATAACAAGTCGGAAATCGTCTCCCGGTAATCGGACAGGATACGTCTGCTGACTTCGGGACGGCTTTCATCCAGAAATTCAGGGAAATGCTCTTCCAGTTTATATCCCCGTCTGCGGGCAAACTGTTCCAGGAAATCGTCTGTCCAGTCTGCTTGATATACCTCATAAGAGTCATTGAAGAATGTGTGCGGATAGCTTGTCTTGCTACTCTTGAATGCACGGTCAAAGCGGGAAAGATAGTTTTTGACAGCTTTCTTTGACAGGTGGTTCATGACGTATCCTTCCCCGCCCGGTGCTGCACGTTTCACTTTCTGCCGTGTCTTTCCAATGTAGAGGGCTACCACTTTCCATTTACCGGCAGGGGCTTTCCATTGCAACTTGTCTTTTTTGACATGAGAAGTCAAATTAAGACAGTGGCCATTTTCATTATAAGCCATTACCCGGCTTAATACGGAATATGGCTGTTGCTTAGGGTCAGTCACGTTAATATCCTGAGCAATCTCTTTGCCGCCCTCTATTTCATAAGTTTGGAAGATTGCCTTGGTAGCTGCGTCTTCAATGCTGACTTCCGGCCCGCCAAAAGGCCAGCCCGTACCGGTATTCATGTCGATTTCAACACCTGTGCGTTTACCTTCCGCTTGTGTATGCTTGAGCACTTCCATCCAGCGGGGAGAGAGGAACTGTATATCGTTTGCGTCATTCCCTTGCACGCCGTAGATAGGAGTGATTTCCACTGTACCCATGCCGGCACGTGCATATTCTTCCAGGTTGTATGTCAGATTCTTTTCGTCTACGGCACTTCCCAGCCACCACCATCGGGTGCCGGGACGTGCTTCTGCCGGAACGTCCGGCCACTGTTGCGCTTGTACAACTCCGCCTGTTGCAAGCAGGCAGAGGAATATCAATTGTTTTTTGTTCATCATTCTTTGGGCGTATTATAATATTCAATGTTTTCTGCGTCATCGGTTACGAAGAGCGGTCGTCCGTCCGGCTTTTCAAAATGGAAGCGGATACCGTCGAAAGTGATGTTCCGTGCATGGCGGATATAAAATCCTTTGGCGGGAATCGTGCCGAACATCCACGGTTCGGGATATACCTTCTCCTGTTCGGGCGGAACACGCTTGCCGTCTTCCGCGCTGTATCCACCTTTATAATATAGGTGGATATTACGGAAAGTGACGTCCTCGATGCAAGCGCCCGGTACGCCGCTGATGATGGAAGCATACCGGCTGTCGGCATTCCAGACGTTGATGTCACTGATAAGGATACGTTTCATTGTGCCTACCGGTGTACCTTCGGGACTGCGCATGCGTGCGCCCAGTCTTAGAAAGATAGGAGCATTGACGATATTCCTCATCGTGATATTGCTGATAACAATATCTTCCAGACGTCCCCCGTCTACGGTTTCCAAAGCCAAACCCCTGCAATGCTCAAAGATACAATTAGTAATCGCAATATTACGGAATCCGCTGCTACTTTCTGTGCCGAACTTGATACGTCCCGTGCGGTAACCGTGGTCGGGAGCCTGGGGCTCGTCCAGTTGCCAGGTTCCGTTCATAACGCTTCCCTGGTCAAAACCGCTCACATAACAATCACTGATAGTCACATTCTCCGTATCCTGAAAACGCCCCAGTCCATATGAAGCTTTCAGGACAATGGCATCGTCCCAGGGAGAATTCACCGTGCACTGGCTGATACGCACATTCCGGCAACAGTCAATATCAAATCCGTCGCGGTTGGTATCTACTTTCAGATTCAAGATAGTCAGATGGTCTACACCGGTGGCGAGCAGGGCGAAATGTCCGCAGTGAAGCATGGACAAATCCTTGAGTGTCACATTCCGGCAATCTTTCAGACTGATAGCCTTGTTGCCTACACCCGGCAGACGGCTTTCTTCACGAGTCAACCCCTTACCGTAGATAAGTCCGGAACCGCTGATAGTTATATTTTCCAGCCCGATTCCCCAAATCAATGAATTCTTCCAATGGCTGTGTCCGAAATCCTGATATTTATTATGCTCATTCGGTTCAGCAGTATCATATCCTTCCTCTTTTCCGGGAAAGGCGGCAACGATGCGTGCGCCTTGTTCCAGATACAGGTGAATGTTGCTTTTTAACCGGATAGAATAGCAGGCATACTCTCCGGCAGGCAGGTAAACAGTTCCGCCACCGGCTTGTGCGGCAGCTTCAATTGCGCTATTGATGGCGGGAGAGTCAATCGTTTTTCCATCCGCTTTGGCTCCGAAATCCTTCACGTTGTAGATGGCTGCATAGCTGTAGATGCAACCCACTAGGAGACTGAATAGTAAATATATCCTTTTCATTTTTTGTCGATTTGGGCAAAAATATCCGGTAACATATAGTAGTTATAATCCGCCTTCTCGTTCTGCTCGTAGAAGCAGAAATAAATCCTGCTGCCGGAAACGAGCGGGCAACGTCCCGCCAGTACGGGGCGGTCGGTCTTTTTTCCTGATTCATAAAGCATCAGGGGAGTTTCGTCCTTGTGACCGTTGCTCAGGCGGATATCATCGGTAGGAGTGACTGCCTGTACAGTCCGTAATCTCATGCTTTCCCCATAATAGCAGGTGAAAGCCTGCCCTTCCACGCTAAACACGTTCACGTCCGCATCCGGTTGGCAATCGCCGAAGCTCCAGAATAAGGCATCGGCTTTGGGAGAGGATGCCACCTCTATTTCCAGTATAAATCCGCGGGTATCGGGCAGGGCTTTCCATTGGAAAGTAATCCCCGGTGTCTTTTCCTTAGGTTTTAGCCAGTGGCTTTCGTTTCCCTGCGATATTCCTAATCGGAAAGTACCGGCGGGTGGCGTCAGAGACTGCGCTTGCGCATCAATGAGCAAGATTCCCAGCAGTACGATGGTCAGGAGTTGTTTCAGCATAGTTGAATTTAATATTACTTTGTTCATTTTCCTTTAGTTCGATAGCGTTTTTCTCTGTTACGTCCAATGTAATCTCCGACAGGTTGAAATTCTTCGTATAGCAAATTTTACCCGGTTTCTTAGCCTGTGCTTCGATAGCGTAAAGATAGAAATTTTCCAGACGCAAAGAGTCGTTCCAACCCGAAGCGGAGATAAATTCGTCTACGTTTTCGGCTTTAATCTGCGATACATATACGTTGCGGAAGCGTGGGTATCCCTTTTCGGCTGGCTCCACCGGAGTCAGCATTACTTTCCAGTGTTCCGGAATTTCCTTGTCTTCATACTCTTTGGGCAACGTGCTGTAACTGTAACTGGGATTCCAGTTTAAGTCTGCCGCCAGTACGTGGCGGACATTTTCAGCTTTTACATGGGTCATGTAGATATTTTCGATTGTCCCCCCGCGGTTCATGGCGCTTTTCAGACGGAGCACGGCGGAAGTGCCGGCAGCTTCGAGGTTATATCCCAATATATTCCGGATACTGCCGGAAGTTTCACTGCCGCAGGTGATAAGTCCTGCGCCTTTGCGGGCAATGCAATTGCGTATAACCACGTTTTCCGTAGGAAGGTTCACCCGCAAACCGTCCGCGTCCCGACCCGATTTGATGCAGATATTATCATCGTTACAGTCCACATCGCAGTTCTCAATCAGAATGTTGCATGAAGAGTCGATGTCGATACCGTCCGTGCTCGGGCCGTGACCACCTATATTATTATTAATAGTCAGTCCGTCTATCGTGCAATAGTTGGAATAAAGAATCTGACAGCCCCAGAAGCCGGTACGCATCAGGGTGAATCCCTTCAGGGTGATATCCGAACTGCGTTCCACAAGAATACCCCGCACACGTTTGCAGTCGTAATCTACAATCCAGCGTAGTCCTTTCGTTTCGTATTCCTTGCGCATTTCCCAATATTTATCCCAAAAGACTTTTCCCCGACAGTCCAGAGTGCCTTCTCCGCTGACGGCGGCATTCTTCTCGTTGACAATGTTTATCACTGCCGCCGGCCATGTCATCTCGATACCTGCAATCCGCGAACGGAATTCGGGATAATGGTGGATATGAGGGCTGGCAAGCAGGGTGACGCCTTTCCCCAGTTGCAGGTTGACACCGCTTTTGATAAACAGTGCTCCGGTCTGATAATATCCGGGTTGGAGAGTGACGGTTCCCCCGCCGGAGATGGCGCAACTGTCGATTGCTTTCTGGATAGCTTCTGTGCTGACCACTGTACTGTCTGCCACTGCGCCAAAAGAATTGGCGGATAAAATAAGCTCGTTTCCGGGAGTTTGCCGGCTTCCTACGCTGTCGGCCCATGACAAATCCGGCTGTTGCGGAACCTGTCCCCATTCGAAGCTGTTGCTTCCTGCCTGTTTGGCAGGGGTACATGCTATAAAAAATGTGCCCGCCAGAAGTAGGGGAAGGATGCTTTTACTTTTCATATCAGTCAATATTGGGATTTTCTTTAATTTCCGTTTAGTTAATCTTCGGTTTCAGTTCGTCGGGAGAGTCTTTCGTATAAGACTTCACGTCTCCTGCCACTTTGGTGAATAGTGCTTGTATCTGTTCCGTACTGACAGTCGTTGTCGGGCGGAAAGCGTCTGAATTCATATAATCCAGAACAGCTTTATGCATCTGACGGGCAACGATTCGTTTCTCCGGTTGGGAAGTGATATCCATACTGGTCATCATCAGTCTGCCGTTCAATACCTTTGCTTCAAACAACATTCCTATTTTCCGGCTGATAAACCACGTATCAATGCTCTGGATAGTCGGTTGGAACTCCGCAGGGAAGTCGGTGAACTGCATCACCTGTGCCTTGTTCAGCAGTTCCCACCATTGCAGGTTGCTGTGATATTCCGTCGGGAATTGGCGGAAAAGCGGATGATATTCATTCACGAAGATACCCGTCGTGTGCGGTGGACGCATCTTGAACCAGGAAGTATTCCAGAACACAGGAGTGAAGTATTGTTTGACTTCCTTGCCGTACTGAATCTTTCCGGCTGCCGTTATCAGAACGTTTCCACCTTCCTGCAATACCGATAAAGCCTTGGCATCCAGTGTATCCGTGGTATATACATCACCCTGTGTCAGTTCCACTTGTGCGGGATATACCCAGAAATCCCAGTCATTCGCGGCATCACTGCCCTCGATACGTACTTCCAGATTAAGTTTCTGCGGAGTAGTGATTTCTGCTAAATCCATATCTACACTACCCAAAGAATAGAGATTACCGACAGGTATATTGTGAGTACCTACACTTCCATGGGCATATACTTTTTCGAACTTATCCTTGATAGTATAAAACGTTTTTGCTTCCTGCAAAGGAGCTGCCCCGAAATGAGACACTTCGATGTCGGCATGGAATGTTTCGTTATTGGCATATACAAATTTCGGGATACGCGCCAATGGCACAGTCGGACTGCAAAAGCGTCTGAACTGTTCTGCATTGATATATCCTTTTTCTTCGAAGAATACGTCCAACACACCTACCAATGCGGTTCCCTGACCGGAATAGTCATTGAGAGCCAACAACTGGAATCCGGCATAATCGGGAGTGCGCAATGTCTTTTCAATCTCATGTTTGTAGCAGAGAGCCTGAAGTTTGCCCGAAGCCATCATAAAGTCGTAACTTTGACTTCCCATGTGGTTGTCATTCAGAATATCCCGGAAGATTTCAAAATTCTTCGCTTTGTTGACCCCGGTGTATTTGCGGATTTCATTGAAATTAGGGAATACGCACCACTGACCTGTCTCATGCGAAACATACGGCTGTTTCACTGTATCTATCCTTGCACGGTAGTCCGACATGCTTTCAGGACGGGCACCTGCCCAACTCAATCCGCGTGCTCCGGCTTTCACATGAAACTCATTGTGAGGCTGCCACTGCCAGCTATTTCCTACGGAAGCTCCCGTATATACATGGCGCGGGTCGGTCGCTTTCCAATAATCCACAAACTTGCTTACCCATGCCACCCAACGACCGGAAGGCTCATTGCCGCATGCCAGCATGCA
Source organism: Bacteroides sp. RTP21281st1_H5_RTP21281_210402 (assembly GCF_040918965.1). Lineage (NCBI taxonomy): Bacteria > Pseudomonadati > Bacteroidota > Bacteroidia > Bacteroidales > Bacteroidaceae > Bacteroides > Bacteroides sp. RTP21281st1_H5_RTP21281_210402. Next base: position 68,937 of record NZ_JBCOWR010000008.1, on the reverse strand, counting down.
ATAAGAAGCATAATTCCCGTATTCTTTCGTCAAAGCAATCGTTTCGTCCATCAGGTACTTGTCAATCGGCTGTCCGTTGCCTAGTCTCGGGCCATGATTCGGCCAGCTCGGCCCTTCCGGCTGCAAGTAGAAACCAACGAGGTCGGCAGCGATAAATGCCGCTTCCGGCGGACAGAAAGAGTGGAAACGCATATGGTTCAACCCGTAGCTGCGGCAAATGCGGAATACCCGTTCCCAGGAAGCTACGTCCATCGGCGCATAGCCTGTCAACGGAAAATCACAGTTTTCTACCGTGCCGCGAAGCATTGTCTTTCTGCCGTTCACATAGAACCATTTTCCTTCTATCTTGAAGTCGCGCATACCGAACTGTACTTGCTTCGTATCCGTCTGTTTGCCGTTGCTCAACGTGGCTGTCAGTTTATAGAGTGCAGGGCTGAATTCATCCCATGTCAGAAAGTCCTTTCCCATCGGAAGTTCCATTTCAACCGCATTGTCTCCCGAACGGATACTGAAACTTTGCTGTACGGGTGCGACTTTGTGCCGGATGTCTGTGTTGAAACTCTCGGCGGAAAGCGTGATTTCTCCTTTGGCGGAAGAGGCGGACTGCACATTCATACGTACCAGTGCTTTCTGATTGCTCAAATCGGGATATACTTGAATGTTCTCAAAGTGTACTTTCGGAGTGGCCTGCAATTCGATTCGTCCGACGATACCATTCCAGTTGCCTTGCGTCTGGTCGGTGATACTGTGGGAGTCGGGGCCTACGTTGATTTCCTTGATGCGGTTGTCGATGCGGATAGTAATCAGACACGTCTTTCCGGGGGCGACCGCAGAAGTCAGGTCATAGACGTGGGGAACACAAAGACTGTTCTGCATACCGAGTTCCTTTTGGTTTACCCAAACGGTGGTTTCGATATGCGGACGTTCCAGGAAAAGGGAGATTCTTTCCCCTTTCCAGTTGGAAGGGATTGTAACTTTCTTTTGATACCAGGCTACGCCTACATAATGTTTGTCGGGAGTCAGGAAAAAGGGGAGTTTTACTTGTCCCTCTATCCTATATTTTTCCATATATGGGTTGAAGTAGTAAGAACTGTCGTAGAGGCTTCCCGTCCATTGGGTGCGGGCGGTCACTTCATCCCCCTTTAGCTTTTCGGGCATGGAGCCGGGCAGGTTGATAGAGTCGTCGAGGGATTTTTTGAACCATTGTTCCCTGACGCCGATATCTTCCCGATCTATCTGGAAGTTCCACTTGCCGGATAAGCTGAAAGAGTGATTTTGCCCCATTGCGGTCAGTATAGCGGCAAATACGATAGCAATACTTACTAAAAGTCGTTTCATGATATATAGAATTGATATGTTTTTCATTTCTTCTGAAAATCTGCCGCTAAAGTAGGGCTTTTTAGGGGTTTGGTAAATAGAAAGATGTACAGATACATAGAATATTGTATCAAAATGGACATATAGGGCGGTGGGTGTACAAAACTACATGTATTTGAAATATTGTCCATGCCCTTTGTCTTTGAGGAGTTTGGGAGATACCCTATATTTGCGAAGTAAACTTTTTAATCTTAGAAGGAACCATGAAAAAAGTAATTCTCTGGATGGCTCTAACTCTTTGCCCGGTCATGACAATCTTTGCTGGTGAGACAGCTTATCTCTTTTCTTATTTTATCAATGACAGTAAGGACGGATTGCATCTGGCATACAGTTATGACGGTTTAAACTGGCTGCCTCTGAATGGCGGACGCTCTTATCTGACGCCCTCTGTCGGTAAAGATAAATTAATGCGTGACCCGAGCATTTGCCAGTCACCGGACGGGACATTCCACATGGTATGGACTTCCAGTTGGACAGACCGGATTATCGGCTATGCCTCTTCCCGCGACCTGATTCATTGGAGTGAGCAGCAAGCCATTCCGGTGATGATGCATGAGCCGGACGCCCATAACTGTTGGGCGCCCGAACTGTTCTACGATGAGCCTTCGCAGACCTACTATATTTTCTGGGCTACCACCATCCCCGGCCGTCACAAGGAAGTGCCGACCAGTGAAAGTGAGAAGGGACTGAATCATCGCATCTATTATGTAACGACGAAAGACTTCCGCACTTTCTCAAAGACAAAGATGTTTTTCAACCCTGATTTCAGCGTAATTGACGCTGCCATTGTGAAAGACCCGAAACATGAAGACTTAATAATGGTGGTGAAGAACGAAAATTCCAATCCGCCGGAAAAGAATCTGCGTGTCACACGTACAAGGAAAATAGAAAAAGGATTCCCGACTAAAGTATCGTCACCCATTACAGGAAAATACTGGGCGGAAGGCCCGGCTCCTCTTTTTGTAGGCGATACGCTCTATGTATATTTCGATAAATACCGTGACCACCGTTATGGCGCTGTCCGTTCAATAGATTACGGCAAAACGTGGGAAGATGTTTCCGAACAGGTTTTCTTTCCGCGGGGTATCCGCCACGGAACAGCCTTTGCTGTCGATATTTCTGTAGTGGAAACGTTGAAAGAGCAATGTGATTAAAATACCAACATTAATAATTAATCGAATCTATGAAGTATATGATAAAAAGTAAAATGCTGGCAGTTTTTTGTGCCGCCTGCCTACTGACCCTTTCAGCTACAGCACAAACCTCATCCTGGTTTAATGACAAGGACTTGACATTGACAGGTGTCTATTATTATCCCGAACACTGGGATGAAAGCCAATGGGAGCGTGACTTCAAGAAAATGCATGAACTGGGATTTGAATTTACCCATTTTGCTGAGTTTGCTTGGGCGCAATTGGAATCCGAAGAGGGGCGTTACGACTTTGCCTGGCTCGACAGGGCCGTAGCTTTGGCTGCCAAATATGATTTGAAAGTAATCATGTGCACTTCTACCGCCACACCGCCTGTATGGATGAGCCGGAAATATCCCGAAATCCTGCTGAAGAACGAAGACGGCACTATCCTCGACCATGGCGCCCGCCAGCACGCGTCGTTTACTTCTCCCCTGTATCGGGAGCTGTCTTATAAAATGATAGAGAAACTGGCGCAACATTATGGAAATGACTCCCGCATTATCGGCTGGCAACTCGATAACGAGCCTGCCGTGCAATTCGACTATAACCTGAAAGCGGAACTTGCCTTCCGTGATTTCCTTCGTGCCAAATACCATAATGACATCCGTCAATTGAATGATGCGTGGGGGACGGCTTTTTGGAGCGAAGCCTATTCGTCTTTTGATGAAATAACCCTTCCCAAACGTGTACAGATGTTTATGAATCATCATCAAATTTTGGATTACCGTCGTTTTGCGGCAACGCAAACCAATGATTTCCTGAACGAACAATGCCTGCTGATCAAGAGATACGCCAAGAACCAATGGGTAACTACCAACTATATACCGAACTATGACGAAGGGCATATCGGCGGAAGCCCTTCCCTTGACTTTCAGAGTTATACCCGCTATATGGTATATGGAGATAATGAAGGTATCGGTCGTCGGGGATATCGTGTCGGCAATCCGTTGCGTATCGCGTGGGCGAATGATTTCTTCCGTCCGATACAGGGAACCTACGGTGTAATGGAACTTCAGCCGGGACAGGTAAACTGGGGCGGCATCAATCCCCAACCGCTTCCGGGAGCAGTCCGTCTGTGGATGTGGAGTGTCTTTGCCGGTGGAAGTGATTTTATCTGCACCTACCGCTATCGTCAGCCGCTCTACGGCACAGAGCAATATCATTACGGAATAGTAGGCACCGACGGAGTGACCGTTACTCCCGGTGGGAGAGAATATGAAACCTTTATAAAAGAGATTCGCGAACTTCGCAAGCACTATTCTCCCCGTGAAACGAAACCTGCCGCATACATGGCACGTCGTACAGCTATTCTTTTCAACCATGAAAATTCCTGGAGCATCGAACGGCAGAAACAGAACCGCACGTGGGATACTTTTGCACACATCGAAAAGTATTACCGTATTTTAAAATCATTCGGAGCACCTGTCGATTTTATTTCAGAAGCCAAGAACCTGTCAGATTACCCGATAGTCATCGCCCCGGCTTACCAACTGGCTGATAAGGAATTGGTAGACAAGTGGACTGCTTATGTGAAGAATGGCGGAAATCTCGTACTGACCTGTCGCACAGCACAGAAAGACCGTTACGGTCGTCTGCCGGAAGCCCCTTTCGGGTCTATGATTACCCCGCTGACCGGAAACGAAATGAATTTCTATGACTTGCTTCTTCCCGAAGACCCCGGCACTGTTGTAATGAATGGAAAAGAGTATTCCTGGAATACCTGGGGAGAAATCCTGAATCCCCCGGCCGATGCACAAGTATGGGCGACATATGCCAACGAATTTTACGAAGGAAGCCCCGCGGTGACTTTCCGTAAATTGGGAAAGGGAACGATTACTTATGTCGGGGTGGACAGCTGTAACGGTGCATTGGAAAAAGACTTGTTGAAGAAGCTATATGCACAACTCGATATTCCGGTAATGGATTTGCCTTATGGCGTAACCCTTGAATACCGCAATGGCTTTGGAATTGTTCTGAACTATTCTGACCGGCCTTATAACTTTGACTTGCCGAAAGGCAGTAAAGCATTAATAGGAACACCGGAAATCCCTACGGCGGGCGTATTGGTCTTTTCAATATGAATATGAGATAGTGTATAATTCTTATCTTTGAATAGTTTTTTCCGTACTGAAATGAACTAAACTTAGTTTTTCTAAAACTTTATTGGTAGTATACAATGATTTAATCCCCGTTATACATAACTTTATTCGTCTGACAATTGTTAAACTTTCGTCTGATAACTGTTATTCTTTCGTCTAACAACTGTCAGACGAAAAAGAAACAGTTGTCAGACGAATAAAGCTATGCATCATTAACCATAAATCCATTAAGTATTAAAAATAAATCTGCGCAAGCTCGGAATTAGTTCATAACCGTACGGAAATGAATCAAATCCTATGAAGATTCTATTTGGTAGGATGCTATTGCTTTTATTAGAAATCAACAAAAGTGTTTATTAGTAATACAAGCTATTGCCACTTATGCTTCTTGAATAAGCCTTTATATTCAAGAAGCATAAGTGGCAATATCGACAATATCTATCTAAGATTAATATCCGGGATTCTGCATCGCTTTCTTTTCATCGTTAGTCAAGGCAGAGCCGCTTGCATTTGTAATACCGTCTAAGAATGCCTGTGGGATTGGGCGGTAATAATGTTTGCTTGGATTGAATTCGCCAATACCCCGGGTAGCACCGTCGTTGAATTTATGCCAGCGGTTATCCAATGTTTTGGTACGGGCCAAGTCTTCCCAACGTTGCAATTCACCGCAAAGTTCGCGGGTACGTTCGTTTAATAAGAAACACATCATCTTTTCGGCATTGGACGTACAACCTAATTCATTATAAATAGGGGTGTCAACGGCTGAATTATAAACGTCTGTTACGCTATTCAGTTTCATTGCTGATTTAGTTGAAGCCGTAGTCTCTGCACCTTCCATGTTATTGGATTCATAATAGGTGTTTTTATCCCAATAGATAGCACCTTCGTCAGAGTGACCGCCACCTTTTCCTGAACAGTAAGGATTGTTCTTATAGGCTTGTCCACCGTCTACATTCTTGCTGCGGTCTTCCTTGTCAGCATAACCGGCACGGTTGCGTAATTTATTAATCCATTCGATAGCTTTGTCATAACTGGCTTCACCTTTGCGGATATAAGCCTCGGCAACCATTAACACATCATCAGCCGAACGGGCAATGATAGCGTCACGAGTACCAAATTGTGAAGCGATAGAAACGCGGTAACCGTCACGGAATTTAGACAAAGCGACCGAGCGCTTGTGCGGGATAATATTGTAATAGTTGCCGGTCTTTTCACTGAGGTTCCAGCTATGGGATTGTCCTTTGAAATAACGTACATAAGTATATGTGTTGCACATCTTTCCGTCTTTCAATGCTGTATATGCCGGAGCGTTAGGGTATTCTTCATATCGGTTGTCACCCGGATTGTTGACAATGTATTTCATGCCCAGTTCACCGCCTTTGAAACGTTTGTCACCCTTGTTGACACCTGCCGGAGCATAAGGCATATCTTCTTCTGTCCATTCCGGGGCACTTTTTGTTTCGTTGGCTCCATAGCAAGTGATGAATGATTTCCAGAAACGGGAGTCGTTGACACGGTCGAACACTTGCATGGTATATTCTGTTGCACTGACGTACGAGAATTCACGTCCGCCGGAAATGTCACGTTTACAACCACCTATGTCATTGCCTTGATATACAGACGGATAATAAAGATGCATTTGGTTTCCATAACGTCCCCATGTTGATTCATCATTGGAGAATTGGGCAGCCAGAATTACTTCGCTGACTTTTTCGTTTGCACCGTTTGGCTGTTGGTAATCCCATAATTCTACATAGTCGTTGCACAGTGGATGTGCGTCTACCACTTCTGAACCATATTGGATAACTGCGTCCAAATCGGAAGATACATAATTCCCGTTCCAACCGCTATACAATTCGGAAGCACGGAACAGATGTGCTTTTGCCAGGAAATGGGCGGCTGCATATTTGTTGATACGTCCGACAGATTCTCCTCGTTCCGGCAGCAGTCTGTATGCTTCTCCGAAGTCGGATATTACCTGAGTGTATATTTCCTCTTCCGAGTTGCGTGTGAAGTAAGTTTCCGCACTTGTAGAAGGTTCCAGTTTCAAGGGTACGCCGCCGAATTGTTTCACCAGTTCGAAATAGGCATAAGCTCTCAGGAAGTGGGCTTCTCCCAAACGGGTGTTGTAAGTAGGCGAACTTGTATTGTAATATTGCGGCAAGTTCTGAAGAAGTATATTGGCCGGTTCAACCAATCCGTAATAGTTATCCCATATCGGTTGGTTAGCGGCATTTTCTGAAGAATTCAAGTCCTGGCTGTAATGATTCCATGCCGGTATCACATTATTGGCGTCGGTAAATTCGTCCACTCCCATGTTATAACATTGGATTCCCCAGATATAATTGAATTTGAATTTCAATTTTTGATAAGCTCCGGTTATTAATTCATCAAGACCTTCCTGTGTCTTGAAACGGTCGGTACTATATTGGGTCTTTAGCTCTTCGTCAAGGAATGATTCGCTGCACGAAGTGATCGAACCGCCCATAACACTGGTTAGTATAGCTGCGAATAATAATTTATTTATTTTCATAATGTTCTTACTTTTAATTGTTTATTAGAATCCGATATTGACACCAATGACAAAACTCTTTAAAGTAGTGGGTGAACCGAATGTTTTGGTATTGTTGTCATAGTTCACTAAATCGGTATCCAGAAAATCACACGCCTTATAGATATTGAAGGGATTCATTGCCTGAACATATAATTTCAGGTTATTGATACCCAGTTTGCCCAATTGTTTCGGAGTAAAGTTGTAACCTAGTGAAATGTTACGCACTTTGATATACGAACCGTCCTGGTAATTCATGGCACTGTTGTAAGTATCTGCTCCTTCACCGTTGGATCCCGGTGAGTAGTATCTTGCATTTTCATTTGTTCCCGCTACCCAGTAGTCAACCTTGCGTTGCATATAGCGGCCGTCAAGTGTGACAGCACCTTGTGGTACGGTGAATCCCCAGCGTGACAGAATGAAGAAAGATAGTTCAAAGTTCTTGTAATTGAAAGTGTTGCTCCAACCGCCTGTCCAGCGAGGGCGTACATGGCCTACAATCTTTTTATCGTCATTAGCATCTATCTTATCGTCATTATTCAAATCTTTCACTTTGATTTGTCCCGGTTTACGTCCGTATTTGGCAGCTTCTTCAGCTTCTTCCGTTTTCCATATGCCGTCATATACCCAGTCATAGTAAACACCTATTTCTTCTCCTACAAACCATTTGTTGTTTACATCTTCCGTTCTGCCGTTGGATAGTTCGTCAATCCGGTTTCTATCCATAGACCATGTCAGGGTTGTACTCCATGAGAAATCTTTCAGTTGTACCGGGATTGCGTTTATTTGCAGGTCAATACCCCAACCGGATGTCTTGCCTACATTCGAATAAGTAGAAACATAACCGGTCAATGAAGGAATTGTCATTTCCAACAGCAAATCGTTCGTCTTGGTCTTGTACGCGTCAATGCTACCGCTGAGTCGGTTGTTAAAGAAACCGTAATCAACACCGACATTGTATTGGGTCGTTCTTTCCCAGCCTAAAGTCGGGTTTGCCATTTTTGCCGGTTCTTTTTGGGATGGATCTGAAGGTACATAGCCTAATGAAGAATCATTTTGTCCCCAGTTGTAATATAAGCCGGTGATTGCTCCTTTGGTAGCGTAGGCTTTGATAGCCGCATTACCTGTGACACCGACACCAACACGGAGTTTCAACTGATTAAGCCAACTGACATCTTTCAGGAAATCTTCCTGATCCATTCTCCATGCAATGGCTGCAGAAGGGAAGCTCGCCCATTTGTGTCCTTCGGCCAATTGCGAAGCACCGTCCCAACGCATAGATGCAGTTAATAAGTATTTGTCTTTATATCCATAGTTCAGGCGAATCATATAAGATGCCATTTGAGTCTCTGTCAGACCTGTACCAAAAGAATTCAGTGTACCGGCAGAACTCATATTATACCACAGCTCATCTGCCGACGCAACATTGGTAGCTCTCATATCTCCCATTTCGTAATGGTAAGCCGATGCTGATTGCATCAATGTCAATCCCAGATTATGTTGGCCTAATGTCTTGTTGTAATAGATAAGGTTATCTAATGTCCATGCACGTTTCTGTTCGTTTTTATATTGTGCGCCGTTATTACCGTCGCCATTGATACCGTCGGCTGCATTGGCAACTCCCAATGTATAGAATTGAAATTCAGGGCCGAACTGGATACGGTAGGACAAGCCTTCCAACGGCTTCCATATTTTACCGAAGTCTATTTGTGAATACATGCTGGCTGATGCACGGAAGGTACGACGCTGATTGGTATTATAATCCAGTTCACGGATAGGATTGATGATATTGACATCACCACTCGGATAGCGGATGTATTCATTGTTTTCATCATAAGGCACTGTCCATGGAATCATGCTTCTCAATGCGCTGTAGAAATCACCGGAACCGGTTACGGATTTAGAGAAACTATAACCGTAGTCTTGGGTAGAGTAGGAAGCGTTAATGGAAGTTCCCATTTTGAACCACTCCACCGGGTTTGAGTCAAATGAAGTCTTTAAGGTATAACGTTCATAAGCCTGGCCGGGTTGTGTACCTTTCTGATCCATATAGCCGAATGAAGCATACCCTTGGAACTTATCCGAACCGCCGGATGCGCTTAATGTGTGTTCATGGGTAATTCCGGTTTGTTTGCCGTGGGAAGCCCAGTCGTAAGAACCGACTTTTGAAGGGTCGTAATTGCCGTTTGACCATGCCTGGTCGATATTTTTCCAGGAAGCGGCTACACTGCCGAAGGCTGCTTTATCCGCTTCGTACGTCGGAGTAGCGGATGCATAGGAGCCTGCATTGTATTTAGCTATACGGGCATAGTCCAGCCATTCGGATGCAGACATCATTTCTGTTACGTCATGCAATGTTTCAAAGGTGACAGTACCGGAATAGTTTAAAGTAACTTTCCCTTGTTTTCCTTTCTTGGTAGTGACAAGGATGACACCGTTGGCACCACGCGAACCATAAATAGCCGTAGCCGAAGCATCTTTTAGAATATCAATAGCTTCAATATCGGAAGGGTTGATATTCTCAATACCGCCGTTTTGAATAACCATGCCGTCAACAACATACAACGGCCCTTGTTCGGCATTGATAGAGCGTTGCCCGCGAATATTGATATTTCCTACTTCACCGGGTCGTTGGCTGGAGGTGATGTCCACACCTGCTGTTTTTCCTTGCATTCCTTCCAAGGCATTCTTTACAGGCATTGCTTTCAGCTCTTTTTCTCCAACCCGCGCCATAGCACCGGTTACGTCGCTTTTTTTCTGAACGCCATATCCCACAACTACTACTTCATCCAACGTTTCCGAATCTTCTTGAAGTGTAATCTTGAAATTAGTATTTCCTGCGACAGAAATTTCTTGTTTCTTATATCCTATATAAGTAACTGTTATCGTACCTTTAGCTGGTACATTAGAGAGGGTAAATTTACCATTCAAATCTGTTATAGTACCATTGGTAGTGCCATTGACCAATACACTGGCACCGATAACCGGTTCTCCTGTAAAATCAATGACTGTACCTGTGACCGTTTTATTTTGGGCATAGGCTCCAATTATTAAAAAGGAGAGCAAAGTGAGGAAAAATAGCCGTCGGATAGTATCCTTACAGGCGTACAGGTGATTACCTTTTTTGTTGCTTTTCATACTTTAATTGTTAAGTTAAACAAAAGTTAGATTCATAATTTGAAATGAAAGCATTGTATATAAAGCAGTTATAAAATTGAGAAAGTTATCTTTAGGCAACGATGAGGTAACCATTGAAATCGTTTCAACAGTAAAAAGAATATAGCAATAAAAGAAATGCCCCAAGGTGAGACAAACAGAGCAACCTTTTACAATAACTGGTTTAATATCTCCCTGAATACTTTATCAGCATGTTCCTGCATGATTTTAATATAGTTGAATATAGGACGATTGTTTTTCATACTGTGTCCTATGCAATACTCAATTTTTTCAATCTGGATTCCTAAATTGTATCCGTGTTGTGCAAAGGTTTTTCGAGCAGAATAATAAGTGACTTTTTTCTTTATTCCCGAGAGTATTGAGACTTTGCCGATATGGCGGAAAATCAAACTGTATATCTGTTTATAAGATGAGTACTTCCCAAATTTCAGATAGCCTTCTTTTGTCAGATATTTATCTATAATTACTTTTGCTTCAGGTTGCAGAGTAAATACGATTTTATTCTCTCCTTTTTTACTATTACGTGTTTTATGACGTATATAGCGCATATAATCTTTATCTTTAAAATTGTATGTCAATAAGTCTCTCAGGTTAATACCACCTAGATAATAAGTAAGCATAAAAATATCCCTTGCTATAGATAAAGAAGGCTTTAAAAGATGAACATCCCGTATTCTCTTTAATTCATCTATTGACAAATCAAGCTCCCGTACATTACTTGCCGGCATTTTAAAGAGAATAAAAGGATGAATAGAATAGGTTACATAATTCATCTTTCCTGCATAATTCAATATCACCTTTATCAAAGTTAGATATATTCTGATAGTTGTATCTGACAAATTCTCTTCACGAAGAACTTTTGCAAATTCTTGTATATGCAGAGGGGTTAACTGAATCAAGGGAAAATCTCCTTTCATATATTTAATAAACCTATCGGAAGCTATCATATAAAGTTTATAAGATTTTTCCCGTTCTTCTCCTTTCATGAAATTCATGTATTCTCTTGCGACAGATTGAAAAGTTATTCCTTTTTTCTTCTGTTCATAGTTAATGATACGTATCAGTTCAGTGCATGATATTGCAGGTAAATAACTGATTGATGTAACTATTTCTTCGTACTCGTTTATCAGTTTTCGTAAACAAGCATTCATATTCGCAGCGTTCTCATGCCTGATAACTCTACCATTTTTTATCTGACTGGTAGAATCCAAAGTAAACTGAGTAGATATGTATCTAGTTTGCGAATGATGTGCTACTGCTATCCTTATTCGATGTCTACCGTTTGATAGTTTTTTAGTTGGAACAATTACAATTGAAAAATTCGCCATATCATTTTTAGGTTTATAAATTACTATTTCCCATACAATAAAATAGAAACATAAAGTCTCATAACTATTAGCCGCAGATTAAAAATCCGGCTTGTAGCATGGAATATCGTGCAAAAGACGGTATTTTCCATGCATATGTACGATTCTGCATTGCTATATTTTGATTTACTCGCTATGTTTGCAACACTTTTTCACAGCTATAATGTGAAAAGGCACTTAACAAAAAAGAGAATCTAACTTTTGTTTAACTCAAGATATTGAGGTATGAGAAATAATGGAAAACACTACCCTTCGTTTATGGCTGTCGGAAAGAATGAGTTCGGTAGTTACCCTTTAGCACTTATAGAGAATTTAATTAATAAGAAATATTTGTTTAACTTTAAAAAACATGGTATGAAGAAAAACTATGTAATGGCTGCTTTGGTTCTGTCGCTGTTGGCGGGATGCAGCACTGATGTTAAAGAATCTGACATCAAGTTTGCAGGAGAGGCGGGTGTGAAGGTCTCTTTCAACGCAGTGATAAACAGTCAGACCGGAACTCCTTTGACACCAACCCGAGCTACTGATACAGAATGGGAAATTGGAGATTCAATAGGAATTTCCTGTGGAGGTAATCAACAGAATATCCACTACAAATACATAGGTGATGCGAATAATATGTTTGCCGCCAAAGGAGGTGTAGGAGAAGAAATTTGGGTTTTGGGAACACAAGAATATGATGTGATAGCCTATTGTCCGTTTATGGGTACGTCTGGAGTGACCGAGGGAATTGTAAGTGTATTGACTGACACTGAAAATCAAGCAACGGCAGAAAAAAGAAAATATCTTGATTTTCTTTATGCTACGGCTACGGCAAGTGCCGCTCAGCCAAATGTACAGTTAGTGTTTAACCATAAGATGAGTCGCATCAAGATAAAATTTGAAGCAGGCGATGGAGTTTCACTTTCTGATATAGACTGTTATCTTATCGGATTGAAGCAGGAGGGTACATTCAATACAAGCACAGGAGCGACGACTGTCAGCGAGAGTGCGACGACTGAGGATATCTATTGGGGAAATGTAGGTGAAGTAAATAATCATACGATGGAAGCTATCTTGTTGCCACAGACTGTGAGCAGCAAAGTGAGTATTCAGGCCAGAATGGGAGGGCGGTTATATGAAGTGCAATTCCCTAACTTGACTAAGTTAGATACGGGAGTTTCCTATAACTATACTATTAAGGCCAGCATGTCGGTAGACCAAAAGGATTATGTATTTACTATCACGAAAGAGGGAACACAGATCAATGACTGGGCTACAGAAGAAGAGGAGATAAAATCTGAGTCTACTTCTCCTGATACAGGTGCTACGACCGAAAATCCGGATTGGACAGTAGAAGAGGAAGATATTACTGCTGCAGAAAAAAAATAGCTGTTCTTTTATACCAATATTAATATATACGACGCATTAATCATTCAATAAATAAAAAATACGAATATGAAAATATATAATTATATATCAGCACTTTTGATTGCAGGTATTGCAAGTTTCTCTTCTTGTTCGCAAGAAGATTTGAATGTAAACGAAACAGGTTCTTCTAATGGTTTCCGCATCAGTGTGACCGATGGTGGATTTATAGATACTACTCCGGGAACACGTACAATTGAAAACGGATATACTACTACCTTTTCTGAAGGCGATGCGATCGGTGTCTTTGGAGTAGATGCCGGCGGAATAGTGACAGATATTAACAACCGGAAGTTTACGATGAAGAACGGCAGTTGGGAAATTGAAGGAACTCCCATCGAATATAAAGGTGCCGATTTTAAAGATATGGATTTTTATGCTTATTATCCGTATAACGCAGATGTGATATTTAATGTCGGTCAAGAAGATCCGTTTGCTCAATATGTTGATAGTTGGGTGCTGGGTAATAATCAGTCCAACGAAGAATATACCAAATACGACTTGATGACAAGTTCCGGTAGTGCTGTGGTAGACAATCGTTTTAAAGGTGAAATCAACTTTAAAATGATGCACCGTATGGCTTTGACTGTATTGAAAATGCCTAAACTTGTTTATGACTTTGCCAATACGGACGTAACCCTTGATGATTATGAATTGCCTGTTACTGCTAATTCTTTCAAATTGAATGGTAATGAAGTGACTCCTTTTTATCAAGAAAGTACAGATACTTATCGCTTTTTGGTGAAACCGGGAACAGAGTTTACTATTGAAGGTACATATATAGGAACAAAGGAGATGTCATATGCGGCTACTGCTACATTGAATAACGGAATGGCTAAAGTATATACAATCAATGATCCTAATAAGTACGAATATATACTTGCCGTAGGGGATTATTATTGTGCAGATGGTTCAATTGTCAGCAAAGATACTGAAACTGTTCCTGAAAATGTAATCGGTATTGTATGTTATGTGGGAAATCCGCAACCATCGGTAACACATTCCAGTACCTATACGGAAACTAATGATATTCTGCATAACGACTATCCGGCTTGTAGCCACGGGTTGGTTATAGCGTTGGAAGATATGACTGAATCTGCTTTTCAATGGGGAACTAAAAATCCGTCTACCGGGGCTGCTGATGCATTGTTCGGTGATTGGTTTAAGACTGACGAAGAATGGCAGAATCGCCTTGTAAGCAATTTAAATGAATCAAATAAGGGTGGTGCTCCTTATGCTGCTATTCCGGGATTTATGGGTTACAACAACACATTCCTGTTGACTTACTGTTATGAAAATATACGGCAGTTCCCTTGTGACAATGCTTATGTTAATCTTAACAATTACCGTTCGAAAGTAACTGTTCCTTCTATGGTTACCGACTGGTATATTCCAAGCATTGTAGAGTTAGAACAAGTGGCTAAATCATTAAATGCTATTAATACAAGCATCAATTCCGCAAAAGGAACAGCATTGACAACTGATGCCGGATATTTTAGCAGTAATGAGCGTGCTGTAACTTATATGTGGTATCATAAACTTTCAGAGAATGGTCAGGATATAACGTTGCGTGAGCGCGGTTCCGGTGGCAAACTATGTCGTTTGATGCTTGCTTTCTAAACAGATAATTATATTCAAATAAAGAAAATAAGGCGGCATGGATATATTTCGCCGCCTCATAACTCCTCTATCATGAAAATAGAAATATATGAATAAGAAAAACTTAATAAAAGGAACAACTTTACCTATTGCCCTGTTTTTCTCTTTCGCCCTAATACCGACTTTCGGCAATCAAGGACAGGCTATAGCTGCTGTTGATATAGTTCAGCAACAAGGCATTATCAAGGGAACGGTGGTGGACGATAAAGGCGAACCGGTGATTGGAGCTAATGTTCTTGTTGTAGGTACTTCTGTCGGTACTATTACCGATATCGACGGTATGTTTAAAATCAATGCGAAAGCAGGGACGAAGCTGAAAGTTACTTTTATCGGATATACTGAGCAAGTGTTAGTTGCCAAAAATAATATGCGGGTGGTTTTATCGGAAGATGCTACCACTTTGCAAGAAGTGGAAATCGTGGCATATGGTGTGCAGAAGAAAGTAACCATGACGGGTGCTGTGGCAAGTGTTAAGACCGAAGCCCTGACACGTACTTCCATCGGTTCTGTCTCTAATGTATTAGGAGGGCAGATGGCAGGTCTGACTACCATTCAAACATCCGGTGAGCCGGGTGCAGATGCCGCAGAGGTTTTTATCCGTGGTAAAGCGACATGGGGAGATGCGTCTCCATTGATTCAGGTGGATGGTGTAGAACGTAGCATGAATGATATAGATCCCAATGAAATAGAGTCTATATCCATTTTGAAAGACGCTTCCGCCACAGCTGTGTTTGGTGTACGCGGAGCCAATGGAGTTATTCTGATTACTACCAAGCGCGGTAGGGAAGGAAAGGCACATATCTCTTTCAGCACTTCTGCTTCTATACAAATGCCTACTAAAATGGTGGAAACTGCTAACTCTTATGAATATGCTATGTTTTATAATCAAATGATAGCTAATGATACACCTGTGGGGGAAATACCAGCCAAGACATTCTCAGATGGAGTTATTCAAAAATTTCGGGATGGTTCTGATCCCCTGCGTTTTCCGAGTGTCAATTGGATTGATTATATTATGGGGGATGCTACTCTGCAGAGTCAGCACAATCTGAATATTTCCGGAGGTACGGATAAGGTGCGTTATTTTATCTCAGCAGGTGCTTATACACAAGGCGGACTTTTCAATGAGTTTAGTCTGCCTTATGGTATCAGCTATCAATATCGTCGTTTTAATTACCGAAGTAACTTGGATATAGACGTGACGAAAACCACTACAATCTCATTCAATGTGGCAGGAAACGTTAATTCATCCGAAAAGCCACGTACCAGCCAAGGATCATCCGGAATGGTTAAGAATATCTATTATTCAACTCCGTTTAGAAGTGCCGGTTTTGTAAATAATAAGTTGGTATATACTACTACTGACTCACAGTCTGACGGATTGAGCTTGCCTTTTGTCGGTGATGCAGATCCATTCACTTATTATGGAGGCGGAGCTGCCCATAGTGTCAACAATTCATTGAATGCCGACCTCATTTTGAATCAGAAACTGGATTTTATCACTAAAGGACTTTCATTTAAGTTAAAAGGTTCGTACAATAGCTCATTTACCATTAATAAGAATTTGTCCGGTGGTACGGAAATGACTTATACACCGGTATTACAGAGTGATGGGAGTGTAGGACTACGTCCGGTAGACGGTAGTAAATACACTGATGTGAGTTATGGAGTTTCTCGGGGACAGTCGCGTAACTGGTATATGGAAGCTGCACTGAACTATAATCGCTCGTTTGGTAATCACAACATAGGGGCATTAGTGCTTTATAATCAGTCCAAAGAATATTACCCAAAAGAATATTCGGATGTTCCGCGAGGATATGTCGGTTTGGTTGGACGTGTAACTTACGACTGGAAAAACCGTTATATGGTAGAAGCTAATATGGGTTATAACGGTTCGGAGAACTTTGCTTCGGATAATCGGTTTGCCCTCTTTCCGGCAGCATCCGTAGGGTGGGTGGCTAGTGAAGAAAAGTTTTGGGAATCTATCAAACCGGTAATAAGCTTCCTGAAACTACGTGCCAGCTTCGGTTTGGTAGGTAATGATAAAATCGGTGGCTCCCGTTTTATGTATACTGCCAATCCTTATCATGTTAATCTGAACGGTTATGTTAGTAATTCCGGTTATGGAAGCGGTAATCTTGCTCAGATACAGGGCTCTTATGGATACTTGTTCGGGCAAGGAGGACAAACTTCTACTGTTAGTTTAGGAGCACATGAGTGGGCGATTAATAATGCGAATGTGACATGGGAAAAAGCATTCAAGCAGAACTATGGTATTGATATCAACTTTTTTAACGACCGTTTATCTGCTACTGTAGAATATTACAAGGAACACCGTTGGGATATCCTTCTGCAAGACGGAACAGCTCCCGGTATGTTAGGTTTTACCCAACCTTTCTCTAATTTAGGGGAAGTAAATAACTGGGGATGGGAACTTTCGTTGAAATGGAACGATAAGGTCGGGAAAAACTTTCGCTATTGGGCGGGTATAAACCTTTCTTATAATCAGAATGAAATCATCGAGCGTAAGGAAGCTCCTCAGGATTACGACTATTTGTACGAGAAAGGACATCGTATCGGCTCACGCAAGCAATATGCTTTCTGGCGCTATTACGATGAACAAACACCGGTACTGTATGAACAGACATTCCATCGTCCGTTTCCGACTCATTCGGTTGTATTACAAAATGGAGATGCTGTTTATGTCGATTTAAATGGCGACCGGAAGATTGACGCAAATGATATGGGGTATGATTATGGATTTACGGATGATCCGGAATACATGGTAGGTATGAATCTCGGATTCTCTTGGAAGAATTTGGAAGTAAATACGCAATGGACTGGTGCGTGGAATGTGAGCCGAATGATTTCGGATGTGTTCCGTCGGCCATTTTTATCTAGTTCAGGTAATGTTGCAGGTGGTTTGCTTGCCTATCATCTGGCAAATACATGGACAAAAGAAAATCCGTCGCAAGATGCGAAATATCCACGTGCTACATGGAAGAACGCTGATAATAACTATGCAGAATCAACTCTTTATGAACAGGATTCCAAATATTTGCGTCTAAAGACTCTGACAATTGCTTATAATTTTCAATTCCCTTTGATGAAGAAATTGGGAATGAGTACTTGTCAGCTATCGTTCAGTGGCTATAATTTGTGGACTCTCACACCTTATTTATGGGGCGACCCGGAAGCAAGAGCTAGTAATGCACCTTCGTACCCGTTGACAAAGACATATACATTGGGATTGAAACTGGGATTCTAACAACAGATTTAAAATTTGATTATTATGAAACAAAAATATAAATGGTTTGTCGGAGTAATGATGGCAGGAGTGTTTGGTATAGGAACTACTTCTTGTGTAGACGAGATTAAGTTCGGTAACAGCTTTCTCGAAAAAGCGCCGGGTGGCTCTGCTACTCAAGATACTATATTCAACAGCGTCACTTATACCCGGCAATTTTTGAATACCTGTTATAGCCGCCAATATTATGGTTTGCCTTATGTAAATTCTTCTGTTGATGACTTTCCGGATTCTTCCAATCCCTATACAGGAAAGTTCGATGCATTGACTGATTGTTGGCAACTTCACTATTCGGGAACTACGGTTTATAACAGTTACTATAGTGGTACGCATACCGCTAATTACGGTATTCGTGGTGATATCTTCGGATATACTCGTGAAGGTGTCTGGCAGACTGTGCGGTGGTGCTGGCTGCTGTTGGAAAATGTAGACAGAGTGCCTGGTATGGGAGAGGATGAAAAAGTAAAGATGAAAGCGGAGGCGAAATGCCTTATTGCCGCTCGCTATTTTGATATGTTCCGTCACTATGGCGGATTACCGCTTATTTATGCTTCGTTCATGGGAACGGAGACCAACTATCAATTACCACGTGCTACGGTGGAAGAAACTGTGAACTATATGGATAAAATGCTGGAGGAAGCTATCGAATCCGGTGGTTTGAAATGGGCATATGAAGGAGCTGATTTTAATTCCGATAGTGGTCATTGGACATTGGCTGGGGCTATGGCATTGAGATGTAAACTATGGCAGTTTGCCGCTTCTCCTTTGTTTAACGACACTCAAGGATATGCTGGTGGACGTAGTGAAGCGGAACAGCAACATTTAGTGTGGTATGGAAGTAAACGTCCCGAATTGTGGAATAAATGTCTTGAATATTGCAGGCAGTTTTTCAATGCCGTAGCGGCAAACGGTTTTTATAAGTTACGGGAAGCAGCAGGCAGCAATCCTACTCCCACTGAGTATCGGTATGCTTACCGGATGGGGTACATCCTTTTGGATAGTCCTGAAGTATTACACTCCGTACGTGTAGCGGGCTATGAACGTCCGGGCGGGTCGACTACTTATATATGGCGTACTTGGTGTAACAATGGACGTAACTCTTATACTCCGACCCAAGAGTATGTTGAGATGTTTCCTTGGGCAGACGGAACCCCGTTTGACTGGAATGAGACGGAAGCAGAAGGCAGGCTAAACGATATGTTTCTGACCGGCGAATTTGCTGATGGAGAAAATACTCTTTCCAATCTTATATTAACCCGTGATCCGCGACTATATGAATCTGTCATCGTGAACAATATACCTCGAAATTTAGGATGGTCTTCTCCTAAAATGAGTGACTATCCATGGGAATTATGGGTGGGAGGTACGGATGCAAAGACAGCTCCTGTATTGGAAAATATGCGTTTTGCTACTGGATATGATAACATGAAATATTATTTGAGCGACAGTGATTATGAACGCCAACCTATCCATTGGGCATATCTTCGTTTGTCCGATCTCTTTCTGACGTATGCAGAAGCTCTGCTGCAAGCCGAAAATAATTTCACAGATGCTCTTTATTGGGTAAATGAAGTCCGCGCCCGTGTAGGCTTGGGTAAATTGGAGGAATGTATCCCGAATAAGAATCTGACGACTGATAAGGATGCTTTGTTAGAGGAAATACTTCGTGAACGTGCTTGTGAATTAGGCATGGAAGACAGCCGTTATTTCGACTTGATTCGTTACAAACGTGCAGACCGTTTTGAAAAGAAACTGCATGGCTTATTGATTTATCGTTTGGATGATGCGGGTAAGCGTATAGAGAAACCTTGGAGAGACGGAACTGATGAATTCGGAAAAAATGCCATTCAGCCTACGAGATTTGAATATGAAAGATTCGAATTGCATAACAGAGCACGTGTTTGGTGGACACAAGGATTCGATTCGAAATGGTATTTATCTCCGTTTCCTCAAAATGAAATCAACAAAGGATACGGTTTGATTCAAAATCCCGGCTGGTGATGAGAAACATGAGTAAAATTGATTTTAGAACAGTGATATGAAAAATAATAAAATGCTGGTACTGATTCTGTTGGTATCTTTGGGTATGCCGATAGGAGCGCAGAATATAGATAATAAAGGAAGAGTGTCTGGAGATTCCGTCACTGTGGATGTAGGGGCTAACCGGGTGTTCAGCCGCCACGAATCGACTGCGGCAGTCTCTACCGTTTATAATGAAGAATTTGATAAGAGGGCTTCAAAGAATATTTCTAACTCTCTTTTCGGACAGGGACTGGGATTGACCGCCTTGCAGAATGCGGGTAATTTTTCTAGTACGGAGCCTACTTTTTATGTACGTGGCCTGCAAAGTCTGTCTAGTAGTTCGCCATTAATTTTGGTAGACGGGTTGGAACGTGACATGAGCCTTGTGTCACCGGAAGAAGTAGAATCGGTATCTATACTGAAGGATGCCGCAGCAGTTGCGTTATATGGCTATAAAGGTATTAATGGAGCTGTTTTGGTAACTACCAAACGGGGAAAATACAATTCAAGGGAAATAAAGTTTACTTATGATCATGTAATCAACTTCCAGTCACGTCGCCCTGATTTTGTGAATGCTGCTACCTATGCCGAAGCTGTGAACGAGGCACGAGGTTACGAAGGATTAGATGTGCGTTATACCCCTCTTGAAATTCATGCTTTCCGTTATGGGAGAGTGAAGGGGTTGGGTGATCGTATCAATGCGCAATTACCTTATTTTTATCCGAATGTGGATTGGATTGACGAAACTTTCCGTGACATGGGAGTCTCTAATAAATATAATATAGAGTTTACAGGAGGAGGTAGTAAATTTCGTTATTATGCGATGTTAGGGTTGATAACAGATAAGGGATTCGTTGCCAATGCTAATATGAATGACGGTTATTCTACACAAGACAAGTATTCTAGTGCTAATTTGCGTACAAATTTGGATATTGACTTGACGAGTACCACTAAACTGAAATTAAATCTTCTCGGTTCACTGTCCGAATCAAGTCGTCCGGGAACTTCCAGTACGGATTTGTGGGATATGGTTTATTCGATTCCTTCCGCCGCCTTTCCTATACTATCGGATGACGGTTCGTGGGGAGGAAGCTCCACTTGGGCGGGTACGCTGAACCCGGTGGCGCAATCGCAAGGAGCAGCCTATAGCAAGGGACATACGCGTAGTTTGTTGGCGGACTTGACCTTATCACAGGACTTGTCCGGATTAATGAAAGGATTAGGTGTAAATTTCCGTTTGGCATACGACAACTACTCTTCCATTTGGGAAGATCACAGTAAGACATATGCTTATAGGGGATATACGCCTAGCTGGCAGGATTCAAGTGCCGGTGGTCCGTTGTATACAGTTGTTACGGGCGGTAAACCCAGTGAAATGGCGACCGGTGCCGATACGAATGATTGGGCACGTCAGTTCAATTTCTCCGGAGGTTTTGATTATAATCGTTCATTCGGAAAACATGATATTTATTCACAGTTGAAATGGGAGTATGAGTTTCGTGACACTTATGGAGTAAATACCAGTATCTACCGCCAAAATGTATCGTGGTATACTCACTATGGCTTCAATAAGCGTTATTATGTAGATTTGGCATTGGTCGGATCGGCTTCTAATTTATTAGCTCCGGGACATAAATGGGCTTTCTCACCTACCATCTCTGCGGCTTGGGTACTTTCGGAAGAGAACTTTATGAAAGCGTTTTCTTGGGTTGATCTTTTGAAGTTACGGGCTTCGTTTGGTGTGATTAATGCTGATTACCTACCTAAAGACGGTGATAATTCGGTATATAACTATTGGGAACAAATTTATACGACAACGGGTACACGCTATCTGTTTGATGTCGGTTATGGATCCAATTTCGGAACCACTTACATGAATCGATTGGCTACGTTAAACTCGACACACGAGAAAGCTTATAAATATAATGTAGGGTTGGATGCAACGATGTTCAAAGGATTGAATTTGACGATAGAAGGATATTATCAACGTCGGAAAGATATTTGGGTGGATTCTAGCGGTCAATATTCAACAGTACTTGGTATGGATTCTCCTTATGAAAACGCAGGTATTGTGGATAGCTGGGGTACTGAGTTCGGTTTGGATTATACGAAACGGTGGGGTGATTGGGTTGTTAATGTTGGAGGAAACTTTGCTTTTACCCGAAACGAAATCAAGGAACAACGGGAAGAACCGCGTTTATATGATAACCTGAAACGGACGGGACACCGGTTGAATCAGGTGTACGGCTTGGTTGCAGAAGGTTTTTTCAAAGATGAGGCAGAGATTGAGAGCAGTCTGGCACAGAACTTCAGTACGGTAGTTCCTGGTGATATCAAATATAAGGATGTGAACGGAGATAAGGTGATTGATGCTAACGACGTGACGGCTATCGGATACAGTACGGCTGCCCCGGAAATCTATTATTCTTTCCATTTGGGAGCCGAATGGAAAGGAATCGGATTGGATGCCATGTTTCAGGGGACAGGAAACTATTCTGCCGTCTTGAATACCAAGAGTA
This sequence comes from Bacteroides sp. RTP21281st1_H5_RTP21281_210402, assembly GCF_040918965.1. Taxonomy (NCBI): domain Bacteria; kingdom Pseudomonadati; phylum Bacteroidota; class Bacteroidia; order Bacteroidales; family Bacteroidaceae; genus Bacteroides; species Bacteroides sp. RTP21281st1_H5_RTP21281_210402. The sequence goes on along the minus strand of NZ_JBCOWR010000008.1, from coordinate 46,259 downwards.
TGTTTTGGCCGTTGATTAACAATACATCACTTTCCACACACTATTATGAAAACCGTTGGACTCCCGAAAACTTGAATGCAAAATATCCGCGTCTGAGCTCGCAGAGTAATGCCAATAATTATCAGACTAACACGATCTGGCTTGCCGACCGTTCGTTCTTGAAATTACGTAATGTGGAGGTTTATTATAAATTTCCCCAACATCTGATGAAACGGACAAAAATATTAGGTAGTGCTAAATTGTATGTACGAGGAGTGGATTTGCTTTGTTTTGATCATATCGACGTGGCGGATCCGGAATCTTACGGTGCGACAAATCCATTGACGAAGAGTGTGGTAGTAGGTGTTAAGATAGGATTTTAATCATTAAAAACGAGGTAAAGAATGAAACTGAATAAATTGATATATGGCGTTCTGACCATCTTCGCTTTTTCTTCTTGTGCGGATCAGATGGACTATTCAGAGTATAATCCTTATGACGCAGGTTATGTAAAGCGTACTTTTTATGATGTAGGCGGGTTGGTATCTAACATTTACCAATCACTAGACTCTGATTTTGGAAATTATAGTGGTGCTATTTTGGGTTCTGCTACCGATGAATCGCAATATTCTTATACAGGTAATGCCATTGAGACTTTTTACAATGGATCATGGAGTCCGGTGAATGCGCAGAGCAGTATGTGGACTTCCAGTTATAAAGCAATTGCCAATTGTAACAATTATCTGGAGGAATTTACAGGACTGACGTTCTCGGAGTATGAACAAATCTCCGATTATGAAGCTGAGATGTATCGCTATAATAATTATCAATATGAAGTTCGTTTTCTGCGGGCATATTTCTACTTTAATCTGGTAAGACAATACGGAGATGTACCTTTTACCGACCATGTCTTGTCAACTTCTGAGGTGAATACGCTTACACGTAAACCGGCTCAAGAGGTATTCGATTGGATTATTAAGGAATGTGACGAGATAAAAGATCTGATTATACCGGATTATAATAATTTGGGGGCTTTGGTTCCTGCCGGCGAATCAGCGGAAACAGGGCGAGCTAACAAGCGTACAGTATTGGCATTAAAAGCGCGTACGGCTTTGTATGCGGCCAGTCCGTTGTTCAATTCTCATCAGGAAGGTAGCCAAGAGTACAAGGAACTGTGGTATCGTGCAGCCAAGGCTAATAAAGACGTGATCGAGACTTGCGAAGAAGCAGGTATGAGATTGATAGACGACTACGAGAATTTATGGGATGCAAAGAGTTACAGTAGTGCCATCGATGAACTCATTTTCGGTTGTCGTGCCATACGTGCTACCAACTCTTTTGAAAAATATAATTTTCCTGTCGGGTTGGAAAACTGTCGAGGTGGAAACTGCCCTACACAGACATTGGTGGATGCCTATGAGTTGAAGGATGGTGGTGAAAGACCAGATAAAAAGGCGGATTATGATAAAAATAAACCTTATTACGAGGGGCGTGATCCTAGATTTGAAAAAACGATTGCTAAGAATGGTGATACAAAATGGCCGAATTGGAATGAAACTGCGTTAGAAACCTATCAGGGAGGTGCAAATGCTGAACCACTGAGTGGAGGAACGCCTACCGGCTATTATCTGAAAAAGTATTGTCAGACAAGTATTAATACGACGACAGCGAAGCCTACTACAGATAATCATACATGGATTATATATCGCTTAGGAGAGTTCTACCTGAATTATGCAGAAGCATTATTCAAATATTTAGGTACTGCTTACGCTACCAATAACGAATTTCCTATTCCTGCCAATGAGATGGTGAATAAAACTCGCCAGCGCACGAAGGTGAATATGCCTAAATTTCCCGCAGGCCTGAATAATCAGCTATGGTGGGAGAAATACCAGAATGAGCGCATGGTAGAGTTAGCATTCGAGGGACACCGTTTTTGGGATGTACGTCGTTGGAAGGAAGGAGACAAGCATTTCAGCAGCATTGATGAAATGAAAATATATAAGAGTGGGGATTCATATTCATATAGGCGTGTCACTGTGGATAGGCAATGGGATGATAAAATGTATTTCTTTCCTATTCCGCAAAGTGAAAAAGCCAAGAATCCTAATTTGACGCAGAATCCGGGGTGGTAGAACTAACCTCGGAATTGAAAAATGATTATTTAATACTAAAGACAGAATATGAAGAAAATATTATATACATTAGGACTGTTTGGATTGTTGACATTTGGAGCATGCTCGGATACTGATCCGGTAGTGGATGAAGAACCGGAATTTAATAATAATATTAAGGAAGAACCGTTGAAAGACCTGCCTACGGAGGTTATTACGGGAAGCCGTGCTATGTGGGTGAGCTATGACCCTATGTCTGAAACTGATCAACATAATGCCACAGGAATTTCTTCGGCGTTAGTTAGTTGGAGATTGCTGTTGACCGATCCGGAAAATATAGCTTTCGATATTTATAAGTCAGAAGATGGGGGTGAAGAAGTCAAGTTAAATGAAGAGGCGATAGCGAAGACTACTTGTTGGGTAGATGAGAATATTAATCCCGCAAAAACAAATTATTATCGGGTGACATTGGCTGGTCAAGAGGAAACAATCTGTGACTACACGTTTACTTCTGAGATGGCGACAAAATTCTATCGGGAGATTATACTAAGAAGTGATGTGCCCGATGCTGCATTGACATATGCTCCTGACGATATTCAATTGGGTGAACTGGATGGAGACGGAGAACTGGAAATTGTAATTAAGAGAGAGCCGTATGATGGAGCCAATCAAGGAGGATGGCGCAATGGAACCACTCTTTTAGAGGCTTACAAACTGGACGGTACCTTTTTGTGGCGTATAGACTTAGGTCTTAACATTCGTTCCGGCTCACATTATACTTCTTATATTTTATATGATTTTGATGGAGACGGCTTGTGTGAAATTGCATTCCGTTCATCTGAAGGAACTAAATTTCCTAATGGAAGAATAATTACCGATGCCAATGGGCTGGTGAATGATTATCGTTTGCGGGATACGAACGGTGTGGGGTGGTATTCCGGAAAAAGTCTGTATTCTACTGCCGGACTAGTTTTGGAAGGTCCTGAATACATTTCTATCTGTCGTGGATTTGACGGTTGTGAGATTACCCGTACTCCCAATATACCTCGTGGCCATGAGGACGAATCAAAGGTAGCGCGTGCCCAATATTGGAATTCTTATTGGGGAGATGACTACGGAAACCGTATGGATCGTTTCTTCATTGGAGCAGCTTATTTGGATGGTATACCTGATGAGACGACTGGTGTAAGAAAAAGTAATCCAAGTTTGATTATTTCTCGTGGCATTTATAAAAACTGGCAAGTGTGGGCACTTGACCTACAAGGAAACGAGTTGGTTAATCGTTGGAAGTTTGACACTGCCGACCATAGTGAGAAATGGCTGGCAATGTGTTCACATTCCTTCCGTGTGGCGGATTTGGATGATGATGGAAAGGATGAAATATTGTATGGTTCGGCTGCTATTGATGATGATGGAAGTGAGCTGTGGTGTACTGGGAACGGGCATGGAGACTGTTTGTATGTGGGACGGTTTATTCAGAATCCCCAGCAGATAAATCCATTATTCGGCAAACAACAGATTGTAGCTTCTTTTGAAGAGCAGGATACATATAGCACACAGGGATTAGGATATGCTTGTCAGGTGATTGATGCGAAAACAGGGAGCTTGATTGCCGGGCATGGAGCAGGTAAAAACGGGGATGTGGGACGTTGTATCGTAGCGGATGTAGATCCGGACAGTCCCGATTTTGAGTATTATTCGTCTTTACAGTCGGGAATGTATAGTTGCAGCAGTGGCCGTGTTGTCTCAACCGACTATCCGAAAGGGATTGGTAGTGGTGTGATGTACAATGCCGCTATTTATTGGAGCGGTCAACCGACAAGGGAAATGTATGACCGTGCTTGTATTGTAAGTTATAAGGGAAATCCGGATGTAAATAAAACGAATAAGAATCGTTTGGTATATTTCGGACACTATGGAAGTAATGACGGAAACCATGGAACGAAATTTAATCCTTGTTATTATGGAGATTTCTTGGGTGACTATCGCGAAGAAGTTATTTTAGGTTCGAACGATAATAGGTCTATCTATATTTTCTCTACTAATCATCCTACTACCCACCGTCTTCGCCACCTGATGACTGACCATACTTATGATATGTCTCAGGCTATGCAAAATATCGGATATAATCAAGGTACTAACTTAGGGTATTATGTTGGTGCGGAAACTTTGAAATAGAAGTGGATTTATAATTTTTTTATTAAGATAAGTCTTGCCATTTATTACTTCTGAGAGTTCGATGAAGTAATAAGTGGCAATTCTTTTATTTCTTCACATTTCACCATATCCCAACCTTGGAACTGAATTAATAATAGGTGAAGTGTCGTTCCAGTAGCCAGTTTCTTCACAACTTTATCCTTACTGTATTGTAACAGTTGTTGTCTTCCTTCTTCTGCCTGGGTTTCAAGCTCGGCATCGGTAGCCGTACGTGTAGCGTATTTCAGTTCCAGGATATAGCTGTGTTCTATATCGGAATAACGCATTTTGTCCGGCAACAGGAAGAAGTCACAATAACCATAGTTCATTTCCAGTTCCGGTTGTACGAGATAATAGGAAGCAATGGCAAGATAGGCTTTCAGGAAACCTTGCAGGTTTCTTTCCCCTTCTATTGCGTCACGTATGGAAGAGTTCTCCCGATAGGCGCGGGCGATGGTTTCGAAGAATGGTTTCCAATGACCGTCGAAGGCGAAATCATCTATCAGGTCTTTCAGATGTGAAAGATTCAGAGTATGGGCCTGTTGATAGTAGTCGCGTAAGAATCCTAGGTACTGCTCGCGTACACAATTGTTAGGTATGCACATTTTCAGACGGTCGCCACGGGTTCCGCACATGGTGAGTAAGCCATAATAATAGAGCAGGCTTCGGAAGTTCTCAATATCTGCTATCTTCTCTGACGGGAATGAGGTATGCAAGTCTACCAGTATTTCACCTTTTGCCGCTATTTCTTCGATAGTGCTCATGCGGCTTCCCTCATGAGTGTTATCGTGGTCAATGCGTGCCAGCATTTTCAGTTTACTGTAATCCGTACGGATATTCTTGTCTACCATGTTTTCGGGCGGACGTTGTTTTTGCACTTGAGAACTTAAGTAGTAGAGTGTCATATCGCAGTTAAATATCCGGTCGTCATTTAGACTCATTCGTGCAAAACAATAGTTATCATACCACGGTTTCATCTCTGTTATCATTGCATCTATATTTCCTGTTAACATTTCGTGAGTCTGATAATAACGGAACATTTCACGCACTTCAGATTCACTGAATCCCATCATTGCGTTGAATGTTTCGTCAGTCGATATATTCCAGTCAATATTATACCCGCTGGACAAATCATCCAATGTGATAGGGCTGACTCCCATTAGGAAAATCCGGTCGAACATACCTTTGAACTGCTTGAAGTATTCACGATAGAAGCCGCTGGCATGAGTCAGGTCATGGAACATTTTTTGCCCGTGTTCGCTCAATATGACATTGGTGAAGTTATCATATTCGTCGATTATCAGATAGAGGGGATATCCCTTTTCTTTGGCCTTTACTTCGATATACGATAATTTAGCTTTAGCGCTTTCAATACTTTCTACTGTTGGCTTGAAATCTTCATCATAATAAGATGCATATGCATGGGCAAACTGGTTGATGATGATACTGCAATATTCATTAAAGCTGCTCATCAAGTCTGCTCCCGGCAGAGAACAGCCTGCTTTTGAGAAGTCGAAGAAAAGGACTTGGTAATTGTTACGTCCTTTAGTCGGATGACTTCCTATCCATAAATCACCGAAATACTTGTCGAAGTTATCTTTCTGTGCTATGTCGTAATAAGTACGCATCATGCTTAGGAACAGGCTTTTTCCGAAACGTCTCGGACGAATAAGGAAAAGATAACTGGGCATTTCCTCGATAAGGGGCAAATACATGGTCTTATCGACGAAATAGAAGTTTTCGTTCCGCATCCGGTTGAAGTCGGATATTCCGTATGGTATTCCTTTCACTTGACTCATATTGACAGGCTTTTAATTTGTATAGGCAAAGTTAATCTATTCTGTGGAATAAATCAATGATTTGTGGTTGTATTATGGAAAGGTGGCTATTTGTTTTCGTACAAAGTAGCACTAGCTGTCCCCCAATCTATTAATAGAAAAGTTCTTATGCATTAAAGGTAAACTTCCTTTCCCTTACTACCAAACTTGCAATCAACTTATTGCAAACTATAAACGCAAGTTCCGTTTTTATAAATGAAGCCTTTGATTATAAAAACAAAGCTTGCATTTTTATAAACGGAACTTGCGTTTATAGTTTACTCTTAGGCAAACAAAACTTTAGGATTAACCCAAGAGAAGTTTGCAAAGGGGTAAGAGTAACTTTAGTATTAATAGATTGAGTGATAAGTAGCGTAGCCTTCCTTTATTATGCTTACTTCAAATATTTTTTCAACGGACAATCTGTCTTTTTCAGCCCTTCCGCAATACTTTTCGCGTTCATGTGCGCTCCTTTCAAAGAAGTGTGTGTATGGTCGTGGTTGTAGTAAGCCGCAGCTTTCTTCACACCTTTCTTTTCAAGTTTGTCAGCACTGATTTTATTTAGGTCGATAAAGTAAGCCCCCGTGGCTTCGGCAGCTTCCCGTGTCCATTTGCCGAAAGATTCCGTATTGCGTTCTATCTTCCCGTCTTTCCATTTGTTTCGTGGGGTATGGCTTAACACAATAGGGGTCGCCCCTTTTTCCTGAACGTCCCTGATAAACTTGCGGAGATACCAGCCGAAAGTATAAATAACTTGGTATTTACCTGTCTTTTCCATAAGAAAGACCTTGCTTTCATCTCCCGAACCACGTAATTCGGCACGGGCTTTCCCCTTGTTTATATCTCCTGCGTCGTTGTGACCGAATTGGATAAGTACGAAATCTCCCGGTTGCAAGGCATTATAAACCTTATCCCAACGGCCTTCATCCAGGAAAGTACGTGCACTACGTCCTGCCATGGCGCAATTTTCTACGGAAATCTTATCCGGATTGAACTCGTCAGCTATCACGCTTCCCCAACCCCACATTCCATTCTTATCTTTATCTTTATTCTTGACCGTGCTGTCGCCAATAGTGAACAATACCGGGCGGCCTTCCTTACGGCTGGAACCTGTCACGGTATCTTTTTCAACAGGTTTCAAATAATTGGCCAATTCCAGTCCTTCATACGCACGTATTCCGTCTGCGGCAGATTCGGCATTGACTTTGGCACCGAAAGCACTGGTATGGATACGGTCGATATAGAACATATATTTCACTTTCTCCTTGCCGAATTTCTCGAACTTGCGGGCAGTGATATCATTCAAATCAATGAAAGGAACATTCTGCTCTTCGGCAACCTGTTTCGCCCATAACCCGAAAGTCTTGTTGACACGTTTGACGATGGTGCTGTCCTTGTCTTCCCAAGCATTGCGCGGAGTGAGGGAGAACAGAATGGGGTGAGCGCCTTTCGCTTTCACGTCGCGGATAAAACGGCGCATATATTCGCCGTAAGTATATACGGTTTCTTTGACTCCGGTTTCTTTGATAGTCACGTTCAGCGTGTCGTTGCCGATTCCCGGAATAGAGGCACGGGCACGTCCGCTGTCATAAGGGCCGTTGTCATTATGTCCCAGTTCGATGATTACCCAGTCTCCGGGGCGAACGCCCTTGATTACATCCGGCCAAAGACGGTTGTAGAAAGTACGGCTGCTGGTTCCGCCCAACGCATGGTTCTCTACCGTAATCCGGTTCGAATCGAAATAATCGCCGGCATAATATCCCCAGCCCCATTGTCCGTTATTGCCGTTTCCTAAGGTTCCGGTGCGCATGGTGGAGTTTCCTACCAGAAACAATACAGGGTTATTGCCTTTGCGGCTCGAACCCGCTTCCGGTCTTGATGTACGTGCTTTGTTCAGGCTGTCCAGTGTATTGTCAACCACTTGGTTGACATCTTTCATGGGAGCAGCGACCTTATTCTGTGCCTGCATTTGCAGACTGCATGCGATGATTATCAATCCGCATGCATATTGGAACAACTTGTTTTTCATTTTCTGTTTTCTTTGAAATCCCTCACTGACCTGGTCGATACCTGTCAGTGAGGGAACTAACTACAAACTAACCTCTACTTAAAACCTAATGGGTGATTATTCTTAACCTTATTGAAAACTATCTTTATTTTAATTTGTAAATCTCCGTTCCGGCAAGCAGGAAACAACCTACACCGTAATCCTCAAAGTCGGGCACACTCTTGTAAGTAACGGGCTGACCGTCTTTGGGCTCCTTGCCTGTGCCTTGTACATATCCCAGGAATCCGTTCGGATGAACAGCATCTTTCACCATTGCATTCCATGCCTTTAAAGCAACCGGGAGATACTCCTTGCGGTCGAGCAGTCCGTTGCGGACTCCCCAAACCATTCCGTAGGCAAACAGTGCCGTGCCGGAAGTCTCTTTCCCGCCGAAGTTTGTAGGGTCATGAAGGCTGACATTCCAGAAACCGTCTTCGCGCTGGCACTTCTTCAATGCCTTGCTCATGGTCAGGAAGTCGTTGATATAATCCTGACGGTGTTTCTCGTCAGCAGGGATTTCATCCAGTACCCGTACCAAAGCGGCATATACCCAACCGTTTCCACGACTCCAGTAGCAATCCTCACCATTCGGCTCCTTATACGGCGGATTAAAATCCTGGTCGCGCCACCACAGACCGTCTTTCTGATTGAACATGCCCGTCTTGTCGTGCTGGCTGCGTGTATAATAATACATATCCCACATCTTGTCGTAGTACTTCTGCTCTCCGGTCATTTTGCCGAATTTGGCGAAGATAGGCATTGCCATTTGTACGGCGTCAATCCACCACCAGTCGTTTACTTGCGGAGTATTCACCACCATGTCGATGCTCGCCTTGATATTCCGAATCATGTTCGGGTCGGACGGACATATATTATATAGGTCGATATAAGTTTGTCCGCAACAGTGGTCGTCCGCGTTGCGGGTGGTGTTGCCGTTGCGCATTCCCCATTTGTGGAAGTCCGCCCAGTCATAGGCATAGCGGTAATAATCTTCGCGCGGGTAAATGCCGTATAAGGACATCAGTCCTTCGTAATAGACGCCCCGTGTCCAGATATTGCTGGGACGTACACGACCGTAGAAACTGGGAATGGTATAATCGGCATACTTTTTCATAAAGTAGTCGTTTACCTTTATAATAGTCTTTAACGTTTCCTCTTGTGCAGGCAACTCTTGTGCTGCGACCGGATGTACGGGCATCAGACAGAAAAGAAGTGTTACTGTAAAAAATGAGAGTAGTGATTTCTTCATGGTGCAATAGTTCTGTTTTATTAGTTCACTGTTTATAATAAATTCTAATCGCAAAGGTAAGGGACGTTCTTTTCTTTATCAATGGATTTTTGTGCATATAACTTTAAATTTGTTCACAAAGTGCCTGAAATCTGCTTTAAAAGTATATTTCTACATATATCTGTACGATATTCTATTTTATCAATCCCCTGCGTTCCTTACTTTTGTGATGTAATTTGAAAATCGATAAAACTATGAAGTATATTACTGTCTTTTTTAGTCTGTTCCTGATGACTGCTTCTTTAGTAGCCCAGCCGAACTACGACTTTACGAAGTTGAAACGTGAACATTTGGGACGTGGCGTGATTGCCGTTCGTGAGAACCCGTCTACGGTAGCCCTTTCCTGGCGCTATCTCTCTTCCGACCCGATGAATGAATCATTTGATATATATAGGAATGGTGAAAAGATAAACAAGCATCCGGTGAAAAACGCCACTTTCTTTCAGGACACGTATGCAGGGACAGAGCCTGCCCTTTATACCGTCAAAGCCATCAAAGGAAAGACTGAAAGCAGTTACCAACTGCCGGCAAATGCTCCGGCGGGTTATCTGAATATCCCGTTGAATCGTCCGGAAGACGGAACAACTCCGTCGGGACAAAGCTATTTTTATGCCCCGAATGACGCAAGTATCGGTGATGTGGACGGTGACGGCGAATATGAGATTATTCTGAAATGGGATCCGAGCAATGCGCACGATAATTCGCATGACGGCTATACGGGGCCTGTAATCTTTGATTGCTATAAACTGGACGGAAAGCATCTGTGGCGTATCGACTTGGGAAAGAATGTACGTGCCGGAGCGCATTATACTCAATTTATGGTCTATGACCTGGATGGCGACGGTCGTGCGGAAGTGGTGATGAAAACCGGAGACGGAACAATGGACGGAAAAGGGAAAATGATAGGGAATCCCGACGTGGATTATCGCGAAGCGGGCACTTTTGATAAGAAAAGAAACAGGCTTGTCAATCAGGGACGTATTTTGAAAGGAAAAGAATATTTAACCGTATTCTCCGGTCTTACAGGAGAAGCACTACACACCATTGACTATATCCCCGAACGTGGTAACCTGATGGACTGGGGAGATGACCGTGCAAACCGAAGTGACCGTTTCCTTGCCTGTGTGGCCTATCTGGACGGAATTCATCCAAGCGTCGTGATGTGTCGCGGCTATTATACCCGTACGGTATTGGCTGCTTTTGACTGGGACGGGAAAGACCTGAAACAACGTTGGGTATTCGACAGCAATAATCCAGGATGCGAAGACTATGCCGGACAGGGGAATCATAACTTGCGGGTAGGTGATGTGGACGGTGACGGATGCGATGAAATCATCTATGGTTCATGTGCCATTGACCATGACGGCAAAGGATTGTATTCTACCAAAATGGGACATGGAGACGCTCTTCACCTGACTCATTTCGACCCTTCCCGCAAAGGTCTGCAAGTATGGGACTGCCACGAGAACAAGCGCGACGGATCTACTTACAGGGATGCGGCAACCGGTGAAGTGTTGTTTCAAATCAAGAGCAATACCGATGTCGGACGTTGTATGGCGGCTGATATTGACCCGACTTGCCCGGGCGTTGAAATGTGGTCTTTAGCTTCCGGCGGAATCAGAAACGTAAAAGGCGAAGTTGTAAAGGAACGGGTGAGAGGATTGTCTTGCAATATGGCTGTCTGGTGGGACGGTGATTTATTGCGTGAATTGCTGGACAAGAACATCGTGAGCAAATACAACTGGGAAAAAGGTATCTGCGAACGCATCGCCGTTTTCGAGGGAGCTCTCTCCAATAACGGAACGAAAGCGACTCCTTGCCTGCAAGGGGATATCATCGGTGACTGGCGTGAAGAAGTGCTGCTGCGTACAGCCGATAACACAGCTTTGAGGCTTTACGTTTCTACCATTCCCACTGACTACCGCTTCCATACTTTCCTGGAAGACCCCGTGTACCGTATCAGTATTGCAACACAGAATGTCGCTTATAACCAACCTACGCAACCGGGATTTTATTTCGGCCCCGAATTGAAGGGTACCGTGTTCAGAGGATGTAAAATACCTAAAAAATAAAATATGAATATCCGTATCATAGCCGTTGCTTCGTTACTGATAGCCTTGCCTGTCAGTGCACAGAAAAAGAAACCTGTAGTGAATGACTCAAATACACCTTTACATTTGCTGCAACCTGCCTATCAGGGTACGTATGGTGACCTGACTCCTGAACAGGTGAAGAAAGACGTAGACCGTGTGTTTACCTATATAAATAAGGAGACTCCCGCCCGTGTAGTAGACAAAAATACAGGCAAACAGATTACCGACTACACCACCATGGGAGAAGAAGCCCAACTGGAACGCGGCGCTTTCCGTTTGGCAAGTTACGAATGGGGAGTAACTTATTCCGCCTTGATAGCGGCAACCGAAGCCACAGGTGACCAACGTTATACGGATTATGTACAAAGCCGTTTCCGTTTTCTGGCGGAAGTAGCCCCTCATTTCAAACGAGTGTATGAGGAGAAAGGTACAACAGACCCTCAACTGCTGCAAATCCTCACCCCTCATGCACTGGACGATGCCGGAGCCGTATGTGCGGCGATGGTGAAGCTACGCCTGAAAGACTCGTCCCTTCCTGTGGACGAACTGATACGGAACTATTTTGACTTTATCATAAACAAAGAATACCGCTTGGCGGACGGAACTTTCGCCCGTAACCGTCCGCAGCACAATACGCTTTGGCTGGATGATATGTTTATGGGAATCCCCGCAGTAGCACAGATGAGTTGCTATGATAAGGCAAAGAAGGAGAAATACCTTGCAGAAGCTGTGAGACAATTCCTGCAATTTGCCGACCGTATGTTTATTCCTGAAAAAGGACTGTATCGCCACGGTTGGGTGGAAAGCAGTACCGACCACCCTGCCTTCTGTTGGGTACGTGCCAACGGTTGGGCTATGCTGACGGCTTGCGAACTGCTTGACGTATTGCCGGAAAATTATCCCCAACGCTCCAAAGTGATGGACTATTTCCGTGCCCATGTACGTGGTGTGACAGCCTTGCAGAGTGGCGAAGGGCTTTGGCATCAACTGCTCGACCGCAACGATTCTTATCTCGAAACTTCCGCTAGCGCAATTTATGTCTACTGTCTGGCACACGCCATTAATAAAGGCTGGATTGACGCTATCGCTTACGGTCCTGTCGCCCATTTGGGATGGCACGCCGTGGCAGGGAAAATCAATGCGGAAGGTCAGGTGGAAGGCACTTGCGTAGGTACAGGTATGGCTTTCGATCCTGCTTTTTACTATTATCGCCCTGTCAATGTATATGCGGCACATGGATACGGCCCGGTACTTTGGGCGGGGGCGGAAATGATTCGCCTGTTGAAAAATCAGTATCCGCAGATGAATGACAGTGCCGTTCAGTACTATCAAAAGAAACAAAAGACAACGGCTCCTATCTTCGCTGTCGAAACAGAAGAGCGGAACGATTAACTTTTAAACGAACGATTAACTTTAAAATAAATAAGACCATGAAACGAGAAGCATTTAAGATGTATTTGAAGCCCGGCTGCGAAGCCGAATATGAAAAAAGGCATGCTGCCATCTGGCCCGAACTGAAAGCATTGCTTTCCAAGAACGGCGTGTCGGACTACTCCATCTACTGGGACAAGGAGACGAATATCCTTTTTGCTTTCCAGAAAACGGAAGGGGACGCAGGTTCGCAAGACTTGGGTAATACGGAGATTGTACAGAAATGGTGGGATTATATGGCGGACATCATGGAAGTGAATCCGGATAATTCGCCGGTATCCATTCCTTTACCGGAAGTGTTCCACATGGATTGATTTTTATAATTAGGTTGAATTGATAGTGTAGGGGAATGTTTGGTAGGAAATACAAGCATTCTCCTCATACTATTTAAATGAAGTGTTTCTTTCTTATTCCAACTATCTTGACTATTTTTGTCCAACATTAATTCTTAATCTTGGAATCTATTATGACTCAAAGACACCTTTCACTCTTCCTTTTTCTCGTTTGCTTTGTGCTGAATGCTTATAGCGCAATAGAACTCCGTTCCACGCAAATGAGAACCAGTGACGGTCTTCCCAATAACTCTGTCCGTTATATCTATCAGGATAGCAAAGGCTTCCTGTGGCTGGCTACCTTGAACGGATTAAGCCGTTATGACGGCAACTCTTTCCTGACTTTCCGTCCGGAAGCCGGAGACAAAGTCTCTTTGGCGGACAACCGGATTTACGACCTGACCGAAGATAAAGACGGTTTCCTGTGGATTTCCACTACACCGGAATTATATAGCTGTTACGATTTGCAACGTGCCCGTTTTATTGATTATACCGGATGTGGCGAGTCGAGACAGAACTATTCGAAGGTATTCGTAGCCGCCAACGGAGATGTGTGGCTGCATCATTCGGGCAATGGCTGTCGCCGAATGAACCATCAACCGGACGGCGGAATGACCTCTACTGTATTCAGAACCGAACGCGGAAACCTGCCGGATAACAGAGTGAAATTTGTTAATGAGGATGCCAGTGGTCGTATTTGGATTGGAACTCAATGCGGCCTAATCTCTGTCACCAACGGACAATACCAAATAGAAGACCGTCTGATCCATTTCACGTCTTCACTGGCTTACAAGGATGATATGTACTTCCTGACTGCCGACGGGGACATCTACCTTTATCAGTCTGCCACACAAAAGATGCAGAAACTGGCTTCCCTTACCGTTGTAGCAGGAAAGACTTCGCCGACCGGCAATTTCCTGTTAAAGGATAAATGGGTGATTCTGACAACTACCGGAGTATATACGTACGATTTTAACACCGGTGACATTCAGGCGGATTCCCGCATGGATATCAAGAAAGGCGAACTGATACGTGACAATCACGGTGATTATTGGATATACAACCATACGGGACACCTTACTTATGTGCTTGCCGAAACGGAGGAAATCAAAGACTTCCAGTTGATTCCGCAGGACAAGATAAGCTACATCGACTTCGAACGTTATCATATTGTCCATGATTCCCGTGGAATTATATGGATATCAACCTACGGCAACGGTCTTTTCGCCTATAATACCGCCGAAGACAAACTGGAACACTTCATGGCAAATATAAATGACCAGAGCCATATCAGTTCGGACTTCCTGCTCTATGTCATGGAAGACCGTGCCGGCGGTATCTGGGTGGCTTCCGAGTATTCAGGCTTATCCCGCATCTCCGTCTTGAATGAAGGAACTTCCCGTATCTATCCCGAATCCCGTGATTTGTTCGACCGTTCGAATACCATCCGTATGCTCACTAAGATGTCGAATGGTGATATATGTGTCGGTACACGTAAAGGGGGACTTTACACCTTTGATTCCAATCTCCGCTCGAAGATGAACAATCAGTATTTCCATTCCAATATTTATGCCATTGCCGAAGATGGACAGGGACGAATGTGGACAGGAACCCGTGGAAACGGGCTGAAAGTGGGAGATACCTGGTATTATAATAATCCTTCCGACCTCACGGCTTTGTCCGACAATAATGTCTTTTCCATCTACCGCGACCGCAAAGACCGTATGTGGATAGGGACATTCGGTGGCGGACTTGAACTGGCGGAACCTGCGCCCGACGGCAAATATAAATTCCGCCATTTCTTCCAGCAGAGATTCGGAACGCGGATGGTGCGTGTGATAGAGGAAGACGCGAACGGAATGGTTTGGGTAGGAACCAGCGAGGGTATCTGCATCTTTCATCCCGATTCATTGATAGCCGATTCGGATAATTATCACCTGTTCAGCTACACGAACGGCAAGTTTTGCAGTAACGAAATCAAGTGCATCTACCGGGATATGGAAGGGCGGATGTGGATTGGCACATCCGGTTCGGGGTTGAATCTTTGTGAGCCGCAGGATAATTACAATTCTTTGAAGTACGAGCATTACGGCACTTCCGAAGGGCTGGTCAATGATGTGATTCAATCTATCCTGGGAGACAAGAAAGGAAATATCTGGGTGGCTACCGAATATGGCATCTCCAAGTTTAATCCGGCTAATCGTTCTTTCGAGAACTACTTCTTTTCTTCCTACACCTTGGGAAATGTGTATAGCGAGAATAGCGCCTGCATGCGTGAAGACGGAAAGTTGTTGTTCGGAACAAACTACGGTCTGATTGTCATCGATCCTGAAAAGATACAGGATAGCGAAACTTTCTCTCCAGTGGTCTTCACCGACTTGTATGTCAACGGCACACAGATGAATCCGCAAATGGAAGACTCCCCGTTGAAGCAGTCTCTTGCCTACTCGGATGAAATTACTCTGAAATACTTCCAGAATTCGTTTCTGATAGACTTTTCTACCTTTGATTATTCTGATAGCGGGCATACGAAGTATATGTACTGGCTGGAGAACTACGATAAAGGTTGGAGTGCGCCTTCTCCCCTGAATTTCGCTTCTTTCAAGTATCTGAATCCGGGGACGTATGTGCTTCATGTCAAGTCGAGCAACGGTTCGGGCATTTGGAACGATAGCGAGACTACCTTGAAGATTGTGGTTGTCCCGCCATTTTGGAAGACGAGTTGGGCAATGCTGTGCTATGTGTTGTTGTTGATTGTAGCTTTATACTTTACCTTCCGCATTGTCCGCAACTTTAACGGGCTGCGCAACCGTATCAATGTAGAAAAGCAGTTGACCGAATATAAACTGGTATTCTTCACCAATATCTCCCACGAATTCCGTACTCCGCTTACATTGATTCAGGGAGCTTTGGAGAAAATACAGCGCGTCACGGATATTCCCCGTGAACTGATATACCCGTTGAAGACCATGGATAAGAGCACGCAACGTATGTTGAGGCTTATCAACCAGTTACTCGAATTCCGTAAGATGCAGAACAATAAACTGGCACTTTCTTTGGAAGAAACCGATGTCATCTCTTTCCTTTATGAAATATTCCTGAGCTTCGGGGATGTGGCGGAACAGAAGAACATGAATTTCCGTTTCCTGCCTTCCGTGCCTTCCTATAAGATGTTCATCGACAAGGGAAATCTGGATAAAGTGACTTACAACCTGCTTTCCAATGCATTTAAATATACACCTTCCAACGGCACTATCATCCTTTCGGTGAACGTGGATGAAGGGAAACAAACATTGCAGATTCAGGTTTCGGATACCGGAGTCGGTATTCCTAAAGAGAAGCAGAATGAACTGTTCAAACGCTTTATGCAGAGCAACTTCTCCGGTGACAGTATCGGTGTAGGTCTGCATTTGAGCCATGAATTGGTGTCGGTGCATAAGGGTACGATTGAATATAAGGACAACGAAGGCGGCGGTTCCGTATTTACCGTATGTATCCCAACGGACAAGACGGTCTATTCGGAGAAAGACTTTCTGATTCCCGGCAATGTATTACTGAAAGAAGCGGACGGACAGGCGCATCATCTGCTGCAACTCTCGGAAGAACTGCCCGATCCGGAAAAGTTGCCTGCTCCTTTAAACAAACGGAAAGTCCTGATTATTGAGGACGACAACGATATTCGTGAATTCCTGAAGGAAGAAATCGGAGCCTATTTTGAAGTAGAAGTGGCTGCTGACGGAACATCCGGCTTTGAGAAGGCACGCACGTCCGAAGCGGACTTGATAATCTGCGATGTGCTTATGCCGGGAATGACAGGATTTGAAGTAACCCGGAAACTGAAATCGGATTTCGATACAAGCCATATCCCTATCATCCTGCTGACTGCATTAAGCTCACCCGAAAAACATCTGGAAGGTATTGAAGCGGGGGCGGATGCCTACATTGCAAAGCCATTCAGCGTAAAATTACTGTTGGCACGTGTATTCAGGTTGATAGAGCAACGTGACAAACTGCGTGAGAAGTTCTCCAGTGAACCGGGTATCGTGCGTCCTGCCATGTGCACTACCGACCGGGATAAGGAATTTGCCGACCGGTTGGCTGCTATCCTTGAACAGAACCTCGCTCGTCCTGAATTCTCTATTGACGAGTTTGCACAGTTGATGAAGTTGGGACGGACGGTCTTCTATCGGAAGCTGCGCGGTGTGACCGGATATTCACCTAATGAATACCTGCGGGTAGTCCGGATGAAGAAAGCAGCGGAACTGCTGCTCTCGGAAGACAACCTGACTGTTGCGGAAGTATCCTATAAAGTTGGTATCAGCGACCCGTTCTATTTCAGCAAATGTTTTAAGGCGCAGTTCGGCGTGGCACCGTCTGTTTATCAGCGTGGGGTGAATACGGATACTGCTTCTTCGGAGTCACAAGAATCGGATTCATAGCGATAATATAACATATTGGATAATTTTCCTTGTATTTGTGTACAATAGTCTATTGTACAAGAGGGGAAGTACGCCTACTTTTGCAAAGTAAATAGTGCGTAACTGGATTTTTGTATCCATATATCCAATATATTTAATCATTTGTCAGAATCATGAAAACACTTTCTTTCTTTATTCTTGCTTCTTTTTTTAGCGCTTTCTGTACCGGTAGTATCCTGTCAGCAGCAGACTGGAAAGTCCATGTCGCCAAATACAGGCAGGACAAAGCTTGTGCCATCTCCTATACTTTTGACGACGGTCTGGCGGAACATTTCACGGTAGCTGCACCGGAATTGGAAAAGCGTGGCTTCAGAGGTACATTCTGGGTATGCGGTTATTATACGGAACAGGGGGCATCGTCCAAATTACCCCGTATGACTTGGGACGAACTAAGGAAAATGGCAAAAAACGGGCATGAGATTTCCAATCATAGCTGGACGCATAAGAATGCGAAACGTCTGACACTGGAACAAGTGAGGATGGAAATAGAAAAGAATGACAGTGCAATTTTTGCCAATATAGGCGTGATGCCCGTCACTTATTGCTATCCCTATAATTATAAAACCGATGAAATCGTAGAACTGGCTTCCAAAAACAGGGTAGGAACACGTACCAGGCAGATTTCAATCGGTAGCAAATCGACTCCCCAACGATTTGCCAAATGGCTGGATGATTTGTTGAAAAAAGGGGAATGGGGAGTAGGTATGACGCATGGAATCAATTACGGATATGATGCTTTCAAGGAACCGTCCTTGTTTTGGGAACATTTGGACAAGGTGAAAAGCTTGGAAGATAAGATTTGGGTAGGTACGTTCCGTGAAGTGGCCGCTTATATAAGGGAGAAGGACGATATTCAGTTGAAAGTTTCGGAAACAAAGAAAGGCTTGACGATTACTCCTGAAATGACATTAAACAGGAAACTGTTTACAGAACCGTTGACAATGGTGGTTGAAGGCAGGGAAGTGAAAAGGGAACTGAAAGGGGTGTCCGTGAAACAAGGAAAAAAACGGCTGCCGATACGTATTGCCGGAGACAAACTCCTTTTTGATTTCAATCCGTATGCAGGGAAAATCAAAGTAAGCTTTAGATAGAATAATATACACTTTTCCATAGATAATTATACTCCGATGACCTTACTTCCCTTGAATGAATAATTGCCAAGGTATTTGCGTACAATCGTCCATTGTGTACTCCAATAAGTACGTCTACATTTGCGGAAGTAAAAAATCAAAGAACAATAACTTAAAATGAAGACATCAATGAAAAACATGTATTTAGCAGCCGTTATGCTAGTGTCATTAGCTTTCTCTGCTTGTAGTGACGAAGAATCGGGAAAAGCAGACCGCGCCTATAAGCCCATCGAAATTTTTGGAAATATCGACGAAGTGTTGGACAATGTTCAGAAATCCCGTGCTGTCGGCGCGGCATGGACAACGGACGACCGTATCGGAGTGACTGTTGAAGCGGACGAGAATAATGCGACGCCTAATGCAGTGGACACCTATATTAATATCCAGTACCGCAATGAAAACGGAAATGCGTTTCGTGTTGTGAACGAAGGTTCGACAGACAATAATATCCGTCTGAAAGGAGAAGGTGAGTTTACGTTGAATGCTTATTATCCTTATCAGGGTGAGAATGGAACTTTGCCGGGTACGGAAGGTGTGATAGCAAAAACGATAAGCGGCTCAGACCAGGCAGCGGACAAACAGCCTCAAATAGACTTCTTGTTCGCGAAGGCTACCGGGATTCGTGCTGAGGCTCCCGTTACATTTGACTTCTCACACAAAATGACCAAGATAATACTGAAGTTCAAGGCGACCAACGGTGCCACACTGAACAATATGAAAGTTTATCTGAAAAGCCTGCAACTCGAAGGAACTTTCAACGTAACTACCGGTGAGGCTGTTGCTAAGGGCGTCGCTACCCCTAACTCGGAATTAAGCATGGATATTGCCAAACCGGCGGAAGGTGAAATGACTACGTCCATTATTCTCTTCCCGCAAGATATGCCGGAGAAAGTATTGCTGGAAGTAAGGATGAATGATGAAACATACACTCAATATATGCCTGTTCAGAATTTGGAGAGCGGACATGCCTATCCTTATAATGTGACATTCGAAAATCCGGCAATGACAATCACCAAAGCGGAGATTGAAGATTGGATAGTCGAAGATGATAAAGATGTGACAGCTTCGGTTACTGAATAAACGAGTGGTAAGGATTCAAAAAGGAACGATATGAAAAGGAAAGACTTATGGCTCGGCAGCTTATTGACGGTGACAGGTTTCTTCGGGGCATGCACCAATGTAGCGGAAGACGAGTTACAGAATAATAAATATCCGCTGGAGCTGACGGCGGAAAAGTCCGGTATGACTTTCACGCGCGGCATCGGTGAAAAGACTGAATGGGACGGGGGAGAATCCGTTTCCCTTTATGACGGTTTCTCACAGAAACTGTATGAGGTTTCTCAATCGGGAGAAATGAGTGCCAAGAATAACGATCCTCTTTATTGGTACACGACCACAGAGGAAGAAACTTTGTTTGCCTGGTATCCGGCTTCGGAAACCTTATTGACGGAATGGACGGTAGCTGCCGATCAGACTACCGATGAAGCCTATCAAAACTCTGATTTTCTTTATGCCTATGAGAAGATGAAATTCCGCAGCGAACGGAAGCTTAAATTCCGTCATGGAACGGTGAAATTGATTATCAACGTGAAAGGTGACGGGGATACGGTATCAGAAGAAGATTTGAAAGATGTTGTGTTTACTGTAAGTGCAGTGACAAAGGGGACAATGACAGAGGGTAAATTGCAATCCACCGCAGATGTTGAAACGGCAGTGATGAAACCTTATCTGCTAGAGAATACTAGAGAGGGATATGCTTATTCTTTCCAGTTACTGATGATTCCGCAGGATATGTCCGGTAAGTTGTTCTTTAAGGTGGTGTTGAAAGACGGCAGGACTTTCGGGCATACACCGGGCAATGGAGAGGGAATCTTGGAAGGCGGATATCAATATACATACAATGTAGGAGTTGGTAAGCCGGGACTGAAAGTGACCATAGAGAAAGATTCTGTTTCGTGGGACGGTGATGATGAAGAAGTGGAAGGAACTGATAAGGAATAATATTCAAAATTTGAAGCGAAGATGAAACAATATAAACTTATACAAGTAGCTTTGCTGGCAATCCTGTTGTTCGGTTGGGCTGGTTGTTCTCAGATTGAGGAAGAAGTTCCGGGAAATGCACGGAACGGAATTGTACTGAATGTGACTGACACAGGTCTGATTAGCAATGAACCGTCTACACGTACGGAAGATGTGGGATTCGTCACTACCTTTACTCAGGGCGACCAAATCGGATTGTTTGCCGTGAAAGACGGTGCGATATTGAACGAAATCAATAATATGCCCTTTACTTTCAATGGTTCGAGTTGGTCGGGAAAACCGATATTATATGATGACCGCCTGGCGGGAGTGACTTTCTATGCTTATTATCCTTATCAACCGGATATGAGCGATAAAACAGATTTGGCAGGCGACGATTTCTTTGCTCCTTTGGTAGCCGGTTGGGAGTTGACTGCAGAGCAGAGTGACCAAAAAGTATATGCGAAACAGGATTTGATGACCTCAAATGCAACCGCATTGATTAGTGAGAACGGAAACTACTCATTAAGTTTTCAGTTGACACACCGCATGAGTCTGGTTGTTGTGAAACTGCCTTCCACCCGTTATATCTTTACGGATGCCGAAGGAGTGGCAATGCCGGAAGAAACTCCTTATGTTGCTATGCCTGTTGATGTAGCTTTCTATCTTGACAATGTGGACGAAGGAAATAAAATAGCTCCTTATTATGATGCAAAGCAGGATGAATACCGTTTGCTAAGGAAACCGTCATCGGAGAATCAGATTATCGGTCATTACAATGACAAGCAATGTACGCTTGATACGGCGGAAAAGATGAAAGAAGGAAAGTACAAACGTTTCATTGTTGATGGTGGATATAAAGAGGTGACACATCATTTGCAGGTGGGCGATTTGTATTATGCGGACGGTAGTGTTATTTCTGTAGAGGAAGAAACTCCTTCTTCTAAAAACTGTATTGGTGTAGTTTATTATGTTGGTAATCCGCAACCATCTGCTCGATATGGTGATGTAAGCAACTATAAAATTACTCCGGAAATGGATATCTTGAAACAAGAATATCCTAATTGTTGTCATGGTCTTGTATTGGCATTGGGGACTGATGTTGCAGATAGTTGGGGAGATGCAACTGTTTTTATGCATGAATGGTTCTTGACTTTTGATGCAAAGTCTCATTTTACCTCATTAAGTGGATATTATTTTGATAATGCAAAGGATAATGCGAAGAATATTGAAACTCGGTTTGGATTGGGATATAATAATGTGAGGGTGATTGAAGAGTATGTAAAGCTTAATATTGATAAGAGTGATTCTTATGTTGTACTTCAACAAATAAGAGAATATCAGAATAAATATGATACTCCAAGTACGAGTACAAAGTGGTATTTGCCTTCGATAGGTGACTTTAATGGTCTAATTGCTACTAGTACAAATAATTTATTTCCACTTCTGAATAGACAAATTGAAAAAGTTGGTGGTATTGGATTACACTCTAATAAGGAGTATTGGACTAGTACTGAAAGAAGAAAAGAATTGACCTATTATGCAATATATAATGGTAGTCGGTTTGAAACAAATAAGACGAAAAATAAGACGACAGAATATTTATATCGTTTTGGTCTTGCTTTTTAATTCGATGTTTTTGAGGTATTGTATATTGAAAGCATAAAGCATAAAGGATTATGAAAAAAGTAATTGTATCAATGATATTGGCGGTGTTTCTTGTATTAACAAGTTATGCACAAGTCTATAAATTCGACTTTACTTCTGACAAGAAAGTAAAAGAGGGATATACCAAAGTGACATCCGAAACCTTGTTCAACGAAGAACAAGGTTACGGATACGACCTGCAACCGGCATGGGACGGAAAAAGCAACCAACCTTTTTTCTTCTCCGTCAATGTTCCCGACGGTAATTATAAAGTAACCGTTACTCTTGGCAGCAAGGACTCAGCCGGAAATACGACGGTACGTGCCGAATCCCGCCGTTTGTTTATAGAGAATCTTCCAACTAAGAAAGGAGAAACGCTTGTTGAATCTTTCACCGTCAACAAACGGAACATGTATATCAACAGGAAGCAAAAAGTCAAAATCAAACCGCGTGAAAAGAATAAATTGAACTGGGATGAGAAACTGACACTTGAATTCAACGGTGATGCTCCGCGCATAACTTCCTTAGTTATCGAGCGTGAAGATAAAGTTCCCACCATTTTCCTTTGCGGCAACTCCACTGTAGTAGATTATGACAACGAACCTTGGGCTGCCTGGGGGCAAATGTTTCCACGTTGGTTCACCGACGGGATAGCTATAGCCAATTATGCCGAATCCGGAGAATCCGCCAATACCTTTATCGGTGCCGGACGTTTGAAGAAAGCCCTGACACAGATGAAGAAAGGCGATTATCTCTTTATGGAGTTCGGGCACAATGACCAGAAGCAGAAAGGCCCCGGCAAAGGAGCTTTCTATTCTTTCATGTATAATCTGAAGATTTATATTGATGAAGCGCGTGCAAGAGGTACGTATCCTGTATTAGTGACTCCGACACAACGCCGTCGCTTCGATAAGAATGGCAAGATAATGAACACTCATCTTGATTATCCTGAAGCGATTCGTTGGTTGGCAGAAAAAGAAAACGTACCTTTGATTGATTTGAATGAAATCAGCCGTACGCTTTATGAGGCAATGGGCGAAGACGGCTCTAAACATGCGTTCGTGCATTATCCGGTCAATACCTATCCGGGACAGACGAAGGAATTGAAAGATAATTCCCACTCCAATACTTTCGGTGCTTATGAACTGGCTAAATGTATTATTGAAGGAATGAAGAAAGCTGATTTGGATGCGGTGAAGTTCTTGAAAAAGGATTATAAAGGATTCAATCCTGCTCATCCCGACAGATTTGAAGATTTCAAATGGAATCTGTGTCCGTTTACGGAAATAGAGAAACCGGACGGTAATTAATATAAATAACACGGATTAAAAGCATAAAATAAAAGAGGAATTATGAGAAAAGTTTTTGTATCAATGGCGTTGGCGGTACTTGCATTGGGAAGCCAAGCGCAAGTTTTGAAGAATGACCTGTTGAAAGGTTATAAGGTAGGCGATACTTTGGAGAAAACGGTTTATGATGATAAACGGGCTCCCATTAACGTGGATACCTGGTGCGGCGGCTTTACAGCCAAACCGGTAGAAGGGGTGGTAAGTCCTACTGTCGGAAAGGCTTTATCCTATGCAGGATATAATGAAGCAGGCCTATCTATTAACTTTGGTTTTCCACAGGGTGTGAAAGGTTCCCGTGTCAGTGTGTATTCCTTGGTTGAATCAGGGAAAGTGTACTCCAAAGGAACTTATTATCTGGCTTGTCTGGTGAATTTTGCTAAAGTCGGGTCAAGTAATCTGGCAGACTTTTTGGCTGCAAGCGCAAGTTATGTTGGCGGGGGAAATCGTGGGCAGGTATATGTCAGACGTGAAGGAAATGATAAAATCAAATTTGCTGTCGGCTTGCTGAAAGAACGCAACGAGACTCCTATGGTATATGATTATAACACAACGCATCTGCTGGTATTGAAAGTAGATTATGACAAGAATGAGGTCTCTTTATTCGTTGACCCCGAATTAAGTCAGAATGAACCGAAAGCTGATGCAGTGGTAGTTGGTGAAGAAGGTGCCTTGAAAGCCGGTCTGAAAGCTATCTCGTTTAGAAACCGTAGTGGTTTCAAAGGAAATATCGGTAGTTTCCGCTTTGCGAAAGACTGGGCAGGTGCTGTTGGAAAATAGTAGGATAGATTAATCTGTTAAAAGAAGAGGGGGAAAGTTGCATTGCAGACAACTTTCCCCCTCTTTAAGTAATGGCAGATTATTAAGATTACTGCCTATCCTGCAATTCACGTAATACATCATTTATAATATAGGTATCACTCATTAGATGCAGACCGTAACGGAAATCATGCAACATAGCACATACATTTGTTTCATAAAACAGATTTAATGCCCGTTCCGGGCTTATCTCCAATCGGCTCGATAATAATAGGATGATGCGACTGATTTTTCTCCAAAGTACTTGTTCTCTCATATATAAAGTGTTATTTTCATATAGTACTTCCCTCCTGTGCTTCCCAGTTTTTCAAGGCCTCGGCCACATCCTCGCCTACATGTTTCAGGCTTTGCGTGTGCATCACCTCGTAATTGTCTAATAGAAGACGTTTGATTAGGTTCATTTTCTCTAAACGTCGGCGCATTTCCATAGGAGAGATTCCCATTTCTCGTGCTCCAGCTTCTATTGCCATGACTGCAAAGTGAATCTTTTCACTTTCTAGGATATCCGGTTGTTTACACATAATCGTTATAATTCAGTTTATGAACAAAGATACTTGATGGCAGGCAAATAAACAACATTGCTGAAACTTTTTTGTATATACAAGTAAAAGTCCTCAAGGCTGCCACCTGAGGACTTTTACTTGTTTAAAAATAAATAGTATGGTATTGCTTGATTATATCATTGTCTATTCGCTAGGTATGTTGATTACTTATATGCGGTATTTTGTTCATAAAGCCCTTCTTTCACTTTCATTTGTGCATCAGGAATAGGATACAAGTAAGTATCGTCTCTTACGCGAAGATATAAATTGTATGTTTCATTCCCCTCGTCGCCATATCGTTTGAACATATCTTGCAGTAACTGTTTGAATCGTCCTTGGCGTACGATATCATGCCAGCGGATTCCTTCACTAGCCAGTTCTCTACGGCGTTCTATATCGACAGAATCAGCAAAATTAGCAGGAGTTATATTCTCGTCTAATTTGGGAAGCCCGGCTCTTGTCCGTATTCTGTCAACATATTCTTTTCCTTCCGCAGGTCCGGTGATTTCGGCATACATGAGCATGATATCTTCTAAACGGATGAGGGGATAATTGGTTGGAAAATAATTACGGTCGACTATCTGGCTGCTAATATCTGAATAACCTAGTTCTTTCCTTTTTACATTATGTTCGAATAGCTTGACATAAAAGTCTTCTCCCGTATATGGTCTTCCGTCTTCGTCAACCATGTTCCCAGTTTCAATAGTGCCATGGCAACGCTGGTCGATGTATTCATCATTTTCATCTTTCTGTGTGAAGATTTTATCTAGTGATTTTTCGCAGTAAACTGTATTGCCTAATAATTTGACAGCTGTATAGACTGGTGAAACAGAAGGAACTGAAGCCGGAACCATTGGGTTACCATACCCATTGGCTGCAATATATTGAATCTCAAAAATATGATATTTATTGTCGTTTTCACTAATCCACATTTTATTCCATTCATCCATATCCTTCGCCCAAAATTTTTGGTTGTTTGCGTCGGAATAGTCTATAACTTCTTTAAATAATCCTTTTGCTAGCTCCTTTTTAGAGTCATCTTTAATCGGAAAACCTGCCATAGTCAGATAAACTCGTCCTAGTAAAGATTTGGCGGCAGCTAAGGTAGCTCGTCCTGCTGCTGCGGATTTTCCAGCGTAGTCTAAAGGTTCGTCCACTAAAAATCTTATTGCATCCTGTAAATCTGGAATAATTGCATTTTCATAAACTTCGACTGTTTCGGATTGCTTGATTGTCATTGCGGATTCGATTGATATCGGTTCTAATATGACGGGAATCCTGCCAAAATAGCGCACCAATTCAAAGTAGGCAAGACCTCTTAGGAACTTAGCTTCTCCGATAAATTGTTTTTTTACATTATCCAGGTCTGTTGAGAATTCCACTTGATCAACTTTGGATAAAAATAGGTTGGCTCGTGCAATAATCTCATATAAGTCATTCCAAGCGCTGGATATAGTCGAAATAGTAGTGATATTCGAATTGAAGCAAGCGATATCCACATAATCACGTTGCTTTCCTAATTTGTAAGGTACCCATACGTTGTCCGAACGTATTTCAGACATCATCCATGAATATTCAGATAGAGGCATCAGGCCGTTATAAATACCGATAATGGCCTGTTCCAATTGTGATGGGGTCTGATAGAAATTTTCGCTAGTACGAGTGTCTACAGGCGTGACATCCAGCCAGTCATTACAGGATGAAAAACACAAACCTAAACTTATTGTGCCGCTTATAATATAATGATATAGTTTCATAAAATAAATATTTAAAATGTAACGTTAATTCCTAAAGAAATTACTCTGGCTTGTGGGTAAGCTCCATAATCATAATCACCAGATGACCCGTTGCTGGATTCAGGAGAGAAACCTCCGTCGTATTTGTCCCACATGAGAAGATTTTCTGCGGTGACATAGACACGTGCGTTCTGTACTATCTTTTTTAACGGTAGTTTGTATCCTAAAGTTATATTTTTTATTTTGATGAAATCCGAACTGTACAACCAACGGGTATCATATAACTGACCGGTATTTGAATTTCCGATTCCGGGTGTTTTCCCGTCACCAGGTTCTTCTTCCGAACGCCACATGTTTTTCCATCGGGATAATACATTGATACTTACTCCCATTCCGGGTCTGTCCATGGCACGGCCAAGCAAACCATATATTTTACCGCCTGTTTGTCCGGTTATCAGGATTGACAGGTCAAAGTTTTTATATTTAAATGTATTTGTCATACCGAACGTAAAGTCAGGATCCGGTTTACCAACTAGTGTACGGTCGTTATCATTGATATATCCATTACCGTCTGTGTCTCGGAAACGTACATCACCTACCACGGTTTGTTGCATGACCGGATATTTCTTAAGGTCGGCTTGTGTTTGATAAACACCGATTGCGTCATATAAGTAGAATGATTTGACGGGTTGACCAACCATGAAAACTTGAGTGTTTTCAAATCCGGTAAAATAAGAACTGTTATCGTCTCCTAAACTGATTACTTTATTTTGATTATATCCTATGTTGAATGAGGTATTCCATTTTAATTTTCCAACAAGGTTTTTAGTACTAAGTTCAACTTCAAATCCTTTGTTTCTGATGGACCCGATGTTACCCCAAGCTTTTGTAAAGCCTAATAAAGCTGGTACGTTTACTTTATACAATAAATCTTTGGTGGTTTTTATATAATAGTCAGCAGATATAAAAATACGATTTTTAAATAATCCCATATCGAGAGCGATGTTCCAACTGTCAGTCTTTTCCCAACCCAATTCCTGATTGTTCAACGAAATAGGAGCAAATCCGTTGATAACGCCACCTGATGTATAATTCGCATTATCTAAAACAGCAAGTGAAGCGTTGGATGGTATAGAGTTATTTCCGTTCATTCCCCAACTGGCACGTATTTTTAGTGAGTTGACAATGAAATCTTTAGACCAGAAATTTTCGTTAGAAATTCGATATGCAGCGGAAATGGCAGGGAAAATACCCCAACGACTGTTTTTACCGAAGCGGGAAGAGCCATCCCGGCGGATACTTGCTGTCAATAAGTATCGGTCGTCATATTCATATTGTGCACGTCCAAAATAAGACAATAAACGAGAAGGAGTGGACAGATTGGCTGCCGCCCTCTGCATTACTACGTCTTGCATATCAAAAATTTCTAGTGCATTATCAGGAAATTGTTTGGCAGATAAGTTACTTGAAGAGCCGTTGGAACTTTCCATAGAATAACCAGCCATTCCACTTACAGTATGCTTGTCAAATGTTCTGTTATATTTTAATAATGCTTGTAGCAGGAATTTATGACTTCGGGTGTCTGAACGACTGCCGGTCGTTTCATAACCTTCTCCGTTACTCCATTTGGATGTAATATTGCTAGGCTTGAAATTACGGCTTTGACTGCTGTTGAAATTATAAGAACCGGTTAGCTCTGCTGACAAACCATTCCAAATGTCTGCTTTGACATAGGCAGAGGTGCTAAAACGGGCGTTCTCAGAATCCCTGACTGTTTGTTCCATGTTAGCAATCGGACTTACTTTGCTGGAACTTGTCCATGCATAAGGCGGGTGGCCTTCGGCTCCAGTGTATAACCCTGATGCAGGTTCTACTATCGGGCACATGGTAAGCATATTGTTGGCTTGTTGGTCTTTGCCGTCTACGCGCCCGCCTTCACTCCATGTCGCACTGGGAGCCAGGTTGAATCCTATAGTGATACGGTTTAATATTTTAGATTCTATATTGGCGCGCAGAGTCAAGCGTTTGTATCCGCTGGTAATGGCAATTCCTTGTTGATCTACATACCCTAAGGATACGCGATATTTGGTATTATTTCTTCCGCTGGAGATAGACAACTGGTAATTCTGCAGAGGTGCCAAACGGAAAAATTCATCTTGCCAGTCAACTAATAACAAACCGCCGTAGTTCGGTTGTGTCCAACGGTCGTCATTAACATAATTGTAGTTCATTTTCCCTATCAGTTTTATGCGGGTTGCCATATCGTCGTTTGCAGTTGCTCCCATGCTGGCATATTTCTCCAGATATCTTTGGTTATTGTATGAGGTGCGAAAGTCAATCCATTCTTCCGGAGACAGTACATCAAGTTTCCTTTCCAATGACTGGACACCGTATGAAGCCTGAAATTGTACTCTTACTTTAGAGTCTTGCGCTGCCTGTTTGGTAGTGATAAGCACTACACCGTTCGCACCGCGTGAACCGTAGATGGCAGAAGATGAAGCATCTTTTAGTACTTCAATAGACTGGATGTCACTGGGGTTAATACTGCCTAAATCGTCTGCGGGTATTCCATCAATCACATAAAGCGGGTCTGAACTGGCATTGATAGAAGCGGCTCCACGAATACGGATTTGCAACTCTGATCCTGGTTCGCCTGTAGTGGTACGTACCTCTACTCCTGCCAATTGGCCTTGTAAAGCGGACGCGATGTTTGTTGTGGCTCGGTCTTCCAAACTTTCTGCATCTATTTTAGCTATAGATCCGGTAATATTTCCTTTTTTGGCAGTGCCATAACCGATAGACACAACTTCGTCTAATAGGATAGAAGACTCATCCAGTTTGATATGAAGGGGGGTGTCGGTAATGGAAACAGTTTTAGTGTTAAAACCGATAAAAGATACTTCCAGTGTTCTAATACTATTAGGTAATGACAGAATGAATTTTCCGTCCAAGTCTGTAATAGTTCCTTTGCTAGCACCTTTCGCCTTTACATTGGCGCCGATTATTGGTTCGTCTTTTTCATCGACTACAACACCAGTTACTGTTCGCTCTTGTGCAAACGACATTGCTGAATGTAGTAAAGTTATGAGAAGGAATAATTGTATTTTCCTTCTCCAACTGCATTTTCCATACAAAATGTTTTTCATGTTGATATATCTAAGTGATTAAATTAATAATTTTAGAGAAGCAGACAGACTGTAGTTTGTCTGACTTCTTCTGCAAAGGAAGTGCATTAGAAGAATTTACGTCTAAATATTCGTACGGAAAAGATGTAATTTCATACTAATTACTGAAAAATATACTTGGTATTTGTACACTATCCTTTATGATAGTACAAATATAACCATTTCAGCGAAGTGCTTTTATACGTTCATACATCTGTTTACCCAAATATTCTGCAGAATCTTGGTTGAAATGTAAACGGTCACCCATCAGCTCTGCATTTGACATATCTATTAGCCAGACATTTTTATCTTCTTTGGCAAAGCGTCTCATAGCGGCTTCCACTTCGCTGCCGTATTGCTTGTTTTTCTTGGCTACTGTGCCGAAGATGAATGGAAGTTCGGAATAATCCTTTCCTGTTTTTTCACTTAAATGATTGCGTATATACAGGACTACTGTTTTCAGGTTTTCGTAATATTTGTCTCCATGGGCATGGTCGCTTTCTCCTTGATGCCACAAGAATGCATCAATTTGATAACCGTTCTTTAGCTTTGATAATGTATTGTCAATACAACCATCTATGTTATTAATAAAAGATAGAAGTAATGAACGTCCTTTTTGGTTGGTGGATATGTTATTTGCCAGCCATTCTGGATTTGCCGACCAGTGAACCGATTTGTCCGAAGTTGTGGAAGGCTCGATGGAAGTTCCGCCGATAGCCCATTTGATGACGTAGAAAGGTTCCTGCCACATTTGTTCCAGCCAATAATATGTAACAGCGTCATATCCCCATGTATTCGGTTTGGCTCTTCTTTTACTTTTTGGCCAATAGGGGCGAAATTTTCCGTCTGTTCGGTTTTGGGCTATTTTGCAATATTTGTAAGCACCTGTAGTGAAGGCTGTGTCTGTTGCCATAACTTTGATGTAATCCGGTAGCCGGTCATTGGGAACTCGCCCATCGGTATTTGATTGCCCGGCTGTAATAATAACGTGTGCAGGTTCATTTTTGCTTGCATAACAGTTGCAACTGAACACAAAGACTAAAATAAAAAATAAATTCTTCATATGGGAATATTATTGAGATAAGTTATGTTGTTGAAAGTCCTTCTAAACGATAAAATAAACGTAAGAAGGACTTTCTATCAAAACTAACAATATTATTTGAAATCTAATGCCTGTTGAAAACTGGATCAGTTGATTGATTCAAGAAACTCAACTTCTACAATTCTAAGAGTATTTTTGCTTTTATTCTTTTCCAATTCCATTTCGTTCGCCACTTTTGCTTTTACTTCTGTTATTTCTCCAAAAGCGTCATTATCACTTGTGTTGCCTTTCAGACGGATTGTGATTGTACTTGCTTTTATAGGATTGTCTATAGTCAGATGGACATATCCCAAGCTTTTGTCGGTATTTCCACTCCATATTAGTTTGTTTCCTGCAAATACTTCCAAAGGATAACTACGAGTACGCCATCCTTGTAATTTTAGGCAAATATCATCTATTTTAGCCTCTCTCTCGAGTGTATAGGTTATCCATGCTGTACTTAGTTTACCATCATTTTTCCATTCACTCAATTCATTATCATCGAAGCTTTTTTCTGTTTCTCCATTGTTGAAACCTGCTTTTGCAGATACTATTCGTATTCCCTTTTTGGTATCTTTATAAGATGGGGTAGATGGAGTTTCTCCTTTATCTAGCCTACCTTTCAAAGTTGCTTGCGGAAGATAAGTGCTTAATCCTTTGTTTACTTTTACCGGAATGGTTTCCAATGTAATAGTTTCGGCTGGAAGCCCTTTCGTTTGTGCTGTTAGAATAATTTTTCCTGCAGTGGTTGTACTGCGGATAAGGGCGCGGTTGATGCCGCACTCTACCGGTAGATTGGTATCGAGGATATGATTGTGTTCTCCTTGGGCAATTCCTCCTCGCCATTCTGCATTGCCTTTTAGTGTGAATTGTACTGTACGGTTATCCAGCGGACAACGGTTCCCGTTTTTGTCTACTACTTCCACTTGTATTAATGCCATGTCTGCACCGTCAGCGTGGAAACCTTCCGGATTCAGAATGGTGGTGAGTTTTAATTTCGCGGGTTCTCCTACTGTTTTTATCATATAACGACTGACTTCTTTACCAGCTTTGTTGTAGCTGATAGCTTCCAGTTTTCCCGGTTGGTAAGAAACCTTGTCGAAAGTGAAGAGGAAGTTGTATTCACGTTTTCCTTTTCCTAAAGATTTGCCATTTAAGAAAAGTTCTACATCTTCTCCATTAGAGACAACATATACAGGTTTTGTAGTATTTTCAGGATAATTCCAATGTCCGATTATATAAGTCTGAAACCTATCTGTATCTACCCATCCATTCCACATGACTTGATGGGTATAGAAACCATCTTTTTCAATACGCATTGGGTCTGTTACACCACTGCGCCGGTAATTTTCGGCTCCCCGATGATGGGTGTTACTGTCGGAGAAAATAATTTTAGCTCCACCGGAATTGACTCTGGTACCTGTTCCGGGGCGTTCACGCCAATAGTCATACCAACGGCGGATAAGTTCGACGGCAAATTCGTCTTGGTTGTGGTTATAGCTAGTGGCCGGTTGGTTACGGTGGAGCGGTCCGTCACCTTCTTTATGGAAAGGATAACTGTATTCATCCCAATATTTGCGTAGTCCTTCGTCGCGACAATATTCAGTAGCCCACATCGGGTGGTGCATACTCTTATTAATATATAACATTTCACCCCCGTATTCAGCTTCACGAATGTCCAGCATTTCACGTGAACCGATAGCTCGTCCACCGAAAGGATCGTATTTGTCACGGATAGCTTTCATTTCTATCATGTGTTCACGACTGATAGATTCATTGCCGCATTCATAAAAAAGAATACTGGGATTATTACGATTATAGATTATTGCATCACGCATTAATTCGACACGTTGTTCCCATTGGCGTCCTTCACGGTCTTTTTCAGAGTCTCCGGCAGGCATTGCTTGTATCAGACCTACGCGGTCACAAGATTCAATGTCCTGCTTCCATGGTGTGACGTGCATCCAACGAACTAAATTTCCGTTGCTTTTCACCATTAGAGCATTTGAGTAATCACTAAGCCAGGCCGGAATAGACATGCCTACAGCAGGCCATTCATTGCTTGTACGTTGTGCATACCCTTTCATTTGGATAATACGGTCGTTCAGCCATATTTTACCCTCAGCGAAGCGTGTCTTACGGAATCCTGTACGTGTATTTACCTCATCAAAAACTTGGTTGTTTTCATTTTTTAGTGCTGTTTTTACTGTGTACAGATAACCGTATCCCCAACTCCATAAATGAAGATTGCCTATAAGAGCAGAAGCTTTTACTATCCCTGTTTCTCCGGCTTTTAGAGTCACTTTGTCACCTTGGAAGCTTTTGACTTGTTTACCGTCAGCATCGAATACGGTTACCTGATAGCTGAATAGGCGAGGTTCTTTACTATCATTTCTGACTTCCGATTCAGCATGAATCGTTGCTTTGCGTCCTTTTACATCAATGTCTTTGGCATAGACATATACGCCTGTTGTTTTTAGGTTACTGTATAAAGGAAGAGTTTGGTAAACATTGTCAGTAACATAGAGAAAAACATTTTTAGGAATACCGCCGTAATTGGCATTGAAATTCCGGTCGTTCCACTGAAATCTTGATTTTGTAGCAGCTTCTCTATAGGTCCAACTGTTATCAGTGCGTACTGCAATTAAGTTTTCACCTTGTTTAATGTATGGAGTTAGGTCGAAGCCTACTGCCATGACTCCGTTCTCATGTTTTCCTAAGTGGTGTCCATTGATATAGAAATCACCGCCTTGACGTACTCCTTCAAACTCTATGAAAACTTTCTGGTTGCTTTTTAATTCGGGCAGTTGGAACTTTTTACGATACCAAGTTATGGTATCTGTAAGTTCCTCGATAGATACTTTGAATGCTTCATCTTCGTTAAAAGCATGGGGCAAAGTTACTTGTTTCCATTGACTGTCGTCAAATTTAGCATCTTTAGCTTTAGGATAGTCTCCTGTCCGCAGTTTCCATTCACTGTTGAAATTGTATTTTTTACGTTCGGATGCCTGTCCTTTGATAATAGGCAGTGCAGCCAATAGAAATACAAAAAGAAATAATTTGTGTTTCATGATAATCAATTAAAATGTTCTGCTGCAAAGAAAGTGCATTGAAAGAAAATAGACCTATACTACCGTACAGAAAGGATGTAATTTTTATCTTCCGGTGAAAAAAGCGGAACGGGTATTTGTACACAATTTCGGATAATAGTACACATTCCCCGATGAAAAGGGGAATGTGATACTATTGTGTGTCAGTTATCGCGTATCTTTTTCAGGCATCCGTTTCATTGTTTTCTTCCTTGGCAGATTGCTCCGTATCGTCCGATGAATCACTGGAAGCCGGAGCTTTACCACCGTTTTTCTGATAAACCGAAGGAGCTATCCCGAACTGGTTCTTGAAACACTTGCTGAAATAATAAGGGTCGTTGATACCTACCTTGTACGATATTTCGGCAATGGTCAAGTCTTCGGTCAGCAATAACTCCGCAGCTTTCTTCAGCCGGATGACACGCAGATACTCGTTGGGCGAATATCCCGTGACGCCACGCACCTTCTTATAAAACACGGTACGTCCCAATCCCATAAGATTGGCATAGTCATCCACGGAAAATTCTGTTTCTACCATATGCTCGTTCAGCATATCATTCAGCTTCGCGAGGAATTTACTGTCCTTGTTGTTCGTACAGATAGCCGCATGAACCATTCCCGGCTCGTTGGAGAATTTCTCGCGTAGTTTGTCCCGTTGCTCTATCAGTTTGGAGATTCTCGCCAGTAGCAGAGAGATGCTGAACGGTTTGGTAATATAAGCGTCTGCACCGGATTCAATACCTTCCAGGTACTTTTCTTCCATGTTGAGGGCAGTCAGCAGAATGATAGGGATATGGCTGGTGGCAAACTCGTTCTTCAGTTTCTTGGTCACCTCGAATCCGGTCATGCCCGGCATCAATACATCACAGATAATCAAGTCCGCATCGTAAGTCTGTGCACGTTCGAATCCGCTGATACCGTCCGCTTCCGCCACTACTTCGAAATACTGTCCGATTTCCTCTTTCAAGAACTCGCGGACATCGTTGTCGTCCTCGATGATTAATACTTTCCGTTTGTTCAACGGTGCAGCAGGAGTAGCCGGCTCTTCATCCGTCTTCTCGTCTGTGACAAGTTCCTTGTGGCGTTGTTCTTCTTCCTCAATCAATAGCTGGTTGGGGACAAGGAAATCCTTTTCTTCGTAAACGCCGGCATCGGTTGGCAGTTCGACTGTGAAGACAGAACCGCCGCCCTCATTCTCATTATAAGAAATCGTTCCTTTGTGCATATTGACCAGCCCGTAGGTCAGGTGCAGGCCTACGCCCACACTGCTGTGTGAGAAGCTGCTTTGCATGAAGCGTTTGAACAGTTCCGCACGCTTTTCTTTCGGAATGCCCAGTCCTGTGTCTGTCACCTGGATGCAGAGTTGTTTCTTTTGTTCCTGCACGTCTACCTTGAATACAATCTTGCCATTGGAAGGAGTATATTTAAAGGCATTGGAAAGCAGGTTGTAAATCACCTTGTCGAGATTTCCCTTATCAACAGGCATCTTATAAGAGTTTAATGAAGGCTCAAAACGGAAGTCCATGTTCTTGGATTCGCTCACGTCCTTGAAACTAAGGAATATCTCATAGCAGAAAGCGATAATATCCGTCTCTTCCAGTGAAAGGGCGAGCTTGTTTTTCTGCATCTTCCTGAATTCCAGTAACTGGTTGATAAGCCGCAGCATCCGTTTCGTGCTCTTGTCCATAATCTTCAGGGAGTGCTGCATGTCCTTGGAATGATTCCCCATATTGACGATTCTTTCTAAAGCACCCTGAATCAGTGTCAGCGGAGTGCGGAATTCGTGGGAAATGTTGGTAAAGAATTCCAGTTTGTATTCCGTCAACTGGTTCTCTACGGCAATACGGTTGCGCAAGGCATTGAAGTTCCGGATAATGCGGAAACTGAAATAACCTGCTATGGCAATCAGAATCGCATAAATCAGATACGCCCAACCGGTCTTCCAGAAGGGTGGGGCTATCACAATCTCCATGATGTTTTCCTCTCCCCAAATGCCGGCGGCATTGCAGGCTTTCACGTGAAGTTCGTATTTGCCCGGCGGCAAGTTCCGGTAACCGGCAAAGTTCAGGCTGGAAGGCGAACTCCATTCCGTATCGTATGGCGGCAGGCTGTAAGAGTATTTGGATATACCATCGAGATAGTTGAAAGTGGAGAAAGAGATAATGAATGAATTCTGATAATATTTCAGATTCAGTCCGTTGATATAAGGCATGGCTTCCTGCAAAGGCGAGTCTTCTACACCCGGAAGCATATGTGCACCGTTGATTTGAAGTCCGGTGAAGATGACGGAAGCAGGTTTGTCGAGGTTCTCTATCTTATTGGCATCCAACACCACCAGTCCGTAGTTTGTCCCGAACAACAAATTGCCGTCGTTGCTGACGCAGGCAGTGTTCTCGCTATATACATTTCCTAAAGTATAAGAGGAGAAGAAGTGATTCTCGATTTGTCTGGTTGCCGGAGTGAAGCGGGAGATTCCGTATTCGGTGGCAATCCACATCTTGTTGTCCTTGTCCTGTACGATAGACTGCACCACGGCATTGGATAATCCGTCTTTTATATCATAACAGTCGAACGTCAGATGTTGATAATTGCCTTCCGGACGGCAGACCGCAAATCCGGCTCCGGCAGTCCCAATCCACATATTGCCTTTATCGTCATTCATCAGGCAACGGATTTCGTTACTGGGGAATGTACCGTTGGCATGATTGTATATCACATAATTCTTGGGCGAAGCAATCAGTGAATCGGGATGGAAGATGTAGACACCATTATTGGTTCCTACCCACATGTGCCCGTTCTTGTCTTCTTCGATGACACGGATACGCTTCTCGCCATAATTATCCTGTAGGAAATGTTTGAATTCATAACCATCGGCTGTCTTTACCGCTAGGTTCAGTCCGCCGCCGAAAGTGCCCAGCCACATACGTCCTTTTTTGTCCCGATAGATAGAGTAAACCTGGTCGTTGGATAGTGAATGAGGGTCTTTGCTGTCGTTCCTGTACCACTTGTTTGCGCCGATACGTAGCCCTATTCCTCTCATTCCCAACCACAGGTTGCCTTCGGAGTCCTCATTCATGCTATATACGTTGTGTGTGAAGTCTTCCTGTCGGATTATTTTGGTCAGGGTAGGGTTGTATTCGTAAAGGCTGCCCATGCGGTTTGCCATGTAGATACTACCGTTTTGAGCCTGGAAGAGCATACGGATGGTGTTGGAGCGGTCGGAACTGTTTTCACCGCTAGGGTGAAGGCGTTGCGTGCCTTTGTTCAGAATCTCCAGATGCGACAATCCCGAAAACTCGGAACTTACCCAAATGCCGCCGGAACGGTCTTCCATTACAAACTGGAGATAATTGGAATTGATATGGCTGGACTGGTTGACTTCAAAGGTGAAGTGCTGCAAGTTGCCTGTCGGCAATTCATAAGCGTAAAGTCCGTTGCCGTAAGTCGATATCCAAAGAATATCCCGTGAGTCGTGCACGATGCTGTAACGTTCCACGTCGATGTAGCCGATATGTTTGGAAGAAAGGAAGCGGAAAGGCTTGATTTCTCCGGTGCTTATGTTGACATACCAGATATCTCCGGTATAATTGTGCACCCATACATTTTTCTTGTTGTCACGGGTGACGGCTCCGTTCCTGATATTCAGTTCGGAATAACGGCTTAGTTTTCCGGTAGGAATATCCAATATATAGCTGCCGTTGGCTGTGAACAATACCCATTTGTCCTGCAAGAGGAAGTTGCCTGTGACGTGGCTGGCATCATCAAACGTTTCCGCCAGTGACGCTACCTTTTCCAGTTTGTCCGCAGAATAGGTGTGACGGTAGATTTCGTTCTTGTTGGTGATGATACAGGTATATTGGTCATAGGAAATGATATGTTCCCAACTTTGCCCCTGCGGGTCGAGATTGGCTGTCTGTCCGTCGTGATACTTCAACAGTCCCTTGTTTGTGCCAATCCATACTTCTCCTTTGGCGCTCTCCAAAACGAACTGTACACGGTCGGACGTAAGATTTCCCGATTTCTCCTTATATGCTTGTGATGAGAACTTGCCGTTCTGGTAAACAACCCTGCGGCAACCGTTCTGATTATGCCATAACCATATCGAGTTGTCGGAACTGATAATGAATTTGGAATAGTTTTCCTTGTATTCCCCCTTTCCTGTGAAATCCACGAAACAACCGTGACGCAAATCATAGCAACTGATAAAAGAAGAAATCGTCGAAATCCACATGAATCCGTTCGGGTCTTCTTCCATGCTGCGGATGCGGGAGTCGGCGAGTGAAAGCGGATTGTTGATGTCCGGATAGATATTGACGAAAGAATTGCCGTCATAATAACTTAATCCGTTGAGAGTCCCCAACCAGATAAACCCTTTACTATCCTGCATCATGTAGCGGATAGAATTATTTGCCAGCCCGTCTCCGGTGGTCAGCTTGTTCGAACGGATTTCAACCGAGGCTGACAGCGGGTACAGATAAAGAAATAAAAGTGAAAATATAAGCCATGCATTCTTCTTCATAGTGGATTTATATGTGTTATATACAGGCAAAGATAGTTATTTCTTTAGTTGGGACTTTAATTATCCGGTCTTTTTATTCTCCCGCAAAATTACTCTTTTTTTGAATCCATGTAATGGAGAAATGTACAAAGACTATATACAATTGTGCATCTGTTGATGTTTATTGTCTGCTCTACATAAATTTCTATCTTTTACGTACATCCGTCCATGCCCTCTTGTATGATATGCGATAATTTTGCAACGTGAACTAAAAGAAGTGATTATGAAATATCTTTTATCTATTGTACTATTGGCATTGATTGGTTTTACGGCTCCGGAAAAAGCAGCTCCCGTTTATGATTGGGGAAGTGTGTCCGCCAAACCGGATTTATCATGGGCTGATCAGGTAGGAGCACAAACAACTCCGGGAAACACAGAATGGGATGCCGGGAAATTCGGACTACAGAATGATACCTCAGTATTCAGTACCCGTGCCATTCAAGCAGCTATTGACGCTTGCCACCAACAGGGCGGGGGTACGGTAGTTATTCCATCGGGATACTATAAGATAGGCGCCCTGTTCATCAAGAGCGGAGTGAACCTGCATCTTAGTAAAGGTACAACCTTACTCGCAAGCGAGGATATAGAGGATTATCCGGAATTTCCTTCCCGCATTGCCGGTATTGAGATGGCGTGGCCTTCGGCCGTTATCAATATAATGGATGCGGAAAATGCCGCTCTGACGGGCGAAGGCTTCATTGATTGCCGTGGAAAGGTGTTTTGGGATAAATACTGGGCAATGCGCGAAGAATATGAAAAGAAAAACTTGCGTTGGATTGTGGACTACGACTGCAAGCGGGTGCGGGGAATCCTTGTTTCCAACAGCAAACATATTACTCTGAAAGACTTTACATTGGTACGTACCGGATTTTGGGCTTGCCAAATACTTTATTCAGACCATTGTTCGGTGAGCGGACTTACCATTAATAATAATGTAGGCGGACACGGCCCGAGCACGGACGGCATCGACATTGATTCATCCACCAATATTCTGATAGAAAACTGCGACGTGGATTGCAACGACGACAATATCTGTATCAAGGCAGGCCGTGATGCGGACGGTTTGCGTGTGAACCGTCCGACGGAAAATGTGGTAGTCCGCAACTGCATCGCCCGCAAAGGCGCAGGATTGCTGACCTGCGGAAGTGAAACTTCCGGCTCTATCCGTAACGTACTGGCATATGACCTCAAAGCCTGTGGAACGGGTACTGCCTTACGCTTGAAATCGTCCATGAACCGTGGCGGAACAGTTGAAAATATCTACATGACACGTGTTGAGGCTGACAGCGTAATCCGTATCCTGGCTGTCGACTTGAACTGGAACCCGAAATACAGCTATTCCGCCTTACCCAAAGAGTATGAAGGAAAAGAAATCCCCGCACACTGGACTACAATGCTGACTCCTGTCGAACCGAAAGAAAAAGGTTATCCTTATTTCCGCAATGTGTATTTTTCGCATATAAAAGCCGACGGAGCGAAACGCTTCATCTCTGCGTCGGGTTGGAATGAGAATCATCGTATCGAGAATTTCTATCTGTCCAACATTGACGCAGAAGTCGAATCCGTCGGAAAAATAACGTATGGAAAGAATTTCCAGTTGCAGGACATCCGTCTGACTGTAAAAGATAAGAGCAAATTGCAGCAAATGGATAATATAGACAGCAAGATTGAGATTAATTACAAGTAATTCCATCAACCTATGAAACGCATCACTCTTTTTCTTCTTTTTATAGGATACTACCTTTGTCTTCCGGCAACAAACTACTTTGTTGCCACCAATGGAAATGATTCGAACAGCGGAACGATTGACAAGCCTTTTGCTACGTTGGGCAAAGCGCAATCGAAAGTAGTGCCCGGAGACACGGTTTATATCCGACAAGGGACATACAAAGTGTCGGAAACCGAAATAATGGAACATTATACGGCAGGTAGCACTACCTGGAGTCGGGTATTTAAAATGTCAAAAAGTGGGACAGGGGCGGATAAGCGAATCTGTTATTCCGGTTATAAGAATGAACGTCCTGTATTTGACCTTTCGGAAGTAAAACCCGATAATGAGCGTGTCATCGTGTTTTATGTAAGCGGCTCTTATTTGCATTTCAGGAATATGGAGGTCATAGGCACGCAAGTGACTATCGTAGGTCATACCCAGTCCGAATGTTTTCGTAATGAAGGCGGAAGCAATAATATTTATGAGCATTTGTCGATGCATGACGGCATGGCTATCGGTTTTTATATAGTGACAGGCAAAGATAATCTGATACTGAATTGTGATGCGTATAATAATTACGACCCTATATCCGACGGCGGTAAAGGTGGAAACGTCGACGGATTCGGTGGACATCTCACTTCTCCCCAATATACAGGCAATGTGTTTCGAGGATGCCGTGCATGGTATAATAGTGACGACGGATTCGATTTGATAAACTGTCAGGCAGCTTTTACTATCGAGAATTGCTGGTCTTTCTTGAACGGATATACGAAAGATGGTGGTAAGGCGGGTGACGGAACCGGCTTTAAATCAGGTGGCTATGGAATGAGTGATAATCCGAAAGCGCCGGCTGTGATTCCCATGC
Organism: Bacteroides sp. RTP21281st1_H5_RTP21281_210402; assembly: GCF_040918965.1. NCBI lineage: Bacteria > Pseudomonadati > Bacteroidota > Bacteroidia > Bacteroidales > Bacteroidaceae > Bacteroides > Bacteroides sp. RTP21281st1_H5_RTP21281_210402. The sequence continues at coordinate 4,777 of NZ_JBCOWR010000008.1, read as the reverse complement.
ATGTGGTTCAATACTGCCTTGCGTATATGAATAAGAATAAGGGTTTCTATGCGAACCATCACTTGGGTGGAATAGCCTGGTATAATAATACCGGTTATCAGAATCCTTCCAACTTTTGTATGCTGAACAGGAAAACTGCGTTGGAAGCGGTTGACGTGCCGGGATATGGACATATCATAAAGAACAACTTGTCCCATAAGCCGAGGTCATCGGGAAAACATATCATAGATGTTAATCAGGTGGAATGTGAGATTGCCAATAACTCTTTTCTTCCGATAGAAATGACTGTGACAGATGATGATTTTATCAGTTTGGATGCCGGTCAACTTACTTTGTCGCGTAAAGCGGACGGAAGTCTTCCGGATATAGATTTTCTACGGTTAAAGTCGGATAGTAAATTGAGTAATGCCGGACTCGGCTGTTTCATAGGGAAAGAAAATGAAGATACTGCCTACGACTGGTTGGAAGAAGCCGCTATCCATGTTGAAGGAAATATAGCTAAAGTAGTAGGCGTCGGGGCGGAAGCGTTCACCCGGTTTTATGTCAATGGAAAAGAGTGCTCATTATCTGAAGGACAGATAGATTTGTCCTCATATAGCGGGGAGATAGACTTAAAAGCGACAACAGATAATGGTGGAATTGCCAAACTGAAAATTGTCAGATAATACTGGAATATACAGACTTATAAAATAGTAGAACAATGATAACCGGACAATTGAATATGCTTTGGAGAACAATGACAGCCATGCTACTGCTATGTGCTTTTACCATATCATGCAGTAAAGAGGAAATTCTATCGGAAGGAACGGATACAGATATAAATATAAATCCCCATTTCATTTGGGACATTACCATAGAACTGGAACAGCCGAATAACTGGTCTGTAACCGTATTTTCTGAAAAGGTTGCCATTACCAATATCGTGGAAGGCAAACAATATCTGTTGACATGGAAAGGCGGACTTTCGACCGGGAAGAAGTCGGACGCTATCCTTAGGACAATTGTCCGGGGGGAACAAACCAAAACAACGGATTTGGATATACTGGAAGTAAAAGATTCTGGTAATAATACTTATGAACTGTTTCTTCGGGGCGGCGGACGTAAGGGAGAGCTTGTGCTTACGAAATGAAAAACAAACCATGTCTGGAATAATTTCCCCCTTTGTGAAAGAGCAAACCAAAAAGGAAGTGCATTTGTTTGTGAGAATGGCAGAAAGAGATTATCTTTGTTTCTGTCATTTACAAGGTACTTATTTCTTTAAAGCATAAAGTAATGGAAAAATATTTGTTTCCGGACAGAAAGCGCATTCCCTACGGTATGATGAACTTCGCATTAATTCGCCGTGAGGACTATTATTATGTTGACAAAACCCACTTCATACCTCTGATAGAACAGGCAGACCGTTTCTTTTTCTTCATCCGTCCCCGACGTTTCGGCAAAAGCCTGACGCTGAATGTGCTGCAACACTATTATGATATACGTACTAAAGACAAGTTTGACGAACTCTTCGGAGACTTATATATAGGCAAGTATCCTACACGTGACCGTAATAGTTATCTGGTGCTTTATCTTAATTTCTCCGGCATTGTCGGCGAACTGAGTAACTACCGTGAAGGACTGGATGCGCATTGTCAAATCTGTTTTGACTATTTCTGTGAAGTTTATGCCGACCTTCTGCCACAAGGTATTAAAGAAAGGCTGGACGAAAAGGATGGGGCGGTCAATCAGCTCGACTTCCTTTGTCATGAGTGTGAACGTGCCGGTCAGGATATCTATCTTTTTATTGATGAGTACGACCACTTCACCAATGCCATACTTGCCGACCCCGAAAGCCTGTATCGTTATACCAACGAAACACATGGCGAAGGTTATCTCCGCGCTTTCTTCAACAAGATAAAAGCAGGTACTTATTCCAGTATCAAGCGTTGTTTCATAACGGGCGTCAGCCCCGTGACGATGGACGATTTGACTAGCGGATTCAATATCGGCACCAATTATTCGCTTACATCCGAATTTAACGAAATGATGGGATTCACTGAAGAGGAAGTGCGCGAAATGCTGACTTACTATTCGACAAACAGTCCTTTCCGACATACTGTAGATGAACTGATAGGAATAATGAAACCGTGGTATGACAACTATTGTTTTGCGCAGGAATGTTACGGTGATACCACGATGTATAACTCTAATATGGTACTCTATTTTGTTAAGAACTATATTATGAGTGGTAAGGCGCCACGGGATATGGTAGAAGATAATATCCGTATCGACTACGAAAAATTGCGTATGCTTATCCGTAAGGACAAGGAGTTTGCCCACGATGCTTCTGTTGTCCAGACTTTAGTAAGTCAGGGCTATATCACCGGAGAGTTGAAGAAAGGTTTCCCTGCTGTCAGCATCACCAATCCTGACAACTTTGTGAGCCTGCTCTACTATTTCGGTATGCTTACTATCAGCGGATTACATAGAGGAGAGACTAAGCTGACCATCCCTAACCAAGTGGTTCAGGAACAACTCTATACCTATCTGCTGAATACATACAATGACGCAGATCTAAGTTTCAGCAGTTATGAGAAGAGTGAACTTGCCAGTCGACTTGCTTACGATGGCGAATGGAAAGCCTATTTCGGATACATTGCCGACTGTCTGAAACGCTACGCTTCCCAACGTGACAAACAGAAAGGTGAATTTTTTGTCCACGGCTTCACCCTTGCCATGACAGCGCAGAACCGCTTTTATCGTCCCATATCCGAGCAAGACACGCAGGCGGGCTATGCCGATATATTTCTATGCCCTTTGTTGGATATCTATTCTGATATGACGCATAGTTATATTGTTGAATTGAAGTATGCAAAATATAAGGATTCCGAAAGCCGTGTGGAGGCGCTGCGGCAGGAAGCTATCGAACAAGCCAACCGCTATGCGGAAACGGAGACTGTGAAACGGGCTGTCGGCACTACGAAATTGCATAAGATTGTGGTAGTGTATAAAGGGATGGATATGCCGGTGTGTGAAGAAGTGTAAGATAATATCCTGTCGATTATAGGTTATCATTCTTTTTGCATCATTCTTTTTGCATGATAATAAAGAAATAGTTATCTTTGAGGCAAAGAATAAACGTAATCTTTATGAATCAGAATCCTTTTATTACTTCGGGCTATGTGTCATCGGAGTATTTTTGTGATAGAGAGCAAGAAAGTGCAGAAGTTATAATGGATGTGGAGGGTAGGAATAATAAGGTTTTAATTTCTCCCCGTCGTATGGGAAAGACAGGATTGATACTTCACTGTTTCAATCAATCGGTACTTCGTGACAACTATTATTGCTTTTTTATTGATATCTATTCTACACTGAATTTGTCGGATTTTGTTGTACTTTTGGGCAATAAAATCTGCGAGGTGTTGAAGCCAAAAGGAAAGAATGCTATAGAAGCGTTTTGTCGCATAGTTCGTTCTTTGGAATTTCGTATCAGCTTTGATTCATTAGGACAGTTGGAAGCCTCTTTTGGTATTGGAGATATCAAAGATCCCCAGCGGACATTGGACGAAATATTCTCTTATATCAATAGTTCGAATAAAAGATGTGTTGTTGCAATAGATGAGTTTCAACAAATAAGCAAGTATCCTGAAACTAATACTGAGGCTTTGCTTCGTACACATGTTCAGCATTGCACCAATGCTTCATTTATTTTTGCGGGCAGCCAGAGACATATGTTGCAAAATATGTTTTTTAGTGTTTCCAAGCCGTTTTATCATAGTGCTTCCGTAATGAGCCTGAAACCTATTCCTTTGGAAAAGTATAGTGAATTTGTTATCCGGCATTTTAATGAAGCCGGTAAGCAGATTGCAGCGGAAGATATTGAGTATGTCTATGAGTTGTTTGAGGGGCATACTTGGTACATGCAAAATGTATTCTATTTGGCATATTATATGACGATAGATGTTTGTACCCGTGAGATTATTCGGAAAGCTGTCCAAAAGAAGTTGGATGACAATGGAGAAATCTACGAATCAATTTATTATGGCATACCTGAAAAGCAACGTGGATTACTAAAGGCTTTGGCTTGTGAAGGGAAAGTCGATAAGATACAGTCTGGAGCATTTATTAAGAAATATAATTTGCCTTCAGCTAGTTCTGTACAATCTGCGGCGAAGAGATTATTGGATAATGATTTGATTACTATGGAGAATAATGGACTTTATTCTATTAGCGACCGTTTTTTAGGTATGTGGCTTCGACAGCGGTTAGGAAAAGGATAAATTGGTGTTTTATTCCCTGTCGCGCCTACTAGAATAAAAAAACAAAATCGTTTCTCATATTCTCATAGCGAAATGTATTCGTTTGATTACCAGATGTATAATGAATGAGAATTAAAATGTTTACATGCATTTCTCATAGTTTATAGCTGTAAAATGCCTTTAAAGAAGGTATTTCTCATGCTTCGTTTTGCATTTCTCATGCTGCATATTATGCTTGTCTTTGTTTCAAGAGACTAATATGTAGAAGGCAATATAGCCGTAGTTTGTATGTTAGGTCGGTAGATAAGATATCTCTTACAACTGACATTATTGTGTTTTCCTGCCTTCATCCGTATTGTTCCACTCTAGTGAACAGATCGGTGTACTCGAGTAGATAGACCTGTGCACTCTAGTACACGAGCCTGTTCACTGGAGTGCAACGATAGAGATGTCTTATTGAACCAGGGCAGACGCATTATATTTATTACTATATTCTTATTTGCTATTTCTTTTCTATATTATTGGTTATTAATATATTA
>NZ_JBCOWR010000007.1:327460-361608 GCF_040918965.1 Bacteroides sp. RTP21281st1_H5_RTP21281_210402 | reverse complement strand
TTGATTTATAACTAAATAATAAAATATAAACAAGGCATATTTAAAAATAAAAAAGCACGGAATTTGACGAAGAACCAAAACTTTTCTAGTAGCGAAGATGGAATAAGTGCTTTTGGAATTTGTTTGTATGGAATAATTACAGTATATTTGTGTCGTAATAATCGCCCTACACAAAAACATGCAGGACAAACTAAAATAAGTAATGAGAATAACACAAATTAGAGACGACGGCAAAGTAAACACTCTGCGGACGTTAAAAATCGAACAGCTCGTAGAGCAGATGAAAGTGGAAACGAAAGCGCAACTCGTCTCGGCAATGAGGGAAGTCCTGCCTTATATACTTCCGGGTGACAAGAATGACTATGTACAGAAAGTGCCGAAGCTGCTTCCTGCAGCCGCCTTTGTTCGCAAGAACGGGATAATGACAATGGATGAGTACAACGGGATCGTGATGCTTCAGGTGAATAATCTGTCCGGACGTATGGAAGCGGATGAAGTGAAAGAACGCGTGAAGGAGCTGCCGCAGACTTATCTTGCTTTTAATGGCTCTTCCGATAAAACGGTAAAGATATGGGTGCGCTTCACCTATTCCAACGATCAGTTGCCGGTTGACCGCGAACAAGCGGAGCTTTTCCATGCGCATGCTTACCGGCTTGCCGTGAAGTTTTATCAACCTCAGCTTCCTTTCGACATCGAACTGAAAGAACCTTCACTGGAACAATATTGCCGTTTGACCTATGATCCGGATTTGTATTTCAATCCTGAAGCAATGCCTATTTATATGAAACAGCCGATGGCTATGCCGACAGAAATGACTTATCGCGAACAGGTGCAGACGGAGGCTTCACCCTTGCAACGGCTTGCGCCGGGATATGAGAGCCATCATGCGCTTTCTGTGCTTTTTGAGGCTGCTTTTGCGCGTGCGTTGGATGAGCAGGATGAGTATTTTCCGGGAAATGACATACATTCTTTGCTGGTTTGCCTGGCCGGACATTGTTTTCGTGCCGGTATTCCCGAAGAGGATACGGTGCGGTGGACGCGTGCCCATTATCGCTTGCCGGAAGATGATTTCCAGATTCGCGGGACGGTGCAGAATGTGTATCGCACCTGCAAGGGATTTGCGGGTAAGAGCAGCTTGTTGCCGGAGCAGTTGTTCGTGATGCAGATGGATGAGTTTATGAGACGGCGTTATGAGTTTCGTTTCAACCAGTTGACTTCGCAGGTGGAATGCCGGCAGCGGAACAGTTTCGATTTCTATTTTCGTCCGGTAGACAAGCGGTTGATGTCGAGCATTACCATGAACGCGCAGTATGAGGGGATTAAACTGTGGGACAAGGATGTGGTGCGTTATCTGAATTCTGACCGTGTACCGGTTTATCAGCCTGTTGAGGAGTTTCTTTATGAGCTTCCCCGTTGGAACGGTAAGGATTATATCGGTGACCTGGCCAGGCGGGTTCCCTGCGACAATCCCCATTGGGAGCAGTTATTCCGTCGTTGGTTCCTTGGTATGGTGGCGCATTGGCGCGGGCTTGGAAAAAATCATGCGAACAGCACTTCCCCTATATTGGTCGGTCCGCAGGCTTACAGGAAATCGACGTTCTGCCGCCTGATTCTTCCGCCATGCTTGCAGGCATATTATACGGATAGCATCGACTTCAGCCGGAAGCGGGATGCGGAGCTGTATCTGAACCGTTTCCTGCTGATTAATATGGATGAGTTTGACCAGATCGGTATCAATCAGCAGTCTTTTGTTAAACATATCCTGCAAAAGCCGGTTGTTAACACACGTCGTCCGAATGCTTCGGCAGTAGAGGAACTTCGCCGCTACGCCTCTTTCATCGGGACAAGTAACCATAAAGATTTGCTGACGGATACTTCCGGCAGCCGCCGATATATTGGCGTTGGGGTTACGGGAGTGATTGATGTGGTTCGCCCCATTGACTACGAACAGCTTTACGCGCAGGCGATGGTGGCGCTGTACCACAATGAACGGTATTGGTTTGATGAAAAGGAAGAAGCCATCCTGACGGAAGCCAATCAGGAGTTTGAGCAGTCGCCCGCCATAGAGCAGTTGTTCCTTGTGTATTACCGGGTTGCGGAAGATGAAGAGGAAGGAGAATGGATGCTTGCTGCGGATCTGTTACAGCGGATACAAAAGGCGAGTAAGATGAAATTCTCTCCGGGGCAGGTCAATTACTTTGGGCGTATCCTGCAAAGGTTGGGCGTGAAGTCGCACAGGAAGACGCACGGGATGTATTATCATGTGGTGGCTGTTACTCAAAAAGATAAATAATGCCTGATGGTTGTATAATCGTGTTTGGATTACTTAATAAAGTAATCCAAACATCCATAAAGGAATACGATTTTTATGTCCGTATTCTACATCGTCTATTGCCAGATAGCTTTATGTTGGAAAGTATAAAAATACGGCGATTTTAACTTTTTGAAAAGTGAAAATTGGCATTGATTTGGCTTTTTGAAAGGTGAAATCAATCGGCTTTATTGAAAAGAATACAACTTTTTTCGTAAACTTTGGGCGGATAAAATCGTATTTTATTATTTTATAATAATTATCATTACGTAATGAGTCGGGGGGATGGTAAGTCTGCCCAGAGATACTTTCCGATAAATCGCGTTAATAATTAGGTGAAACTGCTGTCAGTTAATCAGTTTTATTGTATCTTTGCGATCTTAACTCATTTTATCATAAATAATGAAGGAATTTCTACAACTGATGCGACGTTTTGTGTCGCCTTACAAAAAGTATATAGGATGGGCCGTGGTCCTCAATATATTGTCTGCCGTATTCAATATTTTTTCATTTACTTTATTAATTCCAATATTGAATATTTTATTCAAGACAGGAACGGGTGAAAATGTTTATGCCTTTATGGAATGGGGAAGTGCAGATGTAAAGGATGTTGTGGTAAATAATTTTTATTATTATGTTTCACAGATTATACAGTCATATGGAGCGTCAATGGCTTTGTTGTTTCTGGGATTATTCCTTGCATTTATGACATTGATGAAAACTTCGTGCTATTTTGCTTCTTCGGCTATAATGATTCCCTTACGTACAGGAGTGGTGCGTGATATTCGTATAAAAGTATATACAAAAGTTATGCATTTGCCATTAGGCTTTTTTTCAGAAGAACGAAAAGGAGATATAATAGCTCGTATGAGTGGCGATGTGAGTGAGGTGGAGAATTCTGTTACCAGCTCTTTGGATATGCTGTTGAAGAATCCGATATTAATCCTTTTTTATTTTACTACTTTATTGGTGACTAGTTGGCAGTTGACTTTGTTTACTATACTTGTATTACCGGGCATGGGATGGCTGATGGGAAAAGTAGGTAAACGTTTGAAAAGAGATTCACTTGAAGCACAAGAGAGATGGAGTGATACGATGTCTCAGTTGGAGGAAACTTTAGGAGGCTTACGTATTATAAAAGCATTCATCGCCGAGAATAAGATGATTGCGCGTTTTGTAAAATGTAGCAATGAATTACGTGATGCGACTAACAAAGTTGCCATACGGCAATCTTTGGCACATCCGATGAGTGAATTTTTAGGAACATTGTTGATTGTAATTGTGCTATGGTTTGGAGGCGCATTAATTTTGGGTGATAGTTCTTCTATCGATGCTTCGACTTTTATTTTTTATATGGTTATTTTGTATAGCATAATCAATCCATTGAAAGACTTTTCCAAGGCCGGGTATAGCATTCCGAAAGGGTTAGCGTCAATGGAGCGTGTAGACAAGATATTAAAAGCCGAGAATAAGATTAGAGAAATTCCGAACCCCAAAACATTAAAAGGACTTAATGATAAAATTGAATTTAGGGATATTACTTTTAGTTATGATGGTAAGCGGGAGATTTTGAAACATGTAAATCTGTCAGTTCCTAAGGGACAGACCATTGCTTTGGTAGGACAGTCGGGCTCTGGCAAATCAACATTGGTAGACTTGTTGCCGCGTTATCACGATGTGCAGGAGGGAGATATTACAATTGACGGGATGAGTATCCGCGATGTGCGTATTGCTGATTTACGTAGTTTGATCGGTAATGTAAATCAGGAGGCTATTCTGTTTAATGATACTTTCTTTAATAATATAGCTTTTGGTGTGGAGAATGCAACAATGGAACAAGTTGTCGAAGCTGCTAAAATAGCTAATGCGCATGATTTTATTATGGAAAAGCCTGAAGGATATAACATGAATATCGGTGATCGCGGTGGAAAATTGTCCGGCGGTCAGCGTCAACGTATCAGTATTGCCCGTGCGATTTTGAAGAATCCGCCGATTCTGATTCTTGATGAGGCTACTTCGGCTTTGGATACTGAATCGGAACGTTTGGTACAAGAAGCGTTAGAACGATTGATGAAGACACGTACGACAATTGCTATAGCTCATCGACTTTCTACTATTAAGAATGCAGATGAAATCTGCGTGTTGTATGAAGGAGAGATTGTAGAGCGTGGTAAGCATGAGGAATTGATAGAATTGAATGGCTATTACAAACGTTTGCATGATATGCAGCAATTATAATTAGGGCTTTTTTGAGTTGAGTTTAATATGAAAGAAATCTCTATAAAACGTTTTGGATGCTATATTTTATATCTGCTGTCAATACATGTAATAGCTCTCTTCATTTTTTTTGTTTTTCGATTTACGTTATTCTGTTCCGTTGATTATCAATTCCCGGCAGAAATAAAAAGTGATATTGTTTTGCAGTCTGTCGCTTTTCTTCGTGGACTTTGGTTTGACAATGTGGTAGCTTGCTATATCTTGTTGTTGCCTTTAGTGATATTATGGATAGCTGCTATTTGTAACTATACTGCTAAATGGTTATTCAAGGTGCTCACGGTTTATTTTATTTGTTTTTATTCGGTATCTTTTATTATCGCTGCTGCCAATATACCATATTTTGAGTATTTTTTCAAAACAATTAACTCTTCTATTTATAACTGGTTCAGCTATGTTGGAACAACAGCAGGAATGGTATTTAGTGAGTCTTCATATTATTTTCCCATATTCCTCGGTCTTTTGTCTATTGTAGCATTTGGATGGGGAGCTTCTTTTCTTGCATCTTATTTCTATTGCCAGGCAGGAAAGACAGTGCCAAGGACAAATTGGCTAAGTCGGATAGTTGTGCTAGTGGCAGGTGCAGTTTGTGTCGGTCTTTGCATGTTCGGTATTCGTGGACGCATGGGATACAATCCGATAAAAGTAAGTCAGGCATATTATTGTGAAGATCCGTTTTTGAATCAGTTGGGTGTCAATCCCGTTTTTAATCTGTTGACAAGCACATTGGATGATAACCGGAAAGAAAACCGGATCTTACATCTGATGTCCGAGAAGGATGCTTTGTCAAAAGTGCAAAAATATCTGAAGAGGAAGGGGATTGCCAAACTGTCTCCAATAGCACGTAGAATAGAATGTGAAGAGGCTCCTAACCGTAAAAATGTGGTTTTAGTCTTTATGGAGTCTATGTCTGCCAATCTAATGGGAACTTTCGGTTCGGATAAGAAGCTGACTCCTTATTTGGATAGCCTTTATCAGCAGTCTTTGAGTTTCAGCCATTTTTATTCGTCCGGTATTCATACTAATCATGGCATTTATTCCACTCTTTATGCTTTCCCGGCTATTATGAAACGGAATGCGATGAAGGGATCGGTTATTCCAGTTTATTCAGGACTGCCTACTGTGTTGCGTGAGAATGGGTATTGTAATTTGTTCTTTATGACTCATGAGTCGCAGTATGACAATATGAACGCTTTTCTTCGTACGAATGGGTTTGATGAAATTTATGCTCAGGAGAATTATCCTTCAGAGAAAGTAGTGAATAGCTTTGGTGTACAGGATGACTTTATGTATCAGTATGCACTTACTGTTTTGAATGAAAAAGCTAAGGATGGAAATCCATTCTTCAGTGTGTTGCTATCTATCAGTAATCACCCTCCTTATGTGATTCCACCTTATTTCCAACCACATAGTGATGTGTTGGAAGAACAGATTGTAGAATATGCAGATTGGTCTATCAGACAGTTTATGCAGGCTGCGAGGAAACAGCCATGGTTCGATAATACGATTTTTGTATTCTTGGGTGATCATGGGAAAATGGTGGGAACTCCTGAATGTGAAATGCCCCAGTCTTATAATCATATTCCTTTGATGATTAACGGGGAAGGTATAGAGGCGGGGGTGCATGATGGGTTCTGCGGTCAAGTAGATGTGTCTCCTACAATATTGGGACTCTTGAATATAAGTTACCTGCAAAATAATTTTGGTGTTAATTTGTTGGAAGAAGAACGTCCTTGCATGTTCTTTACGGCTGATAATTTGATAGGAGCAAGAGATTCAGTGAATATGTTTATTTATTCACCGGATAGTCAGCAGGAATTCAGATATACGCTAAAGGATAGTAAGCTTCATCCGGTTGATAATGGAGCTCCTTTTCAAGATTTGAAAGACTATTGCTTTTCCATGTTGCAAAGTGCGGAATATCTGGTAAAAGAACATAAGACATTGGATAAAATTCCTGTCAAAAAATAGAAGTTTTATGAATACAAAACCGTTGGTTAAGGAAATTATACGTTTTGGAGTGGTTGGTGTGGTGGCTACAGTACTGCATTACGGGATTTATTATTTCCTGAAGGCGATTACCAATGTGAATGTAGCTTATGCGATTGGATATGTAATTAGTTTTATCGTGAACTTTTATCTGACTTCGTATTTTACTTTCGGAACGAACCCTTCGTGGAAGAAACTGGCAGGAATGGGCGGAGCACATTTGATAAATTTCTTGTTGCATATGATTTTACTGAATATTTTCTTATATTTGGGCTTTTCCAAGACATGGGCTCCTGTTCCGGTATTTGCGATAGTGATTCCCGTGAATTTCCTGTTGGTGCGGTTTGTATTTAAACATAAAAAGCTATGAATGGCGTGAGACTTGTGATTGTAGTTCCTTGTTATAACGAGGAAGAGGTATTGAAAGAGACGACTCGTCAACTGTCTGATGTCCTTGCTCGAATGGAGAAGGAAGAGAAGATAGCTGAAGGAAAGATATTGTATGTAGACGACGGGAGTAGGGACCTTACCTGGTCACTGATAGAGCAATTGTCCGAATCGAACAGATACGTGGCCGGTCTGAAGCTGGCACACAACGTCGGTCATCAACAGGCTCTCTGGGCGGGACTGGAGCTGGTGGCGGGCAGTGATTATGACGCTGCCGTATCTATTGATGCCGATTTGCAGGACGATGTGAATGCCATTACAGAGATGGTGGATTATTTTTTGCAGGGTGTCGATGTTGTATTCGGTGTGAGACGGGAACGCAAGACAGATACTTTCTTCAAGAAACATACTGCGCAACTTTTTTATAAGCTGATGAGCACGATGGGCGGGGAAATCGTTTATAACCATGCGGATTTCCGCCTGATGAGCAAACGTTCCTTGAAAGCATTGGTTTCTTTTCCGGAACGCAACCTTTTCCTTCGGGGGATGGTGTGCCTGTTGGGGTATACCACTGCGTCTGTATACTATGACCGTAAAGAGCGTTTTGCCGGTGAGTCTAAATATCCATTCACGAAGATGCTGAACTTTGCGCTGGACGGTATCACTTCTTTCTCTGTCAAACCGTTGCGGCTGATTACAACTTCGGGGCTTATCTTTATGCTGGTTTCTTTCTTTGCTATCATCTACGCTTTGGTAGAGTTTATCGGCGGGGATGTTATCAGGGGGTGGACTTCGTTGTTGATTTCCGTGTGGTTTATCGGCGGAGCCATCCTGACGGCTGTTGGTATTATCGGTGAGTATATCGGCAAAATATATAAGGAAGTAAAACGCCGTCCGCGTTATCTGATAGAAAAAGAAGTAAACCTGTAAGGGTTTACTTCTTTCCGATAGTATCACGGTTCTGATATTCTTATTTTTCCGGTCTGCTTTTATTCTTTCTCTTTGAAGCGGTACAGGTAGATTATGTCGCGGATATCACATCCTCTTTTCGGACTTTGGTATACTTCTTCGAAAGAGTATCGTGACTCATATTTGGGCTTGAAGCTCTCGAAATCATGCCGGCCTACCAACAGGTATCCCTCTGACGGCATCTCCTTTTCAAACAGGCCTATCCGGTCGTTGTGATAGAAGTTGACAGTGTAGAAACGCAGCATATCTACGGCTACATAAGAGTATATCTTACTGCCGGAAGCTATTTTCTGAATTTCTGTTGCCATTCCTTTGTCTGACTTGGTGTTCAGTATGGCAGGTTGGTAAGCGCCGTCTAAAGACATGAAGATCGAGAATGTTACGAAAAGCGTGGCATATACCAGTTTCATGTCCGGTGCTTTCTTCCTGATTGCACGGAAAAAGTAGATGGCGCCGAGCAAAGGAAGACATATCACTAGGATATGGGCGGCATTGAGGGATATATTCTTCAGAGCATTTAAGAAAGCGATGTTTTCAGCGGCATGTCTGCCGTGGAAGATTGTATCGGGTATTAATCCCAGTTGGATGGTAATGAATGTGGCCAGGAGAAGAATGCCGGCGACAGACAGGAATCCGCCATATACTTTGATGGCTTTTGAATGCCTTCCAGCCAAATACATGATATATTCTGCCAAAAAATAGGCTATAAACGGATAGATGGGCAATAGATAGACGCTGCGTTTGCTCTTCGGGATGCAGTAGAATACGAAGATAAGCACGATGCTTAATAAGGAGAAAAGGCGTGTGTTGTCCATTTCACGAATATAGGTCGTGAATTTGTTCCACCATTCACGAGGTTTGGCAGTCACTTTGGTATAAGTCAGTGTAAAGAGAGAAAGCAGAACCAATAACGTATAGGGTGCATAGCCCGATACAACGGTGATGATGTTATAGTAAGCCGGGTTCTCGTGAGATTCATAACTCATTTTTCCCATGAAACGCCCGAAGTTCTCTTCCATGACCAGTGAGATGAAATTGTCTCCACCCTGCTGATAGGCGGCAATATACCAGATGGCGGGCAGGATGCATGAGGTGATGGCAACCAATGCCATAGAGAAGAAGGCTTTGAAGAAACGGGTACCTCGCAAAAGCAAGTAGACTCCGGTCACCAGACAGGGAAGAAGGATTCCGACCGGGCCTTTGGTAAGTGTGGCGCAGCCCATCAATAGCGTAGCCACCCATGGAAAACCTCTTCGGTCTTTTTCGCACCATCGGTAAAGCTGGTATAATGCAAGGACTATGAAAGCAGTCAGTACCATGTCTACACGGCAGTTCATTCCGGCACGATGTACCTCGAAGTTGCTGAGAGTGATGAGTCCCATGAGCAGGGCGATACCGGCTCCCCTGCGTTTGGCATAGAATAAGAATCCACCCAAGACCATGGCTATCAGGGCCAGGGCGGAGGGCATACGGGAAGTATATTCGGTCACTTTGCCTGTAATAGAAGAGATGGCGGCAATACACCAATGAAAGAATGGCGGCTTGTAGGCGATATCTCCACCGTTGTTGACGGGCAGAATCCAGTTGCCGGTTTCAATCATTGAGTATGAAACGATGGCTTCACGAGGCTCTCCTTTTGTGTGGAAATCGGTCAGCCCTAAAAAGGGGAGAAGGGTGATGACACAAACAATGGCCAGAAGGATAAATTGCTTATTTTTCATATGTTTATAATATGTGTTAGATATAGAAACTTTCAGTGCTCAAAGATAGGAATATATTTGAGTGAATTTGGTCTGATATTCTTATTTTCTACCGAAATCAGCCGGAATCTCTCCCCACTCTTTCGTTTCCCATTTCAGGATACGGGTGGTGTAGGTGTTTTCTCTCAGCCATTTTTCCGCCCGTTCTATCACGAGGAAGAGTTCTTCTGTCTCTGCGGTGCGGGGAAGTTTGGTCTTGCACTTCTTTTGGCGTACCCAACTGATGGCGTTGACGCTGTCACTGTAGATAGGCATATCGAATCCTTTTTGTTTCAGCAGGGCCAGTCCGTGGACGATGGCCAGGAATTCGCCGATATTGTTTGTCCCTTTCATCGGGCCGAAGTGGAAAATTTGTTGTCGGCTGGCAACGTGCACGCCGCGATATTCCATCGGGCCGGGATTGCCGCTGCAAGCGGCGTCGACCGCGAGGCTGTTGTCAATCACGCAGGCCGGCAATGTGTCCGAAGCGGTTTTGGGAGTGTTTGATTTGGCTTTTGCGTTTTTGCCTATATAGGCGTAGGGAGATGTGCTGAGTGCCCGTTCGGCTTCCTCACGGGTATCGAATGATTTGTATTTGGCGGCTTCGTATCCTTTGATTTGAAGCTGGCAATCCGTCCAGGAAGTGTAAATCCCGGGCGTGACGCCTTCCCATACTACGTAGAACTTCTGTTTAGCCATTTTTTTTGACGGTGAATTAAATAAGGTCAATGAATTGACGGTGCGAAGGTACAAATATATTCTCTAACTGAACAAGTTAGGGGAGCTACTTGTTATAAAAAAAAGAGAGTTTAAGAATATAAAATAAAGAAAGGAACTATTATGGAGAAATCTTTTAGCGAGGCTTTAAAACAACGTCGGACTTACTATTCAATTACTAATCAGTCGCCTATACCGGATCAGGAGATAGAGTGCATCATCAATATGACAGTGCGCCACGTGCCGTCTGCATTCAATTCGCAGTCTACACGCGTAGTACTGTTGTTGGGAGAATCTCACAAGAAATTGTGGCAGATTGTGAAGGATGCATTGAAGAAAATCGTGCCGGCCGAGGCTTTCGCGAAGACAGAAGAGAAAATAGATAATTCATTTGCCTGCGGGTATGGAACCGTATTGTTCTTTGAAGACCAGAATGTGGTCAAAGGACTTCAGGAAGCTTTCCCGTCTTATCAGGCGAATTTTCCGGGATGGTCATTGCAGACTTCGGCGATGCATCAGCTTGCTATTTGGGTAATGCTTGAGGATGTAGGCTTCGGAGCGTCGCTGCAACATTATAATCCGTTGATTGACGAGGCTGTGCGCCGTGAATGGAATTTGCCGGAACACTGGCATCTGATTGCGGAAATGCCGTTCGGGCTTCCTGTGGGAAAACCGGGTGAAAAAGAATTCCAACCGTTGGAAGAACGGGTGAAAGTTTTCAAATAATGAATTAAATGACTAATTTTGCTCACAAAATTAGTCATTTATGGTTCGTATCTTCCTTACCGGCTATATGGGTGCCGGAAAAACGACATTGGGCAAGGCTTTTGCCCGTCAGATGAATATATCGTTCATTGATTTGGACTGGTATATTGAAGAGCGTTTTCACAAAACTGTAGGAGAATTATTTACCGAACGAGGCGAGACAGGATTCAGGGAACTGGAAAGAAGCATGCTCCACGAAGTAGCCGAGTTTGAGAATGTGGTAATTTCTACGGGAGGTGGAGCGCCTTGTTTTTTTGATAATATGGAGTTTATGAACCGGGTAGGGAAGACGGTTTTTCTCGATGTGCATCCCGATGTGTTGTTCAGGCGCTTGCGTGTGGCCAAACAACAACGTCCTATTCTTCAGGGGAAAGAGGATGACGAACTGAAAGCGTTCATTGTTCAGGCATTGGAAAAACGGTCGTCTTTTTATCATCAGGCGCAATATATCTTCAATGCGGACGAGTTGGAAGACCGTTGGCAGATTGATGCTTCTGTTCAACGTTTGCAACAGCTTTTAGATTTGTAATAATAGAACTTATTAGTAGGAAATAAGCACGGATTACACGGATTTCACGGTTTTTTGAGATATGGTTGTATAAGGCAACAGTGAAATCCGTGTAATTCGTGCCTAATTTGTATTCCGGACTTTATCTTTTTTGACTCTCTTGTTTGTTCATTCGGTCAATATTTGTACCTTGCCGCTCGTTACGAGATTTTTTGTTTACTATTATTATAAAAACTAAGGTAAGGCAATATCATGAAAACATTAAAAGAGAATTTTGAGAGATTATCTGCTGAGATTAAGACTTCAGGGAAGCCTGCCGCTGCATGGTTTCCGCAATACACGACGACTTCATTACTAAATGCTGAAAACTGGTGGGAAGCATTGGCTGTGTGCGAATATGCTTTGGATACCCGGGAAGACGAGACACTGACGGAAGATTTCTTCGAACTGATATTCAGTGCGTTTGACTGTAATGTCGAGGTCGGTCTCAACGAAGAGGAATACGAGTTCTGGTGGGAGAAGGTGATGCAGGTATGCGACCGCGTGGCTGTGTTCAGCGGTGCGGGATGGGCGCAGAAAGGTGCCCAGTATTCCGAAGCCCGTTACGGTAAGAGGGATATGAGTTATTTGTTCCCTTACTACGAAAAAGCTGCCGATATGGGGTGGGCGGAAGCGGAAGCAACCGTTGCCTATTGGAAATTTATGGGATTTTATTGCGAACAGGATAAGGAGGAAGGCGAACGTCGTTTTGCGGCTCTGTCTTCTCCCGAAGCTCTGCTATGGGGAAAGCATTATCGCGCGTTTGCCGAAGAATTCACTGGCAATAAGGAGAAAGCCTTGCAGATGCGTAAGGAATTGTTGGAAGAGTTGCCTAAAGGGCATCGCTTGCGCGCACATACCTATGCTGCGCTAGGAGACGCGCTCGACCGGGAAGAAGGTGGTGTGGCGGAAGAAGCCGCTTATTATGAGAAATCCTTAGAGATAGTGCCGAATCTATATACTCTTAAGAATCTGGGTACACTTTATTTCCGTTATCCGGAACTGAATAAACCGAAAGAACTGGGCTTTGAACTTTGGGAAAAGGCCTGGCATGCCGGTGTATGGTCTGCTGCTAACTTTCTGGGATACAATTATCAGGAAGAAGAGTGGCTGGACATGCCTAAAGCGATTGAATGGCTGGAGAAAGGAATGCTCTATTGCGAGTTGTACAGTGCGTATGAGTTGGCGTTGATTTACTTATACAATGATGACTATAAGAATGTGGAACGCGGGCTGATGTGTCTTGAACGTTGCGTGGAAGGTGATTATATAGCAGGTATTGAGGGACTGGCAAACGTTTACTTCAACGGTGACTTGGTGGAAGAGGATATGAACCGTGCGAAGGAGTTGCTGGAGAAGGCGATTGAACTGGGTTCGGGAAATGCGGCCTATCGCTTGGGATGGATGTATGAGCGTGGTTTATTGTCCGAAGAACCGGATTATGCCAAAGCGATGGAATATTATGAGAAAGCGGCTTCGATGGATAATGTCGACGGATATTGCCGGGCGGCGCTTTATCTGGCTAATGGGTATAGCGGTGTGAAGGATGCCGTGAAATCAAGAGAATATTATGAAAAGGCGGCTGAAATGGGCTCCTGCTTCGCCATGATAGAATTGTCGTTCTTGTACGAGAACGGTGACGGAGTGGAGAAGAGTTATGAAAAGACTTACGAACTTTGTACGAAGGCTGCCGGTGAGGGTTATCCTTATGCGATGTTCCGTGTAGGGCTTTATCTGGAAAAAGGTGTTCTTGGCGAGGCACGGCCGGAAGAAGCTTTGGGTTGGTATGCAAAAGCTGCTGAAGCGGAGGATACGGATGCGCTTTTCGCGTTGGGACGTTGCTATAAGCATGGTATCGGTACGGAAGAAGACTACGATAAGGCGCTTGAGTGCTTCTCCAAAGGAGCGGAAAAGAATGAATCCCGTTGTCTGACAGAGTTGGGACTGGCTTATGAAAATGCTACCGGAGTGGAAGAAAATCCGCAGAAGGCCGTGGAATATATGACCCAAGCCGCGGAACAGGACTATGGATATGCCCAGTTCAAAATGGGTGACTATTATTTCTTTGGTTACGGTTCGTGCATGGAAGATAATAAGAAGGCGGTAGAATGGTATGAGAAGGCAGTTGCTAACGAGATTCCAATGGCTATGATACGTATGGGTGAGTATTATCTGTATGACTACGACAGGCTGAATGAATCGGAAAAGGCTTTCTCTTATTTCAAAAAGGCGGCTGATGAATATGAATGGTACAGCGAAGGGCTGGGTATCTGCTACGAGATGGGTATCGGAGTGGAAGATAACGAGACGGAAGCCTTTAAATATTATACACTGGCTGCGGATAGCGGAAATGTGACGAGTATGTATCGCGTCGGGCTTTGCTATTACAACGGAGTGGGTGTGAAGGAGAATTATGCCGAAGCTTATCGTTGGTTTACGGATGCGGCCGGTAACGAAAACATCGGTGCTACTTATTATCTCGGCAAGATGCTGATGTATGGCGAAGGCTGTACGCCCGACCCGGAAACGGCTGTGCAATGGCTGATGAAAGCTGCGGAAAAAAATAACGATAAAGCACAATTTGAGCTTGGAAACGCCTATCTGATGGGAAATGGCGTGGATGAAAATGATGAAACAGCTATGGAGTGGTTTGAGAAGGCGGCTGAAAATGGTAATGAAAAAGCGCTGAAAATCACCGGAAGAAGGAGAAAATAGAAGAGAAAAATGGAGAAAGAAGGGAATAATTTGTTCCAGGTCAACCTGAAAGGGATGATTGCCCTGTTGTCGGAACATATTTATAGTAATCCGAATACTTTTGTCCGGGAGTTGTTGCAGAATTGCGTGGATGCTATCACGGCGCTACGCAATATTGACGAGAATTATGCAGGCCGCATTGATGTCTTTCTGAATGATGACAAAACGGTGATATTCCGCGACAATGGAGTCGGGCTGAAAGAGGAAGAAGTACATCGTTTTCTTACTATTATCGGAGAAAGTTCGAAACGGGATACGCCCGATTCGGATGATTTTATAGGCAGGTTCGGTATCGGACTGCTGTCTTGTTTTGTGGTGACCAATGAGATTCTGGTGGAGAGCCGTTCGGCGATGGGCGGACAGGCTGTCCGCTGGTGTGGAAAAGTGGACGGCACATACGAGTTGACTTTGTCTGATGAGGAACAGCCTATCGGTTCACAAGTGGTGCTGCATCCCAAGAGTGACTGGATGCATCTTTTTGAATACGAGATGTTCAAAAAGATACTGGTCAATTATGGCGAGGTACTGCCTTATCCTATTTATCTGCATTATCAGGGTGAAGAGGAGTTGGTGAATACGCCGTCGCCTGTCTGGCTCGATCCGAAAGCGACCCGCAAGGAATTGCTCGACTATGGGGCAAAGACTTTCCAGTCGTCCGCCCTCGATGCTTTCAGGATACGTACCGAAAGCGGCCGGGTGGAAGGTGTACTTTATATTCTGCCTTTCCGTACGCAGTTTTCCGTGCGCAATTCGCATAAGGTATATCTGAAACGTATGTTGTTGAGTGAGGACGATTGCAATTTGTTGCCGCCGTGGGCTTTCTTTATCCGTTGCCTGGTGAATGCGGACGGGTTGTTGTCTACCGCTTCGCGGGAGTCTTTGGTGAGCAATGATTTGCTGAAGGATGCCCGGAAAGAGATTGGGGTGGCTATCAAGGATTATTTGCGGGGATTGGTGCAGAATAATCGTGAAGTGTTTAATAAGATTCTGGATGTTCATCACTTCCATATTAAGGCGATTGCTTCGGAAGATAATGAATTGCTCCGTTTGTTTATGGATTATCTTCCTTTCGAGACGAATAAAGGATTCCGTACTTTCGGGAGTATCCGTTCGGCGGGCAATGTGATATGCTATACCCGTAATCTGGAAGACTTCCGGCAGGTGCGGCGTATCGCCGGGGCACAGGGATGGTTGGTGGTGAATGCTGCTTATACCTTTGATGAAACGTTGCTGAAAAAGTATGTCCGCCTGAATTCGGAACTGACGCTGGATGAAATATCTCCTTCACGGCTGTTGGAGCAGTTTGGCGAGGTGGAAACCAATAAAGAGTTTCAGGATTTTGAGACGAAAGCGAATGAGCTGCTGAAGCGCTTCGGTTGCGTCTGTCGTCTGAAGCATTTCACACCGGCGGATATTCCGGTGATATTCGTGGCGGAGGAGAAGGGAAATACGGTGAAGAGTGCCAATAATCCGCTGGCGGCTGTGCTGGGTTCGGTGAATACTGCCAGGCAGATTCCCCCTACATTGACGTTCAATGCGGATAATGAGATGGTGCGGACGCTGTTGCAGATACAAGGCGACAATAAGATGTTCAGGCACGTGGTGCATATACTGTATGTGCAGTCGCTCCTTCAGGGAAAATATCCGGTGAACAGCGAGGAAATGGAACTCTTTAACCATTCGCTTAGCGAATTGATGACTGCGAAAATGAATGATTTTATTAACTTCCTGAATTAATTGAAAGAAAAGAATATGAGATACACACTTGAGATACAAAAACTGCTGTTGCAGACTCAAAATGAGAGCTTGCGCCCCCGTGAGAAAGCAAACTTGCTGAAAGAAGCGATACGCATAGCGGATGATAATGAGGATGTGGAATGGGCTACGGAGATGCGCCTTGACCTTATTTATGAATTGAATCTTCTTTCGGCGGATGCTGAAGAGATTGCAGTGTTTTCCAAAATCCTGGATGATTATGAGAATCACAAGGATATTATTAAGGAAGATGATTTGTTGTGGAAATACAAGTGGATATGGGCTTGTACATTCGACTTGCCGGACATTCCGATGGAACAGGTGAAGGCGGTTGGAGAGGATTACAAGATGCGTATCTTGAGAAATGGATATTCCCTGCGGAGCTATTACCACCGTTGGTCGGTGGAATGTGTCTGGATGCGGCAGTATGACAAGGCGAAAGAGTATATCGACAAGATGCTGGCGGAGAAGATTGACGACCAGTCATGCGAGGCTTGCGAATTGAACTTCATGCTGGATTATTATTTGGAAACAGGTCGGTTTGATGAGGCTTATAGCCGGGCACAGCCGTTGATTACCAGACAGGTGACTTGCTACGAAGCGAATCTGCGTGCTTTTCTGAAACTATCTTATTATGCACTGAAAGCCGGTAAGCCGGAAATAGCCGCCGATATGTGTGCCCGTGCCGAAGAAGGACTGGCAGGAAGAGAAAAGGATGAATATTTATTGTCATATATGGGACTATTTGTTGCCTATAATATGATGACAAAGCCGGAAAGAGGTTGGGAGTATGTCGAGCGTTGCATAGACTGGAGCCTTCGCAGCAACTCGCTGAAGAAATATCGTTTCTCCTGTGATATGGTAGAGACGATGAAACATGCAGACCGTCAGGAAGTCCGGTTATCTTTGCCGGAAGAATTTCCTCTTTATCGTGCGGATGGGGTTTACGCTGTCTCTGAGCTGCGTGATTATTTCTATCAGCAGGCTGCGGAACTGGCACAGCGGTATGATGTCCGTAACGGAAATAGCGGATATACAGACCGATTGAAAGAAATTGTGTCCAATTAATTGGCAACATGTAGATTAATCTGTATTTTTGCCGTCCAATTATTTACTAAAAAACACTGAATCACTGAAAAATGAGAAAATGGCGTATTGAAGATTCGGAGGAACTCTACAACATCACTGGTTGGGGTACCTCGTACTTTAGTATTAATGACAAAGGTCATGTTGTTGTTACACCGCGTAGAGACGGAGTGACTGTCGATTTGAAAGAGTTGGTCGATGAGTTACAACTGCGGGATGTGGCATCTCCCATGCTGTTGCGTTTTCCGGATATTCTGGACAACCGTATCGAAAAGATGTCGTCTTGTTTCAAACAGGCGGCGGAAGAATATGGTTATAAGGCCGAGAATTTTATTATTTATCCGATTAAGGTCAACCAGATGCGCCCCGTGGTGGAAGAGATTATCAGCCACGGAAAGAAGTTCAATCTCGGACTGGAAGCCGGTTCCAAACCGGAACTCCATGCGGTGATTGCTGTCAATACGGACTCTGACTCATTGATTGTCTGCAACGGTTATAAGGACGAAAGTTATATTGAACTGGCTTTGCTTGCACAGAAGATGGGTAAACGTATCTTCCTTGTCGTAGAGAAAATGAATGAATTGAAGCTGATTGCCAAGATGGCGAAGCAGTTGAATGTACAGCCGAATATCGGTATCCGCATCAAACTGGCTTCTTCCGGTAGTGGCAAGTGGGAAGAATCGGGTGGCGATGCCAGCAAATTCGGGCTGACATCCAGTGAGCTTCTCGAAGCGCTCGATTTTCTCGATAGCAAAGGGATGAAGGATTGCCTGAAGCTGATTCATTTCCATATCGGTAGCCAGGTGACGAAGATTCGTCGTATCAAGACTGCTTTGCGTGAAGCGTCACAGTTCTATGTGCAGCTTCATTCGATGGGATTTAAAGTGGAGTTTGTCGATATTGGCGGCGGTCTGGGCGTTGATTATGACGGAACCCGTTCGTCAAACAGTGAAGGAAGCGTGAATTATTCCATTCAGGAATATGTGAACGACTCTATTTCTACGTTAGTGGACGTGAGTGATAAAAATGGTATCCCGCATCCGAATATCATCACTGAAAGTGGGCGTGCATTGACTGCGCATCACTCGGTGCTTATCTTTGAAGTGCTCGAAACGGCTACTTTGCCGGAATGGGACGACGAAGAGGAAATTGCTCCGGATGCGCATGAACTGGTGCAGGAATTATATGGTATCTGGGATTCGCTGAATCAGAACAAGATGTTGGAAGCATGGCATGATGCACAGCAGATTAGGGAAGAAGCATTGGATTTGTTCAGTCATGGAATCGTGGACTTGAAAACACGCGCTCAGATTGAGCGTCTGTATTGGTCTATCACGCGTGAGATTAACCAGATTGCCAGTGGTTTGAAGCATGCGCCGGATGAATTCCGTGGATTGTCCAAGTTGTTGGCGGATAAGTATTTCTGCAACTTTTCGTTGTTCCAGTCACTTCCTGACTCTTGGGCGATTGACCAGATTTTCCCGATTATGCCTATTCAGCGATTGGATGAAAAACCGGAGCGCTCGGCTACCTTGCAGGATATTACCTGTGACTCGGACGGTAAGATTGCCAACTTTATCTCTACACGCAACGTGGCTCATTATCTGCCTGTACATAGCTTGAAGAAAACAGAACCTTATTATCTGGCTGTTTTCCTGGTAGGGGCTTATCAGGAAATTTTGGGTGATATGCATAATTTGTTCGGTGATACGAATGCCGTGCATGTTTCCGTGAATGAGAAAGGATATAATATAGAACAGATTATTGATGGAGAAACGGTAGCGGAAGTACTGGATTATGTACAGTACAATCCAAAGAAACTGGTGCGTACGCTCGAAACTTGGGTGACGAAATCGGTGAAAGAGGGTAAGATTTCTCTGGAAGAGGGAAAAGAGTTCCTTTCCAACTACCGTTCGGGACTTTACGGATATACTTACTTAGAATAGAATTAGGCACGGATTACACGAATTTCACGGTAGCTTCGCATAATTGAATGTTTGCTTTGCGTTCTCACACAACTAAAACCGTGAAATCCGTGTAATCCGTGCTTGAATTAAAGATATAAGAAATGAGAGAAAAACTAACAGTAATTAAGGTGGGTGGCAAAATCGTAGAAGAGGACGCCACCCTTCGTCAGTTGTTAAATGACTTTGCCGCTATCGACGGGCATAAAGTGCTGGTTCACGGTGGTGGTCGTTCGGCTACAAAGATTGCCGCACAACTGGGTATTGAAAGTAAAATGGTAAACGGGCGTCGTATCACTGATGCGGAGACTTTGAAAGTGGTGACAATGGTGTATGGCGGCTTGGTGAATAAGAGTATTGTGGCCGGGCTACAGGCTCGTGGAGTCAATGCGCTGGGACTGACCGGAGCGGATATGAATGTAATCCGTTCGGTGAAACGTCCTGTGAAAGAGG
Organism: Bacteroides sp. RTP21281st1_H5_RTP21281_210402; assembly: GCF_040918965.1. Lineage (NCBI taxonomy): Bacteria > Pseudomonadati > Bacteroidota > Bacteroidia > Bacteroidales > Bacteroidaceae > Bacteroides > Bacteroides sp. RTP21281st1_H5_RTP21281_210402. Next base: position 341,898 of record NZ_JBCOWR010000007.1, on the reverse strand, counting down.
TGGACTACGGCTTTGTCGGTGATGTGGAAAAGGTAGATGCTACTTTGTTGTCTGACTTGATACATAAAGGTGTAGTTCCGGTGATGGCACCGTTGACCCATGACGGGCAGGGAAACATGCTGAACACCAATGCAGATACCATTGCCGGAGAGACGGCAAAGGCTTTATCGGCCTTGTTTGATGTGACTTTGGTATATTGCTTCGAGAAGAAGGGCGTGCTGCGTGACGAGAACGATGACGATAGTGTGATTCCGCAGATTACCCGTGCCGAATTCGAACAATACGTAGCCGACGGCGTTATTCAAGGTGGTATGATTCCAAAGTTGGAGAACTCTTTTGAAGCAATAAATGCGGGAGTGTCTGAAGTGATAATTACCTTAGCGTCAGCGATTAACGACAACGGTGGAACAAGAATAAAAAAATAATTCAAAAAAAAGTAGTGGGCAACTGTAACTTTTCATATCCTAGCCCGTCATTATTATAGAGATGCAAGAAATCAGCTTCCGAAACGATATTTTGCCACTGAAGGATAAACTCTTTCGACTGGCGCTCCGAATTACCCTGGATAGGGCTGAAGCCGAGGATGTCGTTCAGGACACCATGATAAGAGTGTGGAACAAGCGTGATGAGTGGTCGCAATTTGAATCGGTCGAAGCCTATTGCCTGATAGTGGCAAAGAATTTGGCGATAGACCGGAGTCAGAAGAAAGAAGCCCAGAACGTGGAACTCACCCCCGAAATGGAGGAAGAACCTGATGCAAACAGTCCGTATGACCAGATGGTGCATGATGAAAGAATGAACATCATCAATAGACTGGTCAACGAACTTCCCGAAAAACAGCGGCTTATCATGCAACTGAGGGACATTGAAGGTGAAAGCTATAAAAAAATTGCAGCCCTGCTGAATCTGACAGAGGAACAGGTTAAAGTGAACCTCTTCAGAGCCAGGCAAAAGGTAAAACAAAGGTATTTAGAAATTGACGAATATGGATTATAAGGATATAGAACAGCTCCTGGAGCGATACTGGCAATGCGAAACTTCCATCGAGGAAGAAGCTACATTGCGCGACTTCTTCTCAAAAGAAGATGTACCGGCTCATTTGCTTCGCTATAAGAACTTGTTTGTTTATCAGCAGGTTCAGCAGGGAGTAGGACTGGGCGAAGACTTTGACGCTCGTATTCTGGCAGAGGTGGAGCCTGTGGTCGTAAAAGCAAAACGCTTGACACTGACCGGCCGTTTCGTTCCTCTGTTCAAGGCCGCTGCCGTAATTGCAATCATCCTTTCGTTGGGGAATGTTGCACAACATTCTTTCTCCGGTGATGACGGAAGTGTATTGGCAACGGATACCATTGGTAAACAAGTAACAGCACCGTCGGTCGCTATCTCGAATGATACGAAAGCCGATCAGGTACTCGCTGACAGTTTGGCGAGGATTAACCACAAGGTGCAGGTTATAAACGAATAGACATTTTCATTTGCTTTAAACATATAATATAGTTAGTGTGCTTAATTAAAACAACAACGAAAGCGAAACTGTGAAGTTTTCAATTCTCTCAAATTTTTATAATGAAACTAACTAAATAAATGGGCTACCGCGTGATGCAGTAGCCCTTTTATGTTTTTTTTGCGAGCATTGAGTCTGATGTCTCTTTTCTTTTAGAATTTTGTATCCTTCTTCTTTTTAGCTTTATAATAATAGTATGGAATTAGAAGACCTGCTTGCAGGAGTATCGCGATTATGATAAATATGACTTTCCAATTACTCATTGAACCATAATTTTTTATAATAGCATAAACAATCATGCTGGGAACATAAAGTATTATCAAAGCTTCTTTTAAAACTGGATTTTTAAAATTAAAGATAGTAATCAGCATACTTGTTAGATATAATGCTAAGGTTATTATCAATCCAGTTATTTCTCCCTGAATGCCCCAACCGAGAAATCCCCAAAAGGAACTGTAAAGTACTAATACTGAAAAATACCATTTCATTGTTTTATATTTTAAGATTTAACATCCTGTCATTGTTTCAATTGAATAGTAACAAACTTGCTTTAAAATTTCCTGTGATGCTGCTTGGTGCATTTTGATGCTTTAAATTTACGATATATAATTGGGTTTTTCTTTATATCCAATTTCAGAAATAATTCAGAAAAGTTCAAATGGATAAACTTAATTATTTCTGAAATCATTCATATATGCCAACTGGATAATTATCCTTTTCTTTGTTGCATTTTATAGAAAATATTATTTATTTTTGTACGACACATATAACAAACCAAAACTGAGTCGGATGAGAAACATATATCTATTATTATATTTATTGCTGGTTGTAATCTGTTTGTATGCATGTCATGAACCAATTCCGGAATATATATCATACGTTGAAAATATTATAGAAAAGAAGCCGGATAGTGTCTTGATTATTCTCGATTCTTTAGAAGAGCAGATACGGAAAGAGCCATTATCGACAAGAATGTATTATAATTTATTGGTTGCTGAAGCGTGTGATAAGTGTGATATTCCCAATCCATATGATTCACTATTGTCTGATGTAGTCCGGTATTATGAGGAAAGAAAGGAAAGTGATAAGTTGATGAAAGCTTATTATTTTATGGGACAGCGGCATCTTGAATTGAAGGCAGAGGATGATCCTGCTGCATTGCTTTATTCCTTTAGGGCTTTAGAACAATCTGCAAAAGTTAAAGATGATGCTTTTATTGGACGGATATATAATCAAATCGGGAAATCGTTTGTTTATATGAATCTTTTCAAAGAGGCTATACGGGAACTTCAAATAGCCTGCTCTTATTCTTTGGCGGGAAATGACAAGCAGGCTTGCATTGATGTGTTATGTAATTTAGCCGATGTCTATAATTTGCAAAATCAAACGGATAGTGCTTTATATTACTATCAGAAAGCGTATAAACAATCGGAACTCTGTGGAGATATGCTAGATAAAAAGGTGGATATTTGGCAAAACATGGCAGATGCTTATATCAAAACCGGTAATAATGATAAAGCACGGGAAATATTGGAGAAAATAACAAATGAAGAAAAGGATAGCAATAAGCTTAATTATAATGCTTTGGGGAATCTATTTTTGCATAATGGGCAAAAAGACTCGGCAGTTGTCTATTTCAAATGTGGGTTGGAGAATGAGGATTGGGCTGAAAAGAAATATGCTTGTTGGAATTTGTATCAGATAGTGAAAAAAGATAAGGATTGTGAGCGCGCGCTTGCTTATCTTGAAAAATATGCAGAATGTTCTGATAGTACTTATGCGCAGTCTAATATCAAGTCATTGCAAAAAATAAAAGTCTTGTATGATTTGCATCATATGGAAAAAGAAAAAGAGGAGTTACGGCAGGAAAATGCAAAACAACGTGCGTGGATAATATGTGTAATGGTTACTATGGCGGTTGTAGTAGGTGTTACTATTCAATATAATCGGATGAAGAAAGAAGCAGCCTGCAAACAAGAAGAAGTATTACGAAACATCTATGAGGAGCAATATCGAAAAAGTAAACAGTATATAGAAAGCAATAAACAGGTAATTAAAGAATTGGAGGGAAAGATAGATTCCATTCAACAGGAAAAAGATATGCTTTGTAAAGAACTGCTTCTAGTACAAAAAGAAAAATTGGAACAAACTAACCAGGCGATAGAGACTCTTCAAAAACAACAAGCTTTGTTGGAGGAAGCACTTCGAAAATCTGATATTTATGCATATTGCTATCAGGCGATTGAGAATCCAACGATTGTATTGACTGGCTCTGATTGGAAGAAACTGGAGCAGGTGGTTAACGAAACTTATGACGGCTTTACAAACCGGTTATTTATTTTGCATCCCTCTATTACTACAATAGAGTTGCGTATTTGTTTGTTGTTAAAAATCAGACTACCTGCTTCGGCTATCTCTCAATTGATATGTCGTACGCAAAGTGCTGTCTCTATGAGTCGAAAGCTGCTTTATAAAAAGATATTTCATAAGGAAGGTATCCCTGCCAAACTTGACGAGTTTATTGTTTCATTTTAGTGAAAGTTTGTAATGTCGAATCTGCTTTATTAAACAAATGGACTACTGTACTGCATTGTACGGTAGTCCATTTAGGTTTCTGAAATTATTTAATCTGCCGTATGTTTTTTCGTGGAGCATCTATCTCCTGAGGATTTCCCCGATAGGCTATATCACCGCTTCCTGTCACACGTGCTGTTAATTTTCCACTGGCATAGCAGCTAATGCTACCGGAGCCGGTTGTACTTGCCGAAACATTTTCTGATTTCAGATTACCGGCTGCAATGTCTCCCGAACCTGCGATTTTATACTTGGCATTGAGCGTTTTACCACTCAGGCCGATATTACCGGAGCCGGCGATGCTCGCAGTGCATTCCTCGCTTTCTATTTGCTGAAGCTTCACATCTCCCGAACCACTGATGGAAACAGACATTTTCCGGCATTTGAAATCTTTTCCTTTAATATCTCCCGAACCGTTGATGCTGAGTGATATATCTTCTTTGGTCTGTATGCCATTAGCAAAATGTATATCTCCTGAACCATTAATAGTTAATTTATTCAGTTCCGGTGAAAAGACTTTGACTTCCAGTTTGCCTTTCCAGATAGTAACGTTCTTTTTATACTTTACAATAAGTGTATTGCCGTCAACAAAAGTCTCCAAAAGTGGAATGATATTGTCGGAGCCGTAAATCTCTATGTAATTTTGAGAACCTTGGTGGTACGTGACATTTGCACTACCCAATAATTTAATTTCGTTGAAGTGTCCGACTTCTACTTTTTTAGTGAGATAGTTTTTACTGCCGGTTACGTGTTTTCCCTGTAAACAGGAACCTGCGGTCAGTATTAGAACCAGTCCCGTTGCAAATAAGGCTAATAAACTTGTTTTCATAATTTTGAATTTCTATGGTGTTATACAAGTTAGACGGTTCATATTCTTATAAAGTTGCATCTTGAATAAGATTTTTTAGGTAGAATCTTCTTTTTTATTACTTTTGTGGTGATTGTTAGGAGGTTTATGATGAAGGAAGCAGTTATAGAGGATGAAGAATTAGGGCGATTGGTGGTGCGTGTGAACCAACGTGCTAAAAGTCTTGTCTTTCGTACCAAGAGCGATGCAATATATGTTTCAGTTCCGTCCGGAACAACGATGAAAGAGATAAAGCAGGCTGTTGAGAATTTACGTGGTAAGTTGCTGGCTTCCCGTCGGCGACTGAATCGCCCGCTGATTGATTTGAATTATAAGATTGATACCGAATTTTTCAAATTGTCTTTAGTATCTGGGGATAAAGAACAGTTCCTGGCAAATTCACGATTGGGATTTATGCAAATCATCTGCCCGCCTACCGCGGACTTTACTGATGAGAATTTACAGGACTGGTTGCGTAAAGTGATTGAAGAATCAATGCGGCGGAATGCAAAGAGCATTCTTCCACCTCGTTTAGAGCGTTTGTCAAAGCAATGCGGATTATCCTATACTAGTGTGAAAATAAACTCCAGTCAGGGAAGATGGGGAAGTTGTTCGGGACGAAAAGATATAAATTTATCCTATTATTTAGTCCTGTTACCTTCACATTTGATAGACTATGTGCTTTTGCATGAACTATGTCACACTCGTGAAATGAATCATAGTGAACGTTTTTGGGCGCTCTTGAATCAATTAACGGAAGGCAAAGCGCTCGCTTTACGGGAAGAATTAAAGAAATATCGAACGGAAATTTAGAGTACTTTATTTGCCAAGGTAGTGCCATTGCATTGTCATACTTGTGCCAATGCGGTGGCACAGTCATGCCAATGCGATGGCACGGTTGTGCCAATGTAGTGGCACAAACTTAGTTAATGCTGTTACTATTTGGCCAATTGCTTAATCCCGTCCGCTTCTTTTTCGAATTGATAAGTTCCGCCTCTTTCGCTAAGGTCGAAGGTCGATACTAATTCTGTATTATTATCTACAATCAGCAAGGCACTCTGCTCGGCGAAACGTCCAACTTCCACGGTATAGGGTTCTTCCGGCATGATCCTGTTGGTAATAAGGCTGTCATTAACAAACAAAGAAATGGAATCTCCGGCAAATCCTTTCACCAGACTGATCGTATAAGTTTCGATAAAATGTCGTTCTTCCTGTTTCTCCCGTTGCAGGCGCATACTCATGTATACAAAAATAACCACAACGAATATGACTGCAAAAGCCAGGATTCCATTACCTAGCATAAACTGTTTATTGGTGTTGAGACGGTGTGCCATAGTGCCTGTTTTTTTAATTGCGCTGTAAAGATACGAAGATAAGACTGTTAATTCATACTTTTTTTCTTTAATGTTTTGTAGTCGAACAGATTATTTATATCTTTGCAACCGGAAACGGATGAAAGGTGGAGGGGCAATTAAGCTCCTTTTTTTGTTCTTATATAGTGAATAAATGATAGAAAAGAAAACTGTTTGTCAGATTGTAGAAGAGTGGCTGGAAGGAAAAGACTACTTTTTAGTAGAGGTGACCGTGAGCCCGGATGACAAGATTGTGGTCGAAATTGACCATGCAGAAGGTGTTTGGATTGAGGATTGTGTGGAGCTTAGCCGCTTCATAGAGTCGAAACTGAACCGTGAAGAGGAAGATTATGAACTGGAAGTGGGTTCGGCCGGCATCGGACAGCCCTTTAAAGTGCTGCAACAGTATTACATTCACATCGGACAAGAGGTGGAAGTGATGACAAAAGGCGGACAGAAACTGGCAGGTGTCCTGAAGGATGCTGATGAAGAGAAGTTTACGGTATCCGTACAGAAGAAAGTTAAAATGGAAGGTTCCAAGCGCCCGAAGCTGGTAGAAGAGGACGAAACCTTCACTTATGAGCAAATAAAATATACTAAATACTTAATTAGCTTTAAATAGTTATGGCCAAAAAAGAAGAAACAATCAGCTTGATTGATACATTTTCGGAATTTAAGGAACTGAAGAATATCGATAGAACGACGATGGTCAGCGTACTCGAAGAGTCGTTCCGTAGCGTAATCGCGAAAATGTTTGGCACCGATGAGAATTACGACGTAATCGTGAACCCGGACAAGGGTGACTTCGAGATATGGCGTAACCGTGAAGTTGTGGCCGATGAAGATTTGACTAACCCGAATATGCAGATTTCGTTGAGCGAAGCACAGAAGATCGATGCTTCCTACGAAGAAGGCGAAGAGGTGACTGACGAGGTTATCTTTGCGAAATTCGGCCGTCGTGCTATCCTGAATCTCCGCCAGACACTGGCTTCCAAGATTCTGGAACTTGAAAAAGACAGTATTTATAATAAATATATAGATAAGGTAGGTACAATCATCAATGCGGAAGTATATCAGATCTGGAAAAAGGAAATGTTGCTTCTTGACGATGAAGGAAACGAACTGCTGTTGCCCAAGACCGAACAAATCCCGAGCGATTTCTATCGTAAAGGTGAAACGGCCCGTGCAGTGGTTGCCCGCGTGGACAACAAGAACAATAATCCCAAAATTATCTTGTCACGTACTTCTCCCGTTTTCCTGCAACGTCTGTTTGAGATGGAAGTACCCGAAATCAATGATGGCTTGATTACCATCAAGAGGATTGCCCGCATCCCCGGCGAACGCGCCAAGATTGCGGTAGAATCTTATGATGACAGAATCGACCCCGTAGGAGCCTGCGTAGGTGTAAAGGGTAGTCGTATTCATGGCATCGTTCGTGAGCTTCGCAATGAGAATATCGACGTAATCAATTACACATCGAATATTTCATTGTTTATACAGCGCGCTTTGAGCCCGGCAAAAATTTCTTCTATCCGTCTGAATGAGGAAGAGAAAAAAGCGGAGGTGTTCCTCAAACCGGAAGAAGTATCGCTGGCTATCGGTAAAGGCGGTTTGAATATCAAGCTGGCCAGTATGTTAACTGAGTACACTATCGACGTGTTCCGTGAGTTGGATGAGAATGTAGCTGATGAGGATATCTATCTCGATGAGTTCAGAGACGAAATCGACGGATGGGTGATTGATGCGATCAAGGCTATCGGCATTGATACGGCGAAGGCTGTGTTGAATGCTCCACGCGAGTTGTTGATTGAAAAGACGGACTTGGAAGAAGAGACAGTGGACGAGGTAATACACATTTTGAAATCGGAGTTTGAAGAAGAAGAGCCGGAACAAGGACAAGAACAAGAACCGGAAAAGGAACAAGAGTAATCAGGTAATTACGATTGGGATTTTCTTCGCTCCATTTATTCATTAAATTTTAAATATGACGATAAGGTTAAACAAAGTTACAAGAGATTTGAATGTAGGAATCGCAACGGTTGTTGAGTTCCTGCAAAAGAAAGGGCATACCGTTGAGGCTAATCCTAATACAAAAATTAGCGAGGAGCAGTACGCTATACTCGTGAAGGAGTTTAGTACAGACAAGAACCTTAGACTTGAATCGGAGCGTTTCATTCAGGAACGTCAGAATAAGGATCGTAATAAGGCGTCGGTTTCGATTGAAGGCTTCGAAAAACAGTCAGAGAAACCGAAGTCGGAAGATGTGATCAAGACAGTCGTACCTGAGGATGCACGTCCGAAGTTTAAACCTGTCGGGAAAATAGACTTGGATAAATTGAACGGTCGTAAAACAGAAAAGGTGGAAAAAGAACCGGAACAGAAAAAAGAAACTGTTGTGGAACGACCTGTTGTTAAACCTGAAGTGAAGAAAGAACCCGAAGCGAAGGTGGAAGAGGTGGCAGCACCTGTTCAGCCCGAACCAGTGGTGAAACAAACTGAAACAGTAAAACAAGCCGAACCGGTAAGACAAGCTGAACCTGTGAAACAGCCTGAGGCAGTGAAACAACCGGAGCCTGTAAGACCGGAACCTGTGAAACAACCGGAACCTACAGTAGAAAAGAAACCGGCAGAAGTTGAAAAAGTAGTGGAAGAAGTGATTAAAGAAGAGCCGAAGGTAAAAGCTGCACCTGTGAAGGCGGAAGAAGATAACAGAGTGGAAAGACCTGTAAAAGCAGCATCGGCAGAAGTCGCACCGGCAGCACCGGCAGAGAAAGAACCTTCTAAAGACGATGAGGTATTCAAAATCCGTCAACCGGAATTGGGTGCGAAGATAAATGTGATCGGCCAGATTGACCTGGCAGCATTGAACCAGTCTACTCGTCCCAAGAAAAAATCGAAGGAAGAGAAACGCCGTGAACGCGAAGAGAAAGATAAAATCCGTCAGGATCAGAAGAAGTTGATGAAGGAAGCTATCATCAAAGAGATTCGTAAGGATGATCTCAAGCAACCGAAAGTGGGAGCGAAAGATAACGCTGACGTTAACAAGAAGAAACGGAACCGTATCAACAAGGAGAAGGTGGACGTGAACAACGTGGCAACTTCCAACTTTGCTGCTCCGAGGCCGAATGTACAAGGTAAAGGCGGTGCCGGTGGACATGGTGGCAACAACGGTGGTAACGCTGGTGGTGGCAACAACCAAGGCAACAATAACAACCGGAGAAATAACAATAACAATAGAGACCGCTTCAAAAAGCCTGTTATCAAACAGGAAGTGAGCGAGGAAGATGTAGCAAAACAGGTAAAAGAAACGCTTGCACGTCTGACAACCAAAGGCAAGAACAAGACTTCAAAATACCGTAAGGAAAAACGTGAAATGGCTTCCAACCGTATGCAGGAACTGGAAGACCAGGAAATGGCAGACAGCAAGGTATTGAAGCTCACCGAATTCGTAACAGCCAATGAACTGGCAACGATGATGGACGTTTCTGTCAATCAGGTTATCGCTACTTGTATGAGCATCGGTATCATGGTTTCTATCAACCAGCGTCTGGATGCGGAAACTATTAATCTGGTTGCCGAAGAGTTCGGATTCAAGACTGAATATGTAAGTGCGGAAGTGGCACAGGCCATCGTTGAAGAAGAAGACGCGCCGGAAGACTTGCTGCCGCGCGCTCCGATTGTTACGGTGATGGGACACGTTGACCATGGTAAGACTTCCTTGCTTGACTATATCCGTAAGGCGAATGTAATTGCCGGTGAAGCCGGTGGTATCACACAGCATATCGGTGCATACAACGTGAAGTTGGAAGACGGACGCCGTATCACATTCCTGGATACTCCGGGTCATGAGGCGTTTACCGCTATGCGTGCCCGTGGTGCGAAAGTAACGGATATTGCCATCATTATTGTGGCTGCCGATGATAACGTGATGCCGCAGACGAAGGAAGCAATCAACCATGCGATGGCAGCAGGAGTACCTATTGTATTCGCTATCAATAAGGTGGATAAGCCGACTGCAAATCCGGATAAGATTAAAGAAGAACTGGCCGCTATGAACTACCTTGTTGAAGAATGGGGTGGTAAGTATCAGTCACAAGATATCTCAGCCAAGAAAGGTATGGGGGTAGAAGATCTGTTGGAGAAAGTATTGCTGGAAGCTGAAATGCTTGACTTGAAGGCAAATCCGAATCGTAACGCTTCGGGTTCCATTATTGAGTCTTCATTGGATAAGGGACGTGGATATGTAGCGACTGTGTTGGTATCTAACGGAACCTTGAAGGTAGGAGACATCGTCTTGGCGGGAACAAGTTACGGACGTGTGAAGGCTATGTTTAACGAACGTAACCAGCGCATCAAGGAAGCAGGGCCTTCCGAACCGGCATTGATTCTGGGATTGAATGGCGCTCCTGCCGCAGGTGACACTTTCCATGTAGTCGAAAGCGATCAGGAAGCTCGTGAAATTACCAACAAGCGTGAACAGTTGGCTCGTGAACAAGGCTTGCGTACACAGAAAATCCTTACATTGGATGAATTGGGCCGTCGTATTGCTTTGGGTAACTTCCAGGAATTGAACATCATCGTTAAGGGTGACGTGGACGGTTCTGTTGAAGCATTGAGCGACTCGTTGATCAAGCTGTCTACGGAACAGATTCAGGTAAATGTCATCCATAAGGGTGTGGGAGCAATCTCCGAGTCAGACGTTTCTCTGGCTGCCGCTTCGGATGCGATTATCGTCGGATTCCAGGTACGTCCTTCGGGCGCTGCCGGTAAGATGGCTGACCAGGAAGGTGTCGACATCCGTAAGTATTCTGTCATCTACGACGCAATCGAAGAGGTGAAGGCTGCTATGGAAGGTATGTTGGCTCCGGAACTGAAGGAACAGATTACTGCGACTATCGAAATCCGCGAAGTGTTCAACATCACGAAGGTGGGTCTTGTAGCAGGTGCAATGGTGAAGAGCGGCAAGGTGAAACGCAGCGACAAGGCTCGTTTGATTCGCGATGGTATCGTTATCTTTACCGGAAACATCAATGCTTTGAAACGTTTCAAGGACGATGTGAAGGAAGTAGGTACAAACTTCGAGTGCGGTATCAGCTTAGTGAACTGCAACGACATGAAGGTGGGCGATATGATCGAGGCGTTCGAAGAAATTGAAGTGAAACAGACACTGTAATAAAGCAGTGCTGAATCTATATCAGGCACGGATTACGCGGATTTCACGGTTCTTAATAAATCCGTGAGATTCGTGAAATCCGTGCCTGAATTATATAATAGAACAGAGATATATGGCAACGATTGATATCATAATCCTTATTATAGTGGGCGCAGGGGCGATTGTAGGTTTTATAAAAGGCTTCATTCGTCAGTTGGCTTCTATCTTGGGATTGATAGTCGGCCTGATGGCGGCGAAGGCTTTGTACGCTTCTTTGGCGGAAAAGCTCTGTCCGACAGTGACCGATTCGATGACCGTTGCGCAGGTATTGGCTTTTATCATGATTTGGATAGCCGTCCCGCTGATTTTTGTACTGATTGCTTCGTTGTTGACAAAAGCTATGAAAGCCGTTTCCTTGAATTGGCTGAACCGTTGGTTGGGAAGCGGACTGGGAGCATTGAAGTTCCTGTTGTTAACAAGTGTGGCGATTGGTGCGATACAGTTCATTGATGGCGATAATAAGTTAATTAGTGCAACAAAAAAGGAGGAATCTTTGTTATATTATCCGATGGAAACGTTTGCGGGGATATTTTTTCCTGCCGCAAAGAATATGACGCAACAATATATATTAGAGAATAAAGATGCAACAAGAAGAACCCAATAAAAAGAAACCCGATCAGAAAGATGAACTCGAAGGGAAGAAGACCGATAATGAGTTTGTCAGGAAGTTTGCGGAAGAGAAATATAAGTATGGCTTCACTACAGAGGTGCATACGGATATCATTGAGCGTGGACTCAATGAGGACGTGATTCGTTTGATTTCATCGAAGAAGGACGAGCCGGAGTGGATGCTGGATTTCCGGTTGAAAGCGTACCGTCATTGGCTGACGCTGGAGATGCCTACCTGGGCACATCTCCGTATTCCTGAAATTGACTATCAGGCTATTTCCTATTATGCCGACCCGACCAAGAAGAAAGAAGGGCCGAAGAGTATGGAAGAAGTAGACCCTGAACTGATAAAGACATTCAATAAACTGGGAATCCCTTTGGAAGAGCAGATGGCGCTTAGCGGAATGGCGGTGGATGCCGTTATGGACTCCGTTTCCGTAAAGACTACCTTCAAGGAGACACTGATGGAGAAAGGAATTATTTTCTGCTCGTTCAGTGAAGCGGTACGGGAGCACCCGGACTTGGTCAAGAAATATATGGGCTCGGTAGTAGGCTACCGTGATAATTTCTTTGCTGCGTTGAACTCGGCTGTGTTCTCGGACGGTTCATTCGTTTATATTCCGAAAGGGGTACGCTGCCCGATGGAACTTTCCACTTATTTCCGTATCAATGCCCGTAACACGGGACAGTTTGAACGTACGTTGATTATAGCGGATGATGACTCCTATGTTTCTTATCTCGAAGGATGTACGGCTCCGATGCGTGATGAAAATCAGTTGCATGCCGCTATCGTGGAAATCATCGTGCACGACCGTGCCGAAGTAAAATACAGCACTGTTCAGAACTGGTATCCGGGAGATGCCGAAGGGAAGGGCGGTGTATATAACTTTGTGACAAAACGCGGTAACTGCAAAGGAGTGGATAGCAAACTCTCCTGGACACAGGTGGAAACCGGTTCGGCAATTACCTGGAAATATCCTTCCTGCATTCTGACAGGCGATAATTCGACTGCCGAGTTCTATTCCGTGGCTGTGACAAACAATTATCAGCAGGCGGATACCGGTACGAAGATGATTCACCTGGGCAAGAATACCCGTAGCACGATTGTGAGTAAAGGTATTTCTGCCGGACATAGCGAGAATTCCTATCGCGGACTGGTACGTGTAGCGGAGAAAGCGGACAATGCCCGTAATTACAGCCAGTGTGACTCTCTGTTGCTGGGAGATAAGTGCGGTGCGCATACTTTCCCGTATATGGATATTCGCAATGAGACAGGAGTGGTGGAGCATGAAGCTACGACAAGCAAGATTAATGAAGACCAGATATTCTATTGCAATCAGCGCGGTATCCCGACAGAAGATGCTATCGGACTGATTGTGAACGGATATGCGAAAGAAGTTTTGAATAAGCTTCCGATGGAATTTGCGGTAGAAGCGCAGAAGTTGCTTACTATTTCGTTGGAAGGAAGTGTAGGATAAAAAATAAAAGTGATTATGTTAGAAATAAAAGACCTGCATGCCAGCATTAATGGCAAAGAGATATTGAAAGGCATCAACCTGACGGTGAAGCCGGGCGAAATACATGCAATCATGGGGCCGAACGGTTCCGGTAAGAGTACACTTTCTTCCGTCCTGGTAGGTAATCCTGCTTTTGAGGTAACGAAAGGCTCGGTCACTTTTTATAAAAAGAATCTGTTGGAGTTGAGTCCCGAAGACCGTAGCCACGAAGGTATCTTCCTTAGTTTCCAGTATCCGGTGGAAATTCCCGGTGTAAGTATGGTGAACTTTATGCGTGCTGCCGTGAACGAGCAACGCAAATATAAAGGTCTGCCCGCACTGACAGCCAGTGAGTTCCTGAAACTGATGCGTGAGAAACGTGCAGTCGTTGAACTGGACAATAAACTGGCTAATCGTTCGGTGAACGAAGGTTTCTCCGGTGGCGAAAAGAAACGCAACGAAATCTTCCAGATGGCAATGCTTGAACCCCGTTTGAGTATTCTCGACGAAACAGACTCCGGCCTGGACATCGACGCGCTCCGTATTGTAGCCGAAGGAGTGAACAAACTGAAAACTCCCGATACAAGCACGATTGTCATCACTCACTATCAACGTCTGCTCGATTATATCAAACCGGATGTGGTACATGTACTTTATAAAGGCCGTATCGTAAAAACTGCCGGACCGGAGCTTGCCCTGGAACTGGAAGAAAAAGGATATGACTGGATTAAGAAAGAAGTAGGAGAATAATGATGAATGCTGAACAACAATACATAGACCTCTTCTCACAGACGGAAGCCATGATCTGCAAGCATAGTGCCGAAGTGCTGAATGCACCCCGTGC
>NZ_JBCOWR010000007.1:0-327310 GCF_040918965.1 Bacteroides sp. RTP21281st1_H5_RTP21281_210402 | reverse complement strand
GTGTTTAAGTGCGACGTGCCGAATATGAGCACCGCCCTGTATTTCGTAGTCAACGATGCATTTTATAACAAGGCACTTCCCAAAAGCCATTTGCCGGAAGGCGTTATCTTCGGTAGTCTGAAAGACGTAGCCGGACAACATCCTGAACTGGTGAAGAAGTATTACGGCAAACTGGCGGATACTTCCAAAGATGGCGTGACGGCTTTCAATACCACTTTTGCACAAGACGGCGTCATCTTCTATGTACCGAAAAATGTAATTGTGGAAAAGCCTATCCAGTTGGTAAACATCCTGCGTGCAGACGTCAACTTTATGGTAAACCGGCGTGTGCTGATTATCCTGGAAGATGGCGCACAAGCCCGCTTGTTGATTTGTGACCATGCCATGGATAACGTGAATTTCCTTGCAACGCAGGTCATTGAAGTCTTTGCCGGAGAGAATGCCGTGTTCGATATGTACGAACTGGAAGAAACACATACCAGTACAGTCCGTATCAGCAACCTGTACGTAAAACAGGAAGCGAACAGTAATGTCCTGCTGAATGGCATGACCTTGCATAACGGTACTACCCGCAATACAACCGAAGTGCTGCTGGCAGGTGAAGGTGCTGAAATAAACCTTTGCGGTATGGCTATTGCCGACAAGAACCAGCACGTAGATAATAATACAAGCATCGACCATGCAGTGCCGAACTGTACCAGTAAAGAGTTGTTCAAATACGTTCTCGACGACCAGTCGGTAGGCGCATTTGCCGGACTGGTATTGGTACGTCCCGACGCACAGCATACCAACTCGCAACAGACCAACCGGAACCTTTGCGCTACACGCGATGCCCGCATGTACACACAGCCGCAGTTGGAAATTTATGCCGATGATGTGAAATGTTCGCATGGAGCAACCGTCGGACAACTGGACGAGAATGCATTATTCTACATGCGTTCACGTGGAATCGACGAGAAAGAAGCCCGTTTGCTACTGATGTTCGCGTTTGTCAATGAAGTCATTGATACCATTCGTCTGGATGTGCTGAAAGACCGTCTGCATCTGTTGGTAGAAAAACGCTTCCGTGGCGAATTGAACAGATGCCAGGGTTGTGCAATCTGTAAATGATGATTAATCACTAAGAAAATGGATATTCAAAAGATACGTGAGGATTTCCCGATACTAAGCCGTACGGTCTACGGTAAACCTTTGGTTTACTTCGACAACGGTGCAACGACTCAAAAACCCCGTTTGGTAGTTGATTCGTTGGTGGACGAGTATTATTCCGTGAATGCGAACGTGCACCGTGGCGTGCATTACCTCTCGCAACAAGCCACGGAACTGCATGAAGCCTCCCGTGAAACGGTGCGTCAGTTTATCAATGCCCGTAGCACGGGCGAAGTAGTCTTTACCCGTGGAACAACGGAAAGCATCAATCTTCTTGTCTCCAGTTTTGGTGATGAGTTTATGCAAGCGGGCGACGAAGTTATTCTCTCAGTGATGGAACATCACAGCAATATCGTTCCCTGGCAATTGTTGGCAGCCCGCAAAGGCATCGCCATCAAAGTAATCCCCATGAACGACAAAGGTGAACTGCTACTGGATGAATACGAAAAGCTTTTCTCCGAACGTACGAAGATTGTCAGCGTAGTTCAGGTTTCCAATGTCTTGGGTACAGTAAATCCGGTGAAGGAAATGATTGCTACCGCTCATGCTCACGGTGTACCTTGCCTGATTGATGCAGCCCAGTCCATCCCTCACATGAAGGTGGACGTACAGGATTTGGATGCCGATTTCCTGGTATTCTCCGCTCACAAGGTATACGGCCCGACGGGAGTCGGCGTACTTTATGGAAAAGAAGAATGGCTGGATCGTATGCCGCCTTACCAGGGCGGAGGAGAGATGATTCAACACGTCTCCTTCGAGAAAACAACGTTCAACGAACTTCCTTTCAAGTTTGAGGCCGGTACGCCCGATTACATCGGAACTACAGGCTTGGCAAAAGCCCTCGACTACGTGAACGGCATCGGCATGGAAAAGATTGCGAAGCATGAGCATGAACTGACAACCTACGCCCTGCAACGCCTGAAAGAAATACCTGATATGCGTATATTCGGTGAAGCTGCCGACCGGGGGGCAGTAATCTCCTTTCTGGTAGGTAATATTCACCACTTCGATTTAGGCACTCTACTGGATCGTTTGGGGATCGCCGTCCGTACCGGACACCATTGTGCGCAACCCTTGATGCAGCGTCTTGGTATTGAAGGAACTGTCAGGGCATCATTCGCCATGTATAATACGAAAGCGGAGATTGATGCGCTGGTGGCAGGAATCGAACGCGTCAGCCGTATGTTTTAAAATATAAATCGCTGTTCCTGTGAGGAATGGCGATTTTTTTATTCTTTAACTAAAAAAAGATGCCTTCAAGTGCAGTAATTTGAAGTTTCAAGCGTCTAATATATAAAATGAATATTTGGAGGGTCGTGAGACTATGCTTATATTATAAATTCTCTCTCTTTAACATTAATGGCAGCTATATCGTAAAAAGTTACGGTATAGCTGCAACTTTTTAGGGGTGTTCCCCGTCTAATAGATAAGCGAATAAATTTAAAAGGAGAAAAAGACTATGTTAGTAACAACAACTCCCGTCATTGAGGGAAAACGAATAGTGAAGTATTACGGGATAGTTTCCGGCGAGACAATCATAGGTGCCAATGTGTTCCGTGACCTGTTTGCAAGCATCCGCGACATTGTAGGCGGACGTTCCGGAGCATACGAAGAGGTATTACGCAAAGCTAAAGATACCGCTTTGCAGGAAATGCAGGCACAAGCAGCCCAATTGGGAGCTAATGCCGTGATAGGTGTTGATTTGGACTACGAGACAGTAGGAGGTAGTGGCAGTATGCTGATGGTGACTGCCAACGGCACAGCCGTGAAGATTGAGGATTAATTGATTATTATTGTGTGTGTGAAAAAGAAAGGGGAAACGCCGGTAAACGGTGAATCCCCTTTTCTGTTTTTATTTATCTGTTTATTCCGCAGTCAATTCAATCACACGGCTGAAAGCTTGGTTTGTGGTGAACGCATGGATTCCCACTTTCATCAGATAATCTCCTGAATATGTCTTTTCGTTGGCGTCCAGATTAGATTTTTTGTTCGGCATCAGATTGATTTCTTTCACCTTATACATCTTCTTCGCATCCAATCCCTGTAATTTCACGGGAAGCAGCTTTTCTGCATAACGCGGATGAATGTCGTACGTATAGAGAACAGCCTTATTCTTGTCCGGTGCGGCATACATCACAGACATGTGGTTGCCGTCATAAGGGGAAACCAGTCTGTATTGGTCGCCGTCTAAAATTACTTTTTTCAAGCGTGTCCAGTTGGCTACCGCGTTCTGGCAATAAGTCAGTTCGTCTGCATTCAGTTCTTTCAGTCCGAGGTCGAAGCCTAATTTGCACATACTGGCTACGTCCGTGCGGAACTTTACACTAGTCTTTTTGTTCCAGCTGGTCACGTGTGCGCACATCGCTTTTGCTGGGAAGATTTGTGAAAATCCCCATTGGATAAACAGGCGTTCTATCGGGTCGGTGTTATCGCTGCACCAAAATTCCGTGTAATATTTCAACGCTTCATAGTCACAGCGTGCGCCACCACCGGAGCAAAGCATCATCGGCGTATTGGGATATTTCTCCTTTACACGTTTCAGCACATTGTAAATGCCGCGTACATGGTCGATATAAAGCTGTCCCTGCTTGTCCTTCAGATACGGAGAATAAATATTCGTGATCGGAGAGTTACAATCCCATTTGAAGAAAGCTACTTCGGGATTCTCGGTCAGGATATTGTCTACTACGCCGAAAACAAAATCCTGTACTTTCGGATTACTGAGGTCGAGCACCAACTGGTTGCGATAGTAATAAGTTTCGCGGTTGGGCAGCGTGATAGCCCAGTCGGGGTGTTTCTCGAACAGTTCACTTTTCGGGTTCACCATTTCCGGTTCAATCCAGATTCCGAATTTCACTCCGGCTTCCTTGGCGGATTTCACAAGTGCGGGAATACCGCCGGGGAGTTTGGACTTCATTACTTCCCAGTCACCCAGTCCGGCATTGTCACTGTTGCGCGGGTGCTTGTTGCCGAACCAACCGTCGTCGAGCAGGAACATATCCACACCGAGATGTCTGGCTTCCTTCATTAGTTCGGAGAGTAATTCTTCGTTGAATTTGAAGTAGGTGTTTTCCCAGTTGTTCAGCAGAGTGAGACGGTCGCCTTGTCCGTCCTTTAATTGATGGTTGCGTGCCCAGGCATGGAGATTGCGGCTGGCTTCGCCTGTACCGTTATTACTGAAAGTGAACATAAATTCGGGAGTCGTAAATACTTCGTTCGCTTTCAATTCATAATCAGAAGCATAAGGATTGATAGCCGGGATTACGCGGAGGTTGCCTACATTGTCCACTTCAAAAGTAAACTGGAAATTCCCTGTCCATCCGATAGTACCCAGCATCACACGTCCCTGTGTTTCCTGTGCCGGTTGCTCGATACCGAGTTCGAAGAACGGATGCGTGTGCATGGCGGCACGGCTTCCGAGCTTGGTGTCGATTACTTTCTTGCCGAATCGCAGCGGCTGTGTACTCATCTGTGCCTCTTTCGCCCAGTCACTGCTGAACTCAGTCAGATAATATTCATTTGCGGAGAAATAGAGCATGGTGGAAGCATAACGCCACAAAGTGACCGGCTTCTTTTCATTATGCTTTATTTCACTCCATGTTTTGATAACGTTCTCTTTCGGATAAGCGATATAATGCAAAGTCACTTCTACCGGATATTGGTCGTCTTTCAGACAGATGATTGTTTCCGTTCCGCCTGCGACTGCTTTCTGTTCGGAAGATACATAACGGAGGATGGTGCTCGGATTGCCATCGCTGTGCGTAATGGCTACGGCAGGTTCAAAGTAATCCTCTGCGCCGGAGCCCGGATATACTTCCCAGCCGCGGGTAGACACGCTTCCATCGCTACCGCCTTTCACATAAGGGGAGAAATGGTCAATGTCACGTTCGTTCAGCAACTTATCGCCGAGATAAGCCTGATAAAGGCGTCCGTTCGGAGCCACTTGAAGGATTAAATCCGTGTTGTCCGTTGCGATGCGGATTACATTCTGTTCTTGTGCGTCCACTAGCGTAAGCGTGAACAATGCCAGTAGCAATGCAAATAGTTTCTTCATGGTTTTTAATAATAATTATTCGGTATTAGTTAGTTTGCGGGTATTAGTGCGCCACAAAGATAATGATAATTTGTCATGTATAAGCGATAATCCGGTTGGTAGGGATAAAGATAGGCGGTAGAAGGCTACAGATAATTAATAAGGAATAAATAAAATTGCCTATACGTCTATAAATTAATCACTTATAGTTTCCTGTAATTTCCTAACATGGAAACTCACGTATCTCTACGGGGAAACAATCGTTTCCTTACGGGGATACGGTCGTTTCTCTACGAGGATACTGGCGTTTCCTTACGGGGAACCGAATTTGATGGTATACCATCTTATTATGAAGGGTAATTGTATGGAAACCAGCTAACAAGGCAAGTAACTACAAACGACTTGTTCATTCGGAACTATGTGCGAAAGATTGTTCCTTTCAGAGTAGAAAATTCTTTCTTCTTTGCTTGCTTTTTTCGATTGATTTCCATACTTTTAGCGACTGTAAACCCTTTAATAATTTTGAATCTATGGATAACATTCTTTTCTGGTTGGTTCCAGTCGCTTCCGTGTTAGCCCTCTGTTTTGCTTATTACTTTCATAAGCAAATGATGAAAGAGAGTGAAGGTACACCCCAAATGATAAAAATAGCCGCCGCTGTGCGCAAAGGGGCTATGTCTTATCTGAAACAGCAGTACAAAATAGTAGGTTGTGTATTCTTGGGACTGGTTATTTTGTTTTCGATAATGGCTTATGGCTTTCACGTACAGAACGCATGGGTACCCATTGCTTTCCTGACGGGTGGTTTCTTCTCCGGTCTTTCCGGTTTCCTTGGAATGAAAACGGCCACGTATGCTTCGGCACGTACCGCCAATGCAGCCCGTAACTCACTGAACGCCGGACTAAGAATCGCTTTCCGAAGCGGTGCGGTGATGGGACTGGTGGTTGTCGGCCTTGGTTTGCTTGATATTTCCTTTTGGTATCTGTTGCTGAACGCGGTAATTCCTGCCGACGCGCTGACGCCTACTCATAAACTCTGCGTGATTACTACTACGATGCTGACTTTCGGTATGGGAGCTTCCACACAAGCGCTCTTTGCCCGTGTGGGTGGCGGTATCTATACAAAAGCCGCTGACGTCGGAGCCGACCTGGTAGGCAAGGTGGAAGCCGGAATCCCGGAAGATGACCCGCGCAATCCTGCTACGATTGCCGATAATGTCGGTGATAACGTCGGTGACGTGGCCGGTATGGGAGCCGACCTATACGAATCTTATTGCGGTTCCATCCTGGCGACGGCCGCATTGGGCGCTGCCGCCTTTATCCATTCGGCGGATACGGTGATGCAGTTCAAAGCTGTAATTGCTCCGATGTTGATTGCGGCTGTCGGCATTATCCTTTCTATTATAGGTATATTCGCTGTCCGTACCAAAGAGAATGCGACGATGAAAGATTTGCTCGGTTCGTTGGCTTTTGGCACGAATCTCAGTTCGGCACTTATCGTAGCTGCTACCTTCCTTATATTATGGTTCTTGCAACTTGATAACTGGCTTTTGATTTCTTGTGCCGTAGTAGTCGGCTTGTTGGTGGGCATTGTAATCGGACGCTCTACTGAATATTATACTTCCCAATCCTATCGTCCCACGCAGAAATTGAGTGAAAGCGGTAAGACCGGCCCTGCTACGGTCATTATCTCCGGTATCGGTTTGGGAATGCTTTCTACAGCTATCCCTGTGATTGCCGTAGTGGTGGGTATCATTGCTTCCTATTTATTAGCTTCCGGCGGTGATTTTGCCAATGTTGGTATGGGATTGTACGGAATCGGTATTGCCGCTGTCGGCATGCTTTCTACACTGGGAATCACACTGGCTACGGATGCTTATGGCCCGATTGCCGATAACGCGGGTGGTAATGCTGAAATGTCCGGCTTGGGTGCTGAAGTCCGCAAGCGTACCGATGCGCTCGATTCATTGGGTAATACGACCGCCGCCACCGGAAAAGGTTTTGCCATCGGTTCTGCCGCATTGACCGGACTGGCTTTGCTGGCATCCTATATTGAGGAAATCCGAATCGGCCTGACCCGTCTCGGAAGTATGAACCTGACTTTCCCCGACGGAAGTCCCTTTAACGTGGCGAATGCGACATTTACGGACTTCATGAATTTTTATGAAGTGAACCTGATGAATCCGAAAGTGCTTGCGGGCATGTTTCTCGGTTCGATGATGGCTTTCCTGTTCTGCGGTTTGACAATGAATGCGGTTGGACGTGCAGCAGGACATATGGTAGACGAAGTGCGCCGCCAATTCCGTGAAATTAAAGGTATCCTGACAGGCGAGACGGAACCGGATTACGAACGTTGTGTTGAAATCTCGACAAAGGGTGCGCAGCGCGAAATGGTCGTTCCTTCCCTCATTGCTATTATTGCCCCTATCCTTACAGGGCTTATCTTTGGTGTTCCCGGTGTGCTTGGCTTGTTAATCGGTGGTTTGAGCAGCGGTTTCGTTCTGGCTATTTTTATGGCCAATGCCGGTGGTGCATGGGATAACGCAAAGAAGTATGTAGAAGAAGGCAACTTCGGTGGCAAAGGCGGTGAAGTTCATAAGGCAACCGTAGTAGGTGACACGGTAGGCGACCCGTTTAAGGATACGTCCGGCCCCAGCTTGAATATCCTGATAAAGCTGATGAGCATGGTAGCCATCGTGATGGCAGGACTTACTGTCGCCTGGAGTTTATTCTAAGAAGTGAGAAAGAAATAAGAAATAACCAAGAAAAAGGAGACAAAAAGCAAGTCTCCTTTTTTTATTTCCTTTACCTTTGCACCTGAATAAAAACGATAAAGATGTTATTACCTTATTTAAATGAGAATCTGATTGAAGCAGGATGCGACGAAGCAGGCCGTGGCTGTCTGGCAGGTGCGGTATATGCCGCTGCGGTTATTCTTCCGAAAGGTTTTAAGAATGAGTTGTTGAATGACTCCAAGCAACTGACGGAAAAACAGCGCTACACACTGCGTGAGATAATAGAAAAGGAAGCCATAGCCTGGGCGGTTGGCGTTGTCTCACCCGAAGAAATAGATGAGATAAATATCTTGCGTGCTTCTTTTCTGGCTATGCACCGTGCTGTCGACCAATTAACTACCCGTCCGCAACATCTGCTGATTGACGGAAACCGTTTCAATAAATATCCCGATATTTCCCATACTACTGTAATAAAGGGAGATGGGAAGTATCTTTCAATAGCCGCTGCATCCATTTTAGCCAAAACATACAGGGATGACTATATGAACCGTCTTCACGAAGAGTTTCCATCTTACGACTGGAATCATAATAAAGGTTACCCGACTAAAAAACATCGTACCGCCATTGCCGAACATGGGACTACTCCTTATCATCGTTTAACGTTTAACTTATTAGGAGATGGGCAACTCTCTTTGGATTTATAAGTCTGTTTTATCTCTTATAAAATTATATTTTCTACATTTTTTTGCAGAATAAGCACGATTTTGTTACGTTTAGTATTAAAATTGTTCTGTTTAGGCTGAAAAAGTGTTGCCCCGTGCTTTTATTTGTTATCGAAATACTATATATTTGCAAACGATAATAAGAATTAAAAAGTATAAAATCATGGCAACGAACAAGCTATTATGGTCTTCTAAGCTCATTGGGGTTTTTTCTATTATGTTGGTTTGCGCTCTTTCTGCAAATGCACAGTTCCTGCGTACTTCTTATTTTATGGAAGGGACGCACTATCGTCAACAGTTAAATCCGGCTTTGACACCGACGAAAGGTTACTTCAATCTTCCGGTAATTGGTGCCGTAAATGCAACGGTTGGTTCTACTTCGTTAGGATATCAGGATATCATTGATATCATTGATGATGGCGATGATTTCTATACCAAACCGGATTTCATGAATCGTCTGAAAGATAATAATAAACTGAATGTGAACTTCAGTACAGAGATTCTTTCTGCTGGATGGTACAAAGGAAAGAACTTTTGGTCATTCAATATCGGTCTTCGTACGGATATTGGTGCGAACTTGACTAAGAACATGTTTACTTTCCTGAATGAGATGGACGCAATAGAAGATAACTGGAGAAACAGTAATTATGATATTAGCAACCAGCAATTGAATATCAATGCTTATACAGAAATAGGTTTAGGACTTTCACGTCAGATCAATAGTCGGTTAACTGTTGGTGCTAGAGTAAAAGCACTATTAGGTATCGGTAATATGGAATTGAAACTCAATAAAATAGCAATGAGTGCTAATTTACCTACCGATCAACAAATCAATGAATGGTCAAGCGATAGTTATTGGTCTGGCAGTTCTGAGGCAATTGTTGCAAAAGCTCAAGATTTGAAAGCTAAGTTTGATAATTATCATGCAAACTTAACTGTTGGGGCCGAACTGAAGAGTTCTTTTAAAGGTTTGGAACTAAAAGAAGAAGAGGGGAAAGACTATGTAACCGATTTTGATTTTGATAGTGGTAAATTGGGTATAGCAGGTTATGGTTTCGGTATTGATTTAGGTGCGTCTTATAAAATCTTGGATAATTTGACTGTGTCTGCTTCTATCCTTGACTTAGGGTTTATTTCTTGGTCTAAATCAGCAACAAAAATTGCATCTGCTAATCCGGATCCAATTGATATTAAGGGAAGTACTTATGCAGGTATGATTGATCCTACTAATGCGCAATCTAGTGTTACAAATGCATTGAATAAGTTACAAAACGATGCTGAAAATTATATGGATCTTGTAACAAAAGGTGATGTACTTAACTACGATATGTTGCAACTTGAAGTTGGTGACGCAAAAGAATCTCGCAAGTCTCGTCTAGCTTCTACATTAGTAGTAGGTGCAGAATACGGCTTCTTCAACAATAAACTAGCAGTTGGCGCATTGTCTACAACTCGTTTTGTACAACCCGATGCACTTACTGAGTTGACCTTCTCTGCAAACTACCGTCCGAAAAGCTGGTTTAACGTAGCACTTAGCTACTCAGTAATCCAGTCAGCAGGTAAATCATTCGGTCTGGGTCTGAAATTAGGCCCGGTATTCCTCGGAACCGACTATATGTTCTTAGGAAAGAACTCTAACTCTGTTAACGGATTTGTTGGAGTATCTATTCCGTTGGGTGGAAGAAAAGTAAGCAAACAAGGATAAATATAGAATGAAATAGAATTTAATTTCTCTCTCTAAACATTCTCTTTTAATTAATTCTCTATCGAAGTAAAAACGTATAATTTCAGCCTACTGTCTGCGACTAGATAGTAGGCTGTATTTTTGGTATTTAGAACCATTTAATCTTTCTGAATATCACGAACGCCAGAGTTGACAATCCGATAGAGAATAATACAATCAGGGAAAAAGCGAAAGGAACCTCTTCCAAATGAATGTCCACATTCATGCCATAGAAACTGGCAATCAATGTCGGAAGCATCAGGACTATTGACAAGCTGGTCATGCGCTTCATGATTGTATTCACATTGTTGGAGATAATGGAAGCAAAGGCATCCATTGTTCCTGTGAGAATGTCACTGTAAATATTTACGGTATTAAGTGCCTGTTTCAATTCGATAATTACATCCTCTACCAGTTCCGTATCCAAAAAATCGGTATCTTGGAAAATCGTTTTCAGTTTACCGATCATCACTTCGTTTCCACGGATGGAAGTGTTGAAGTAAACCAGTGTTTTCTGTAGTTTCATCAGGCGGAGCAAGTCTTCGTTACGAATACTACGCTCCAACTCTTTTTCCGCGGCACTGATATCCAAATTGATTTGTTTCAGATACTTCAGGAACCATACGGCAGAAGAGTAGATAAGCCGGAAAATCAAGTCGAGCTTATTGCGGACAACAATACCTTTTCTGCGGGTGTGTTCGATAAAGTCCGGCAATAAGTCGGTGTCATGATAACAGACGGATACAATGATTTCATTGTTCGTGATAATACCAATAGGTACAGTGTCGAAGGGCAGACTGCCGTTCTGCTTGTTCTGCAACGGGATACGCAGGATGGTAAGCAGCCAGTTACCTTCCGTGTCCGTACGCGGACGTTCGTCCGTATCGGCTATATCGTCAAGAAATGATTCGGGAACATTGAGCGTCTTGGTCAGAAATTCAAAGTCATCATCATTCGGGCATACTACGTTTACCCAACTGTTGGGAAGCCATTGTGTCTTTTCCACAAAGCCGGCCTCACAATAAAGATACATTCTCATCTTATTGTCTCCTTTCGTTGTTTTGCACGAGCAGAGACACTAGTTTGCAATGACTCTGTTCGCTTTAATTAATACTAGTTGTGCACGTTCGCGGGTTTGAATCGTCCATATTTCTATGATTTTAATTTAAAAGCGGTGCAAAGGTAAGCAAAATCTGACGGATAACTTACCTTTACGTCATTTTTTATGGTTTCTTTCCGTACAAGACAGACTTTTTCTGTCATATCTTATAATTCCTCAGATTTCTTGAAATGTTTCTGAACATACTCTTCAAGCTCCCAAGCTGTTGGAGGATTGATGGTCACACTGCCGTCCTTTTGTATTAATTCGTAATGTGGAATACCGTTGAATTTGAATAATTCACGGAGATATTCGAATTCATTTTTACCAATCCGGTATGAAACTTCTCCTTCCAGATTTTTTGCTACATATTCATCGTATGTTTTTCTCGGGGATGAACGTTCGTCTGTGATATAGATGAACTGGATTTCGGGATGGTTCTTATAGTCTTTGCGTAATTGCGCAGTGGTCTCTATGCCCATTCTGCATCCGCCACAACTTGTAGCCCAAAAGTCAATAAACAATATTTTACCGGAATGCGCTTTGATGATATTCCGAAAGATTTCAGTAGCTTTTCCTTCCGGTAACCGGTAGGTTTTATCAGCTTTCTTTGAAAAGATGGTGTCGAATATACGATTCGTTTCAGCAGTCAGGATAGGGTATGTAAGATATTTATTCAGGCTATTTATATATTTCTTTGCGGCGGAAGGGGTATTATATGTCTTTAGGTCGTATTGTAAGCGGCGTACGAGTGTAGTCTGCCAAAGAAAACTATTATCCTGCCCGCTTAACAGGCTGATTACCGAGTCTCCTTTCGTCAGATACTCTTTGGCTTTATGGAGCGTCTGCTCATCCTGTTCTCGATTTGAAATATTCGGTGTTTCCTTATTGGCAGGACGAGAGAGGAACTTCTTTTCATAGGCATCGCTCTGGACTTCGCTTAGGGGTGGCATAAATTCAAACCGGTTGACAAACTCTCTATATCCTTTGTCTGCGAGCAAAGACTCGTCGTTCAAAGAAATATCTTTCAGAAAATCATAATAATTATTTCCCGCTTTCATCTTCAATGCCTGATTGGCAGTATCCCGCTCTGCAAAAACATTCCTATATGCCATGAAATTTAAAAGAATTTTTCCTTTTTCCAATGCTAACTTGTTTTTTATCAGATGAATCGCTTTGGGTGATGCCGCATAGATTTGTGCTAATGAGTCGCCAATCTGGTTGAGCCTGATAGATGCCGTTTGTATTTCTTGCTTAAACAAGTCAGGCGGAAATCCATTTTTTGCCTTTGTGTATACATCATTATCGTATCTTATTAAATCACTCAGCTTGTCATACATTTGAGAAAGAGCGGCGGAAGGCCCCATCATTTTAATGTTATCATAACTGCCTTCATCATCAACATATATGGATAATGTCTGTCCGGGTTCTATATAGAATGAAATATAATGGTTGCCTAGCGACAGGAGATTTTCTATTGGATAATTAAGTACAAGTTTGCATTCAAAGCTGCCGTCAGGATTTATGTTGACTACTGTGGGACGGTCTTCTCGTGTCAGTTCATTGCTTATTAACAGGGTGGTACCGGCTGTGTGGGTATATCTGTCTATATAGCCTTGCAGATAAGCGGTATCTTTGCGTATAAATTCTTTGAAGTCAGTTTCGGTTGTCACCAGAGGTTTGCTGTTTGTCTCTTTGGTATATCGCAGTTCATTGGAACCTTTGAATTTAATCAGGCAATCTCCGTCGGGTTGAGGAGCGAACCGTAACGTTTCTATAGCGGCATTTCTTTTGTCTTGCACGGTCAATTCGATGTAGTCGCCTAGTTTGCGTATGCTTTTATGGGTAAACATCCGGTTCTGTATGATGCATACGGAATCATAGATGCCATATTCCCATTGGTTGGGAATGTCCGCTCTGAACCAGTTTCCTCTGATAGATTGGAGAAGGGAAGTCTCATTCGTGAGATGGGAATTGCCTGCTGTTTTAACAGGGGAGTCGTTAATGTTTTGTGCGGTTGAAATACCGGATAATAGCAATGCAAGACTAAGTAGGATTGTTTTCATACTCTTCATGTTTGGAGGTTGTCTTACAAAGAAAGGAAAATCCTTGAGACTTCCTTTACTCATCCACTGTAACTTAACATAGATTAAACGTTCAGATTACCATCTTTTTCGTACCTTTGCGCCCGAAAATCAGAGTGATAATTTAAATATTGAAATATTATGAGCAAGAAAGCCCTTTTAATGATCCTCGATGGTTGGGGACTAGGTGACCAAAAGAAAGACGACGTAATCTTCAACACTCCCACTCCTTACTGGGATTATCTGACAACTACTTATCCTCACTCCCAGCTTCAGGCAAGTGGTGAAAACGTAGGTTTGCCCGACGGACAGATGGGTAACTCTGAAGTTGGTCACTTGAATATCGGTGCCGGACGCGTGGTTTATCAGGATTTGGTAAAAATCAACCGTGCATGTGCTGACAACAGCATAATGAAGAATCCTGAAGTTGTTTCAGCTTTCTCTTATGCAAAAGAAAACGGAAAGAACATTCATTTCATGGGCTTGACTTCCAATGGTGGCGTGCACAGCTCACTCGTTCATCTTTTCAAACTTTGCGACATCGCTAAAGAATACAATATCGACAATACATTCATCCACTGCTTCATGGACGGTCGCGACACTGACCCGAAGAGCGGTAAGGGTTTTATTGAAGAACTTACTGCACACTGCGAGAAATCGGGCGGAAAGGTTGCTTCCATCATCGGCCGTTATTATGCTATGGATCGTGACAAACGTTGGGAACGCGTGAAAGAAGCATATGACCTGTTGGTGAACGGTGAAGGTAAGAAAGCTACCGACATGGTTCAGGCAATGCAGGAATCTTATGATGAAGGCGTGACAGACGAATTTATCAAGCCGATTGTAAATGCAAACGTTGACGGAACAATCAAGGAAGGCGATGTGGTAATCTTCTTCAATTACCGTAACGACCGTGCAAAAGAGTTGACTGTCGTACTGACTCAGCAGGATATGCCGGAAGCAGGCATGCATACAATCCCAGGTCTGCAATATTACTGTATGACTCCGTATGACGCTTCTTTCAAGGGTGTTCATATCCTGTTTGATAAAGAAAATGTATCCAACACATTAGGCGAATATCTTGCTGCCAATGGCAAGAGCCAGCTTCATATCGCTGAAACGGAGAAGTATGCCCATGTGACATTCTTCCTCAACGGTGGACGTGAAACTCCGTTTGACAAGGAAGACCGTATCCTCGTTCCATCTCCGAAAGTGGCTACTTATGACTTGAAACCGGAAATGAGCGCTTACGAAGTGAAAGATAAACTGGTAGCTGCCATCAACGAAAACAAATACGATTTCATTGTAGTGAACTTCGCCAACGGTGACATGGTAGGCCATACCGGCATTTACGAAGCTATCGAGAAAGCAGTTATCGCTGTAGACGCTTGCGTGAAGGATGTAATCGAAGCTGCCAAAGCACAGGATTACGAAGCAATCATCATTGCTGACCATGGTAATGCCGACCGTGCTTTGAACGAAGACGGTACTCCGAACACCGCTCACTCTATGAACCCTGTTCCTTGTATTTACGTAACAGAGAACAAGGCTGCGAAAGTAGAAAACGGTCGTTTGGCTGACGTTGCTCCGACTATCTTGAAGATTATGGGTCTGGAAGTTCCGGCTGAAATGGACGGAAACGTTTTGATTAAGTAATTTGGATTTCTATAATCGGGAGGGCGGAGTACTACTCCGCCCTTTTTGTCTCACATAAGTTTTTAGTATGATACAGATTGGTGATGTAGTAGTGTCTCTTGATGTCTTTCAGGAAAAGTTTCTTTGTAACCTTGATGCTTGTAAAGGAGAGTGTTGCATTGAGGGTGATGCGGGTGCGCCTGTTGAACTGGATGAAGTGGAGAAACTGGAAGAAGTGTTGCCTGTTATTTGGGATGAACTGGCACCCGAAGCTCGTGCGATCATAGAGAAGCAAGGAGTGGTATATACAGACGAGGAGGGTGATTTAGTAACCTCAATTGTAAATAATAAGGACTGCGTCTTTACCTGTTATGATGAAAAAGGATGCTGCTATTGTGCTATTGAAAAAGCATATCGGGAAGGTAAAACAGATTTTTATAAACCGGTGTCCTGCCATCTTTATCCCATCCGAATCGGAGATTACGGGCCTTATAAAGCGGTGAATTATCATCGTTGGGACGTATGTAAGGCAGCAGTTTTACTGGGGAGAAAAGAGAATCTTCCTGTATATCAATTCCTGAAAGAGCCTTTAATCCGTAAATTCGGTGAAGAATGGTACAAAGAACTGGAAGTTGTTGCCGAAGAACTGAAGAAACAACATCTCATCTAGGATTTTCGTCTCTTACGGATACAATATACCTGATACAGCAATATACACAGGGCTATTACTATTCCGCAGGATGGAGCGATCCACGCTTCCGGATGAATGATAATCAGGAAAATGCAGGTGACGATAACGCAGGAAGTCAGGACAATAAGAAACAATCTCATTTTTGCAAGTAGCGGGTTAGGAATCGTAGTCTTCAATTTCATAGTTGCTGTTGTATTTGGTTTTTATGCAAGATAGTCATTTTGCCCGGAAATTGATTCTGTTGTTAGGTTTTATTAAGAGATGGACATAGATACAAAAATGCCGGTACTGGAAGGTGAATCTTTCAGACCGGCATTCTTTTAGATGAATAAAATGTAAGTTTTAATCAAATGACTAGTTGATCAGTTTGAAGTCTGCACCCACGCCGGACTGACTGTCGGTAGCTATCCATACGGTGAAGTCACCGATTTCTGTACGTCGTTGCATATCATCATTCCAATAGGCCAGATCATCAGTAGTAAGGGTGAACTCAACCTTTTGTGTCTCTCCGGCTTTAATCATCACTTTCTTGAATCCTTTCAGTTCTTTCACGGGGCGAACCAATGAACCGACTTTATCACGGATATATAACTGCACTACTTCCTGTGCGTCGTATGAACCATTATTAGTAACATCGCAGGCAACGGTTAATACATCGCCCTGTTTTATATTGCCGGCAGAAAGCTGACAGTCTCCATATGTAAAGGTAGTATAGGAAAGTCCGTATCCGAATGGGAACAAAGGACCGTCCCCGGCATCCAGATGGTAACTGGTAAAACCGATAGATGTCTGTTTGGCACCTACTTCAATATCATCTATCAATGTGATATTTGATGCCGGTCTGCCTGTATTCTTATGTGCATAATAGATAGGCACCTGTCCGACCATACGCGGGAGAGTTACCGGCAGTTTACCGGAAGGAACAGCTTTGCCGAACAGTAAATCAGAGATAGCCGGTCCTGCCATCGTTCCACCGTGGAAAGTATATAATACGGCATCTGCCATGTCTACTTCCTCGGGGATAGTTAATGGTCTTCCTGCCATAATTACCAATACAACCGGTTTTCCAGTAGCCTTCAATGCCCTGAGCATTTCCGTTTGTTTTCCGGGTAAACTGATATCCGCACGGCAACGGGCTTCGCCCGATAATACGGCTTCTTCTCCTGCAAAGAACAGGATGACATCTGCTTGGCAGGCCGCGGCTACGGCTTTGGCTATTCCGGCTTCACTCTTATCCCGGCTGTATGTTAATCCCGGTTCGGCAATTACGCGGATCTTATTTTCACATTCCTGTTGTATCGCTGTCAGTGGTGTGACACAATGTTCGGGCTCTGCGTCGAAACACCAGGTTCCTATCTGGTCGGCAGGCGCGTCTGCCAGTGGTCCTACTACTGCTACCGATTTGATCGAAGAATTCAGTGGTAAGGTCTGCAGGTTATTCTTCAATAAGACAGCGCTTTCAATGGCTGCTTCTTTAGCCTGCTGTAAAGAAGAATCCAGATAAAAGGCTGAGGGGGCACCTTCCTTGATATATGGATTATCAAATAACCCCAGTCGGAATTTCAATCGAAGAATATTGCGTACTGATTCGTCGATAAGTTTCTCATCCACCTTTTTTTCTTTTATAAGTTCTTCCAGATGATTGATATAAGCATAACTCATCATGTCCATATCAACTCCGGCAATGGCGGCTTTCTCGCCTGCTTCTTTCAGGTCGGCACAGAAACCGTGAGGAATCATTTGTTGGATGGAACCCCAGTCGCTGACTAACAAACCGTCGTATTTCCACTCGTCGCGTAGAATCTGGCGATTCAGGAAGGTGCTGCCGGAAGAAGGCACTCCGTTGATGTCATTGAAAGAACACATGAAAGTAGCTGCCCCGGCATCTACGGCTGCTTTGAAAGGGGGAAGATAAAGTTCGCGGAGTTGTAGCTCCGGTATCCAGGTGGTGTTGTAGTCTTTACCGGATTCGCTGGCCCCATAGGCTGCAAAATGTTTGGCACACGCAGCTATGCTGGTAGGTGAGGAGAGAGTGTCTCCCTGAAATCCTTTAATCATTGCATTTCCCATTACAGTAGTCAGATAAGGGTCTTCCCCGCATGATTCGGCAATACGTCCCCAGCGCGGATCCCGGCTGATGTCAATCATGGGAGCGAATGTCCAGCGGATACCTACTGAACTGGCTTCCAAGGCTGCGACACGCGCGCCGTTCTCAGCTACTTGCGGATTCCAGCTTGCTGCTTGCCCCAATGGAATGGGGAAGATAGTCTTGAAACCATGAATGACATCTCGGGCAAAAATAAGCGGAATACCCAGACGGCTTTCTTCCACGGCAATATGCTGAAGTTTATTGGTGGTCGCTAAATCCAATTCATTAAGGATAGAACCGATTTCGCCGTTCCGAATGGCGTCTTGCATATCTTCGGCCAGCCCGAGTCCTGTTAACTGGTTCATCTGATCGATTTTCTCTTTCAGAGTCATCTTAGAGAGTAGAGCATCTATCTTCTGTTCCGTACTGTCTTGCCCCGGTTTGCAGGCAAGAAGGCTAAATACGGTCAGACCGTAGACGGTGGCTTTCTTTAATGTATTCATTTTCTTTTATATTTATACCTATTGTTATTGGACTTAGTCTTTGAAATGCAACCAATTTAATGCAATATTGCCTGTAGTGACTTTTATACGTAACGTTTGCTTACCTGCTTTTAGTTGGATGTTGGTAGTGACAGTAGTCCATTTGCTGTCTACATTAGGCAGGTCTAGTGTTGCTGCCGTACCTTTGTCTATAGTTATCTCAACCTTGTTATCTCTGAAACTGGTATAACGGATATCCAACTGGTAAGTTCCGGCTTTAGGAGCATCCAGTTGATATTCCAGCCATTGTTCCTGTTTCAAATCATAAACATCCAATATGCCCGAGATATCGGTTGTAGGACGCAGGTGTGCGCTGGCTGATGTTAAATTCTCAACTGTGTTTATTGAACTGTAGTGTTCGGCGGGAATAACTTGATTCTTACTGTAATAAGCTGTTTTATCCAGAGAGGACATGTTCACAAACACTGTTCCAAGCTCAGTCAATGCATTGGGCTTACTTGGTAATAAGCTGTTGCTGGTTGTACCGGTACCTGGGTCGGTCGGTCCAATACCTCTTGGGATGAACCAGGCATAGCGGAATACGTCAGGATCAGATTCAAGATAATGAAGAGTCTCGCTCATATAGTTCATCTGGCTTGATATGCTAATCTTATTACTACTGGGCCATGCACAGAATTCTGTTAACCAAATAGGTTTTCCATATTTTTTGAACATGCTTACATAGTTGATAAGAGAAGAAGGGCTTTCCATGTAACAATGGATAGCTATACCGTCTACATCACTGAGGGGAACGTTGCTGAAAAACTCGTCCAACCATTTGATCGGGTCACTATAATCCGGCAATGTTCCGTAGTTCATAGCCGGAGATATGAGCTTCAGGTTTAGTTCAGAAGCTAATGCACGCAGTGCAGGCCATTGTGCGGCAGCTTCCTGGGGTGTCATTCTTGCCTGGTCTGTCAGATTAGGCTCATTGTATGCAAGCAGATATTTACATTCCGGGTGTGCGTTGACGTACCTGCGAATCTTGGGAGCGATGTCTGGATTGGCATTCCATGACATTGGGCAATAGTCGATTTGTTGCTTGCCGAACTCGGTGCTTAAATCGGAAGAAATCTCTGTCCCCCAGTTGTAAGCCCAGGATATGGCGCTTCCCAACATTTGCGTGTCTTCTTTGGGGAGCTGGAAACTATAGCTGACTCCACGTTTTACACTACGTTTCTGTATACCGGTGTAGGTGACTGGCTCTTCCTGCGGATCCTGTGTCCCGTCGGGGTCTTCAGGTGTTTGAGGAACTCCGTCATCCGAAGCGGAACAGGCTCCGAACATCAGTGTGGATAATATGAGTGAATAGAATATCTTTTTCATGGCTTGAATGGTTGAGTCGATTTATTTATTTTTCTGATAGACCTTGACAAAGTCTACATACATTTTGGCTTCCTCATCAGGCAATGCCGTTATTTGGGCAGGATTCAATATACCGGTGAAATATCCTCCTACGGCGAGATTGAAGAGTATGAAACAGTCTTTATGGAAGTAGTTTCCCGGTGATTTGTCTGTAGACCTATCCGTAATAGCCATTTCATAATAAGGTGTTACATCTGGATTTTTATCTAGATCAAGATACATTTTTATAGCATTCTCGTCCCAAATTAATGTATATAAGTGGAATTTGCCATCTTGCAAACTGTAAGGAGCTGTACAGGCTTTTGCATAATTGGGGTATCCTGCTCCTTCATAATATCCCCAGTGGCAGGCGCCATTGAAGTATTTTTCGGTTTTATTACCCTTTATTCCGTCAGTATGCCCCATTTCTAAGATGTCTATCTCTCCGCAGCGAGGCCATCCGTTTGTCGCATAGTCTGCGCCTAACATCCAGAAAGCAGGCCAAAGACCATTCGCTGTTTTAGGTAGTTTGATGCTGGCTTCTATCTTACCATAAGTAAACTTATGCTTGCCATCTGTATTCAAACGACCTGAGGTGAAAGAGCGACCTTCATAACTTTCTTTTTTGGCAGTTATAATCAGACAACTCTTTTGGCTGTCCGGTTCTTTGCCTATGCTTATATTTTCGGCACGATAATATTGTAGTTCGGCATTGCCGTTACCGTTTCCGTTTATTTCAATCTTCCAGTTATCCTGATTAAGCGGGGATTGGTTGAATAAGTCCTGCCATACTAATGCATAACCATCTACTTCTCCCGAACCTGTCTCATCTGCTTCTTCCGTAGGAGTTTTAGGTTCTTCTGTTCCGGGGTCATCTGTTTCCGAACAGCTTACGAATGCAAATGCGAGCGCTATGGCGAGTGTAAACATACAGTTGTTTTTTGCTTTCATGCTATAAATTTAATTTTGAGGAGTAATTAGTCTCCACCATGGGTTCTCAGAGAGAGCAAAAAGAGGTGGAGACTAATGGGACTAATACCTGTTGAGCTTGCTATTCTTTCGATTATTTTTTCTTATAAATGAAGACTGCGTCAAAGTCAAAGGTAGTACCGGCTACTCCTCCGCTCAAGAAGCTAAGAACATTTGTACCTTTGGTTTCTATGTCGCTTTTGTTTAAATAATCAAGTCCGCCTGCTGCTGGTTTCATAAACTCTGTGATAGGGATATTAAGTTCGTTCCATTCGCCATCAGTAGTGATAGGAGCATAGGGCTGGAATGTGTCGCCATCTACGAACGGTGCATTCCCTATAGCAACTTTTCCTGTATTATTGCTTCCGAAATTAAGCAAAAGAAGGTGAGACTTACCGGCTTGTTTCGTTTTTACAGAAATGTGTAGGAAATATTTTTCGGGTTCTTTACCTATTTCCATCATTTTGAGTAAATCGTCCTTGCAGTATGCCGGCACACTATATCCTGCGCCTGACCAACCTACACTGGTCACTACGAGACTCGTCCAACCTTGAACCAGGCCGTAGCAGTTCGGACCTTGAGGTGTTCCTGCTTCATATGTGTTATCCCACACATAGAGATGTCTTGTTTTAGCTGCCTCTTCTTCTGTTTCTCCGTCAACGCCGTTTGCATAGAATTCGGCTATCACTTTACCTTTTATCTTCTTTGCACATGTTTCGTCCAGTTGGATAACATAATAGTTGCTTCCTTCCAAAGAGCCACTTGGGTCGACGATACCACTCAGATCTTCATCATCATCTCCACCATTTCCGTCATCTCCTCCCGGTGTTTCAGTATCCGGTTTCTTGGGTTCTCCGTCATCATCGCTACCACCACAACCTGCAAATGTAAATCCCATTAATAATGCGCTGATAAATAACAGCATTAAATTCTTCTTTTTCATGATAATTAAAGTATTAAATTAGACAATAAAGTTTTTATAATATTGTTTTTTAGTATCCGGAGTTTTGCGTTAATCCTCCTAAATTGACTTCTTCTTGCGGAATAGGGAATAATTCATGTTTTCCTTCAATGAAGTCACCCATTTCGGCCTTGGCTTCTGCACTCTCACCCGCTTTATAAGCATCCATTGTGGATTTGGCAATTCCCCAGCGGCAGAGATCGAACCAGCGGTGACCTTCCATGGCCAGTTCTACCCGGCGTTCATGGCGAATGGCTTTTATTAAGTCCTCCTTATTGTTGTCATTGTAACTGCCATAAGGAAAGTCCGGGAGTATGTTTGGGGTATTTCCGCGAGCCCTCTGGCGGACTGCATTGAGTGCACTCTTGGCGGAAGGTAAATCGTTGGTTTCACAACATGCTTCGGCATACATCAATAATACGTCGGCATATCTGATCACTTTATTGTTGATGGGAGAGCGAGTCGTATGTGATAATGAAGCATATCGGTTGTTTTCGTCCATCAATGTATATTTCCGGCTTACGTATCTGCTGCCTAGATAAATTTCTTCTGTTGGAGTCGTAATTTGTGCATCTGTCGGATTTAAGATGGAAATATCACGGCGCGGGTCACCATTTTCAAATTCATTATAAAGATTCTGTGTCGGCTTGTTGAATCCCCATCCGGAAGTACCGAATGCAGTAGAACGTGAACGTGTCAGAATCGTAGTGAATGTTCCGCGGGTAAATCCGTTTCCTTCACCAAAGTCGGAAGTCGGTTCATCCATATATTGAATTTCAAATACGGATTCCGGACCGTTTTCTCCTTCCAGTGTGAAATTGTCTGCGTATTGTTCGCATAATCTATATTCACCGGCTTCTGCCTGGAGTTTGATGAACTCTCCCCATTTCTTAGCCTCAGTATAATTATGCATGTATAGATAGACTTTCAACAGCATAGCTTGTGCGGCTCCTTTGGTTGCGCGGCCTAAATCAGCATCTTCATATTCACTCTTTTTCCAGAGTACAGGTTCTGCGGCAAGAAGGTCTTTAGTGATCAGGTCGTAAATTTCCTCTTTGGTGGCGCGTGGCTGTTTCCACTTTTCGCTGCTATAGATTACGTAATCTACTTTAGGGACTCCGCCGAACATTCGTACAAGGCGAAAATAGTACATGGCACGCAGGAACTTTGCCTCCCCAACCAATCTGTCACGTAGTTTTTCTGTGAATTTTTCATCCACTTCCATTCTGGGGATTTCTTCGATTGCTAAATTGCATCGTGCTACTCCTTGATATTGGGCGCGGTAATAATCTAAGAGTAATCCGTTGTTGGAAATGGTCTTGAAGTTCTCAAGGTCATAGACGTCAGCCATATCCGACAGGTTTTGTCCGCCTTTCAGGGCATCATCCGATACTACGTCGCCAATGAACCATTCGGGGTAATAGGTGTTATTGTATTCCCACATGAGAGGTACGTAAGCAGCATTGACTGATTGTACCGCTGTTTCTTCGTTGGTAAAGAAGTCTTCAGATTTGGTAACCATTGGACCTTCTTCTGTCAGCCAGTCATTGCAGGAAGTCAGCCCTGCTGAAAGGCATAATATGCTGATGTAGATATATTTTCTCATTTTTCGTCGATATTAGAAGTTAATATTTGCGCCTAACATAAAGGTTCTGGACTGCGGGTAGTTACCATAATCTACACCACCACCAACTTCCGGGTCGTATCCGGTGTACGGGGTAACTGTGAATAGATTGTTAGCAGATAGGTAAATACGACATCTGCTGAGTCCTACCTTTCTGACTATTGCCGTGGGTAGTGTATAACCGATTTGCAGATTTTTCAGTCGTAAGTAAGCTCCGTTCTCGATGAGGCGGCTGCTATTTTCTTTGTTGGTCGAGCTTCCGTAAGGATTCGGAATGTCACCTTCCGGGTTTGATTTAGACCATACATTGCGCATCGTTGTGCTCAGTGTCGCTTCATTTCCGGTTCCTTCTGTCCGGAGTCTTACAGCATTGAATATTTTGTTGCCATATACTCCCTGGAAGAAGAGTTGCAAATCAATACCTTTCCAGTCTGCTCCGAGGTTCAATCCGTAAGTCAGCCAGGGGAACGGGTTGCCTAAGTCGGTTTTATCATCATTGTCAATTTTACCGTCTCCGTTCAAGTCTTTGTAGCGGGCATCTCCAGCATGGTAACTGATAGAGTTGGGCTCATCTTTATATGAATATAAGTGATCCAGAGCTTCCTGGTCGGTTCGGTAGATTCCTTCATATTGATATCCCCAGAATGTATATAGTGGCAGTCCTTCATCGCTGATTGTACGGTCACCATACACTTTCTCTCCACCGTTTAGGGCGGTCAGTTTATTGTTGATAAATGAGACGTTACCGGCTACAGAGTAGTTTACCTGTCCAATTCGATTCTGGTGATTAAGTGATATTTCAATACCTTTGTTTCTTACAGTGCCTACGTTTGCAGTGGCATCATAGCGGTTACCTACATGTGCCGGAGCTTTTACTCCTAACAGCATTTCTTTTGTATCACGAAGGAATAAATCGACTGTACCGGAGAGTTTATTGTTGAATAATCCGAAGTCTACGCCGGCATTCCATTGTTCCGTAGTTTCCCATTTTCCACCGCTGTTTACGTAGGTTAAGATAGTTGCGCCGTTGGCAAGAGCCTGCTCTCTCCCTAGTACATAATCAACGAAAGTAGGTCCCGTATTCATCATTTTAAGAATAAAACTGTCATCACCGATTTTATCATTGCCGATGCGTCCCCAGCCGACACGTACCTTCAGATTATCAAGCCAGGTAATATCTTTCATCCAATTTTCCTCACTGATTCTCCATGCCAAGGCCGTTGATGGAAAGTATCCCCATAAGTTTTCCGGGAATTTACTGGAAGCATCTGCACGAAAGTTTACTGTGATCAAGTAACGGCTGTTGTAAGAGTAATGCAAGCGACCCAACATTGAGAATCTTCGAGAACGGCTGGCAGAGTCGGAAGCTTTTGTCTGGTCTTCGGTTGCCTGAGACAAATACCAGTTTGTTTCTTTCGGATTCAGGATTGAAGAGCCGGCACCACCAATGCTATAGTAGTTGTATTCTTCCATTGTCTGACCCACCATGGCAGAGAAACTGTGTTTCTTGATATCTTTGGTATAAGTCAGTGTGTTTTCGACACCTATATTCGAATATCGTGCCATACTGCTTGATATGAAGTTCTTTTCAGCCTTGTCGTAACTGGAGTACTCATATTTGCTCTTATACAGTTTCGAACGTGTGTTTGTTAAATCAAGGCTGACATCAGAACGGAAAGTGAGCCCCTTGATTGGAGTCAGTTCCAGATAAAGGTCGCCTACCCAACGCTCTGTCTTGTCTGACGGTTCAGATGTATAGACCATTGAATATGGATTAACCACATTCTTGAAGTTAGAAGCAGCACTGATCTGACCACTCAGATCTTTTCCGTTTTTGTTGACACTTCCATCTGGATAATGAGTCGGATCCCAAGGAGCCATGGCAATAGCTGCCGAAAGCACTGATGCACCGGGACTACTATTATTATTCATTGCATTGCGCCCATGTGAACTCATGAACGAGAGGTTCTCGCCAATTTTTAACCAGCTTTTTACCTGATGAGAGGAATTGGCGCGCAAAGTAACTCTGGCATAATCCGACCCCATAATAGTACCTTCTTGTGTGAAGTAACTTCCACTGATGGAGTAACTGCTTTTCTCATTTCCACCGTCTACGGATACATGATAGTTCTGCACAAGTGCGTTCTTTTGGAATACTTCGTCCTGCCAGTCTGTTTCGATTGTGGAATAGTCGAGTTTGGTAGGATAGTATTCTGAATCTCCCAGACGATAGGCGCGTAACCATTTATTGAAGCCATTCTTTTCGTAAAAGTTCATTTCTGATTTTACATTATTCATATTGATTAATGTCTCGGCAAATTCCTGGCTTCCCATCAAGTCCAGTTTGTTCCAACGGTTCTGTACACCTGCATATACATTCAGTGAAACGACAGCTTTTCCGTCTTTTCCGCCTTTCTTGGTTGTAACTAGGATCACACCGTTTGCACCACGCGAACCGTAGATAGCTGTGGCTGAGGCATCTTTCAATATTTCAGTGGATTCAATATCACTCGGACTCAGATAGGTGATATTATCTACAATCACTCCGTCTACCACATAGATAGGTGCGCTGTTGTTTACCGTACCGATACCACGGATACGTACTTCGGCGGCAGCACCCGGTTGGCCGGAGTTGGCGTTGACCGTGACACCGGCGGCACGTCCCTGCAAAGCCTGATCCAGTCCGGCGGCGGGAGTCTTTTGTAGTTGGTCGGCTTTTACGGAAGCAACCGAACCTGTGAGGTCGCTTTTCTTCATCGTACCGTAGCCGATAGCTACTACTTCATCCAGCATCTGCGCATCCGGTTGCAATACTATATTCATTGCGCCGGCTTTTTGTACTGTGGCTTCATGCTTTTTGCATCCTACATACGTGAATACTAAAGTCTTTCCTTTACTCACATTGATGGAGTAATTACCATCCATGTCCGTAATGGTTCCTTCATTAGTAGTACCTTTTACTGAAACTGTAACGCCCGGCAGTGAGAATCCGTCTTCTGCGGAAGTGACCTGACCAGTGACCCGAAGGGCTTGGGCGAAAGAGATTTGTCCTAGCAGCACGCTGCAAAAAATAAGAATAACTCTTTTCATGGTATTAATTTTAAGTGTAACTCAATTTTATGTCCGGAATCAATTCCCTATCTTGTTCCGACGTTGCAAAGATATGGGCATTCGCTCCTGAATACTTCGTAATTTGTTTCACAAGAACTCAACATTGTCCAATTATTAATTCTATAAAAACTCAACATAAAATATATAAGTTGTTGAAAATCAGTAATTATGATAAAATGTACTAACTATATGAATTAAAAATGTTCTGTTAGATTAACCCTACAACCCAACAATTTCCTTATCTTTGTAATCAACCGAGGGTTTAAAACGAATCAGCCATTAAAGAGTAATACTATGAGAACGTTCTTATTAATTCTATCACTTTTATTTGTCCATAATTCCGCCTATTCCATCTATCCGATTGTGCGCAATTTTAGTAAGACGCATTATAAATCCGGTACGCAGAATTGGGATATTGTGCAGAATCCGGGTGGTTGTATTTACTTTGCCAATAACAATGGCGTGTTGGAATTTGATGGTAAGGATTGGGCAACCTATCCCATAGCCAACTATACCAATGTACGTTCAGTGTTTTATGATGCCGAATCCAGACGTTTGTATGCCGGAGCATTCAACGAGTTCGGTTATTATCAGTTGGATAATGCCGGGGGAGTTGTTTATCAATCTCTTATGCAGGCGTTTGATTCAATAAAAGACATTTCCGAAATATGGAAAATTTATAAGATTGAGCACTCATTCTATTTGCAGAGCAACCGGGATGTATATAAGTACAATGCGGATACCGTCCAGACTTATCATTTCAATCACAAAATAGATTGCTCCGCAGTGGTGCATAATTCCCTTTTAGTGTCGAATCGCGAGGAAGGGCCGATGATTCTGACCGGAAATTCATTTATGTCCCTGCCTTATACCGATGAGCTTATCGGTAAAAAAGTTTGTGCCATTTTACCTTATGAAAAGAACAAAATGCTGTTTGTTACTGATTTTCACGGAGTATATCTGTATGACGGAAAACATTTAGAACCTTGGTCATTGGATATTGATCCTTTTATAAAACAGAATCAAGTGTTCTGCGCGGCTACGTATGGCAAGTCGATAGCTTTCGGGACGGTGGCAAACGGGCTTTTCGTAAAGAACTTGTCTGATAATTCCACGCTGCATGTGAACACATTTTCCGGTATGCAGAATAATACGGTACTAAGTGTGGGATTCGACCGTTCGGGCAATCTATGGCTGGGCCTGGATAAAGGCATTGACTACGTTGTCATTAATACCCCTGAGTTTTCTTTATTTGGTTCGGAAAACTTATACGGTTCCGGTTATGCCTCGCTGGTCTATAAAGAAAAACTGTATCTGGGTACAAATCAGGGACTCTATTATATGGACTATCCCCTTACGAATCAGCAACAAACGGTCAAGTCCGTACAAGACATGAAAGGGCAGGTCTGGTATCTGACAGAGATTGATAATACATTGTTTTGCGGACACGACCGGGGCGTTTTTATTATTACGGGTGATCGTGCGGAACGTATCCCGCACGTAAATGGAACCTGGAAATTGGAACGTATGAAGAACCGTCCGGATTATATCCTCGGATGTTCTTATGATGGTCTTTTCTTTTTGCATAAACGTAACGGGCATTGGACATTTTCTCATTACCTGAAAGGCTTTAAAGAGTCGAGCGGTATGTTTGCCGAGGATAATGACGGTACGATATGGATGACCCATTGGATGAAGGGACTTTTCCGTTTAACCTTGGATGCACAGGCGGACTCGGTATTGAATGTAGAGTATTTTGCCGAAAATAGAGGATTCCCGACCAGCCGTAACAATTTGGTGAACGAGTTTAGAAACCGTATCATATTTTCTTCCGATGCCGGATTCTATAAGTTCGACCTTACCCGTAATAAGGCTGTCTTGTTTGATGAACTGAATAAGTATTTCGCAACCCTTCCCGCCGCTGCCCATCTATACGAATCCCCTTATGGTGACTTGTTTTTCATGTCCGGTACTATGCAAGCGGTTGCTTTCCGGAATCCCGACCAAACTTATACCCTGGATTCCATCTCCTT
This sequence comes from Bacteroides sp. RTP21281st1_H5_RTP21281_210402, assembly GCF_040918965.1. Taxonomy (NCBI): domain Bacteria; kingdom Pseudomonadati; phylum Bacteroidota; class Bacteroidia; order Bacteroidales; family Bacteroidaceae; genus Bacteroides; species Bacteroides sp. RTP21281st1_H5_RTP21281_210402. Next base: position 298,766 of record NZ_JBCOWR010000007.1, on the reverse strand, counting down.
GAATTTCCTGCAGGACAAGCGTATATTCGGTTTCGAAAATGTAAACTGTATTGACAGGAATCATGTTCTGTGCAGTACTGAAAATGGCTTCTCCTGGATTAATCTCGCCAAAGTCCGTGCCAATGAAAAGAAACTGGGTAACGATGTATTTATAAAGAGTGTCTATCTGACCAATAACAATAAAGACTCTCTGATATATGGTTCCAGAGGTACTATTGAACAACAGTCCGTAAGAAAACTGCCATTTAAATATAATTCATTACGTTTCGAATTTGTCGTGCCCGAATTTGAGAAAGAAGATGCTGTGGAGTACAGCTATTTCCTCGAAAATTATGATAAGGAATGGTCTTCCTATTCAATGATTAATATGAAAGTATACACCAAACTTCCGCAAGGTGATTACACCTTTCATGTACGTGCCAAGAACCGGTTCAGACCGGGAGTTTCGGAAACCGCCTACCACATTGAAATACTCCCCCCGTGGTATCTGAGCTCGACTGCCTATTACGTCTATTTTATCTTGTTCGTCACACTCATATGGCTCTTGATACGTTTTGACAGGATGCGTTCCCGATTGAAGGAAGCAGAAGTGGAGTTTCGCAAAGAAGAAGAAATGCGGGAGCAGCAACTGCGGTTTGAAGAAGACGCCCGCAAGCGTGAACAGGAAATCGTCATGTTGAAAAATCAAACATTGGAATATAATCTGCGGCACAAATCCCAGGACTTGGCCACTTCTACGATGAACCTCATCCGTAAGAATGAGATCCTGCTTAAGATAAAAGAAGACTTGGACAAGCTCTATACCTATGTATCGGGTCGGGAAGACGAAGCAAAGATGGTGAAGTTATTAGGTAAAGTCCAGAAAGATATCCGGGAAAATATAGAGCATGATGATGACTGGCAGAAGTTTGAACATAATTTTGACATGGTTTATGAAGACTACCTGAAGCGGCTTGGCGAACGTTTCCCGCAACTGACAGTAGGGGACAAGCGGCTTTGTGCTTATCTGAAAATGGATTTATGCTCGAAAGATATTGCTCCGTTACTGAATATGTCAGTCCGTAGTGTGGAGATGGCGCGTTATCGCCTGCGAAAGAAAATGGAGTTGAGCCGCGATGTCAACCTGACAGATTTCCTGCAACACTTTTGAGGATGATTCATTGTGGCGGATCACTCCCTTTAGTATCGTTTCATCTCATAGGCAAAAGAAAAACGCCGACTGAAGGATGCTCCTTCGCCGTCGGCGTTTCCTCGTTGTAAGATGTGAGGTTGGTTTATAAAAACGTACTATTAAAATTATGCATCGATATTTGCATACGTTGCATTCTCTTCAATAAATTCGCGGCGCGGCCCTACGTCTTCACCCATCAACATGGAGAATACATAATCGGCTTCTGCTGCGTTGTCGATATTTACCTGTTTCAGCATACGGTTTTCGGGGTCCATAGTCGTTTCCCACAATTGCTGGGCGTTCATTTCACCCAAACCTTTGTAGCGTTGAGTATGAACAGCGTTTTCCGAACCGCCACCATACGTGTCGATGAACTTCTGGCGTTGTGCGTCCGTCCAGCAGTACTCTTCAACTTTACCCTTCTTGCAGAGATAGAGCGGCGGAGTAGCAATGTACAGATAACCGTTCTGAATAATCTGCGGCATATAACGGAAGAAGAACGTCATAATCAATGTGTCGATGTGAGAACCATCGACGTCGGCATCGGTCATGATGATAATCTTGTGATAACGCAATTTGTCGATATTGGCAGCTTTGCTGTCATCTTCGGTTCCGATAGTAACCCCGAGAGCTGTATAGATATTACGGATTTCATCACTCTCCAAAGCCTTGTGATACATTGCCTTTTCTACGTTCAGAATCTTACCACGCAACGGAAGGATAGCCTGGAACATACGGTTACGTCCCTGCTTGGCAGTACCACCTGCCGAGTCACCCTCGACGAGGAACAACTCGCATTTAGTCGCGTCCTTATCCGAACAGTCCGCCAGCTTACCCGGCAGACCACCGCCTGACATCGGAGACTTGCGTTGTACCATCTCGCGGGCCTTTCTTGCGGCGTGACGTGCGGTAGCAGCCAGAATCACTTTATCAACGATTGTTTTCGCTTCTTTCGGATGTTCTTCCAGATAATATGCCAGAACTTCGCCTACTGCCTGATCCACAGCACCCATTACTTCGTTGTTACCCAACTTTGTCTTGGTCTGTCCTTCAAATTGCGGTTCGGCTACTTTTACAGAAATAACGGCAGTCAAGCCTTCACGGAAGTCATCTCCCGAGATATCGACTTTCACCTTTTCAAGCATTTTGCTGTCTTCTGCATATTTCTTCAGTGTACGGGTCAGTGCACGACGGAAGCCGGCCAGATGAGTACCTCCTTCTATAGTGTTGATATTATTTACGTACGAGTGAACGTTTTCGGAGAACCCTGTATTATACATGATAGCCACTTCGATAGGAATTCCCTGCTTCTCAGAATTCAGATAAATAACGTCGTTAATCAAGTGTTCACGTGAAGACTCAATGAAACGTACGAATTCTCTCAAACCTTCTTCCGAGTAGAACTGTTCGCTTTTGAAGCTGCCGTCCTCATTCACTACCCGGCGGTCGGTCAGAGAAATGCGCAGACCAGCGTTCAGATAAGCCAGCTCACGCAAGCGTGAAGCTAAGATTTTGTAATCATATACTGTTTCTGTAAAGATACTACCGTCCGGCCAGAACTGTTGGCGGGTTCCTGTGATGTCGGATGTACCGACTTCCTTTACAGAATAAAGCGGTTTACCTATCTCGTACTCCTGCTGGTAGATTTTACCGTTACGGAATACTTGTGTTGTCATGTGCGTAGACAGTGCGTTCACGCAGGACATACCTACACCGTGCAAACCTCCGGATACTTTGTAAGACCCTTTGTCGAACTTACCTCCGGCATGCAGTACGGTCATGGCAACTTCCAGGGCCGACTTCTTTTCTTTTTCGTGGTAGTCAACCGGAATACCGCGTCCGTTGTCCTGTACTGTGATTGAATTGTCCTCGTTGATTGTCACTTCGATATGGTCGCAATAGCCGGCCAATGCTTCGTCGATAGAGTTGTCAACGATTTCGTATACCAAGTGGTGAAGTCCCTTTACGCTGATGTCACCGATGTACATCGCAGGGCGTTTTCTTACTGCTTCAAGACCTTCCAATACTTGGATACTATCCGCAGAATAAGACCCGTTATTGGGAGTGATTTGTTCTTCGCTCATAATTGCCTTTCTAACTTTAATAACAGAGCAAATATAGTGAAAATTGTCGACTTGGCGAAGAATAAATGGTGAAAAATGACGAATGAAAGTGGATTCTCTGCTTTCTTGACAGAACTGATACTCAAGTATTTATAAACAAGAAAGGCCGAACTTTTGAGGTTCAGCCTGATGCTATGGTAGAATTGTTAAATTCTTGTTATTAAGCGAGCTTGTTGATGTAAAGAGCCAACTTAGATTTCAGATTGCTAGCTTTATTCTTATGAATCACATTTGTTTTAGCTAACTTATCCAACATCTTTGTAACGCCCGGATACATTGCAACTGCTTCTGCTTTGTCAGTAGTTGCGCGAAGCTTTCTAACAGCGTTTCTCATGGTCTTGCCATAATATCTGTTGTGAAGTCTTCTTGTCTCTTCTTGTCTGATTCTTTTCAGTGATGATTTATGATTTGCCATCTCGACTAATCTGTTTTTTTAGTTCTTTTATTCTTTTAACTTGTAGCCCGTGGGGGAATCGAACCCCCCTTTCAAGAATGAAAATCTTGCGTCCTAACCGATAGACGAACGGGCCATCCTATTGTTGCATTTCTGCTTTTGCTTTCTTGAAGCAGTGTTTGTTTCTCGATTGCGGATGCAAAGGTAGGAACTTTTTTTAAACTGACAAACAATTAGCGAAAAAAAATAGAAGAAAATTTCACTTTTCTTCTATTGATACCTTATTATATGCTGATATTCAATAAAATAAATGCCTTCTTCATGAATGAAAAATTTTCTCTCTTCTGCAAGAAAGCTGACGGACATGTTTTCACATATACCTTATTATATATAAGGAATGAAAAAACTTCATGATATTGTTCATGCTTCTTCTACTTTTACCAGTTTCCAGCCTTTAAACACTAAAACGATACTCTTCAATTCTGTGGTTCCCTTATCTTGCAGAATCCATTCACTTGCTGCATACTGTTTCAGTTGTGTTTTGGCATCGACTGTCAATTTCTCTATTTCCATATCGGCGGCATCACGTTTGGCATATTTTACTTCGATACAGTAACTGTACGCCATGTCGGGAAGTTGCAGCAAGCGGGGCTGTAGAAAAATATCCGCGTATCCTTTGTTGCTTTCGTATTCGGGGCGGGCGATATAATAGTGTGTCAGTCCCAGATATGATAAAATGAAGGTCTTTACATAAGCTTCCCCCTCTATAAAGTCTCGGATACTGCTCTGGCCGTTCAGGCGGTCGGCAATGTATCTGAAATAATTTTCCCATTCTCCTTTATATGCCATTCGTTTCATGAGATCTATCAATTTATCTATTTCAAGATAAAGGTTAGCAGTATCTTTATAGATGTCCGCCATATAACCGTAAAGTTGCTCACGTACTGCCCAGTTGGGAACGCTTAACACAGGCTCGCCCATTTCCATTCCACTGATGGTGAGCATGCCATAATAATAAAGCAGGCTCTTGAAGTTCCTAGGCTTGACAATGTCTTCAGCAGGGAAACTATCAGCAATAATTCCAGTGGTAGAGCCATTTTCTACTATCTCTTGAACGACACTTGCGTTTTCTCCAAAAGTCTTGTCAACGTGGATAAGATGGCGTAACTTATTGTAGTCCGTACGGATATTTTGGGGGTAGGGTGCTTGCCTATATATAGCCCGCCAAAGATTTCTTCGAACTTATCTTGCTTGTTGATATCATAGTAAATGCCGAGCATGTTCAGAAAAAGGCTTTTCCCAAAACGGCGGGGACGGACGAAGAAGAAAAAACGACTTGTGTCTTCTACTAAGGCAATATAATGTGTCTTGTCTACATAGTAATAGTTATCACTGATAATAGACTCGAAGTTCGTCATCCCATAAGGTATTTTCTTTATTGCTGTATCCATAACCACTCTATTTTTATAGTGGAGAACAAAAATAGCTTATTTTCTTCGATTCGGCAATTAATGAGATGTTTATTCTTGTTCTTTATTCTGTTGCTTTACCGTGTTGATATGAGCTAATTCGATTTCAGAAATAAACACGCACTCCAAACAAAAGTTTTCACGATTTACCCTCATACCCTCATAAATTTCTTCAAATCCTTTATTCATCGTAGCTTCAGCTATGAGAGCAGGTCATGATAGCACCCTGAGAGTAACTTTTGCTCTCAGGGTATTATCATCCCATCCCCCTATAAAACATAGGATATACTAACGGGATATTAACGTTATCTCTTCGGTATCCTTTCGTTAGATTACCGATATCACTAATTCGTCACGGCTGTGACAAATTCCTACCACGGCTGTGAAGAGAACCTACCATGGCCGTGACGAATAGTTACCACGGCCGTGGTGAGATAACAATACCGGTAATCTAATGGAAGAATACCGGCAGCCTAACGCAAGGATAAAGGCAAGATAACTAACACTTCCTTACTTCATAACTTATGTTTCCCTAAACAACATAGCCAGGGAACCCACATTAAAGCACAACGTACTGAAATAAGTTAAACAGAATAGAAAAGATTCAAAACCTGTACTGATTTAAGCCAATCCATCTGATACACTGATGACTCAAATATCCAATTATCCGAATCTAATCCTGTCGATGCTCACCAAGCGGGGGATATAGATTCATCACGTGGGCAAAAGTGGGTGGCACATGGGCTTAGGGTTGTTTATCTGTGGGCTTAAAGTCATCGGCAGGTGGGCTGAACAGGACAGAGCCTCTATTCTGGCGAAACAGAGGCTCTGTTTAAATGAAATGCAAGCTCCGTTTCGCTAAAACAGAACTTGCATTTATTGAATGAAGGCATATATGCTAATACTTCCGGAAATCTTTTATCACCAGAAACAATGATTTTACCATTTTCCAAACCATCATTCATTTCTATTTCATAAATTAAGGGAGAGTTTTCATCAGATAATGTTCTTGTTTGTCCCGAAGCATTAAGTCGATATTGGCTTTTTATACCCAAAGTTACTCCGTTCGCTCTTGTTTCAGGACTGGCTGTAACTGATTTTTCTCATAATACTTTTTTATTTACTTAATTTTATGTTTACTATTTACCTTGTCTTAGTTTTAATACTTGGTTACAAGTATACAAGATGTTAATAGTAACAGTTTCATTTTATTGCAATCAATCAAAAATAATTCCTCCTGGTGGAATTATTCCATTATTCTTCCAAACATGATTAACCTTTACTTCTGTGATACCGGCATCAGGATATCGTCGTTGATATTTTTCTGTTTTATCAGCTTCTATGATATATCCGTGTGACATTCCAGTTACAAATTTGAAACCATATTTTTCTTTTTTTCCGTCATGCATTAAGGTTAAAGAAGTAAGGTTCCATTCGTATAATCCTTCATAAGATATGTCTGAAATCGTTTTTATTGTGAACTTTCTCGTATCCTGATTAAATGTATAAGTTGCGCCAATAAAAGGTTCACTTTCTTCTCGCAATTCTTTTTCTATTTCCGGGGGGATTCTTAGGTCTATTGCTTTTATAGTTATTCCCGGATATCCAGGGCTACCTTCTTTTAATGGAATCCCCCAATCTATGATTTCCGGGCTGCTGAAATATTTTACATATACGAATATCTCACATAATATTTTATCATTATCCAGAAGCCGTATCATGGTACTTCCACTTTTGTGTGTAGTGATGCAGATACCTGTTTTATCAATAGTTGCAGTTGCAATTTCTTGATCTTCAGACTGTAGTGTACAGTTGCAGTGGGTTAAGTCAGTTTTGATACTAATATGTGACGTTTCTCCTTCCCATATGGAAATCGATTTCTTTTCCGGTTCGTATGGTTCTTCCTTGGAACAACCATACGAGACTATAAATAATGATGTGATAAGTAAAAAATTAGCAAATCTCATATTTCTATTATTTTTTCGTTATATTATATAACATGGTCATTTCTTGGGTGTAATATGCTATGTTTCCATAATCAGTCTTGAATATGGTATCACAATCATCCTGATAGCAGAAATGTAGATATGAACAGTATATAGATAAGCTTTTTCATTAGTTTGTGTTTATTAGTTCGTTGTAAAAGTAGTCTTTTTTTCTATATGGTGTTGCTTAATCAAATTTTATTTAGAAGAAATTCTTTTATTAGATTTGAATATTAATTGAATACAAGGTGCTGAGTTTTAAAATTTATATACTACTTTTGTCCCCAACGAAAACGACAAAAGGACAATGGCATGAAAAAGTGCATAGACTTAACGGCATATCTTCTTATTCTATTGGTATTTTATAGTTGCAACGGGGATGTATTTGTTGACGATTTCCGGTCTTCTGATTCCGAACTGATTTTGGATGGAAACGGTGATGTCGCGGTAATCCGGTTTGCGTCTTCCAATTGGGATTATTTGCAGATATATACTTATGAAGAAAACTTTTCTTATTCATATGAAATCTATGATGTGGATGGTCAGTTGATAACAATAGAGCAATTTCCTTATCTGAAAGGATTGGGAAAGATTGTTTGTAATGAAGAATTGATTGGTTTCACTGTCGATCGCAGTAATCCCAAAGAGCTGAAGATAACAGTGGATGAGAATGCCCGCTCCACTCACTTTCGATTCGAAATCATAGCGAGCAACGAATATGAGTTTCAGGAAATATATGTTGATATTTCGCCGTCGGACAGGTATGTGTTCGATCATATCACTTACTCTTTGGATGCGTATTCTTACGCAAAGAAAACAGAGAAACAAAGGAGCTTTGTGCAATCTAATGGTTGGGATATTCCTTATCCCTATCTCTTATCCCCATACGAGAATGCTCGCTATGAAGTAATATTCAAAAGCGAGATGCCCGGGGCTTTTCAACTTTTGGGAGAAGGCAATTTGACAGTAGAAATACCCGATATGAAAGGCGGATATTTGGGACTGAATGGTACGCAAGCACAATATTCTTCCATACAGCAAACACTGTCTCTCCCCAATACGGATCCGATAGAAGTTCCTATCCCGGCCTATACTACTCAGCGTATTACTCTATGGATGGATTATGAATGGTTTGAAACGAGATATACTCTCTATGCCGTTCATCCGAAGACAGGAAGGCAACGGAGTATCACCGGCATGTTACAAAGTAAAATGCCCGGAAAATATGAAATAGAACAGAAGGATCTCAAATGACTGGAAATATGAATATAGGACGGTTATTGTCTATTGTTTGCCTGCTGGCGTTTCTGGCAGTTGGCGGGAAATCAGGAGCGCAGATAGTCGGGAAGCATGGGATTGGCTTGGACGTCCGTCCGGGCTATGTTGTTCCGACAAACAGTTTTCTCGAAGGAGATAATTTGCAGCAGAAAATCATCGAACAATCGCTCTCCCTGCATCTGAAGTATGCTTTCCAGTTTGGTAAAGATTCCCGATTGGGCAGAATGTATCCTCATGCCTATCAGGGGATCGGTGTTTCGTATAATACTTTTTACTGTCCTGCCGAGTTAGGAAATCCGGTGACGGTATATGCCTTTCAAGGGGCGCCCATAGTACGGCTTTCGTCCCGTCTGTCGTTCGATTATGAATGGAACTTCGGAGCTTCTTTCGGTTGGAAGAAATATGATGAACAATACAATCCGCAGAATGAGGTTATCGGTTCTAAAATTAATGCATATATCAATTTGGGGCTTCTTTTGAACTGGCAGTTTCATCCGCAATGGAAGTTGGCGGCAGGGGTGGACTTAACGCATTTCTCCAATGGAAATACTCATTATCCCAATGGGGGAATCAATATTATCGGTGGGAGAGTAGGCATTGTACGCACCTTTGGCGATACGGATGATGCGTCCGGAGCGATAGCTCCTGAACGGTTATTCATAAAGCCGCACGTCAGTTATGATTTGGTGATATATGGTGCTACCCGCAAAAGGGGATTCGTTAAAGACAATGTGCCGAGTCTGGTACCCGGTTCGTTTGGTATCGTGGGGCTCAATTTTGCTCCGATGTATAATTTCAATAACTATTTCCGGGCGGGACTTTCTGTAGATGCGCAGTATGACGAGAGTGCCAATATCAAGGACTATAAACTGGAAGGAAGCTATATGAACGATATAAAGTTCCATCGTCCTCCTTTCCGCGAGCAATTTGCGGTGGGGTTGTCCCTTCGGGCGGAACTGGTGATGCCGATTTTCTCAATCAATGCCGGAATTGGACGAAACCTGATATGCCGTGGGGATGATACGAACGGTTTCTATCAGATTCTGGCTCTCAAGACTTACGTCACGCGCCATTTGTTTCTGCATGTAGGGTACCAGTTGAGCAAGTTCAAAGACCCTAATAATCTGATGTTAGGGATAGGATATAGATTTCATGATAAAAGGTGAACAAGCTACGGTAAAAGATGAATAAACTATGGTAAAAGATGAACAAGCATCCCGATTATCCATAAACGAGTAGTGCACCCTTTCCTCGCTCGGAAAGAATGCACTTAACACAAACAAAACAAACAAACAATAAAACGGCTTCTCAAGGGTTATGCCGTTTTATCGGGCATTTTGCATATAGTGGGAAACATTATATGCGAGAGGGCGAAAGCCCGCTCGGGTACTTCACAGCAGCCTTTCTTTATACATCTCACCAGTATATTGTATATAAACTTATTTATCAGTCTCTTTACGACTCCAGTTCGGAATCATTCAGCCGTATACTCCACCCGTTTACTTTCATTTTCGGACATATCCGCGGGATTCCCGTAGTTGACGACTTGATGAAGAACAGGAGAGTGTAAGAATCCTGCCGGTCAAGATATTCCTGGTCGCCTATATCACCTATATTATCGGGATAGATTTTTGATAACAATAAATATTGGGTGAGTGGCAGGCGCAGGATCACCTGTCCGCTGGGTATATGCTTTATTGACAATGTCGTATCGTCTCCCTTCATGATGCGCAGTGTATTTAATCTGGCATGGATGACGGGAATCTGTCCGGACATTACAGACACTTCCTGCCGATACGGCAGATAACAGACCGGAGTCGCGTCGACAGGAGTATTTGTATAGTCTATTACGCCGTTGGCGGATTCCAAAGTGAAGGCGAAGTCCTCCTGTTGCAGGGGGAGATTGTCTTCATCCTGAAGGATACACGAGAAATAATTCGTGTTTTTAACCAGTTCGGCGGTGACGACCTGATATTCCTCACTGATAGTAATATTTTCAAGGCTACTGTGAAAGAGCGCGTTTAGTTTCCTGTCGGACTGGTTCTTCTCGTCACATGCCAGCGATATGTTCAGGGATTTCCGTTCCGTCCGTTCAGCTTTGAGATTTGGGAGCTGGTACGGATAGTCGGATGCTCCTCCCCATATGAGCAGGTGATAAGTCCCGGCGGGAAACGGCACTCTTACCATGCAGTAGCTTTGATGTAATGTTATACTGTCTACGTCCAGTCGGTCCACATACTTGTCGTTCTTGTCGAAGGCAAGAATGGTGATGTCGCCTACTTGCGTAGGTGCGGCGTCCACGTTCAGGATGTTGTAGGTGTACGAGATTTTCAGCCAGGTTCCTGTCGGACAGTCTGACAAGTCATCGTTCACCCAGTCACAGGACGAGAACAGCGCGACAACGCAAATAATATGTAGTAGAAATGAACGCATTTAGATTGATTTTAGTTCAGACGGCCGGACTGCTTATTCAAGTTCTACATCTTGATTACGTACGGCCCATGGAAAAACATTGATATTGATATCCAGTTCGGCTTTGTATTCGTCCGGTTGTTCCGGTTCGATGTAAGGTTCTCCGCTGCCGAGTCCCGCTACTTTGCTGATAGACAGACGATAGATATTATTGCGGACGATGCCGAATTCCATTACACCCATTTCTGTAGAGTTGTTATCTTCGTGCTTGATCCAGTAGTTGTAGTAGCATGAGTAATTTTCCGTCTTCTGGAAACGTTTGATGCTGTATTCGGCAAGGATTTCCGTAGCCGAATCGTCAGTGATGTCTTCCGGAAGATTATTCAGAACCTGTTTGCGGATAGCGTCTACACTGGTGTAGAAATTGTAATTGAAGTAGAACATCTTGGACGGCCAGTTGGAAGGATTGCTTATGTTGTCACCGTTTTCATCGAAAACGCGGTCGGTGGCAATGTCCATGTTCGCTTTAAACATCACTCCTGTGCTGTATGCATTTAATTGTGCATTGACGAACATACAGTTCTCCAGACAGTAGACATGTGACCAGCTACCCGCTTGTGCCATGCCTGCCCAATTGCTGTCGTTGATATCCAGATCTACTAATGCCTGTGCAAAGAATCCGTCGGCATTGGTGAAATCTTTGGCGCCTTCCACTGTTTTCTTGAAGAAATAGGGGTCGATTGCATAACCGTTGTTGTCGTTGATGTCACCGAAGTTCTCATTTGTGTATGAGCCGGGTTCCTGGAAATCATTCAGAACGGCGGTGTGACGGAAGGTATAGAACTGTGTTGCCAGATTCAACATTCTGAAGTTGTTGAGCTTGATGGTGCAATAAACCTTTCCGGCAGGGTCTTTCAATGGGAAAGTTTCCTGTTTTTGTGTCAGTTCAATTTTGGCAACAGCACGTTCCAGGCCGATAGATACACTGGTCACCTTGTCGGAATCAGTCGGCTTCTTTACTTCCACGTTCAGATTGGCCGCACCGCGGTTTGTCATTACGAATCCACTTGCAGGTACGCTTGGAATCTTTCCTTCGCTGTATGTAATGCCGTCGACAGCATTCAGGAAAGCATCCTGCGTGCTGATATCTCCGGTGACGGCCTTTCCGTTGGCAATGGCGAAGATATTGTAGGTGCCCGGATTCACGGTAATCTTGTCGGCAGTGTACTTTATCTCTTCTAAGTCCGCTTTAATCTGTTGGATATTCTTCAGTTCCTGCTGGTCTTTAAGAGTTTTGGTGGTTGAGTCGAACAGATAGATTGTCAGGCTTTTTACTGCATACTCCTCTTTTGAACCTGTTTCGGTTATGCCCGATGATTCGGCGCTACGGGTGCCGTTTGCATTGGGGATTTCAAAGAACAGGGCAAGGTTGCCATTGGAATCCGCATGAGTTTCATCGGAAAAGGCTACATCCGCATCATTGATGCAACTGTACTGTGTGACTGCTGCAAATAAGAGCAGGGGCACTAACTTTGTGAATCTTTTCATTTTTACTTTGAGTTTTAATTGAATATTTATTTGAGTTCTAAAACTTGTTTTAAATTATCCTCCGCTTGTGACAATCCGGCGTCCTTAGCTTGCCTGAATAGCTTTTCCGCTTCTTCATAGTCGGTCTGAAGGAAGTATAGGACTCCTTTGGCCAGCGTCGTCTCCGGCACTGGCAGGGCTTTTTCGAGAAACCCTGCCGCAGCCTTGGTGTCTTTTTGCGTCAACGCTATGCAGGCGGCATTCAGGTTGGCCGTCGGATTATCGGGAAACAGTTGTACGGCAGTCATAAATATCCTGTTGTATGTTTCACTTCCCGGTGTATGCGTGAGCGCAAGGCGGAACATCTCTTCCAGGCTCAAGTTCTTGGGATTCGTATCGAATATCTTTTGAGATTCTTCCACCGTAAAGGGGCGGACATAATATTCGATGGTATAATCGGAATGTCTTAGTATGACAAACCAGTGTTTCAACACAAAACGGTAGAATGCCGGAAACTTCGACTTTATCAAACCTTCTTTACGGTCGGGATGAATGTTGCTTGTTACGATTTTCATGATAGCTTCCTTGTCCTGAAAAACTGTGTCGCCCAGAAGGGCTTCAAAGCCTTCCCAGTCTTCGGGCGTATAATTGGTGTGTATGTATGTGTTGTCGAAAGTATATAGTCGGGCTACATATTCCTTCAATGCACGGGTACGTTCGCGGGCCAGCCGCTCATTTATCCGGAAAGGGCCGTCGGGCGACGCATACCCATGAATGTTGATGTGTGTGATGCTTACGTTGCTGTCTCCTTTGATGGTGTTGATCGTTTCGATGATTTTATCCAACTCTGCCGCATTATTGCTGAATTCTTTATGAATAGCGGTCACATTCACCGGAAAGTCAATGAATGCCGACCCTTTTTCCGTCCTGATTTTAGACGTTTCAACTTGCGGAGTCAGGAAAGCAAGTTGCGGAACGGGCGTTGATTGCGGATGCAGGCGGGCAATACAGGTGAAATCTTCCGTACCGGGAATGCCGCAACCGCAACTCTTCTCTACCAGTGTGAGCGTAGCTTGGTTCATCCATTGCTCGAATGGGACGGATTGCAGATAATGCATCGTTTGCTTATCCCCGTTTTTCCTTTGCAATGCCCGGGCTGCCTTATCTTTCCTGCCTGTCTCCCGCAGGAATACGATGTGCTGTTTCCGGCTGTTGATATATATGGGTGGCAGTTCCAACCGGTGTTCCAGACTGTCACTGACAACGGGAACCAGCACCACTGATTCATTGGGAGAGAGGTCGCGGGTGATATCCATCGAAATAGAAACCACCAACTCTTTCCCTGCCTTGTACAGACTGGAAGTAGTTGTGCGAACAGTCCCCCTCTCTTCCGTTACGGCCCTTTGGGCTTGTATCGAAAGGGATAAAATGACTGCGATAATAAAAATTCCTCCTGTCTTCATTGTCGTAATAATCTGCATTTCTTCATTTCTGTGTGAGAATATCACCAGGGATAGATTTGGGAGATTACTCCGTTTTGTTGTAATTCTTCCAATATCTTTATATCCTTATTACTCTTACTCACGCCACCGTGCCCCAAGTGATATACTCTCCAGGGAGTGGAGTGGTGCTTGCGTGCTATCTGGACGTATATGTTCCTTCTTTTCGAAAACCAAACTTTCCATAAACTTTTCATACCTTTTTCTTCTTAAAATAGATAAACTAAACTTATTGAGGCTTTGGTAGGCCCTATGTAATGATGATGTCCTTTGTTACGTACTCCGGCACATTTCCTGACGCAGTTGTATTGTTTATAATGAATATAATCGTATCCCACTCCCAAGCTCGTTTCCACATTCCAATGATCGTTCAGCATCCAATGGTAGCCGCAACTAATGCCGCCCCCTATAAGCCACCCTTCATACCGGTACTTCTTCAGGTCAGAGAATATACCGAAAGGCAGCTTTTTCCCACCGACATTGAATTGCGCTCCATTGAGATAAACTCCCCAGAACAGGCCGTTAAACTTCTGGCAAGTCCAATATTTGTATTCGGGTTGAATCACCCAATAACGGTTCACGTACATCTCGCTCCGTTTCCATGGTCGCAGGCTTCCTGCCAGTTCGACGGTGCTTTTATTCCCTATGGCATAAGAGACTCCGGCTCCGAAAGCTCCGTCAATGGCGGGAAGCGTGTTGAGTCTGACGGCTACTTTCTGTGCGTAACCGTCAAGACAACCCAATAATAGGAACAGGAGTAAAATATATCTCATTGTATCTACCAGTTAATGCCGTTTATTATTTTCAAAAAAAACATTCAGATTGTATGCAGCTTCCTCAGAACCTTCCGCCTTGGCGGCTTTCAGTATGCGGATGCCTTCGTATGTGTTTCCGGTCATCAGCTCATATACCCCCCGGCAACTCTTGTAGGCAAGTCCCTCGTGCAATGCCATGGAAAGAAACTTGCTTGCGGATTTCGTATCTCCCTGCTCAATGGCAGCAGCCGCCGCATTGAGGTTGGCAACGGGGTGTACAGGATACAGTTTCACGCTGATATTGATAATCTGATAAAACTTCGCCTTATTATCCGCATATGATAAGGCTACCGTATACAGTTCGCGGAGCGATAACATCTGCGGATTGATGTCAGCCA
This sequence comes from Bacteroides sp. RTP21281st1_H5_RTP21281_210402, assembly GCF_040918965.1. Classification (NCBI taxonomy): domain Bacteria; kingdom Pseudomonadati; phylum Bacteroidota; class Bacteroidia; order Bacteroidales; family Bacteroidaceae; genus Bacteroides; species Bacteroides sp. RTP21281st1_H5_RTP21281_210402. The sequence continues at coordinate 283,755 of NZ_JBCOWR010000007.1, read as the reverse complement.
TAATCTTGGCTTCCTCGAGATTGAAGTTCAACTCTTTCTGATTGCGGATATCCACATCATCCGATGACGGTGAGACATACGAACCTTTATACCTTGGTTTTTTGCCTGTCGGGGCAGCAGAAGGAGTTGTGCTGTTGTCTGCTGTTGCCGCAGAGGAGACTTCCTGAATAGCTGTATTGCCCATTTCCGGCGGAAGCACTGCATATTGCGGTGCGATGATTAGCGTATCTTTCAGCGTCTGTTCGCCTTCGGGTCTGACAATCGTTCTCCTCAAATAGAGCGTGGCGTCGTTCATCCAGTTTTCTGCCGGCAATGCGGTGCGGTAATTGATGGTGCGTGAATGGCTGTCGTCGATACCGGCTACAAGATAGTCAGTGTCGTCTGCTTTACTGCCCTTCTTCTTGCGCAGTATCTGGTTGCGCAAATATAATTTCTGCTTCTGCTTGCCGTTCAGTTGGATGGCCGGTAATAGTATTCTGTGGTCTTGTCCGGTCAGGACAGGTGTCAGTATGACGGCATTCTTCGGGTTCATATCCTCGATTTCTACCGATATGTCCATCGAAAGGAGTAATGAGTCTGCCCGTACTCCCAGGAAATGGGGCTTGATATCCAGCTTGACGTTCTGTGCCGGAAGCAGATTACATATCAATAGGCCGAGCAAGATGAATGTTTTCGTTTTCATTTGATGCGTTTATTAAATTGGATTATTTATTGGATGAAGTACACGACTGATATTCCTATTTGCGTAGGACCCCAGTAGTTGCAATTTGATTTTTCTATCAGGGGTGCGCCTGCGGAGCGTCCGTAGCGTTTGTAATTGAGGTGGGCATATCCCAGAGCGATTCCCGCTTCCAGGTTCCATTGCGGGCTAATCATCCACTGGTAACCGTAGGAAATGCCGAATCCCGCCAGATTGCCTTGATATCGGTTATTGGCGATTTGTCTGTTCTCTACACCCAGCATCTTTCCGTCTCCGAATCCCCAGGGAAGCATTCCGCCGAAATTGAACAAGGCATAATGAAGCTGTAAGCCGATAAAACTTCCTGTGAATGCTTCGTTGAACCATTTACGGTATTCCGGTTGCACGAGGAAATGCTTCATCTTCTTGTTGTCGCTGAAGTTCCACGGATTGTAATTGATGGAAAGGCTGAAAGTATGTGTGTCATCACAACGTATTTCTCCGCCTAAATTGAGTGAGGTGGTGAGGTCATAAAGCAGATTGCTTTTGACGGCTATGTTTTGTCCGCAGAGATTCGATACAGGCATAATGCACACTACAAAGACGAGCGTGGTCAGTCTATGTCTCATGCTTGTCGTATGTCTCCGTCTGCTGTTGGCGGACAGACATGGATATTTGATATTATCGGGTTTGTGTGTCATAACTTTTTGTTTATGTGTGTCTGTTACTTCTTAGGTAACGGAATTTTATTATCATGACAGATGTATACGGGGAAAAAACAGGAAAAAGACAGCGGTCTTTTATAAATAAAATGTACTTGAATGCTTTCGGACGAAAATTAGTCTGATAGACGGCAATAAATAGTTGGAACATGAAAGAAATCTGCTTCGTGTTCTTGCCTGTTATTTTATTTATTCAAAGAAAAAGAATAAAATAAGATATGATTTATTTGGAATGTGAGATTCTTTTTATATATCTTTGTGCCATATTTATATCCGTTACCTAAGAAGTAACAGATGGGATAAAGTGCTTGTTTTTAGGTTATTGTGAATTAATGGTTGCTTCTCTTATAAGATTCTATGTAATAACAATTCAATTTGTTGGCTTCTGTCCTTTCCTTTAATCCGAAGCCTTTCAAATAGGTCTGTGTAGCCTTGATTGATTTGTGTCCCAGTGATTCACTAATCATCTCGATGGAAATTCCCTGATACTTTGCGTTTGTTGCCCAGGAGTGTCGTATAGTATATGAGGTGACGGGTGATTTTAGGCGCAATTCTCTCGACAGGCTTTTCAGTTGATTATTGAACCGACGGAGTGCTGATTGGTATTCTTTATAAACACCTTCATCTTTTCGTTGCTTGTCACCTTTCAGGATATTGAAAAGATAATCAGGGCAATTTTCTCTTGACGACTGGTTGTTGCGCAACCTGTTCATTTCCTTTTTCGACATATCCAGTATTTCAAGACTCATGGGCGTTCCTGTCTTTACACGGTTGTATCTGAGGACGTTTTGTTCCAACGCTGATTTTTCGATATGAGCGAAGTCCGAGAACGGCATGCCGCAAAACTGGAACATCAATCGTGCGATGGCTTGTGTGCGGCCCAGATGTTCGGACTGGGGAGTCTTGTAAAGGAGCGTATGCAGCTCTTCAGGCGGCAATGCTTTCTTCTGTCGTACATCCACCCCTGTGTACACGTCACGAAATAAATGGGGAATAAAGCGGGCGATACCTGCTTCCACGCCACGGTTGTAAATGCTGCGCAACATACGCATATAAGTAGAGACTGTATTCGGCCGTAGCCCATATTCTTGAAGGTGTTGGCCGTATCGTCTCAGACTGTCACGGGTGATTTGTGCAAATGATATACCCGGCGTATTGCAGAACTTCGTGAATGAGAGGACGGCGTTCTTATACACATGCGCCGTTGAATAGCGCCCTTCTTCTTGTAGCTTCCGTAAGTACGCCTGGGCACATACGGTAAATCCATTTCTGTTACTTTTTTGTTTCATAAGCTTGTTTATTTTTACTTTATTATTCAAGGTGAATAACAAAAGTAGTTGTTTTTTAGGTTGTTAATGCTTATGAAAAGTCATCGATTACCTTGCATTTTTTTTGTAATTTTGTTCCGGATTGATAATGAGATAGTTTGCTATGTTGCAAAAAACGAAAGGAATAGTTCTACATACGTTAAAATATAATGATACGTCTATCATTGTAGATATGTACACGGAATTGTCCGGAAGGGCTTCTTTTCTTGTCGCAGTACCCCGTTCGCGAAAGGCGGCAGTGAAGTCCGTCCTATTCCAGCCGTTGTCTTTTATTGAATTTGAAGCGGATTACAGACCGAACACGACTCTCTATCGTGTGAAGGAAGCGAAATCTTTTTATCCTTTTTCGTCCATTCCTTATGACCCGTACAAGTCTGCGATGGCACTTTTCTTGGCTGAATTTCTTTATCGGGCTGTCCGTGAAGAGGCGGAGAACCGTCCATTGTTTGCCTATCTGCAACATTCTATTATCTGGCTGGACGAGTGCAGCGAAGGTTTTGCCAATTTCCATCTGGTCTTTCTGATGAGGCTTTCCCGCTTTTTGGGGCTTTATCCCAATCTCGAGGACTATCATACCGGTGACTATTTTGACTTGCTGAATGCCTGTTTCACTTCGATTCGGCCTCAGTTACATTCATCTTATATCAAGCCCGATGAGGCCGGGCGTCTTCGCCAATTGATGCGTATGAATTATGAGACGATGCATCTTTTCGGCATGAGCCGTGCGGAACGCACCCGCTGCCTGACGACTATAAATGATTATTATAGCTTGCATTTGCCGGACTTCCCGGCTTTAAAATCACTGGAAGTACTGAAGGAATTGTTTGATTAAACATTGCCAGAATTGTATTAGATAATTTTAATTTTGCATTTTGGAATCAACATTATTGGTTGTTTCCTCATTTTCGGAGAGGGGGATATCGCCTTTCCGGTAAGTTTGTGGGGTGATGTGATATCTTTCCTTGAAGCATTTACTAAAATATTTGGGTACATTGAAACCGACCTGGTCTGATATTTCCGCAATATTCAGTTCCATGTTGTTCTTCAGTAAGAATGCTGCACGTTTCAGGCGGAGGGTCATAATGAAATCAGCAGGTGTCTGTCCTGTGATGGCTTTTAACTTGGAGAAAAGCTTTGTACGCGAAATACTCATTTGCGTTGCCAGCATATCTACATTGAAATCTCCATTCTCCATCTCCTGCTCGATAATTTCCATCACTTTATCCATGAATTTCTTGTCCATCACATTGTTGGTCAGGATTTGTATGTTTTCTTGCGGCAGTTTGCTGAACTTTTCTTGTAGCATGATTCGGTTATTGACCAGATTGTTACAGCGGGACAACAAGATGTTGATGTTAAATGGTTTGGTAATATAATCATCCGCTCCCATTCTTAATCCTTCCAGATTATGTTCGATGGCAGTTTTGGCTGTGAGTAGAACTACGGGTATATGGCAGGTATCAAAATCGGCTTTAATGGCTTGGCAAAGTTCCGTACCGGACATCTCCGGCATAATGATGTCGCTGAGCACGATATTGGGATTTTCGGATCGTACTTTCTCCAGTCCTTCCTTGCCATTGGAGGCGGTAATGACAATATAGAACTCTTCGAATATTTTAGATATCATTTCTTTTAATGAATCATTATCTTCTACAATAAGAATTTTATATTCTCTTTCCTTTAGTCGGCTATCGTTGTTTGAAGTCGTTTGTTCAAATAATAAAGACTGCTGGAACTCTGCATTTAACTCGTTAATTTCATTAAATGCAAATGTATCTTTTGTTTCACAGAACTGTTCGGATGTGAAGTGCTCATTTCCTGTTTTCAGATGTATGCAGAAAGTGGTCCCTTCTCCCAATTCGCTGGAAACTTCAATACTTCCATGATGCAGTTCGACTATACCTTTGGAAAGCGAAAGACCGATACCGGTACCTACATAGAACAGAGAATCCAACTGTTCCGTTTGATAGAAACGAGTAAAGATATTGTTGATGTCTTTGGCTGCTATTCCCGAACCATTGTCTGTTACGTCAATGAGGACTTCCTGATTTCTTTTCCGGACAGATATGGAAATTATTCCTCCCGCTTTTGTGTGTTTAAAGGCGTTGGAGATAAGATTGTTTATCACTTTTTGCATCTGCTTGGCATCGTACCATAAATTGATGGTATCACTACTCTTTTCGAAGTTGAAAGTAATCTGGCGTTGTACTGCATATTCCTGAAAGAGTAGATAATGTTCATATACGAAGTCCACAATATTGTGTTCGCTAACCTTGATAGTCATGTAACCTTGTTCCTGCTTGCGAAAGTCAAGTAATTCGGTGATAAGCTCCCTCAGCTGTAAACAACTCTTGTACACTCCCAGTATTTTGTTATAGACATTGGGAGCGAAGGAACGTATCTGTAATAACATTTCCATTTGTCCGATGATGAGTGTAAGAGGGGTGCGGAACTCATGTGAAATGTTGGTGAAGAAGCGTAATTTGGCTTGGTTGAGTTTTTCGATATCTTCAGCATGCTTTTTTTCATACTTCAGCGATTCTTGTAGCTGGATCCGGTGATGATAGGCGCGTATAAGGTAATATGCAATACCTACAATACATATGAGATATACTAGGTATGCCCATATCGTACGATAGAAAGGAGGTAAGATCTCTATCTGCAATCTGCTTGGTGGAACCAGGCTTTCATTGATATCTTTGGCTTTGACAACTAATGTATATTTACCAGGGTTTAAGTTGGTGTATGTAATAACATTTTGTTCCAGACTGTTCCATGTATTAGAGAAACCTTCCAAACGGTATATGATTTTATCTTTATTGAAAGGTATATAGTCTGTTGTGGTATACTCAATACTAAATATATTTTGATTAGATTTAAGAGTGATTTTTGGAGAATAAGTTATGTCTCTAGTCAATATGCTGTCTTTATCTCCTACATTGATGTCTTTTCCGTTCACGATAAGTCGGAATGGATATATACGGTAAGAACGAGGAGACTCTTCAAGTTCTTTCTCAAAGAACGAAATAATTCCAGTGGTTCCTCCAATGAAAATTTCTCCTTTTTTGTTTTTGTAAAGTGCATTCTCGTTAATACAGCTTAATGGGAGTTCTTCATAATTTTTGAATTTTTTTTGTTGATAGTCTAATATGGAGAACCCCTTGTCGGTGGTTACAAGTAGCCTATTTGGGGATAATTCACAAATGTTGTAAATAATATTGCTTGCCAGGCCGTTTTTGCTCATATCAAAGTTTTCGAAGTCGTCCGTTTCTCTACGGTATAAATCCAGTCCATTTTCATTAGTGCAAAACCATAACCTGTTTTGACTGTCTTCGTAGATGGAATTGACGCTGTTACTGCTGATGCTGTGTTCATTGGCGCTTTTATGTTTGTATATTGACAGCTTTTGAGTATTGAAGTTATAAGCGCAGGCTCCATTGTTATTATTGGTTATCCATAAAATACCTTTGTGGTCGAGGGTTAATCCAAAGGTGGATATAGTATTGTTGAGTGCCACTTCATCGTGGAACAATGGTTTACATGTTCCGGTTGCAGGATTGAATAGACCGATTCCGTTGTTAGTTGCTAAAATTAATTGTTCTTGATAGGGTAAAATATCTTCAATAAGATTGGATGGAATAGATGTTCTATCACCTTTCTTATATTTATAATTGGTAGAACGGCCGGTTTTTAAATCCAATTTGTTAAGTCCTTCCAAATGAATACCGGTCCACACTACTTTTTGTATGGAGTCGTAGTAGATTGCTCTTATATTTCCTGTATAATTGTTGGGAGTGTTTTTATTTGTATACCATTGATAGGTTTGGGTAGTCGGGATGTATTTATTAATTCCCCCTCTCTCTGTACCTATCCATAAATTCCCCTCATCATCCTCAGTCATACGTTTAACGATAGGGGAACTTAAACCTTCTTTTTCCTTGGAAGAAGCCTGATACTCACGATAAATTTGCTTCTGTGGATTGAAATAGTTGATTCCACCGGAGTATGTTCCTACCCAAATGGTTCCTTGTAAGTCGCAATGTAACCCCCAAATAGAAGAGTTGCTCAAGCTTTTGCTATTTTCTTTTTTCTCGTAACGGGTGAACTTTTTGGTTTGTTTGTCATACTTGTTAAGTCCGTTGAAAGTTCCTATCCATATATTCCCTTGTTTGTCTTCGCAACACCTGTGTGTATAGTTGGAACTGATGGTGGAAGGATCATCCGCTTCATACAAGAAATTGTTTATCTGTTTGCCTTGTATGCAGTACACTCCGTGTCCTGATTTGGTCGTTATCCAATAGTAACCGGAAGAATCTCTGATGATATCGGAGATATTTCCTTCTTTGATAGGTTGGGTTAGTGCCTTTTGTGGGTCGAGTATATAAAGTCCTTTATTGGTTCCTATGAAGACAGAGTCGTTATATACGTATAATCTTTGAATAACGCTAGTATTTTGAGTCATCTTATAGAACAAATCGAATTTTATTCCATCGTACTTGAATATTTGGTTTGAAGTGGCAACGTATAGATGTTTAGAAAAGAATTCTGCCCGTGTGCTTTTCTTTATGATAGGAGTAAATTGCCCTTTTTCTATGTCATAAGCGGAAATCCCTCTGTTAGTCATGATATAGACGTGTCCGTTTTGATCTCCTGTGATGTGATAAATATCATTGTATAAAATACTATTTGAGTTGTTTTTCTCCTTTTGATAAATCTTGAAATATTTTCCATTATATAAACTGACTCCATTTCGTGTACCGAACCACATAAATCCTCGTTCATCCTGATATATAGAAATAATGGAGTTGTGTGATAAACCATTATCGGTAGTCAAATGTCGGAAAGATATGCTTTGTGTACTACATGTAAGTATGTGTACACATAGGAAGTAGCAGATTAAAAAGATTTTGTTTCTCATAATCTTTAGGTATAGTAATCATTATATTAAGATTTGCAAATATAGCTTTTTTGTCGTGAGGGGGAAAGTGTGATGTTGTGTTGTTGGGTGTTTTATTATCCAATTTATATGTTATTTTTGTTCATTTTTTCAGATTGGACTTATTTTGTATGTTTAGAATTCCTTTCGTGTATATATACCGCCCTTCTAATATTGTTTTATTCTTTACTTTTGTTTGGCATAGTTAGCAAGTTAATGAAATGTTGATTGATTATGAAAAGTAATATTTTAGTTCGTACGTGTATTGGTCTTTTTCTCTTTTCAATGTTTGCTTGTGTGGGAGTTAAAGGACAGAAAGATTTTATTTCAACGAACATTGAGCATGCCGCTATTCAATATAGTTTGCAGATGGATGCTCTTGAAAAGAACGATAAAATCTTAATTCCTCGTACCGTGAACGCTAAGGGCGATATGGTGTATGCACGTCGTGGCTGGGATTGGACTCTTGGCTTCTTCCCGGGAAGTCTTTGGTATTTGTATAATCTCACTGGTAATGAATATTGGAAGCAGAAAGCAGAGAAATGCACCGAATACCTATATAAAGAACAATATAATACTTCGCATCATGATATTGGCTTTATTATAGGTTGTAGTTTCCTCAATGGTTTGCGCTTAGGTGGTAAGGAGGAATATACGTCGGTTGTGGTACAGGCTGCCAAATCTTTGTCTACACGTTTTCGTCCGAATGCGGATATCATTCAGTCTTGGAATGCTGACAAAGGACGCCCGTTAAAGATGGGATGGAAATGTCCAGTGATTATTGATAATTTGATGAATCTGGAACTTTTATTTGAAGCTACCCGGTTGTCCGGTGACTCTACCTATTATAATATTGCCGTTTCACATGCTGATAAAACCTTGAAGAACCATTTTCGGGAAGATGGAAGTTCGTATCATGTGGTAGATTACAATCCGGAAACAGGAGAAGTGCTTAAACGTTGTACGGCGCAAGGATATTCAGATGATTCGGCATGGGCACGAGGGCAGGCTTGGGCTATTTATGGCTATACTATGTGTTATCGGTATACACATCGTCCGGCATATTTAAATCAGGCTAAGAAAATATATGAGTTTATATTTACCAATTCAAATCTTCCTGAAGATTTGATACCTTACTGGGACTTTGATGCGTTGAATATTCCCAAAGAACTGAGGGATGTGTCAGCGGCCGCTATTACAGCTTCGGCGCTGTATGAGCTAAGTGTCTTCTCAAATAATAAGGAATATAAGGAAACAGCAGATAAGATAATGAAAACTCTGTCTTCTCCCGCTTATCGTGCAGAAATTGGTGAAAACCATTATTTTCTATTGATGCATTCCGTAGGTAGTTTCCCAGATTGCGCTGAAATAGACGTTCCTTTGAGTTATGCTGACTATTATTATCTGGAGGCTTTAAGACGTAAAAGGGATTGGGGAAAATAGTGAATATATCTAATTATGAAAACACATTTTAACCTTTCTTCGTAATACTAGAGATGCGTTTTCTTTGTGCAAAACACCGAGAACTGGGAGGCACGTTGTGGATTTGCTACAAAATAGCTATAGCCCTGCATGCTTGATTGGGGAGAATACCTGCTGTAATATGGGGCGCTATTGTTCGTTTATGGGGCATTTTTGTACATAAATACCTTATTTTTAGTTGTGTATAATATGCTACCTTCTTCTGAATAATAAATGGATTTTAATATCTAAAAACTATTTAATTTTGTGAATTATAGATAGAACCTTTTTGATAATATATTTTATAATACTTAAATTTAAAAAAGATGGAAAACTTCTTCTTTCCAATGAAAATACCTCAGAAGCAGGTATGGCTATTGGCGACGTTTTTGTCATTCGGACAAATGGCTTTCCCTATAGGAAATAGTGTGTTGGGAGAGGCTTCTGTTGTAAGTCCTATTGTGCAGCAGAATCGCAGAATGGTTACTGGAACAGTGACTGATAGTCATGGTCCGGTAATTGGTGCCAGTGTAATTGTAAAGGGAACTACCAGCGGGGTTATTACTGATGTGGATGGTAATTTTAAACTGGAAGTTCCGATAGGCGCTACTATCGTTATATCTTATATGGGATATAAGGATAAAGAAATAAAGTATACCGGAGAATCCGCCTTAAAAATCGAACTGAATGAAAATGTTCAAGAGTTACAGGAAGTACAGGTAGTGGCTTATGGTGCTACCAAGAAAGTGACAGTGACAGGAGCAATGTCGTCTATTACGACAAAAGATGTATTGAAAAGTCCGGTATCAAGTATTGGTAATGCATTGGCTGGTAAAATGCCGGGTTTGTCTGCCATCCAGACTTCCGGTCAGCCGGGTAGTGACGATCCCACAGTATATGTACGTGGTGTGGGGTCATTGAACGAATCCATGTCTCAGCCGTTGTTTTTGGTGGATGGAGTAGAACGCAGTTTCTTCCAACTCGATCCTAATGAAGTGGAAGATATTACGGTATTGAAAGATGCTTCTGCAACGGCTGTGTTTGGAGTACGTGGTGCTAATGGTGTAATTTTGGTGACGACCAAACGTGGGCAGGAAGGGAAAGCGAAAGTTAGCTTCTCTACTTCATTTGCCTTACAGGCACCTACTCGCTTACCTGATTTTGCTAATAGCTATGAATATGCCACGGCATATAATAACGCCCAGCTTCACGACGGATATACCGAAGCCCAGCTGGCGTTCAAACCGGAAGCTATTGAAGGGTTTCGTACTCAGAGTAATCCGTTAGCTTATCCGGATATGGACTGGATGGATTATTTGGTACGTAATACAGCCTTGCAAACGCAACATAACTTGACCATTTCGGGCGGTTCGCAGAGAGTGCGCTATTTTGCGTCACTCGGTGTGTTTACTCAAGACGGACTCTTTAATTGTTATCAAAAAGATTATGATGACAATTACAGCTACAATCGCTACAATTATCGTCTGAATTTGGATGTGGATTTGACAAAGACTACACAGCTCCGTGTGAATGTAGGTGGACGTGTCAATGACAAACACACTCCGGGAGTGGATGGAGAATCGGGGCTGTCTAGTATTGAAACTATTTTTCGTGGTATTTATTGGGCTGTTCCGTTTTCCGGTTCAGGTATCGTAGATGGAAAATGGGTGTGGGCCGATGCACGTAATATTTCTAGTTCTTTTGGTGATATGCGCGATGCCATGTACACTTATTACGGACGAGGTTATGATGTGACCTATGGTAATACGCTGAATTTCGATTTCTTGTTAGAACAGAAGTTGGACTTTATTACCAAAGGTTTGAAAGCTCATGTGAAAGGGGCTTATAATAGTTCCGTATCTCTCACTAAACAAAGGCGTGGTAAAACTCCTCATTACGAGCCGTTGATACAATCTGACGGATCGGTACTGCTTCGCCGCGTGGATGAAGAAAACATATTGGGGTATGAAGAATCTATTGGTCGTGGTAAGGACTGGTATGTGGAAGCTGCCTTGAACTATAAACGTGACTTCGGTAAACACCATGTTTCGGGACTTGTAATGTATAATCAATCCATTACTTATTATCCTAACGGACCTTCGGCATTTTTGTCAATTCCGAGAAGTTATATAGGTTTGGTGGGACGTGCTACTTATGACTATAATACCCGTTATATGTTTGATGTAAATATGGGATATAACGGTTCGGAGAACTTTGCCTCGGGCAAACGCTTCGGTTTGTTCCCTGCTTTCTCTGCGGGATGGGTAATATCAGAAGAGAATTTTATGAAGCCGCTAAAATCGTTTATGGACTACCTGAAAGTGCGTGCATCTTATGGTATTGTAGGTAATGACCGTGTGAGCGATAACTCTCGTTTCCTCTACCTGCCGGACGTATATAACGCTTCCAATGGTGGTTTCTATTTCGGTAGTGGCAGTTCTATTACTACGGGCGCCAACGAGGCAAAGAAAGGAAATCCTAATGTGACCTGGGAAACGGCTGCTAAACAGAATTATGGTGTTGACGCTTATTTCTTTAATAGCAAATTAAAGGTGAATTTTGACTACTTCATCGAACACCGCCGTGATATCCTGACTTCTCGTGGAACTGATCCCGGTTATTTGGCTGTGACACTTCCTACCGCTAATATTGGTAAGGTAGATAATAAAGGATATGAAATCAATGTGAACTGGAGAGATAAGATTAACAAACTGGGATATCATATCGGCTTTAATATCTCGCGTACCAAAAACAAGATTATTTATATGGACGAGGTGACTTATCCATATGCTTATATGCAACGTACCGGTAAATCTGTCGGTCAGCATTTTGGTCGTAAGTTTGCAGGATACTTTTCTGAGGAGGATGTGGAACGATATGCTACTGAGGGACATGGAGGTATTCCTGACCATGGCATTACTCCCAAACCTGGTGATGTTATGTATATGGACTTGAATGGTGACAAGAAGATAGACCAGAATGATATTACGGCTATCGGTAATACTAATTATCCGCAGTTGTCATATGGTATAAACTATGGTATCTCTTACAAGGGATTTGACGTTAGTATGACTTGGGCGGGTGCTGCCAAGACTTCGCGTATGTTGGACGACGTTTTCCGTTATCCTTTCGGGCAGACTAACCAACGTTCACTGATGAGATATTTTGTTACCGATACTTGGACACAAAAGGGGGATGCAGCTAAATATCCCGCAATTTCCTTCGTAAACAGAAGTAATAACTACTATGACTCTGATTTATGGTTGCGTGATGCTTCTTACTTACGCCTGAAAAACGTGGAAGTGGGTTACAGTTTCCCAAAGAAAGTTTTGAACAGGATGCATTTAGGTAGTTTGCGTGTATATGCTACCGGTTATAACTTGCTTACATTCGATAAATTGGATGTGATAGACCCGGAGTCGAAATCTGCTGCAAGAGCTAATTATCCATTGGTGATGGTTATCAACTTTGGTGTGAAAGTAGGTTTTTAATAAAAAATAGAATAATATGAAATCACTTACAAGATATTTTCAAGGATTGATGTTGGGGGCTTTATTGATTACCACAATATCATGTGAGGACTTTGCGCTGGGTGAGAAATTTCTCCAGAAACCGCCTAGTTCGGATGTTACCATTGATACCATCTTTTCTACAGCGGTATATGCGCGTCGGGTGCTGTGGAATAGTTACGGTAATTTGCCATATGCATTTTGGGCAAGTAATAGTTATGGTTACTCCACCAATATGTGGTTCGGCATTCAGGAAGACTTGACGGATTTGTGTAATTCAGCTTTGACTTGGGATGGTCCTAATAAAGCTTATTATAGTGGTGCTTACAATGCTGGTTCGGAAGAGGCGTCGGATGGAGACGGAGGTACCAAATACGGTTTTACCCGGCGTAATAGTTGGAAAAGTATCCGCATGGCTTGGGTGTTTATAGAGAATGTGGACCGTGTGCCTGATATGGAAGATGCTGAGAAGTTACGTTTGAAAGCGGAAGCTAAAATTGTGATTGCTACTCAATATGCCGAAATGCTTCGTCATTTTGGTGGTCTGCCTATTGTGGATCGAGCTATTTCTGCAGAAGATGGTTTGGGATTTCCTGCCCGTGCCACTTTGCAGGAGACTGTGAATTTTATTGTGAGATTGTTGGATGAAGCTATTGATTGTAAAGAACTTCCTTGGAATGTTACTGAAGAAGAATCTGACAACTGGAGTGGTCGCCTGACCCGTGCTTCCGCTATGGGATTGAAAGTACGTGTTCTTTTGTTTGCTGCAAGTCCGTTATTTAATAACGAGATGCCTTATTATGAAGGCGAAGCTTCCGAAAAACTGATGACTTGGTTTGGTGGATATGAACAAAAGCGTTGGGAAGATGCCGCAAAAGCAGGCGAAGACTTTTTTAGGGCATTGAATAAGGAAGGTTTCTACGATTTGGTAAAAGCCGGAGAGCCGCGTATGGCATTCCGTGACGCTTATTATACACGAGGTACGACCGAATCATTGATTTCGGTACGTCGCCATTATAAGACCAACAAAATCGGTGGTATCATGCAAAGTGCACGTTGGGGTGCTTGGGGAGTTACTAAGGAGTACTTCGATATGTTCCCTATGGCAGATGGAAGCGATTTTGACTGGAATAACCAAGAGCATGCTAAAAATCCGTTTATAAATCGTGATCCTCGTTTGTGCGAAACCATTCTGTTGGATGGTGACAAGTTCGGTAGCGGTGTGGCTGCTATATATCGGCAATATTCAAAAGATAAGACAAATTATCCGAAAGGCGAACATTATAATAATAAAAGTGTCAGTTTGGATGATAAAGGATTAACCACTAACGGTCTGACAGCACGTAAGTTTTTACTCGACCGTCAAGGGGAGTGGAGTGGGCGTGTCATTCAGTGGCCGTTACTACGTTTAGCTGAGGTCTATTTGTCGTATGCTGAAGCATTGAATGAATGTAACCGTACCGGGGAGGCTTATTCTTACATCAATGCGGTGAGGAATCGTGTAGGTTTGGGTGATCTGAAGACAGGATTGGGCAAAAAAGAATTCCGTGAAGCGGTACTTCGTGAACGTGCCTGTGAATTTGGCTTTGAGGAAGTTCGTTTCTATGACCTTATTCGTTGGAAACGTGAGACGGATTTTACTAAACATTTGCATGGTCTTTATTTCTATAAGCATAAGAAAACAGGAGAATATCTGTTTGAGTTCCCGCAATTGAAAGAAAGGGCTTGGCAGAAAGCCGGTGGCTTCTCTCCCAAGTGGTATTTGAGCGCATTCCCTCCCAAAGAGGTGAACAAAGGTTACGGATTGGTTCAAAATCCTGGTTGGGAATAACATAATTTATTATTGAATAAAGTAATCATACTATCCTTATGGAAAAAAGTATAAAGCTAATCATTACAGGGCTGCTGTGTTCTTCCATTGCGGCAGCTCAGGTAGCAGACAGCATACAGCATTATGGACGGGGTATCTCGTTCAGCAAGAAAGAAGCGATTACTTCTGGTGGCATGGCTACGGCTGATGAACTGAGTCACCGTACCAGTACGGTAGCTTCCAACGCTTTGTTTGGATTAATTCCCGGCCTTCAGGTTTTGCAGAATGGAGGGAATGAATGGGAAAACGGTGCTACACTCTATGTACGTGGTGTAGGGACTACCAATGGTAAGAGTCCGTTGATATTGATTGATGGTTATGAACGTAGTATTGATAATCTTGCTGTGCAAGATATCGAGTCCGTCAGTGTACTGAAAGATGCCACTTCACTGGCGCTTTATGGTGTACGTGGCGCTAACGGTGTGATTCTTATCACTACCAAGCGTGGTTGTGCAGGGAAACCTGTCATTACGTTCGATTACGAGTTTAAGATGGGTACACCACGTCGTTTACCGGAATTTGTGGATGGTTATACTTATGCTCAGTCTATGAATGAAGGCTTGAGAAATGACGGCGTCACGACATCTCGTTACAATCAGCGTGAGTTGGATGCTTTTCGCGACCAGACTTATCCGGAGTTTTATCCTAATGTGGATTGGGTGGACGAAGCGCTTCGAAACCATAGTTTCGGTAATAATGTGAATTTTTCTCTTCGTGGAGGTGGTGATGTCGTACAGTATTTTACCCAGTTGAATTACTTGAATGATAAAGGTATCTTACAACCCACAGAGGAAAATGAAGGATATTCTACGCAGTTTAAGTATTCTAAATTGAACTTCATGACCAATCTCGACATCAAGTTGGGAAATACCACTAAATTGCAGCTTAATATGCGTGGTAACTTTGCGGAGGACAATCGTCCTTATACTACTACCGCTGACATATTTGATATGTTGTACAAAGTTCCATCGGGGGCTATGCCTATCAAGACTTCTGGTGGCCGATGGGGTGCAACTTCAATTTATGGTAGTAACCCGATAGCTATGATTTCTGATACTGGTTATGAACGTGGGCAAACTCGTAATCTCTATGCCGACATAAACTTTGTACAGGACTTGAGTTTCATTACTAAAGGTTTGTTTGCTACTGCACGTCTAGGTTTTGACAACGAGGCGCGATATTGGGAACGCAACCAGCATAAATATGCAACCGAACAAGCTATTATGGGTTGGGACGGTGAAAAAAATTCTTATAAGAATTTGACTGAAGAAACTGCTTTAGACTTTAGTAGCAGTATCAAGGATGTGGTTCGCCGTCTGACTATCAATGCACAGTTGAATTATGATCGTACTTGGAAGGCTGATCATAAGTTGAACGCTACTGTGTTTTATAGTATGGACAAGCTGATGAAGCGTGGGCAGAATGCAGGCAGAGCCTTTATGGATATTGTGGGGCAAATTCATTATACTTATAAGAACCGTTACTTGCTTGATTTCTCTTTGGCAGGTTCTGCGTCCAGTATTCTCGAACCGGATGATCGATGGGGAATTTTTCCTTCGGTAGGTGCAGGTTGGATTCTTTCAGAAGAAAATGTTTTTAAAGCTGACTGGCTGAATATGTTGAAACTTCGTGCTTCGTATGGTATTGCAGGGCGCGCTGACTATGGTGTACAACTTTTCCGTGGTTCATATAGTGGTGGTGGAAGTTATTATTTTGGTGAAACACCGGCTTCCATCAGCGGTATGAAAGAGGCTCGTCTTGCTGTAGATGGGTTAACTTATGAAAAATCACATAAGTTGAATGCAGGTATTGATTTTATGGCATGGAGTCGTCTTTCTTTATCAATAGATGGTTATTATGATCATCGTACAGATATTTTGGTAGATGGAGATGGCGCTCTTTCCTCTGTATTAGGTATTGCAGCTCCTGATATAAACAGTGGTATTGTGAATAGCTACGGCGTGGAAGTTGCAGCTAATTGGAATGATAAAATAGGAAATGTTACTTATCAGTTAGGCGGGCAATTCAGTTTCAATCGTAATAAGATTAAGGAGATGAATGAGGTGTATCGTCCGTATGATTATTTGAAACGTACCGGACATTCTGTAAACCAATATTTTGGTTATGAAGTGGAGGGGATTTATCAGAGTTGGGATGATATTGAAAATCGTGAAGTGAAACAGATACTGGATGAAGTACGTCCCGGTGACTTGAAATTCAAGGATCAGAACGGTGATAAAGTAATTGATGAATATGATCAGGTAGCATTAGGATATAATAAAGTTTGTCCTGAGATTTATTACGGTTTCAGTCTTGGAGCCGAATACAAAGGATTAGGATTTACAGCCTTATTCCAAGGGGTTGCCAATTATAGTCAGATGCTTGATACACGCAGTATCTATCGTCCTCTGGTAAACAATAATACTGTTTCTCAATATTATTATGATAATCGTTGGACGGAAAGTAATCCCGATGGCAAGTATCCGCGTCTCACTTATAATGGTTCCAAGAACAACTATAATACCAATTCTTTGTGGGTAGCTGACGCCTCATACCTGAAGTTACGTACATTGGAAGTGTATTATGATTTACCGCAAAAGTGGGTAAATAAGTTACCCGGTGTGAACTATATGAGACTGTTTGCCCGTGGACACGATTTGTTCAGCATTGATAAAATGGATGGTGTGATAGATCCTGAAATGACAGGTACCGGTCATCCGTTGATGACTCAATATACATTTGGCGTTAATTTACGTTTCTAATAATTTAAGCGGAATGAAACTTATGAAATTGAAACATATAGCATTACTTATGTCGGTCTGCATATTGAGCGGATGTGACTTCATGGACTGCGATGAGTCAAACGACTATCAAAAGGAAAACATCTTTACGAGCTTTGAACGCTCCAAGAAGATGGTGACTAATATTTACAGTTATTTGCCTCAAGATTTTTGTAATACAGAAGGCGCTATGCAGGATGCGGCAACAGACGATGCCGTACATGTATACAAGTCTTCAGCTATCCATTATTTTGTAAACGGCACTTGGTCAGCAAATCGATTGGTAGATGATGTCTGGAGTGAATACTATACAGCCATTCGTGCTGCCAACCTTTATCTGAAGGAGGCTGAAGGACAGACTTTTGAGGACTGGGAAAATGCAGAGAAGTATAAGGATATGATGAAGGAATTTAATAACTTTCCTTATGAAGTACGCTTTCTTCGTGCGTTTTATTATTTTGAATTAATTAAGCGTTATCATGATGTGCCGTTGGTTACTACAGTGCTCACTCAGGACGAGGTGAACAGCTTGGAACGTGAAAGTTGTGATTTAGTAGCGGACTTCATTATAAAAGAGCTTACAGAAATTACAGCTGAAGGCAAATTGCCTATTACTTATACGGAAGGTTTTGCTAGTAAAGATATTGGTCGTATCACTCGGGGGGCAGCCTTGGCATTGAAGTCTAGAGTTACGCTTTATATGGCAAGTCCTCTCTATTCGGAAGATAATGCCGGAAAATGGAAAAAAGCTGCATCCGCTGCTTATGAGATCATCGGTAATGTTTCTGAGTTGGGTTATGAGCTAGTGGATGATCTTACAGCTCAGTTTCGTAAAGTGAACAACACATGTGCCGAAGTGATTTTAGCCCGTGGTGTAGGTGAAACGGGAGATTTTGAGAAAGCCAACTTCCCCATGGGAGTAGAGGGTGGAAAAACTTCTACTTGTCCCACACAAAACTTGGTGGATGCTTTTGAGATGAAAGACGGTTCCAAATTTGACTGGAACGATCCTACTATGGCAGCCAATCCTTACAGTAACCGTGACCCACGTCTGGCAAGAACTGTGGCTTACAATAATATGAATTGGTGTGGTGCACCTCTTCAGATATGGGAAGGCGGTGCTAATGGTCTTCCTTTGACTAACGCTACTACTACAGGGTATTATCTGTACAAGTATCTTAATCCCAATATCAGTTTTGTGTCAGGTTCCACGACTACTAAAGCGCAACATAACTGGGTATTGTTCCGTTATGCTGAAATATTGCTGAATTATGCGGAAGCAATGATAAATGCTTTTGGAAATCCTGATTATGCGGATGCAGATTATCCTATGACTGCCCGCGAAGCAGTGAATAAAGTGCGTGCGCGTGGTAAGGTAGAAATGCCTCCTTATCCTGCAGGTATGGGAAAAGCTGATTTCATAGAACGTCTGAAGAACGAACGACGGGTGGAATTAGCTTTTGAAGGACATCGTTTTTGGGATGTGCGTCGTTGGAAAGATTTGGATAAGACTGCTGATATTTATGGTGTGAAAGTTATTAAGGGCGAAGCTGGTAAGTTTGAATATTCCAAGTTCCTGATGGAAACCAGAAACATGACGGACAACTTGTATTTCTATCCGATTTCCAATACGGAGAAATACAAAAATCCTAATTTGGGACAGAATCCGGGTTGGTAATGGTTTTTGTATATAACACAGCCTTATGTTACTTTTATAGGGCATAGGTGCTGTGTTATTAGTTTATAGCTCGTCGAGTTCGTTTAAGTCAGAAGAAGTAATGTATAAATAGTCTTTGTTTAAATTAAAATAGAAATGAAACGAATTTTGCACAAACTTATTTGGGGACTTCCTGTAACTCTTTTTGCAGGAACGTGTACACAGCTTCTTGGACAGGAGCAACGACCGAACCTAGTCTATATTTTCCCGGATCAATATCGGTTGAACGCATTGAGTTTATGGAGCGATCCGGCATATCGCAATGTTCTGAGTACGGTAGGTGATCCGGTTCATACTCCTAACTTGGACAGGTTGGCCAAACAGAGTGTTGTTTTTAATCGGGCGTGCAGTACTTGCCCGTTGAGTAGTCCTCATCGTGCCATGCTGATGACGGGTGCATTTCCGGAGAAGAATGGGGTGCCGGGTAACTGTCACGTGAATAATCAGAATGGTATTCCCGATAGTTTGGTTTGTTTCACAGATGTGCTTGCGACAGCCGGTTATGAAACGGCTTATGTAGGAAAAACGCATTGGCATCGTACAGAAGCTTTGTTTGATAAGGAAAATAACTACGTGGGTACAAACAAAGCGCCCGGTGGGCATTGTGTATACCCATACGATACCTATATTCCTGAAGGAAGAGGGCGCAAGAGTAATAAATATTGGTTCCAGCAGTTGAAAGATAGTCATTTTAACGCTACAGCCTATTCCAATCGTCCGGAACTGGTGGGTGGACAGAAGGATGGTGAACCATTTCGTTATCGTCGGTTTACTCCGGAAGTAGAAGCAGATGTAGTAATAAGCTATCTGCGAAATAGACAAGAGGAACGGGACCCATCTAAACCTTTCAGTTTGTTTTGGAGTATGAATCCGCCTCACACACCTTATCATAGGCTTACAGATTGCAAGGAAGAGGTGTTTAACCAATATTACAAGAATTTGAAACCGAAAGAAGTCTTGCTTCGTCCCAATGTGAAGTTTGGAGAGGGGACACAGGTGAGAAACCTGGAACAACTGACATTTCAAGCTAAAATTTATTTCTCTTTAGTGAAGAGTGTGGACGACGAAATAGGTCGTGTATTGAAGGTTTTGGATGAAGAAGGTTTGACAGAGAACACAATTCTGATATTTACCGCTGATCATGGAGAAATGATGGGCAGTCACGGACGTATGGCGAAGAGTGTGATTTATAATGAATCGTTCTCTATTCCGTTCTTTATACGTTATCCTGGTAAGCTGAAACCGGGAGTGGACGATCTGATGTTAGGTGCTACAGACATTATGCCGACTTTGTTGGGTATGATGAATCTTGGAGACAAACTACCCGAAACAGTGAAGGGAAAAGATTATTCGCAAGGCATTCTTACTGGTAAATATAAGAATGTAAAAAAGCCTGTCTCTCAATTCTTTTATCAGCAGAAAGAAAAGGGTGTTCGTACCGGCCGTTATTCGTATTTGGTGACAAAAGATGGAAATTATCAGCTTTTTGATAATTTGAAAGATCCCTACCAAATGCATTCTCTGAAGATGGAAAAGATTCCGGCAAAACAAGCTAAGCTATTGAAAAAGGAACTTGGCAACTGGTTGAAGGTGTCGGAGGACAGTTGGGGTAAGGAACAAAAATTTCCTAATAGGATAACTTATTAAATCGATAAATTGTCATTAACCTGCTTTGAATTATTACTTAACAAAATACTAATGAAAATGAATTTAAAGAAATTATGTACACTGGGAACTCTTTTAGCGTTTTTTTCCAGCATATATGCTCAATCTTTTATCTGGATTAGCAGTACAGATAATAATGTTTGGAAAGAAGCTAAAATCAGATTACAGGCAGATAGTCAAAATATCCCTTTATTGTCAGTAGATGGTACTGAAAATATCCAGATATTCAAGAAGTGGGGAACTTGTTTTAATGAATTAGGTTGGGATGCTCTCAATATGTTGCCTCTTAAAGAACAGGATGCTGTTTTAAACAACCTGTTTTCTCCTGATGGAGATTTGCGCTTTTCCATGGGACGTATTCCTATGAATGCTAATGACTATGCCCGTAACTGGTACAGTTGTGATGAGGTGCCGGGTGATTTCCGATTGAAATATTTCAATATTAACCGTGATAAAACAACATTGATACCCTATATAAAGAGAGTTCAACGTATTAACTCCGATATGACTTTTTGGGCTTCTCCTTGGTCACCTCCTTCTTGGATGAAAGTCAATCATTACTATTCTGTGAGGAGCAAGGCCGAAGTGAACCAATTGCCGGTTAAGCATGAAATAGCTCTTTATGAAGGAGCTGATAATGTAGATAAGACATTTTATCCCAAGCAGGTAGCTGTCAATGACTATTTTATTCAAGATACTCGTTATTTGCAGGCCTATGCCAATTACTTCTGTAAATTCGTATCTGCTTATCAGGAAGAAGGAGTTACTATTTCCCGTGTAATGTTTCAGAATGAGCCGTGGGCTTATTCCATCTATCCGGCTTGTGCATGGACTCCAGAAGGTATTATTCGTTTCAACGTGGAATATTTTGCGCCGACAATAAAGAAATTGCATCCTGATGTTCAAGTTTATTTGGGTACGCTCAATACAAACCGTATTGAACTGGTAGAAAAAGTTCTTTCTGATCCCCGCATGAAAGATGCTGTCGAAGGTGTCGGTTTCCAATGGTGGGGTGGACAAATTCTCCCTGAAATCCGTAAAAAGTATCCTAATTATAAATATATGCAGACTGAAAGTGAATGTGGTTCCGGTACATTCGATTGGAAAGCTGCCGAACATACTTTCAACCTAATCAGTCATTATTTAGGAAATGGCTGTGAGGAATATACTTTCTGGAATGCTATCTTGTGTGATGCAGGGACAAGTGGCTGGGGCTGGAAACAGAATGCATTGATTCGTGTAGACTCAAAGACTGCTTCTGTTACTTATACTCCAGAGTATTATGCAGTAAAACATTTCAGCAACAAGGTGGTTTCGGGAACTAAAGTATTACAATATAAAGCAAAAGGTGAAGATAAACTGCCTGTTGTTATATTCCTTACACCGGAGAAAAGATATTTGGTTGTAGCTGCCAATTTCAATGACGAGCCGAAGAATTTAACAGTGAAGTTGGGTGATAAGTTTTTAGATGTAACTTTAAAAGCACACTCCTTCAATACATTTAGTATGAAATAATGGAAACGATGGTTTTTCTACTGCGAAATGATGTTTTATGTATTGGCTTTTCGATTTGGAAGTATAGGGAGAATCAACTGTTTCAGACTATAAAAAGACAGTTGCAGCTATGTTGCAGATAAAAGAATCTGTAACATAGCTGCAACGGGTATCTGCAACGCTATAACTGGCTGATTATAAATATATAAAAACGAAAATGTCGCAGATGGCAGATAAAAAACTATGTGTAGAGAATGGGGATTATCCCAAAAGTTCTTTCACTTTTGCGGAAATAGCACGTCCTTCTGCAAGTCCTGCCAATTTTTTAGAAGCAACTCCCATCACTTTACCCATATCCTTACCGCTGGTAGCACCTACCTCGGCGATGATTTCCTTCAATGCAGCTTCCAGTTCTTCGGCAGACATTTGTTTCGGTAAGAATTTTTCCATAACGGCTACCTGACCCAATTCCACGTCAGCCAAATCCTGACGACCCTGCCCGATATAGATTTCGGCAGAATCTTTTCCTTGTTTCACTAATTTCTGGATAATCTTGAGGGCTGCGTCATTTGTCAGTGTATCGTTAGCTCCCGGAGCGGTCTTGGCTTCCAGGAAAAACTTCTTTATATTTCTCAAAGTTTCCAAGGCTACTTTGTCTTTTGCCTTCATTGCGGTTTTAATGTCTTCGCTGACTTGGTCGAATAAATCCATATCTTTATATGTTATGATGTTTATATGTTATAAGTTATCAGAAAGTGATGACTCCGTTGTCATCTGTTGCTTCTTCCGTCGCTACTTCCTCTTCAAGAGCCGCTTTTGTGCGAATCTTAGTCAGAGTTGTCTTGTCACGCATATACGTAGGAGAGTCCTCTACCATAGCGATGATGTCGTCGTTGTCCAAATCTTCCGTGTTGAAGAGATAGATGTGGCGGCGTTTGCGGAGACTCTTGCTTCCGATGTTGCTGGCACTTTCGCCGTATGCCTTGCGGATACGCTCTTTGTTTTTTTCTTTTTCCTCTTCCAGTTGCAACTGGCGTTCTTCCTCTTCCTGACTGCGTGCAGCGTGCAGCGTGTCCATTCCGGGAACGTCTTCCACACCGAATCCGGTTGCCAGTACGGTAATTTTCACCTTTGTATCCAGCGAGTTGTCGATAGCAACACCCCAAATAACTTCTACACCTTCGCGGAATTTGCTCATGAACTCATGTATCTCGTTCATTTCTTCCATCATCAGTTCCGATGACGGGCAAAAAGAGACGTTCAGCATTACTTTCTTGGCGTTGAAGATGTCGTTGTTATTGAGCAATGGAGAGTGCAGGGCATCGTCGATTGCTTTGGTGACACGGTTTTCACCTTCACCGAATCCGGTACTCATGATGGCTACGCCACCATCTTTCAGGATGGTCTTGACATCGGCAAAGTCAAGGTTGACCGTACCGCGCATGGTGATAATCTCGGCAATGCTCTTGGCGGCAATCGAGAGGGTATCATCGGCTTTGCCGAAGGCGTTCATAAAGGTAAGGTCGGCATATATTTCGCGCAGGCGTTCGTTGTTGATAACCAACAGGGCGTCAACATGCTGGGCGATGCGTTCCACGCCGTCCAGTGCCTGGATGATTTTCTTCTCTCCTTCGAAGATAAAGGGGATGGTGACGATACCGACAGTCAGGATATCCATTTCCTTCGCGATGCGGGCAATGACAGGGGCGGCTCCGGTTCCGGTTCCTCCTCCCATTCCGGCGGTGATGAATACCATCTTGGTGCCGTCGTTCAGTTGGCTTTTGATATCTTCTATGCTTTCTTCGGCGGCGTCGCGTGCCCGTTCGGGACGGTTGCCGGCTCCAAGCCCTTGGGTGATGCTACGGCCCAGTTGCAGTTTCACCGGAACGGGTGATTCGGCCAGTGCCTGGTTGTCCGTGTTGCAAAGAACGAACGTTACATCATGGATACCTTCCCGGTACATGTGGTTTACAGCGTTACCACCACCACCACCTACACCAATCACTTTGATGATTTTCGGTGAATCTGTCGGGAAATCGAATTGTACTATCTCGTCCATATCCTATCTATTTTTATTTATCACTAATCACTAAAACACTAATCACTTACTTCATATCGTCGTCGGAGAAGATTTCTTTCGTCAGCGAGTCAATCTTGCGCTGAATCCAGCTCGGGCCAGCTTCCCGTTTCCGTCTTTCTTTCTCTTCTTTCTCCTTCTGCTTGCGAAGTTTTTCCGCTTCTTTGGCGGCTGTCTTCGCTTCCCGTTCTTCCTCTTCTTTTTTGAGTCGGGCGATGCGGGCTTGCTCTTTCAGTTCCTGGTCGTCCTCAAACATATCTGCTGTTTTGTGGACTTCCGCCGGTTCAGGTCTGGAAGTCGTCGGAGTGGGAACAGGCTGCGGAGCGGTTTCTGTCAGGCAGCAGTTTTGGTTTCCTTCAAACAGAAGTCCGAACAGAGTGTTTTGCGAACCGTCTTTTTTCAGGATATTGCTTGGGGCATGAACCGTGTTGCGGGGAAGTTTCGCCATTCGTATTTTCTCTACTTTACTACGTTTGCGCAGCATTTCTTCGATATTTTTCAGATTGGCGGCTCCTCCCGTCAGGATGATTCCTGCCAGCAGTTTGTCATCAAATCCGGATAGCTGTACTTGGTTCCATACGTTGGCGATGATTTCTTCGGCACGGGCTTCGATGATATTGTTGAGGTCGGCTACCTTGATGGTACGGCTGTCGTCGTCCAGTTTGCAGGTAGCTTCTTCTTGTTCCGGGTCTTCCTCGTAGAGGGCGTCACCATAGGCTTTCTTCAGGCGTTCGGCTTCTTCTTCCTCCATTTGCAGGGTGGTGATGTCGCGCGTGATGCTGTTGCCACCTAGCGGCAGTACGGTCAGGAAGCGGAGAATGTTGTTCTTGTAAACAGAGATGGTGGTCGTGTCTGCGCCGAGGTCGATGAGTGCGCAACCCGAACGGCGTTCGCTTTCCGTCAGTACGGCGTTGGCTGTAACGAGTGGAGCGATCAGTTGGTCGGCAATGTCGATTTTAGCCTGCTGGAAACAGTGTTCCAGATTCTTCCGTACGGAAGCGCGGGCAACGATATTGAGGAAACGGCCTTCGATATGGCTGCCTACCAGTCCGACCGGATTGGCTTGCAGGTTATTGCCTACCTTATATTCCTGTGGCGCTACGTCCAGTATATCCATATCGACTACCGGGATGGCGATATTCTCGTCACCGATAGCGCTTACGAGCTCTTCCGATATGATGGCTTCATCTTCCAGGTCGCGACTTACTACGTTGCGGACTGTGCGGAGTGACTGTCCGCCGATGCCTACATATACTTTGGCAATTGAGTTTTTCAACTCACCTTCCAGTCTGTTGATGATAGAAGTAAGGCTTTGTGCCGTCTTGTCCAGGTTAAAGATTACTCCTTTACGGATGAATGTAGAAGAGTCTTCCTGGGCATATGCCAATACCTGCATACTTCCGTCACTGTTCTTTCTTCCGGCCACACCGGTTATCTTCGATGAACCAAGTTCAATAGCGGCGATAAATTCTGTTGTTGCCATCTCTTTATTTACAATTTAATTATTTACAGTTTACTATTTAGAGAGACTTGTCATTCATAACTCATCACTCATTACTCACAACCTGTTCCCCATCACTCTCTCTTCGTACAGATAATCTGGTTACTGAACTCGAGGTTGATGCGTGAATACTTGTTCCAGCCTACCTGGTTGAGTCCTTTCTTATAGAATTCTTTCAGGCGTGCCAGTTTGTTTTCAAAGTTTTCCAGTTTGCCTAGATAGATAAGGTGGTCGCCTACACGCGGCACTAATTCGATACTGCGGTCGGACAGCACGTGAACTTGTTCTATCTGGGCATCCCAAAACTTATTGTTATGCAAAAATACACCAAACTTATATAAATCCTTCATTGCAAACGACTTTTCTACGTTTCCGGTGACAATTACCCGGTGTGCGACGCATTTTGCCTCCGGCGGCATGACCGTTCCTTTGTTGTCGAGATAGTAATTCTCGCCGTTGGCACTCATCACCCGCAGGATAGGGATACGCTGTGTCACCTCCACGCAGACTTTGCCGCTTGGGGTCTTGTAACATTCTGCTTCATCAATCAACGGATGCTTGCTTAGCTCCCGTTCCAACGACTTGGTGGAGATGCGCTCCATCTTTTTCCCGATAGGGTAGATGCCTTTCTTCTCAAGGATACCTTTCAGTTCGTCCTTGGTGATGAAGCCGGCGTAAGCGGTATCCTTGATGACTAATTCCAGGTCACGGCAGGTCTGGTCGGCAGGCTTGCGGTTAAAGGCGCTGACAGCTACGACGAGGTAGGCTATAAGCACCAGCATGACGATGGACAGAAGGATTCTCTTTACCATAAGCTTTATCGGTTTTCGAGGATTTTACAAATTTCGGGGACATAGTTGTCGATGTCTCCGGCTCCCAATGTTATTAATACTTCAATGTTTTTATCTTTCAGAATGTTCAGTATATCTTCCTTTTTGCACATACTTTTTTCGATGCCGGGGCGTAGATTGTCATAGATTAACTGACTGGTGACGCCGGGAATCGGTGCTTCACGTGCCGGGTAGATGTCTACAAGGATTACTTCATCGAGCAGCGACAGGCTATCGGCAAAGTCCTGATAGAAGTCACGCGTGCGGGTGTAAAGATGCGGTTGGAAGACGGCTGTGATTTTCTTGTCTTTGTAAAGCTCACGCATAGACAGTACGCTCTGTTTGATTTCAGAGGGGTGGTGTGCGTAGTCGCTCAGGAAGACGATACGGTCGTTCTTGATTTTGAAATCGAACCGGCGGTCTACTCCTCGGAAACTGGCCATTCCTCTTTTAATCTCCTCGGCAGTCACTCCGTTCAGGTACGCCAGTGCCATGGCAGCTACGCCATTCTCTATGTTGATGCTTACCGGAACTCCCAGTTGGATGTCGTTGATACGGGTGTCCGGTGTTACAAAGTCAATGAATATTTCTCCGTTACCGATGCGGATGTTCTCTGCGTGGAAGTCTCCTTCGTCACGTGAATAGGTATAGACACGTACGCCGGGCTGTACTTTCGGTTGCAGGGAGATGCCTTTGCGGATAATCAGTGCGCCGCCCGGTTGGATAAGGGTGGTGTAGTGCTCGAAACTTTCCAGGTAGGCTTCCGCTGTTCCGTAAATGTCGAGGTGATCCGGGTCTGTCGAGGTGATGACGGACATAAATGGAGACAACCAGTGAAAAGAGCGGTCGAACTCGTCTGCTTCGATTACTGTATATGGGCTTTCCTGGGAAAGCAACAGGTTGGTTCCGTAATTTTTCGAGATTCCTCCGAGGAAAGCGGTACATTCCACGTGTGACTGGTGAAACAGGTGGGCCGTCATGGTAGAAGTGGTAGTCTTGCCATGAGTGCCTGCCACACATAAGCCTTTGCTCGAATGGGTAATCGTTCCCAATACTTGGGCGCGTTTCTGTATTTCGAATCCGTTGTTGCGGAAATAGACTAATTCTTCGTGTTCCTGCGGAACGGCGGGAGTGAATATGACGAGGGTGCTTTCCTTGTCTTTACAGGCTTCTGGAATCAGGTCGACGTTTTCTTCGTAATGTATTTGTGCGCCTTCGGCGATTAGTGTTTCAGTCAATGGAGTAGGGGTGCGGTCGTATCCTGCCACTACTTTTCCTTTGAAGAGGAAGTAGCGCACAAGCGCACTCATACCAATGCCGCCGGCACCAACGAAGTAGACTGATTTTATTGTTTCGATATTCATTTCTTTTATCTTTAGTATTTGTATCAATTTCAGGCACGGGTTACGTGGAAACTATGCCTGGATATATATTTAATTAGCTCTTTGCTTCTGCCAGCTTTATTACCTCTTGGGCGATGATTCTCGCTGAATCGGGTAAGGCTAACTTGGCGATATTTTCACTTAGTTCTTTTAGTTTCTGCTCGTCGTTAACGGTGGATAAGGCTACATCCATCAAGATGCTTTCCGCTTCGCTGTCTTTGACGTAGATGGCTGCCTGCTTGTTTACCAGTGCTAATGCATTCTTAGTCTGATGGTCTTCCGCCACATTGGGCGAAGGCACCAGAACGACCGGTTTATGCAAAAGGCAGAACTCAGAGATTGACCCTGCTCCTGCACGGGAGATAACGAGGTCGGTGGCTGCATAGGCGGCTGCCATGTCTTTGATGAAATCCGTCACGTACAGGTTCGGAAGTTCTCCTGCCGCTTTCACGGCTTCGGTCACTTGCGGATAATAGTATTTTCCTGTTTGCCAGATGAACTGCACGTCACTGTTCTCTTTGATAGCCGTTAATCCGGCTGTCAGCGTATTGTTAATGGTGCGTGCTCCCAAGCTGCCGCCTACGATGAGGATTGTTTTCTTATCCGGTTGCAGATTGAAAGAACGCAACGCGTCTTCTTTGGACGGCATCTCTTTTGTCAGATTCTGCCGCACCGGATTGCCTGTCATAATGACTTTATCCGCAGGGAAGAACTTTTCCATCCCGTCATAAGCCACGCAAATAGCTTTTGCTTTCTGTGCCAGTAGTTTATTGGTTACTCCGGCATATGAATTTTGCTCCTGTATCAGAGTAGGGACACCCATCATTCCGGCAGTCTTTAAGGTCGGCCCACTGG
Source organism: Bacteroides sp. RTP21281st1_H5_RTP21281_210402 (assembly GCF_040918965.1). Lineage (NCBI taxonomy): Bacteria > Pseudomonadati > Bacteroidota > Bacteroidia > Bacteroidales > Bacteroidaceae > Bacteroides > Bacteroides sp. RTP21281st1_H5_RTP21281_210402. The sequence goes on along the minus strand of NZ_JBCOWR010000007.1, from coordinate 254,949 downwards.
CGTAACCGCCTACACCTACCGCTACTTGCGGACGGAAGTTCTTGATAACTTTGCGAGCTTTCCACTGGCTGCGTATCAGCTTGATTACCACCGATACGTTTTTCCATAAATGCTTGCGGTCGAAGCCGGCTATCGGCAGGCCGATAATCTGATAACCTGCATCGGGAACCCGTTGCATCTCCATACGTCCTTCTGCACCTACAAAGAGTATTTTTGCGTCGGGACGCAGTTCCATTATAGCGTTCGCAATGGAGACAGCAGGAAAGATATGTCCTCCTGTGCCCCCACCGCTGATAATAATTCTAAGTTCTTTTTCCATCATAGTCCTTTCTTTCTATCCGTTGTTCATCCTTTCCGATGCACCACCGTCCGTTAACTGTTCTTGTTAATATCGTTCTCGTCTTCGAACTTGGCATCGCTGTTCAGAATCGGCGCAGTCGGTTCGGCGGCAGTTTGTGCTTCGGAATTGGCCGCTGCATCTGTTGCTATCTGCAACTGAACCTGTGCGTCATGTTCTTTCAGCTCTTGCAGGTGAGCGGTATATCGGCTTACACTTAATATCATACCGATATAAGCGCAGTTGATTAATGTACTTGTTCCTCCCTTGCTGACTAATGGCAGCGGTTGTCCTGTGACGGGGAATAATCCGACCGCTACCATCATGTTCAATATCGCCTGTGATACTAATAGCAACGCAATGCCCATGACCAGGAAAGCGGGGAAAGTGCGTTCGCACTTTTGGGCGATTTTTCCCGCTCGATATAGCAGGCATAAATAGAGGAATACGACGAATATGCCTCCTATCAGTCCCATTTCTTCAATTATAATGGCGAAGATAAAATCGGAGAATGCCTGGCTCAGGAAGTCGCGTTGTACGGAGTTACCCGGGCCTTTGCCGACTACATTGCTGGTGGCAACAGCGATACGGGCATGAGCAATCTGCGCGTCCTTATCAATATCGAATTTGGCGGCAGGCACTTCTTCTTTCTCGAAGAAACCGGAAACGCGGTTCTGCCAGGTCTCGAAGCGGTGAAGACCGGGAGTGTTGTGTAATGTCTTTGCGGGGATAGCCATTAATATGCCTACGGCTACTCCACCCAGGAGTGCCATTATTCCCAACATTCCGAACAGCTTTTTGGAAGATACCCGTCCGATGAACATCATCATGCATACCACGCCGAATAGCAACATGGCTGTCGAAAGGTTCTCCGGTGCGATGAGCAGAAAGACGAGTCCGGTGAGAATCATGATATATTTAAAGGCGTTCGGGTTGGCTCCATATTCGTCCTGCCGCTTGGACAGGATGAAGGAGACGGCAATGATAACAGCCATCTTTGCCAGTTCCGAAGGCTGGAACTGCAATCCCATGAAAGTCATCCAACGGGCGGCTCCGTTGACACGGTCGCCTGTGATGATACCCATCAATGTGACGAACGCCAGCAGCACCAAGGAAATCGGGTATAGGAAGACTGGAAATACCTGGAACCATTTGTAGGGTACATTGTGCAGAAATACCACTACTACGGCACCTACCATGAGGATGATAGAGTGTTGCGTAATCGGCCCCCAATGGTCGCCGCTTTTGTAAGTCAGCGTCGATGCTGCCGAGAACACCTCGACAATCGAGATGAGGCAGAGACAGAGGAAGATAATCCAGATTACCTTGTCGCCTTTGAATATGTTCTTTAATAAATCCACTTCGTTACTCTCTAATTACTAATCCGTTAAACGTTATCTAAAGTTCTCTCACGCATTGCTTGAACTGGTCGCCACGATCCTCGTAACTCTTGAAGAGGTCGAAGGAAGCGCAGCAAGGGCTTAATAATACGGTTTCACCTTTCTTCGCCAGTTTGTAGGCTGCTTCTACGGCATCCTTCATCCCGGTTTGCACGTCTGCTACGGGCAGGCCGAGGCGGTCGAAGAACTCGTGGAGTTTCTCGTTGTGCAGTCCCATATATACGAGAGCCGAACATTTCTCACGTACCAGGTCTTCGATTTCCGTATAATCGTTTCCTTTATCTTTTCCGCCAAGAATCAAGACCGTTTTGGTAGTCATGCTTTGCAGGGCATACCAGCAGGAGTTGACGTTCGTGGCTTTCGAGTCGTTGATAAAATCAATTCCGCGGACACGCGCCACTTTCTCCAGGCGGTGCTCCACTCCTTTGAAGTCGGAGAGGGCTTTGCGGATGTTCTCTTTGGTGATACCGGCCAGGTTGGCTGAAATACCGGCTGCCAGAGAGTTGTATAAGTTATGTTGTCCTGTCAAGGCCAGTTCTTCCTGTTCCATGTTGAAGGCAATCGGTTCGTTGATTTTCACTTCGTGGTCTTCAACGTAGGCGATAGCTCCGTCCTCTTTCACTGCGGCGAAAGGATACAGGTGTGCTTTCAGACCATGCTTTGCGAGTTCGTTTTTGATAATCGGGTCATCATTCCAGAAGATAAAGGCATCGTCCGGTGTCTGATTCTGAGTGATGCGGAATTTGGCGTCGATATAATTCTGCATACAGTGGTCGTAACGGTCGAGGTGGTCGGGAGTGATGTTCATCAATACGGCGATGTTCGCACGGAAGTTATACATATTATCCAACTGGAATGAACTCAGTTCAATAATATAATAGTCATGATGTTCTTCGGCTACCTGCAAAGCGAGGCTCTTACCGATATTGCCTGCCAAACCTACATTCAGGTCTGCGCTCTTGAAGATATGGTAAATCAGGGATGTCGTAGTCGTCTTCCCGTTGGAACCGGTGATACAAATCATTTTGGCATCCGTATAGCGTCCGGCAAACTCAATCTCTGATATAACCGGAGTACCTTGAGCTTTCAGTTTAAGGATGAGTGGGGCGTCATTCGGGATACCGGGGCTTTTGATAACCTCGTCGGCATTCAGAATGAGTTCTTCGGTATGGTGTCCTTCTTCCCAGGCAATATTATGGCTGTCGAGAAGTTCCTTATACTTGTCCTTGATGGCGGACATATCCGAAACAAATGTCTCAAATCCTTTGACTTTGGCGAGTACGGCTGCACCTGCGCCGCTTTCGCCAGCTCCTAAAATTACTATTCTTTTCATCTACAATAATGTGCTCTTCTTTTCAATATGCTGAATTGCTTATTAGTTGTGCACATCCTTTAAAAGTTAATAATCGGGTTAATACTCTCTATATTTTTTATTAGCTACGGATTACGCGGATTTCACGGTTTTAAGAGATTGCGCAGCTAAAACCGCGTTAATCCGTGTAATCCGTGCCTTCATCTTATCTAATCTTTAATGTTATAATCGTTATAGCTGCTAGCACAATAGTTACAATCCAGAAGCGGATGGTAATTTTTGATTCGTGGAACAGTTGGTCGGGTTTGGTGAACTTCACAGTGCAGCCCGGTTCTATCAGGCTCATGGAAGTACGGAAATGGTCGTGAATCGGTGTCCGTTTGAACAGCCGTTGCTTCACTCCCTTTCGCTTGCCTGCCTTATAATAAGCCCGTTGCAGGATAACCGACAGGTTTTCTACGAGGAATACACCGCAAAGAATCGGTATCAGCAACTCTTTGTGGATGATAATGGCAAATACGGCGATGATACCGCCGATTGTCAGGCTACCGGTGTCGCCCATGAATACTTGCGCCGGGTAAGCGTTGTACCAAAGGAAACCAATCATGGCACCGATAAAGGCACAGATATAGATTACCAGTTCTTCCGAGCCCGGAATATACATGATGTTCAGATAACTTGCAAATTCGATGTGCGACGACACATAGGCCAATATACCTAGCGTGGCACCGATAATGGCGGAGTTTCCCGCGGCCATTCCGTCCATACCGTCATTCAGGTTAGCGCCGTTTGATACAGCGGCAACTACGATGATTGTGATAATGACAAACAATACCCAACCGGCTGCCTGAGCGTGTTCGCCCATGAAAGAAACCAGGTCGGCATAGTCGAGGTTGTTACTCTTGAAGAAAGGAATGGTGGTTTGAGTCGATTTCAAGTCATTCGTTCCATGTATCACTTCCATCTCCTGTCCCGGAGTATGCACTTCGATGTTTTCGCGGATTACCACGTCCGGGCTTAAATACAAAGTAAGTCCGACGATTAAGCCTAAACCGACCTGTCCGATAATCTTGAATTTGCCGTGCAATCCTTCCTTATCTTTCTTGAAGATTTTGATGTAGTCGTCAGCGAATCCGAGTGAGCCCAGCCATACGGTGGTTATCAGCATCAATATCATATATATGTTGCCCAACTTACCCAGTAAAAGGCAGGGGATGAGAATGGCTACAATAATAATGACACCGCCCATGCTTGGCACACCTACCTTGTTGACTCCGAACGGGTCGATTTTGGCATCACGCTGTGTTTCCGTGATTTGCTTTTTCTTTAGCAGGTTGATAAATTTATCTCCCCAGATACTTGAAATAAGTAGTGCGAGGATAACAGCCATCAAAGCACGGAATGAGGTGTAACCAAACATTCCCGCTCCTGGAAAATTGAGCTTATGCAGCCATTCGAACAGATAATATAGCATGATGAAATTTACTATTTTACAATTTACTATTTACAATTTACTATGCAGGCGACGTTATTGGAATACCTCTTTGAGTACTTCCTTGTCATCGAAGTGATGTTTCACTCCTTTTATCTCCTGGTAATTCTCGTGTCCTTTTCCGGCAACGAGTATCACGTCTCCTTTTTCTGCCAGCATGCAAGCCGTGCGGATTGCTTCCCTACGGTCAGCAATGCTGAGTGTTTTCTTCATATCCTCGGCGTCGAGTCCTGCCAGCATATCATTGATAATATCCTGCGGCTCTTCAAAACGGGGATTATCCGAGGTGATGATGACACGGTCGCTGGCTTTGGCAGCTTCTTTCGCCATGATGGGGCGTTTACCCTTGTCACGGTTGCCGCCTGCACCTACCACAGTGATAACCTTTCCTTTTCCTTCGAGTACTCCGTGTATGGCATTCAGCACATTGATAAGCGCGTCCGGCGTATGTGCATAATCCACAATCGCCGTAACACCCTTCGGTGAACGGACAGCATCGAAACGCCCTGCTACCGGATGAAGTGTGCTAAGGGCGACAAGCACCTCTTCTTCCTTCTTACCCAGCAGAACCGCCGCTCCGAACACAGCCAATAAATTGGAAGCGTTGAACTTGCCAATAAACTGAACAGCCAGTTCGTGATTGTTGAAATCAAGCAACATTCCTTCGAAATGAGATTCCAGCACCCGTCCTTTGAAGTCGCTGAGGCTTCTCAAGGAATACGTATAAACCTTAGAACGAGTATTCTGCGTCATTACCAATCCATTCTTATCATCGAGATTAGTAAGGCTGAACGCATTCTTCGGCATGTCGTCAAAGAACTTTTTCTTAGCTTTCAGATAGTTCTCCACTGTTTTATGATAGTCAAGATGGTCACGTGTAAGATTGGTGAAAATGCCACCTGCAAACTTCAATCCGCTGATACGTTTCTGTGCAATGGAATGAGAACTGACTTCCATAAACGCATATTTGCATCCTTCGTCCGCCATTCGTCCCAACAAACGGTTCAGCGTGATAGGGTCGGGCGTAGTATGCTCTGTCGGAACAGGCTCATTGTCGATATAATTGCAAACGGTAGAGATAAGTCCCACCTTATATCCGAAATAGCGGAAAGTATCATATAATAAGGTAGCGATGGTCGTCTTGCCATTCGTTCCGGTGACACCGACCAGTTCCAGTCTGGAAGTCGGGTCGCCATAGAATGTAGTGGCAATCTTGCCTACCGCATCTTCGCTGTCCTTTACTTGTATATAAGTGATTCCCGCCACAGGCTCTTCCGGCATATCCTCGCAGAGGATAGCGATAGCTCCTTTATTAATGGCGGCAGGTATATAGGCATGACCGTCGGTTTGTGTGCCGCGCATAGCCATGAACAGTTGCCCGGCTTCTACCAAACGGGAATCAATGTTGATTCCGGTGATTTCTATGTCTGAATTTCCGGCTATCTGTTCCGGTTGAATTGCTTTCAGTAACTTGCTTAGTAACATAGTCTCTTTTTTAATACTTCATTTTTACTTTTAATGCATCGAAAGGGTAATCGTCTGCCCCTTCTTTACTTTCGTTCCGTTGGCTATCGACTGGCTTTTCACCTTGCCTACTCCAACCAGGTGGACTTTTAGTCCCTTACTCTCCAGTAGGTACACAGCATCTTTCGCCCCCATGCCTATGACACTCGGCACGAAATTCTGCATATTGCTCCGGCTTTCAAGAACTACCGCCTGAGGTGCCGAATGGGTATTCCCCCACACTTCCTTTCCTGCGTCGGCTATCTTGCCCTGTACCTGAATATTCAACTCTTCCAGTACCCGTTGCGCTTCCCTCATTTCTCCGGCCTTGACGTTCGGAATAACTACGGAATTCGTATCAACCGCATTCGCGAGCGGCAAACGCAGGTCTTTGGCATACACCCTTTCGGCAATCTTGCTGAATACGCTACCTGCCATCAAACCACCCGACGCCGGCAAACCCGGTTTCTGAATGGAAACAATCATACTATATTTAGGCGCTTCCGATGGGAAATACCCGCAAAAACTTACAAGATAGTTCGTCCTTCCCGTTTTATATCCGGCTGCTCCCTGTGAAATCTGTGCCGTTCCCGTCTTGCCTGAAACATGGAACTGCTTGCTTCCCGCAGGCTTGGCCAACCCTTCGCCTACTACTTTTCGCAGTATCTCACGGATTTGTGCCAATGTCTTGTCCGAACAAATCTTCGGATTGATAACCTCTGTCGGATATTCCTTCACTATTTCCCCGTCTTTCACCGCAGCCTTTACGAACTTCGGACGTACTGTGACGCCATTGTTTGCTATTCCATTATAGAACGTGAGAATATTTATCGGCGGAACTTGCGTTTCATAACCGATACTCATCCACGGAAGAGCCGTCTTGGAGAAATAACTTCTCTCTTTCGGGCCGCGGATATTCGGCTTGCCTTCTCCCGCAATTTGCAGGTGAAGCGGCTGGTCGATACTCATTCGTCTCAATCCGTCAATGAACTTCTGCGGATTGCTGCCATAGAAATGGTCAATAATATAAGAGGTACCGACATTGGAAGAAACTCCCAGAATCTCCGTAACCGTTAATTTCCCGTATCCCCCGCGATGCCAGTTGTGGTCTTTCATCACACGGCCGTGCATCGGCATTTGTCCGTTGCCGGTATCCACTACATAATCGGGAGTGATTTTCCCGTCTTCAAGGGCTACCATGATAGACGCTGTCTTGAAAGTTGACCCCGGCTCGAGCATGTCACTGATGGCATTATTACGCATCTCGTAATATCCGCCGTCTTTGCCCTGCATCATATTGACGATGGCTTTCACCTCTCCGGTAGCCACCTCCATCAGTACGACCACCCCTACACTGGCATTCAGCTCTTTCAGTTTGTCTACCAATGCTTTCTCGCAAATATCCTGCATACCTACGTCGATAGTCGAAATGAGGTCGCAGCCGTCAACCGGCGGCACATCTACGATATTCAGATATTTGTTCATCACCTTCTGGCGGTGCGTCAATCCGTCCCGTCCCTTCAGAATCGTGTCAAAAGCAAGCTCGATACCGTTCTTGGCTCCTTTCGCGGTGTCGGCATATACATCGCCCAGCGTACGGGCTGCCAATGAGCCGAAAGGCTTTTTACGCTGGTTGTAGGGTAATCCTATAAATCCACCTTTATATTTGTTCAGGCAAAAAACAGGTAATCTCTTCACCTCTTTATATTGTATGTAAGAGATACGTTTCGGATAAATCGAATAATTACGGCTCTTTGCCTGGCGTCCTTTTTTCAGATGCGCCTTGAATTGAGCCACGCTCTTATCCGGAAATATTTTGTTCAGTCCGATGCAGATTGAATCCATGTTGGCGGTAAGGATGGAATCCCGTCGTGCCTGATCCTTCTTTCTGCGTTTTTCGTCCTTTTCACCGGACATAAAGTCCATATATATCCTGTATTCGGGTAGAGAACTGGCCATTAGTTTGCCGTCGGAAGATATAATGTTTCCGCGGTTGGGTTTCACTGTCACGTTTTCTTTTACGAAACGGTCGGCCACGTCCTGCCAGTATTGACGCTCGGCAAACATGGTGATGCCTGCTTTTACGACAATTGCCACGCCTATCAACGCCATCAGAAGGAGGACGAAGAAGTAACGGGTCATTATATTCTTTTTATTAACTGCCACAGTGCTTGTCTTTTAAAAACTCTCCACTCTCAATTTTCAACTCTCCACTTATTTAATAAGGTAAGGGGGATTTGTGGATGTCTGCAAATCACTTTCCTTACTCGATATGTAATCTTCAATGCGTGACTGGCGGCTCTTCTCCATCAGTTCCGAACTGCGTGTCAGCGCATCATATTTAATATCTATCAGTTCTTGTTTCAACTTGTCTATCTCAATCTGCTGCTGCTGACTGGCATAGCGGTTGTGGATATAGAAGATGATGAATACCATAATCAGTACCAGCAACTTCGTCTGACGACGGAAAAAGTCGGTAGCCAGAATGTCTCCACCCAGAATACTTTTCAGTGAGGTACGTTTTTTCTTCTTGCCCTCTTCTGCTTTCTTATTTACTACTTCTTCTTCCATTTTTTCTTATTTCTTTTCTGCAATACGTAATTTAGCGCTTCTCGACCGTGGATTCCTTTCTATTTCTGTCTGGTCGGGTACAATCACCTTGTTATTGACGAGGCGGAAAGGCGTCTGCAGGTTTCCGAAGAAATCCGTTTCGGCTTTACCTTCCACGTTACCTGTTTTCATGATATTCTTCACCATGCGGTCTTCCAGTGAGTGGTAGGTGATAACCACCAGTCTGCCACCCGGCTTTAACGCTTCGGTGGCCGCCAATAGCATCTCTTTCAGTGCTTCCATCTCCTGGTTCACTTCAATTCTTAGTGCCTGGAATACCTTCGCGAGCTCTTTCTTTTCCCGTTCGCGACCGAAAAGCGGTTTGATGATTTCCAGAAACTCTCCGATAGTGCGGATCGTCTGTCCGCTTCTGGCTTTGACGATGACAGAAGCCAGCTTGCGGCTGTTTTTTAGTTCTCCATACAGATAGAGGATGTTTGCGAGACGCTCTTCTTCGTATGTGTTCACGATGTCTGCCGCCGTAAGTCCCGCACGCTTGTTCATACGCATATCCAAATCCCCGTCGAAACGGAAAGAGAAACCGCGTTCGCTGTCATCGAAGTGGTGGGAAGATACGCCGAGATCGGCAAGGATTGCATCCACCTGTTCGATGTCGTGATAGCGCAGGAAATTGTACAGGTAGCGGAAATTGCTGCGTACAAAGATAAAATGGGGGTCATTGACAATGTTCCGTTCGGCATCCTCGTCCTGGTCGAATCCCAGGAGCCGTCCGCCCTCGCCGAGCCGTGAAAGAATCTCGCGCGAATGTCCCGCTCCCCCGAAAGTAACGTCTACATACGTTCCATCCGGCCGGATATTCATCCCGTCAACGCTTTCCTTTAGCAGTACAGGTACATGATATGTCAGTTCATCTTTCTCCATCTTGTCTATTTTCATCGTTCATAATTTCTTCTAATGCCGCTCCGAACTCTTCGGGTGACATAAACGGCTGTTCTGCCCGCTCCTTCGACCAAATCTCTATTTTGTTGTCGATGCCGATAAAGCGTATATCCCCGTGAATGCTGCAAATCTGCAAATATCGTTTCGGGATTAATATGCGACCGTTATTGTCAGGTGTCACCACCTCTACGTCGCTCACAAACTGCCTGAAAATGAGTTGATGCTTGCTGTTCCATTTGTTGAGTCTGCTTCGAAGCTCGTTCAACTCCTCGTTCCACACGCTCTCGGGGTACAGGGTCAGACAGTCCTGAAACACGTCTTTACGCATAATGAGCCTCTCCTCAGAAGCAGCTTGTAATTGCTTCCTGAAGATGGCGGGGATGAACACCCTTCCTTTGGTGTCCGCCTTGGCTTCAATATTACCTAAAAACCGTATCATTACCTTATTATAATAAGAGAGCGTAAAAGTATGAAATTCCCCACAATTCCCCACAATTTTCCATGGAAAACTTTTAGAGAAGTTTTCAACCGATTGTTAAATGGTTATTTGCTTGAAAATGAATAGGCTTTTCAAAGCCCTTATTCGTGGGGAATCAGGGAGGATGACAGTCAAAATAACTTTTATTTGTCTATAACCGTTTTTTTGCTGTGTCGGATACGCAAAAAAAGGCAGAAGGTCTTGAACTCTTCTGCCTTTTAATCATTGACACAACTAAAAAATTACATTTAAATATTTAATCTGGAATCAAAAATTATATAGTTAAGGTCGGCTTAGCGGAAGTCTTTCAATTCTTCCTGCAATTTCTGGCGTGTGAAGAAGATGCGGCTTTTCACTGTACCCAGCGGGAGATTCAGCTTTTCCGCAATCTCACGATATTTGAATCCTGAAACGTGCATGGCAAACGGAACCCTGTATTCTTTAGGGAGTTTGTTTACCACCCGGTGCATCTCTTTCAGGTCGTACGCTCTTTCTGTACTTTCCGAACTGGCGTCTTGCGGCAGATTCAGATGATATAAGTTGTCGGTTTGGTCAATAAAAGTCTGGTCGCGAACCACTTTACGGTAGTTGTTGATGAATATATTGCGCATGATGGTGTACATCCATCCTTTAAAATTTGTATCGGGCATGTATTTGTCTTCATTATCCAATGCTTTCAATGATGTTTCCTGCAACAAATCATTTGCTTCTTCGCGGTCGGTTGTCAGTTTATAGGCGAAACGGAGCAGTTCGTCCTGTACTCCTACTAAATCTTTTCTGAAGCTTAAACTTTTCATATGCGTTGCTTTTAAATTGTGAATATTCGTTCGTTAATTTCGATGGTGCAAGTTTACGGGATTTTTGAAAACCTGACGGGGGAGAATCCGGCTAAAAAACACCCGAAAACTATCCGCGGATAGTTTTTAGGTGGTATTTGATAGTTTTTAGGTGGTATTTTTTCATCTTCTGAACTTAAATCCTGCATTTTCTACTGATTTATTGCAATTAATAAAAAAGAACCGTTAATTTTGTGGCATCATTTTTATTTGAAAAGAATGACTGATGACTCTTTATTTTTAATCGATGTCGATAAGATACTTCGGACGAAAGCTCCGAAGCAATATAAGTACATCCCTAAGTTTGTGGTTTCTTATCTGAAGAAAATTGTTCATCAGGATGAGATTAATGTGTTTTTGGATGAGTCGAAAGATAAGGTAGGTGTGGATTTCCTGGAGGCATGCATGGATTTTCTGGATGCAAAAGTAGATGTGAAAGGTCTTGAGAATCTTCCCAAAGACGGTTTGTATACCTTTGTTTCCAATCATCCGTTGGGTGGTCAGGATGGTGTAGCGCTCGGTTATGTGCTGGGACGTCATTATGACGGAAAGGTGAAATACCTGGTGAATGACTTGCTGATGAACCTGCGCGGATTGGCTCCGCTTTGTATCCCTATCAATAAAACCGGCAAACAGGCGAAAGATTTCCCTAGAATGGTGGAAGCCGGATTCAAGTCTGACGACCAGCTTATCATGTTTCCTGCCGGATTATGTTCGCGCCGTCAGAACGGGATAATCCGTGATTTGGAATGGAAAAAGACATTTATTGTGAAAAGCATACAAGCAGAACGTGATGTGATACCTGTGCATTTTGGGGGTAGAAATTCAGATTTCTTCTACAATCTGGCAAATGTCTGCAAGGCACTAGGTATTAAGTTTAACATCGCTATGTTGTATCTTGCGGATGAAATGTTCAAGAACCGCCACAAAACTTTTACTGTCACCTTTGGCAAGCCGATACCCTGGCAGACTTTCGATAAATCGAAAACTCCGGCGCAATGGGCCGAATACGTGAAGGATATTGTATATAAACTGTAACTGATAGAACAACTATAACAAGAAATATGGAAGAGATTATCAAACCGATAAGCAAGGAACTGCTGAAAGCTGAGTTGACGGAAGACAGGCGCTTACGAATGACGAATAAGAGTAATAATCAGATTTATATTATTACTCACCAGAATGCTCCCAATGTAATGAAAGAGATTGGTCGTTTGCGTGAAATAGCTTTCCGTGCTGCCGGTGGTGGAACGGGCATGTCGATGGATATAGACGAATACGACATAATGGAACATCCATACAAACAGCTGATTGTATGGAATCCGGAAGCGGAAGAAATCCTGGGCGGTTATCGGTACTTGCTTGGAACGGATGTTCGTTTTGATGAAAAGGGGGCTCCGATTCTGGCTACTTCCCACATGTTTCATTTCTCAGACCCTTTTATCAAAGAGTATCTGCCACAGACGATTGAGTTGGGGCGTTCGTTCGTTACGCTCGAATATCAGTCTACCCGTGCCGGAAGCAAAGGCCTGTTTGCCTTGGATAATTTGTGGGACGGATTGGGCGCATTGACGGTCGTAATGCCGAACGTGAAATATTTCTTTGGAAAAGTGACCATGTATCCCAGCTACCATCGCCGCGGCCGTGATATGATTCTTTATTTCCTCAAAAAACATTTCTATGATAAGGATAAGCTTGTCACCCCGCTGGAACCGTTGATACTGGAGACTTCAGAAGAGGAGCTTCGTGCTTTATTCTGCAAAGATACCTTTAAGGAAGATTATAAAATCCTGAATTGTGAGATTCGTAAATTGGGTTATAACATTCCGCCGTTGGTGAATGCGTATATGAGCCTGAGCCCTACCATGCGGATGTTCGGGACGGCTATCAACTATGAATTCGGTGATGTGGAAGAGACCGGAATCCTGATTGCTGTGGATGAAATCCTGGAAGATAAACGAATCCGGCACATCCAGACGTTTATTGAAAGCCATCCGGATGCGCTGAAAATGCCTTGTGAGGATGATGAAGCGTTTACTCCTAAAGTGGTTACACCGCAGGCAGACTGTTGCCGTTAATCTTACGATATAAATCAAGGGCAAAGACATCGGTCATTCCCGAAATATAATCAAGTACCGCCTGTATTCTTTCATAGAGTGCAGGCGCTTGTATATTATATTGGCTGGATACACGGTCAATCAGAAGCTTGGAGTAAGCCTTTTCGGGTGAGGTTACGGCATCCACCATTAATTCGAGCAGCGTGCTGATGACACGGAAGCCGGCCAGCTCGATGTCCAGTACGTCCCGTGAACGGTAAATCTTCTTCAAAGATACCTGGGCACAGTGTCGGTATGCTTCTGCCGGACGTTCGGCGATGTGTTTGATAAGTGCCCCTTCGAAAGTGCCTGATAATATTTCCTGCTCATGTTCCAGGAATATGCGAGTACATTCACGAATCAGCAATCCGATTACGGAAGAGCGCAGATAGGCGATTTGCTCGTTTGTATCATTGACAATCAGAAAAGTTTTCCGGATATGTTCCTGTCGCTTTTCATCGAAATATGCCATTAATAGCTCTTTTGTCTCTTCAGTAGTGAGTAGCTTTAGCTTGTGCGCATCTTCGATGTCCATCATCTGATAACAAATATCATCTGCGGCCTCGACTAAATAGACTAAGGGGTGACGGGCATATTTTAAGGGATGTTCGTTCAGTAAGGTCAATCCCAACTCTGTCGCTATTTTCCGGAAGCTGTCTTCTTCACTGACGAAGAAGCCGAATTTGGACTTTGTTCCGGCAAGGCTCGATGAAAAGGGGTATTTTACGATAGAAGCCAATGTGGTATATGTCAGGACAAATCCACCGTTCCGACGTCCCTCGAACCGATGAGTCAAAAGCCGGAATGCATTTGCATTTCCTTCGAAATGTGTCAAATCTTCCCATTCCATCGCAGAAATTTGTTCTCCATTGGACTGCTTTTCTTTCAGGCGCAGCCCTTTTCCTTCGGAGAAGAAGGTGGATATAGCCCGTTCGCCGGAATGTCCGAAGGGCGGGTTCCCCAAATCGTGCGCCAGGCAAGCGGCGGATACGATTGAACCAATCTCCGGCAGGAAAGAGTCCTCAAGTTCAGGTTGACGTTCCAGGATAGCTTTGGCGACATCGTCGCCTAAAGAACGACCTACACTAGCCACTTCGAGACTATGTGTGAGCCGGTTGTGCACAAAGACGCTGCCCGGTAGGGGAAATACCTGTGTTTTGTTCTGTAGCCTGCGAAAAGGCGCGGAAAAGATAAGGCGGTCATAATCCCGTTGAAATTCCGAGCGATTTTCCTGGCGTTCTTCGTGGAACTCTTCCATTCCGAAACGTTTAGCCGATATTAATTGATTCCAATTCATCATTTTATTTGTAATTTCAGTGTTTAGCGTCCGCAAATTGGTTGCCGGTACATTATTTAACTGCAAACTTAACTATTTTTCAGTTCAAAATGTGTATTTTCGCCCGTTAAATAGTAAACATGCATTTATGAATATTCAAGTTATCAATAAATCGAAGCATCCGCTTCCGGCTTACGCCACTGAATTGTCTGCAGGAATGGATATCCGCGCTAATCTTTCCGAACCTATCACATTGGAACCGCTACAACGTTGCCTGGTGCCGACAGGATTATATATTGCTCTCCCGAAGGGATTTGAAGCACAAATCCGTCCCCGTAGCGGCCTGGCTATCAAGAAGGGTATTTCCGTACTTAATTCACCGGGAACAATCGATGCGGATTATCGGGGAGAAATCTGTATTATCTTAGTCAATCTTTCATCTGAAACTTATGTGATTGAAGATGGTGAACGTATCGCCCAAATGGTGATAGCAAAGCATGAGCAGCCGACATGGCAGGAAGTGGAAGTGCTGGATGAGACGGAACGGGGAGCAGGTGGCTTCGGTCATACCGGAGTATGATGAATGCTTAAATCAAGAAAATAAAATGAAGATAAAAATAGGATGGCTGCTGGTCGCAGTTTGGGTACTGGCCTCATGCGGAACGACACGTACAGGACGTACGGCGAAGTCCGCGACAGATGAGGGAGTTTCTTTCCTTCCACAAGTACAGGTGACTGCCGAACAACAGCGGAAGTATGACTACTTCTTTCTGGAAGCCATGCGGATGAAGGAAAAGAAAGAATATGATGCAGCTTTTGGCTTGTTGCAGCATTGTCTGGATATTAATCCAAGTGCTTCCTCTGCGCTTTACGAGGTTTCCCAGTATTATATGTTTCTCCGCCAGGTACCGCAAGGTCAGGCTGCTTTGGAGAAAGCGGTAGCTTACGCTCCCGACAATTTCTGGTATAGCCAGGGATTGGTTAGCTTGTATCAGCAACAGAATGAACTGGATAAGGCAGTGACTTTACTCGAAAGTATGGTTACCCGTTTCCCGGCAAAACAAGACCCTTTGTTCAGTCTGCTTGATATTTACAGCCGTCAGGAGAAGTATGATGAGGTGATTTCCACATTGAACCGTCTGGAGAAACGGTTGGGCAAGAATGAACAGTTGTCTATGGAGAAATTCCGTATTTATCTTCAGATGAAAGATGATAAGAAAGCGTTTCAGGAAATCGAGAGCCTGGTGCAGGAATATCCGATGGATATGCGTTATCAGGTAATTCTGGGTGATGTGTATCTTCAAAATGGAAAGAAAGAGGAAGCCTATGCAGCGTATCAGAAAGTGCTGGCGGCAGAGCCGGACAATCCGATGGCTCTTTTCTCTATGGCTTCTTATTATGAACAGACCGGGCAAAAAGAACTGTATCAGCAACAACTGGATACACTGCTGCTGAACAAGAAGGTGACTCCTGATACGAAAATCAATGTCATGCGTCAGATAATTGTGGAAAATGAACAGTCATCGGCGAAGGACAGTACCCAAGTGATTGCTTTGTTTGACCGGATGATGAAGCAGGAACAGGATGACCCGCAAGTCCCGATGCTTTATGCGCAGTATCTGCTGTCGAAGAATATGGAGCAGGAGTCTGTCCCTGTCTTAGAACAGGTGGTTGATTTAGACCCGACTAACAAGGCTGCCCGCTTGATGCTAGTCAGTGCCGCTGTGAAAAAAGAAGATTATAAACAGATTATAAAAGTTTGTGAGCCGGGTATCGAGGCTACTCCTGATGCTTTGGAATTGTATTATTATCTGGCAATTGCCTATCATCAGGCTGAACAGACAGATAGTGTGTTAAGTGTTTGTAACAGGGCGCTGGAACATATCACACCTGATACACGAAAAGAAGTTATTTCGGATTTTTACTCGATAATGGGTGACATTTATCATACGAAGAAACAGATGTCGGAAGCCTATGCCGCCTATGATTCGGCTTTGGTGTACAATCCTTCCAATATCGGCGCATTGAATAATTATGCTTATTACCTGTCTGTGGAACGACGTGATTTGGATAAGGCGGAAGAAATGAGTTATAAGACTGTAAAGGCCGAACCCAATAATTCGACTTATCTCGATACTTATGCCTGGATTCTTTTTGAAAAAGGAAATTATGCCGAGGCACGTATCTACATTGATAATGCGATGAAGAGTGACGGGGAGAAAAGTGATGTGATTGTGGAGCATTGCGGAGATATTTACTTTATGACCGGCGATGTCGAAGGGGCGCTGAAATACTGGAAACAGGCGTTGGAAATGGGTAGTGAGTCGAAAACATTGAAACAGAAAATAGAAAAGAAGAAATATATTGCAGAATGAAAAGGTTCGTTTATCTATTGTTGGTTGTAGTCGTATTGGCTGGTTGTAAGAGTTCCAAGCGTTTGGCGACTTCGGAAACAAAGGCTCCCGTATCCAGTTATCTGACTTCCAGACTTCAACTGACTATTCCCAATAAAAAAGGAGGAAGTATGTCCGTAGGAGGAACAATGAAGATGAAAACCCATGAACGGGTACAAGTCTCCTTGTTGATGCCTATTCTGCGTACGGAAGTAGCCCGTATCGAAATCACTCCCGATGAAGTATTGTTGGTAGACCGGATGAACAGGAGATTTGTCCGTGCGACTAAAGAAGAATTGAAAGGTATGTTACCGAAGAACGCAGAGTTCTCCCGTTTGGAAAAGATATTGATGGATGCGTCCCTGCCCGGCGGGAAAACAGAACTGACGGGAAAAGATGTAGGAATCCCTTCACTGGAAAAGGCGAAAGTGCAACTTTATGAGTTTTCCACGAAAGAATTCTCCATGACTCCTACGGAACTTACTGCTAAATACCGGCAAGTTCCTTTGGAAGAATTAGTAAAAATGCTGACGGCCTTGTTATGATGAAACGCTTCTTTGTTATTCTTGTCAGTTGCCTGTGGTTGGCAGTTCCGCTTTCCGCTCAGTCGAATAAGTTGATTCGCGAGTTGGAAAGTAAGCGCGGCGCGCTGCAAAAGCAGATTGCCGAGTCGGAATCTATATTGAAGGATACAAAGAAGGATGTAGGCAGCCAACTGAATAGTCTGGCTGCATTGACCGGACAGATTGAGGAACGGAAACGTTATATTCTGGCTATAAACAATGATGTGGACGCCATTGAACGTGAGTTAAACTCCTTGGAACGCCAGTTGCGGGCACTGGAGAAGGATTTGAAAGAAAAGAAGAAGAAATATGAAGCTTCTGTCCAATACCTGTATAAGAATAAATCAATAGAGGAAAAATTAATGTTCATCTTCTCAGCCAAGAATCTGGGACAGACGTACCGACGTATGCGCTATGTACGTGAATATGCCACTTACCAACGTTTGCAAGGAGAAGAAATCCTGAAGAAGCAAGAACAGATACGCAAGAAAAAAGCTGAACGCCAACAGGTGAAAGCAGCTAAGGAGAATCTGCTGAAAGAACGTGAAGGCGAAAAGGTGAAACTGGAAGCTCAGGAAAAAGAAAAACGAACCTTGGTAGCCAATCTGCAAAAGAAACAGAAAGGCCTTCAAAATGAGATTAATAAGAAACGTAGAGAGGCAAACCAACTGAATGCCCGTATTGATAAGCTAATCGCTGAAGAAATAGAACGTGCCCGCAAGCGTGCACAAGAGGAAGCCCGTCGCGAAGCGGCTGCACGCAGGAAGGCGGAGGGTAAGGAGAACCGGTCTTCCAGAGCGGGGACAGCAGCAAAAACAAACTCAAAACCTCTGGAAGCCTACACCATGAGCAAGGCAGACCGGGAACTGTCCGGCAACTTTGCCGCCAACCGGGGAAAACTTCCCATGCCTATATCCGGTGCTTATATCATCACCAGTCATTACGGTCAATATGCGGTGGAGGGACTTCGCAACGTGAAACTGGATAATAAAGGAATTGATATACAGGGAAAACCGGGTGCGCAGGCACGTGCCATCTTCGATGGTAAAGTAGCAGCCGTATTCCAGTTGAACGGATTATTCAATGTGCTTATCCGTCACGGCAACTACATTTCCGTTTATTGTAACCTTTCATCGGCCTCTGTGAAAACCGGTGATACTGTGAAAACGAAGCAATCCATAGGACAAGTCTTCTCTGACGGAACGGATAATGGACGGACAGTATTGCATTTCCAGTTGCGGCGGGAAAAAGAGAAACTGAATCCGGAGCCTTGGCTCAACCGATAAAATAGATGACTGTTTCTAACCTTATAAGTGGCGTTCTCATAGCGTTCCTGTCTTATAATATATATCGCGTAAAAAACGCGAAATGTTTAGATTCGTAGTGGTTTTGGTTAGTTTCTGTTATTTATTGGTTAATAATTAATCTTTTCTTTATAGAAGATTTCCCACCTTTGTGGCATAGACTTTATCCAGATAATTGAGAATAAACTAACTGAATAAAACGAAAGAACATGAGAAAATTATGTGTATGGGGAGTTGCCGCCCTTTTGATGGCGGCTTGTACGCCAAAAGCTGAAAAGGCTACAGAATCCGGGTTGTTGCAGAGTAAATTCCAGACGGAAGTGGACGGAAAGAAAACCGATTTGTTTACTTTGCGTAATAAGGACAATATGGAAGTTTGCATTACAAACTTCGGTGGGCGTATCGTTTCCGTAATGGTTCCCGATAAGGACGGACAGATGCGTGACGTAGTGCTGGGTTTTGATTCTATTCAGGATTACATCAGTAAGCCTTCCGATTTTGGAGCTAGTATCGGTCGTTATGCAAACCGTATCAATCAAGGTAAATTTACGTTGGACGGCGTTGAATATCAATTGCCTCGCAATAACTATGGGCATTGCCTGCACGGTGGCCCGCAAGGTTTCCAGTATCGCGTGTTTGATGCAGTGCAGCCGAATCCCCAGGAAGTGGAACTTACTTATGTCGCAAAAGACGGTGAAGAAGGTTTCCCTGGAAATATCACTTGCAAAGTCTTGATGAAGCTGACAGATGACAATGCCATTGATATCCGTTATGAGGCGGAAACGGACAAGCCTACTATCGTGAATATGACAAACCACTCTTATTTCAATCTTGACGGAGATGCCGGCAGCAATGCAGACCATCTGCTGACTGTTGATGCTGATTATTACACACCAGTGGACAGCACATTCATGACAACGGGCGAAATAGCTTCTGTAGAAGGTACTCCAATGGATTTCCGTACACCGACTCCGGTGGGCGCACGCATCAATGATTACGCTTTTGTCCAATTGAATAATGGTAATGGCTATGACCACAACTGGATCTTGAATACCAAAGGCGATATCAACCGGAAAGCTGCTTCATTGAAATCACCTAAAACGGGCATTGTGTTGGATGTATATACCAACGAACCGGGAGTTCAAGTATATGCCGGAAACTTCCTTGACGGTTCTCTGACCGGAAAGAAAGGCATTACCTACAACCAGCGTGCTTCCGTCTGTCTCGAAACACAGAAATATCCGGATACCCCGAACAAATCTGAATGGCCTTCGGCTGTGCTTCGTCCTGGTGAAAAATACATGAGCCAATGTATCTTTAAATTCTCGGTAGACAAGTAATGCAATCTTAGTTTTTATGGCAAATGGATGATGGGATAAAATAAATATTCCATAAAAGCAAGGTATCTCTTTCACTGTTTTTATCGGTGAAAGCGGTACCTTTCTCTTTGGTGTTTATAAGATGTCTCCACCTTCTTCACCGGAGATATAATTCGTTTTAATATAAACTGTTACGGGTGAACCCGCGTTGATAATTGAGTCCTATGCCGCTTTCAACGGTTTCACCAGATATACATTCCCGTATTTGGTGTGTTTGCGGGTGACTCCTGCCGCAAGCAATACTTGCGCAAATGTGGCCGGATTACTTCCGCGCATGGCAGCCGGGTTATACATTTTCAGTCTCCTGAATATGTCCGAAGCCGAAAGACGTTCACTCCCTTCTTCATCGTCTGTGGCTGTCCGGTAACAGGCATGAAAGACTTCCTCTGCCGGACATGGATGGTAAAAAGCTGTGTTGTGGCGTTGCAGTTCCCGTTCCTCTTCTTTTGTGAACCAGTAGCGGGTTCCGGCAAGCAGTTCCGCTTTCAGTTGGGCATAGAGCTGATCGTGCTCCATCCCCTCGCAATTGATGAAGTGTTCCGCTTCAATGCAGATGAACCGCCGGCTGCCGGTGGGGTCGGTGAGCAAGTCGAAACGGTTGCTTGTGCCGATGAAAGAAGCGATGCGCGGCAAGTTGCGGAAATTCTTCTGATAAGCCTTGCAGATATTCAGGTTTGCCATTTGCATCAGATTCTTTAATAACGGCATTTGCTGCGTTCCGTACTTGTCAAATTCATCCATGTTCAGAAGTCCCATTTCGGCAAGCAGCCTTTCCGGTTTCCCTTGCGCCGACAGTTTCAGGTTGTCGATGTAATAGCGTGACAGTGCCGGTGGCATCAATGCTTTGCAGAAAGTAGATTTTTGTCGTCCCTGCTCACTGCTGACAAGTATGGGAGCTACGCTGTTGGCATGTATTCCCGTCATACCGAGCCATTGTGCCGTGACTCCCAACAGCCATGTATGGAAACTTTTCACCCAAAGCTGATTGTCAGAGACACGTCGTGCCAAAGCTTCCAGTCTGTCTGTCCCGTCCCAATCGGGCAGCTCTTCCATGTAAAGTCGGAAAGGGTGGTATTCGGGGATACAAGTGGAATAGATATAACGGCTCAAGTCCTTGTCCCAACAGGATATCCCTTGGTCGTGCGCTTCCATGCAGAAAGTGTTCAGTTCCCGCTTGCCCACAGGCTCAAAGGGAGTGCCACGTTTGCCGGCGGGACGATATTCCGTTTCTTCTGTCAATAAATTGTAGCGGAAATCATACTGTTTCTGCAAGAATGCACGTACCTCTTGCGTCAGCCGGACGGGCTGTTTTCGTTCCGTCTCTTTCTCTTTCCCGACAGGCAGTTCGCTATCCAGAATACTGTCTGTATGCATTTCTCCACAACATTCTGCCGGTTTCGTCCGGTCTTTCTCCACTTCCCCTGTCGCGTATTCTTTACTCTCCTTTATTTGGAACAGTTTTAGTTCTTTCAGTATCTGTCTCCATACTAATGTTATTGCATTCATTCTTTTTTTGTTTTTAAGTGACTAAAATAGGTTTGTTTATCAGCGCTGATACTGCAAATCTACAATAGGGCAGTACCGGTTTGCAAGTATTTCTCTAGAAAAAAGATATTTTTTCCTTAACGGAAGAAGTCGGCTTCTTATCACCCTTTTCACTATTATTTATCGTATCTTTGCCGTAGAGTTATCAATGATTCACTAGTGTGGTTTAATTAAATAACTAGGGTCATCTAATTAAATGACAATTGTAGTTTGAGTGAACCACACTAGTGGGTCATTAATAACTTTAAAGGTTTTGCATGAAAAGTATTCATTATAAAGACGTTAACTACTATGGCTATACTTTACGATTGGTATGAGAATCCCGGTGAATCCGATGATTCTGAAGAAAAGGGTTTGCATCCCCGTATTTTTTTGAACGGAAAGCTAGGGACGGATAAGCTATGCCGGATGATTCACGGACGCAGTTCCCTTTCTGTGGGTGATGTGAAAAATGCGTTTGAAATGCTTGCCCAAATCTGTGGCGAGGAACTTCGCGAAGGTCGTGAGATACATATCGAAGGACTCGGTTATTTTGCCCCCATTCTGCGGAGCACGCAGAAAGTGACTCGCAGCACCAAGAACAAATCGTCGAAAATGGAGTTGAAAACAATCGGGTTTCGTCCCGATGCCCGTTTGAAGGGGGAACTTGCCGGTATTAAAGTCAGCCGGAGCAAGTATGCGCGCCATTCGGAAGTTTTGTCGGCAGTAGAGATAGATATGAGGTTGAAAGAATATTTTGCAGACCATGACGTAATGCTCCGCTACGATTTTCAGGAAGTGTGCTGCATGACACGGACTACGGCGAACCGTCATCTCCGGCGATTGCAGGAAGAAGGAAAACTGCGTAATATAGGTAAATGTATGCAGCCAATTTATGTGGCTGCGGCAGGGTATTATGGGGTGTCGCGCGATGTGGTGAGGCGGTAATATAGGTCTGTTGTGAAATGGTGAAATCTCACAAAAAGAATTTTAAAGGGATGCTTTCACCTGCTTTTGGCCATTAAGAAAGGGTTTCTGAAAAGATTGAAAGAGATGAACCGTATGATCATATTAGTTATGTTATCATGAGAAATAAGTGTGTTTTCTGAAGAATTTGCTTATGGAGAGCATTTTAGTTGCTATAAATTATTTATCTTTGCTGTGTCATTTCAGCTTTTTTAAACTAGAAATGGCAGACATATTAAAATGACGTTTACGAACGTGATCTTCTATACGTAAATTCTCGCAAAATTTATCAAACCGAAGAGAACGGCAACGAAGACGTCCACTTGTATGTGTATTTATCAAACATATCAGTTATTGGTATGTTCTGTATATTTCCATACTGCGTGGGCTAGCTGCGTTGCTTATCCGGTTTGAAGGCAATGCGAGAAGCCTACGTATAGGATAAGCTATAGTCGGTTTCCCACGCTTTTTTGTTATGTCTTCATGGAGTATTAATATCAGTCGCCGTACTTGGGGAACTATACGGCTTTATACACACAATGAAACCGATTGGTCTTCTTATAAAAGAAGAATTAGAAAAACAAGAACGGAGCATCAGCTGGTTTGCCCGTAAATTATCATGTGATCGTTCTAATGTCTATCGCTTATTTCAAAAAGATAGTGTAGATACAAGTCTGTTAGCTAGAATCTCTGTTCTTCTAAACCATGATTTCTTCTCAGATCTCTCAGAATATATTAAAGAAAAACATCAGTCGCAAGATTCGCAATAAAGTTGTGGCATTTTCGCAATATATCATCTTATCTCTGTTTTCATTTTTGACATATCTTTGTCGAAGATTATAGAATAGACTATTTGAAATAATATGTAATGAAAAAGCTAATATGAGAATAACTTTTTCATTGATGGGGGGATATATCTGACTTGAAATAGAATAATTTATAATTAATTCAATTTAAAAACGAGAAAAAATGAAAACAATGAAGTATTTGTCAATGATGCTGGTTATGCTAGCTATGAGTGTGTGCATGTTTAGTTGTGGAGATGATGATGAGACGGGAGGCTATGATTTAGCTGGAACACAGTGGGCATATACCGATGTGTATAGTGATGGAACCCGAGAACAGATTATCAGTTTTAATAAAGATAATACAGCGACTTTGGTGGTTTCTGTAAAAAATGCGGGTGGTGTAATAGTTCAATCGGAATCAATAAGCTATACATATCAACGTTCCGAAAATTTGGTTGTACTAACTGCACAACAGGCAGGGAAAGCAAACTTAGAGGGGGTGATTTCTTCTACCATTAAAATGGAGATAACGAATACTTCTAATCAGAAAATCATCGGTACATTTTATAAGAAATAACTTTAGTATTTGTTTAATCGAAATATTGTAAATATGAAATGAGATTATGTCAAGGAATGATGTTATACAATAATGGAAATGATTTGACATAATCTTTTTTATTCTTTAAAACAAATTCCTTATGTATAAGTATCTATATTTCTTGTTATGCTTTCTATTTTATAATTGTCATGAAGATAGTGAATTCTTATCTTTATCTAATAGTGTTGTAACATTTGGTTGGAAAAGTGATACAAAGGAAATAATCGTAGATTCAAATACGCATTGGTCTATTCTTGCAGATCTACCATCTTGGATAACGATAAATGGGTTAAAGGAGGGAAATGGAATATCCTCTATATATGTGACAGTTGCTAATAATGAAACAGGAAATTTAAGAAAGTGTAGTATTGTTTTTACCGATTATGATAATCAGAAGACTCTGTTAATTTCACAAACTGCCAAAGAGCAACTTTATTTTATAGGTGGAAAACAATATCAAGTTAATTCCTCAGGTGTAGAATTATTGATTGATATAGAACAAAATATAGATTATAAAGTATATATATCAACAGATGCACGTAGTTGGATTACTCAATCTACACAAAGTAACTATGTTGGCATTTCAAACACAAATATTGGAGGACGACAATCTTTAATTTTAAATATTGCTAATAATTTGGAGCATGAAGAACGCCAGGCTAAGGTTGCTATATATAATGAAAAATTGTGTCTTTCTGATACTCTATATATAATACAAGAGGCAGATAATGGCAATTATTCCTATGTTGATGGTGAGTATTTGCAATTACAACGAGCAGTGAAAGGCAATGGTGTGAATTTGTTTATTTTTGGAGATGGTTTTACAAGTAAGGATTTGAGAAAAAATGGTCGTTATGAAGCTGTAATGAAACAAACGATGGATTATTTTTTCACTATTGAACCTTATCAATCTTATCGCGATTATTTCAATATCTATATGGTGATAGCAGAATCGGAAGAGGCAGGCGTAAGCATGAACGATACATTTGGAAGAAAAATAAATAATAAATTTTCCACAACTTTCGGTGATGGAACTTCAATAACTTGTAATGATGAGCTTTGTTTCGAATATGCTCGTAAAATAAAAGACTTGCCTAAAGATAAACCACTAACAATAGTTATGCCCTTGAATAGTACTAAATATGCTGGAACAACCTATTTGTATTCTAATGGAAACTCTATAGCATTGTGCCCAATGAGTACGGAAGCTTCTCCTAATGACTTTGAAGGATTGATACATCATGAAGCAGGTGGTCATGGTTTCGGCTTTTTGTGTGATGAATATGTTTATTATAATGCGCAAATGCCCGAAAGTCGTAAGAATGATTTGAGAGAATGGCAAAAACTGGGCTTTCAATGTAATTTGGATTTTACAGATAATTTGTCTACTATCTTGTGGAAAGATTTCATTGGAATAGATAAATATGCTCAAGTAGGTGCTTACGAAGGAGGTTATGAATATCAGTATGGAGTTTGGCGTTCTGAAGTGAATAGTTGCATGAATAATAATATACCTTATTATAACGCACAAAGCCGTTGGAGTATTGTGTCCCGCATTATGAAACTGGCTGAAGTGGATTTCACAGTTCAGGACTTTATTGAAGCGGATCATGTTACGTCATGGAATGGTATCACTCGTAGTGGTATTTCAGAGAAGAAACTGCCACCTTTAGGTAGTCCAAGGTGGATTAAATAATTTTTGGTATGATGTACAACAAACATATTTTTTTGTTATTAATCTATATTGTTTTATCCATAAACGTATTGGCTAAAGACTATTATAATACGAAGAATATATCTTATGAAATTTTACCGGACGGTACAGCCACAGTAAACAGTTGTAGGAAAGAAAAGAATATAATAATTCCTGAAATAATTACGTGTAAGGGTAGAACCTATACTGTCACCGGATTTCAAGGAAATATACTGTATGATGTGGAAACATTATCTTTACCTAAGACCATAGTATCAGATATCTCTTGTTATCAAGCGAAAAAACTCAGATATATATCTGTAAATGAGGAGAACCCTCATCTGAAAGCTGTCAATGGAGTACTTTACTCAAAAAATATGGAAAAACTTATTTGGTTTCCGAGTAATCATAAAGATTTGAAGGCCTTTATTCCAATAGGAGTAAAACGTATAAAGCAGAAAGCGTTTAATGAATGTAATATAAAGGAATTGTATATCCCATACAGCGTGTCATTTTTAGAGTCAGGGTGGCTCGGTGGATGCCACCGTTTAACTAAGATTGTTTATGAACGTAGTGGATTGTTTTATGATTTCTATGAATCTAAATATGATTATAAGAAGCTGAAGAAAAAAAATATAATTTGCGATATCGATCTGACTGCTTATTTGATGTTGGCTAACAGAGGTAATATACAAGCTCAATATACTTTGGGAGAATTTTTGTATATTGGAAATGTAAAATCGATACCTCAAAATGTAAATCAAGCTACAAATTGGTTTACTAAAGCAGGAGAACAAAATTATGTCCCAGCGATATTAAGGCTTATAGATATTTATAGTACTGTCAATATGAATCCAACCAAGGTTTTATATTGGAGAATAAAGGCGGCTGGACTAAAGCATAATCCATCAATGGTAGCTCTGGCTGATTTGTATTTTAAAGGGGAAGGAGTAAAGAAAGATACTGAAAAGGGAATACAATTGTATATCGAAGCCGCACAACTAGGTAACTACTATGCTGCTGGTTGTGTGGGTAACTTTTATTATAATGGATACAGACCTTATGTAATTCAAGATAAATCCCGTGCTATTGAATGGTTTAAGTATGCGGCTGAAGGAGGAAATGGTGAGGCAGCTTATCGTATGGGAATGTGTTATTATTTAAGCGATGGTGTTTGGAAGGATGAAAAAAAGGCCTTAAATTATTTGAAAATGGCTGTGAGTGCAAATTGTTCAATGGCAAACAATATTTATAGCCTTCTTGCTTATAGGGAAGCAGAGCGACAAATGGATGAAAAGGAATATGATGTAGCGGCAAATTGGTTTAATGAGGTAGTACAGTATGATAGAAATAATCTTGCAGCTTGTATAAATGCAGGCTATTGCTATTTAAGCCAGGCATATCCTGCTTATGAATCAGCAGAGTTATGTCTTAATCAAGCTTTGAAACTTGATCCTACTAACCAAGCGGCTAAAAATAATTTGGCAATAATAGCTAAATATAAGTCAACTAAAGCTCTGATCAAACAATATATTTCGAATGGAGATAGTTATTATAATACAGGTAATTATGAAAAAGCTGTGGACAGTTATAGTAAATCAATCTCAATGGAAAAGAATGATCCTTATCCATACTATATGATAGCGCATTGTTTTTTTGCTTGTGGAGCGTATCAAGAAACTATTGAGTTTTGTGATAAAGCTTTGGCGATAAAGAGCTATTATAATGATGCAAAGAAACTACGGAAAAGTGCAAAAAGTATTATAGTGCTTAATGCTATATCTCAAACTCTTAATGCTTTGTCTGGTACGCTCAATACTATTTATGCTAATAATTCTGTGTATAATACAAATACTACAAATTATTCCAGTAGTACTAATTCGACTCCGATAAAGATGGAAGTTTCAAGAAAAAGTAAAGAGTGTTCATTGTGTCATGGGACGGGATGGATAGATTCTAATGATACTCCGACTTTTTCATCAAATTCTAGTGAACAATGGTGTGACGGCTGTAAAAGAATGGTATCTGCTTCACATTGCCACCAGTGTAAACAATGTCCATCTTGTCGGGGAAAAGGGATTTCTCCATTTTAGGGGCATGGATTATAACTATTTTTTTAGTGAAGCAGAAAGAAGTGATTTTTCAGCTAGTAGTAAAATTTCAGATACTCAAGCCGTCCAATAACTCTAAATACAGCCCGACAGCTTCTTCTATCTCCTTCAACATGATATATTCCTCTGCCGTGTGCGAGCGTGAAGAGCGTCCCGGCCCTATTTTTACCGATGGAAAGGACATTAATGCCTGATCGGACAGAGTAGGAGAGCCGAAAGGAATGCATCCTATTTTTATAGCCTTCTGTACGAACGGATGCTTCTCGTCAATCCGTGAAGAATTGAGACGGTACGAACGTGCCTTGACATCACAAGAAATATGTTTCTTGATTTCAGCAAATAATTCTTCGTTGGAGTAAAGTTCATTACTGCGTATATCGACGACGAAAGTACATTTATCGGGAACAACATTATGTTGCGTACCTGCATTGATTACGGTAACACTCATTTTCACAGCTCCCAGTAGCGGAGATTCTTTCTCAAAATGATAATCACGGAACCAGGCGATATCATCCAATACCTTATATATGGCATTATCTCCTTCATTGCGTGCCGCATGTCCGGCTTTTCCTGTCGCGGTCACGTCCAAAACCATTAATCCTTTTTCGGCAATGGCAGGTTGCATCTCCGTAGGTTCGCCTACGATGGCGAATGAAACGGGCGGAAGTCCCGGCAATACACTTTCAATTCCATCTTTGCCCGAAACTTCCTCTTCGCAGGAAGCGAGATAAATCAGATTATACTTCTGCGAAGTACAACATAGTTGCAGGAACACCTGTAAGAGAGAGACAACACTGGCACCGGCATCATTGCTTCCCAAACCGTACAGTTTGCCGTTTTCTTCCCGCGGAGTGAACGGGTCTTTCCGCCAGCCGTTCACCGGCTTTACCGTGTCTATGTGGGAGTTAAGCAGGATAGTCGGCTTCTTCAGGTCGAACATCGGGCTGAGACACCATACATTGTTTCCCTTACGTCCGGTCTGCATACCCGCCATTTCGATATAGTTCTGCAGAAAATCGGCAGCCTGAGTCTCTTCCCGGCTGATTGAGGGGATACTAATCAATGATTTAAGTAGGCTTACAGCCTCGGTTGCCATATATGGAATGTCATATTTCATAGTTGGATATACTGCTTTAGCGTTGTAATTCAGATGTTATATTGTTACTAATTATTTTTACACAAAGATAGTCATTTTGCGCAATTGTTTCAAATAAAATTAATAAAGAAATGCTTATGTGTTGATTATTAGTTGTTTATGCCAAAGAAGGTCTTGAGAACTTTTTTTTTTGAATGTTTTCTTATGAAAAGGTTGTTGATAAATTATTTAATAATTAATTTTGTTGGAGGGTTTTATATTTTACTTGTTAATCTTAATGGATAAACATGATGATTATCACACGAATGGAAGATAAAGTTCTTCGTTTTAAAAAGTTTTTTGATCTGAATTTTCCCAAAGTAAAGACTTTCGCATGGCAATTGTTAAAATCAGAAGAAGATGCAGAAGATATAGCTCAAGATATTTTTGTTAAGCTATGGGAGAAACCGGATTTATGGTTAGAACGTGAAAAATTGGATAGTTATTTATATACAGTTGTACGAAACCATATCTATAATTTTTTGAAGCACAAGGCTGTAGAATATGACTATTTGGATGTCGCAGCAGAAAAAATGCGAATGGCGGAGCAGGGATTGCCTACGCCGGATGATGAATTTTGTGCTCATGAACTTGAGCTTTTTGTTCAGATGGCCCTTGAACGTATGCCGGAACAGCGTAGGCGTGTTTTTTTAATGAGCAGAGAGGAAGGAATGACTTCACCGGAAATTGCTGAGAAACTGAATGTTTCGGTTCGTACAGTTGAGCAACATATTTATAAAGCCCTTCAAGATCTAAAAAAAATCGTTTTATTTTTATTTTTTTTCTATTTAGACTAAGTATGTATGCCTGGCAAGTTGTCTCTTATATGTAACACTTGATTTGGTATAGATGAAAAGTAAATTGGAAAAACAGCTACGCTCTTTTATTGACTTTGATTATTCAAAGCGGACAATCGACAGATTTCACCGTTGGATGATCAGTTCTGATTCTGCAGAAGAGAAAGAAACAGCGCTTCATAATCTATGGTTTGAGACAAAAGGAAAGTCTGGGCGCGGTATGGAGCATTCGTTTCAGCAGGTATTGGATAAAATCGGCATTGAATACACTCCAATGGTTACAAATACAAACCGCTGGAATTTGTGGAAATCTGTTGCGGCAGCTGCTGTTATCATCTTTCTGTCTGTGACGGCTACTTTGTGGGTAAGTTACAATCATTTTGACAGGGACAACACCGTGATGGTGGAACATTATGTGAATAATGGATCTAAAGAGACAATCAGTCTTCCGGACGGAACTACCGTACATCTGAATTCCGGTTCATATGTATTTTATCCTGAAAATCTGGAGGGCAAGACCCGAACGGTTTATCTGATGGGAGAAGCAGAATTTAAAGTGGCAAAAGATCCGGAGAAACCTTTCATTGTGCGATCTTCAAATATGGCAATAACTGCCTTGGGAACAGAGTTTAATGTGAAAGCTTATCCGGAAGAAGATGTAATAACAGCTTCTTTGATCGAAGGAAAAGTACGAGTGGATTGCAATGATACGACCAGCTATGTCTTAACTCCCGGATATCAGGTTGTGTATAATAAATGTACGGCTGACTGCCAATTGCTGACTGCCAACATGAAAGATGTGACCGCATGGATGAGGGGGGAACTTGTGTTCGACAAGGTTACTCTCGCCGAAATTGTGCGGACGCTGGAACGTCATTATGGAATCACATTTCATATCTCAACAAAGAAATCTAATCAAGACCGTTATAATTTTGTATTCAGAAAAGACGCGACTTTGGAAGAGACATTGGAAGTGATGAAGGTGGTCATTGGTCAATTCAATTATCGATTGGAAGACAGTATCTGCTATATTATCTGGTAGAGAAAAACAATAAATATTTTTTGTTAAACTTAAATCTAATATGCTTATGTAAAAAAATATCCGGAAGAGGCTCCACCCTCTCCGGATATGAAATGATTTTTAGCCTTAAAACAAATAAGCAACTTCTTGCTTATTTAAGAAACGAGAAAAAATACATGATTTAAAACTAAAAACGTCGTAAAGATATGAATTTATATCTGGAAAACACTAGAAAAAGTATATTAATGACTTTTCTACTATTAATAGGGTCAATGCTTTATGCCCAAAGTAATAGTAAAATAACAATAAAAAAGAAGAATATTTCATTGCAAACAGCTTTGGCTGACGTTAGGGAACAGACCAAAATGTCTGTATCTTACAACAGTTCTCAACTCCCTAATACAAGAATATCTTTAGATATAAACAACCAGTCTTTGGAGCAGGCGCTGAATACTATTCTTGCCGGAACGGGGTTCACATATACTGTAAAAGATACTTATATAATGATTATTCCGGAACAGGCTGCTAAAAAATCTAAAAGCAGAAATGTGGCGGGTAATGTAGTGGATGGAAAAGGTGACCCGCTAATTGGAGTTACTGTGCTTGAAAAAGGGACTACTAACGGAACTGTAACTAATATAGATGGCAACTATCACATTACCACACAAGGTACCACTCCCATATTGGTGTTTTCCTATATCGGCTATCAGCCGAAGGAAGTAGCTGTAAAAGAAAATGTAATCAATGTGGTATTGGAAGATGGTTCACAGGCACTGGATGAAGTAGTTGTTACGGCTTTAGGTATCAAACGTGCTGAAAAAGCGCTTTCCTACAATGTACAGACTGTAAGTAATTCAGAACTGACCGCAGCCAAAGACGCTAACTTTATGAACAGCTTGAACGGTAAGGTGGCTGGTGTCAATATCCAGAAAAGTTCCTCTGGTGTGGGCGGTGCTACACGCGTCATCATGCGTGGTTCCAAATCTATTGTCGGCAACAACAATGCTTTGTATGTGGTTGATGGTATGCCCATTGGAAACCCTTCACGTGGTGTCATTCAAACAGAATATGGTGCAGTGGCCGGTAGTGAAAGCATCTCGGACTTTAACCCCGATGATATTGAAAGCATTTCTGTGCTGACAGGTCCTTCGGCAGCGGCTCTTTATGGTGCGGCTGCGGCCAACGGTGTGATTCTGATTAACACCAAGAAAGGTAGTGAGGGCAAGATGAAGATTAACTTCTCATCCAATACAGAATTCTCGAAACCGATGATATCACCGGAATTTCAAAACAGGTATGGTAACCGAGAAAACTCTTATCGAAGCTGGGGCGAGAAACTGGCTACACCTTCCTCATTTGATCCCATGGATTTTTTCAAGACTGGTATGAACACCATCAATTCGCTGAACATTTCTTCGGGTACCAGAACTAATCAAACGTTTATCTCTTTGGCCTCTACCAACTCTAAGGGTGTCATTAAAAACAATGAATATTACCGTTACAACTTCTCTTTCAGAAATACTGCGCTCATGCTGGATGACAAGTTGCATGTTGACTTGGGAGCCAGTTATGTCATTCAAGCCGAGCAGAACATGATTTCAGGCGGACGTTACTTCAACCCGTTGTTCCCGCTTTATCTGTTTCCCCGTGGCGAGGATTTCGAGAATGTGAAAATATTCGAGCGTTACAACGAAGAACGTCGTTTCCCTACCCAGAACTGGGAATATGGTGATCAGGGACTCTCCTTTGAAAATCCCTATTGGATTATCAACCGTGAGATGTTCCCTACCAAGAAAAACCGTTATATGCTTCACGGTAGAGTACAATATGATATTTTCGACTGGTTGAATATTGCCGGACGTGTGCGTTTGGATAAGACTCATTCCACCGAAGAACGTAAACTTCATGCTTCTACACTTGAACTGTATACAGGTTCTTCGAAAGGTAGCTACACGACTAAAGAGGAGTTCTATACTCAAACTTATGCTGACGTGATGGCTAATATTAACAAACGATTCGGTGCAGACTTTTCGCTGACGGCTAACGTGGGCGGTAGCTTTGAAGATCATTACACACGTAGCATTAATGTAGGTGGCAAACTGATGACCGTACCCAATCTTTTCTCGCTGGCCAATGTAGAACCCGCTTCAGGTAAAAGAGACCAAGAATATCTTCGTACACGCAACGTTGCTTTCTTTGCCAGTGCGGAACTGGGGTGGAAAAACATGCTCTATCTGTCAGCTACGGGACGTTGCGACTGGGCCTCTCAGTTGGTCAGCAATGGAGATACTCCCTGTATCTTTTATCCCTCCATCGGTTTGTCAGGTATCATTAGCGAAATGGTGAAATTGCCTGAATTTATTTCTTATTTAAAGCTGCGTACATCTTATACCGAGGTAGGCTCGCCTATTACACAGATAGGTATCACTCCCGGTACGGTGACTGATCCGATGTCGGGTGGTGTTATTAACCCGATTTCCACTTATCCGTATCCCGATTTCAAACCGGAACGGACCAAATCCTATGAAGTGGGTATCAACGCCCGTTTCCTGAACGGACGGATTTCTTTCGACGGAACTTTCTACCAATCCAATACATATAACCAGACTTTCCTTTCGGTCATGTCTCCTGCCACCGGTTATTCGGGTTTCTATGTTCAGGCTGGTAACGTGCGCAACCGAGGTGTGGAAATGACATTGGGTTACACTGATACGTTCGGTAAGGTGAACTATTCTACACACTTGACTTATACGGCCAACAAAAATAAGATTGTAGAAATGGTACACGACTATCGCAATCCTATCGACAACTCACTGGTAAATATTACAGAGTTGACTTTGAAGGAAGCTGGCGATGTGTATCTACGCGAAGGCTATTCCATGTCCGATGTCTTTACCACAGGTATTTTGCAGCGTGGCAGAGACGGCAGGCTCGTTGAAGAAGGAACCGGTTATCAGGTTGACCGCACCCAACGTATCCGTTTAGGTTCGGCCGATCCGGACTTTACTATGGGATGGCGTCACGATATCAGCTATAAGAATCTCTCGTTGGGTTTAATGATTACCGGACGTTTTGGAGGTATCGTCACATCACAGACACAGGCATTTATGGATGCATTCGGTGTGTCTAAGGTATCGGCTGAAGCTCGCGATAACGGTGGTGTAATGTTGGACGGACACCGATATGATGCCGAACGCTATTACAATACTGTGGGTGGACAGGGACTGATGAGTTACTATACTTACGATGCTACCAACATTCGTCTGCAGGAACTTTCGTTGACCTATTCGCTGCCGAAGAAGTGGCTGGGCAATGTTTTCAATAATGCCGCCATCTCCTTCGTGGGACGCAATCTCTTCATGTTCTATCGTAAGGCTCCGTTTGACCCCGACATGAACGGTTCTACAGGTACGTATAATCGTAGTGACTTTTTCATGGCTCCCAGCTTAAGGAACTTAGGATTTAGTATTAAGTTTAGCTTGTAACAACTAATATATTCAATTTATGAAAATACAGATAAAAAAGATAGTGGGGGTACTATTGGCATGTGCAGGGCTCATGACAAGCACCTCATGCGTGGATTTTGAAGAGATAAATAAAAACCCGTATCTACCAGACAAGGACATGGAGCAGAAGGACGGTGTGCTTAACGGTGCCTATATGCCGAATTTGGAAAAACATATCATTCCTGTACCGCTCAAAACAGATAATACAGACCTGACTAATGCTTATCAGATTTCCATCAACTTGTGTGGTGACTCGTGGGTAGGATATTTCTCACCACGTGACAACAAATGGAACGAGGCCTCCAATACTACTACATTCTTCTTTTCGGAAGGCTGGGTGAACCTGATGTATGAGTATGCTATCACCAACATCTTTGCGCCTTGGATTCAACTGAAGAATATCAACATGAGCGGTGAAAATCCCAATAAAGAAATGTACGCTATTGCACAGATATCTAAGATTATGGGGCTGCATCGTTCTACCGACAAGTTTGGCCCTATCCCTTACAAGCAGGTGGGAAACGGCTCATTCACTGTGGAATATGATTCTCAGGAGTCGGTGTATCGCTCATTCTTCGAAGAACTGGACGAAGCTGTCACTATCCTGTACGACTTTTATATGAAAGCGAACAGTACCGTACCTATGGCTTCGGACGTAGTGTATGAGGGTAATGTAGCCAAGTGGATACGTCTGGCCAACTCATTGATGTTACGACTTGCAATCCGTGTGCGCTATGCTGATGAGGAATTGGCACGTACATATGCTGAAAAGGCTATTAAGAATCCAATGGGTGTGATGGAAAACATAGACGATATGGCGAAGATGGATAGAGGTGCTAATTTGCAGACAAAACATCCGATGTACCAGATTGCTGACCCAGGGCAGTATAACGATAGCCGCATGGGGGCCACTATCCAATGTTACTTGAAAGGATATTCAGACTCGCGTATATCCAAATATTTTCAAGACCAAGGAAAGAAAGCTATACGTGCAGGTCTGCCGGTTACTCAAAAAGTGTATGACGGAGCATCACTGCCTAACATTTCGGAAGACGATCCTGTGTATTGGATGAGGGCTTCGGAGATAGACTTTCTGCGTGCAGAAGGAGCTTTGGCAGGCTTTGATATGGGCGGTGGAACTCCTCAACAGTATTATGAATCGGGTATTCGGAAATCTTTTGCTGAATGTGGTGTAAGCGTTGGCTCTTACCTGAATAGTAATACTCCTCCGCAGGCCTTTGTAGACCCGGTTAATGCGGCTTACAACTATGCAGCACCCAGTACCATCACCGTGAAGTGGAACGAAGCGGATGATGTGGAGAAAAAGTTGGAACGCATTATTACACAGAAGTATCTGGCCCTTTTCCCTGATGGTCAAGAAGCATGGAGCGAATGGAGACGCACAGGATATCCGCGACAGATTCCTCCGGTGAACAATTTCACTAACTCTGATGTGAAGAAAAGCGACGGTCACAAGGATGGCGTGCGCCGTATCCCATATCCGCGCGATGAATACGAACACAACGGTGAAAACCTGCAAAAAGCCATCCAACAATATTTGGGCGGCATGGATAAGGCTTCCGTAAATGTATGGTGGGATAAAAAAGAAAAAAGTAACTCTTAAACAATACAGAAATGATGAATAACATAAAAAAATGCTTCGTTTTATCACTCATGGCAAGTTTCATGTTTTCATGTACTGACATTGAAACCATCGACTTGGAAAAAGAAGCCGTAAAAGATCTGTACGAGAAACGTGATAAAGATAAATGGGCGGAAGAAGATGCCCAGAAACAACAGAACTATGAGGACTCTGTACGCATAGCCGAGGAGAACAAACGTCTCTATGAACTCTATCTTGCAGACTTAAGGGAGTACAAAGAGACCAAGCATCCGGTGATGTTCGGATGGTTCAACGCATGGAGTGCCGAAACTCCGGGCGAATACTCTAATCTGACGTTGCTTCCCGACAGTATGGATATCGTTTCAATTTGGGGTAACTGTTTTAATATCAATGAGAAACGCCTGAAACAGATGAGAGAGGTGCAGAACAAAGGCACCAAAGTCATTGTGGGCTGGATTGTGGAAAATGTGGGTAACGGACTTAGTAATACTCCTGAAGGAGGGTGGTCTGATAATCCGGAAACGGGAATCAAGCAATATGCACAAGCGATTTTGGACTCTATCGCCAAGTATGGGTATGATGGCTTCGACATCGACTATGAGCCTTCCTATTCCTCTCCCTTCAAACCTGGCAATCACTGCGGTGATTGGACTGCTAACTGGGCAGACAACAGGCCTATCATCTCTTGTAGCCAGAACGGTAATAAAGAGAATGAAAATCTCTTCTTTCAAACGTTGCGCGATGGCTTGGACAAACTGGAAGCCAAAGAAGGTAAGAAGAAGATTTTGAATATCAATGGTTCAATCCACTATCTGTCTCCAGAAATGGCACCTCTTTTCTCTTACTTTGTGGCACAATCCTATAACGGTGGCTATAGTGGGTGGACATCCAGAATAACCGACCGCTTGGGAAACAATGTGAAAGACCAGATTATTTATACCGAGACATTCGAAAACAATGTAAGCAACCAGAAAAGTTTTGAAAGGTATGCCAACTTTGTGGTTAACGAACTAAACCGCGAGGCCGGTGGTATCGGTGCTTATCACATTAATGCGGATTCATTCAACAAAAACGAATATCGTAATGTACGGGAGGCAATTTCTATCATGAATCCTCCTATCAAGTAATATAGTCACTTTATAAACAAAGAATAAAATGAAGAAACATATTATATTATTATTCTTGTCTTTAGGTCTTTTCGCTGCATGCGACATGGTCAGTGGTGAAGGAGAAGGGACCGACAATGCGGTCTACATGGGCAACGCCAATAGCAGTGGTATAATCTCTATGGTGGTAAATAACGAAAAAGGTGGTAGTGCTGTAATCACTCCTCGATTGGCCAATATTACCGACCAACCGGTGGAAATAACAGTAGAAGTAGATAAACAACTACTGGAGGAGTATAACGCTAAAACTGGTCTGGCACTGGAACCCATGTCGGTAGAGGACTTTGTGTTTGTCACTAAAGATAAGAAAGAAACACATGGAAAAGCCGTGGTGACCATTGGCCCCGGACAGTACAATGCCAGTGTTGAAGTAAAGATTCCGAGAGTGGATGAGAATAAATATCCTTATAGCAAGCGTTTTGCCATTCCGGTATCTGTCACTCATTCTTCTATGTATAAACTGTTGAGCTCACCGAAATCTACCATCATCCGTTTGAGCCGCGAACTGGTTACTTCTGTCGGACGATTCTCGCGTGCAGGAAGTATCGCACTGGTACCTAATGATGAGTTGAGAAAGCCTATGAATAATTGGACTATGCAGGTAAGTATGCTTTATCCGAGAATGACTAGCAGTAATCAAACCGTTATGTCAATAAGCTCCGGTACGGGTGATTTTTATACTCGTATTAACGAAGAGAGAGGTATTCAAATCAAGAATGGTCGTGATGGAGATGATACTTGGACCGACAAACCTTTATCTAGGGGGAAATGGCTGAACATCAGCTTTGTTCACAAGGATGCTTCCAGTATTTCAGTTTATGTGAATGGAGAATTGCAGAAGACGTTCGAGACTTCGCCTATCTATTTCTCAAACATAAAAAAGTGCTGTTTATATATAGGAAATACAGAATACTCCGGTGTTTATATTCGCGAAGCGCGTATGTGGAACAGAGCATTGACCGAAGGTGAAATAATAGATAAAGAATATTTACCTCAAGATCCAACAGATCCCAGTCTGATTATGTACATGCCTTTCAACACAGTGGAGAACAATGAAATGAAAGAACTGACAGGCAATTGGGAAATCTCGGATTTTCGCACATTGGATATCTGGGACGAGGATCCTCCTCAGATGTCGTATGTAGAGAATGTTCAATTCCCAGCTGAAGACTTGATCATTGTAGGAGAATAGTTTTCATGTTTGTGTAACAAATTAAAATCAAAACAGATGAAAAAAATAATTCAATTGTTGTATATACTGTTTGTCGTAGCTGCCTTTTCGTCTTGTAGCGATGACAATCAAGGAGAAGTGGTAAGTCAGGATTTGGCTTATCAGCTCGATGCAAACTATGTATTTGTGGATATTCCGGAAGAGTTTCCGTTTGATCCTTCCAACATTTTGTATTTGGATGGTAAGACTGTGTTGAAACTGAATGCCAGAAATGATGGAAAACAGACTACGATAACCGAAGGTACAGAGTTTACTTTTAATGTCAAAATGAAAAAAACTTTGGACCAAGATGTCAAGGTCTGTCTCAAAAAGGACCTCGACTTGTTGGAAGAATATACTTTGACAGAGTTTCCGGACGAAGCATACGAACTGAATGATGCCATCATAACTGCCGGAAGCAGAG
This sequence comes from Bacteroides sp. RTP21281st1_H5_RTP21281_210402, assembly GCF_040918965.1. Taxonomy (NCBI): domain Bacteria; kingdom Pseudomonadati; phylum Bacteroidota; class Bacteroidia; order Bacteroidales; family Bacteroidaceae; genus Bacteroides; species Bacteroides sp. RTP21281st1_H5_RTP21281_210402. Next base: position 216,507 of record NZ_JBCOWR010000007.1, on the reverse strand, counting down.
AGGGGACGATTACTCTTGATATCACTAATCCGGATTTATTGAACAAACTGCCGGGATATGTTCTGCCACTTTGTTTGGAATTTGTAGATGTCGTCAGTGGAGTGAGAATATCGGGACAGTACTATAACGTGTTGATTGAGCTGAGCATCAAGTTGGAAAAAGACAATATTGATTCTTCCAATGATGTGATTGAAGGAGAGTATTTTAACGACAATGTTGTTTTTGAGTCAAGCAAAACCAGTAGGCTGGAATGCTTGTATGATGGAGACCGCTCCGGTAATACGTGGTATCCCGGCAGAAATGATTACCTGACAATGACTTTCCCGGAACCCATCAAAATTCTGGGTGTCAGACTCGACGTTGTTACCAATAGCTACAAGCTTGGAAGTTTGAATGTGTATGTGGATGAAGGCAACGGATTCATTTCGTATGGTAGATTTGTCAGAGATAACAATGGTGTCATATATATGAAATTTAAGAACCCTGTTAACATACGTGCTATCAAGTTTGATGGAATGTTGACAACCAGCGGTGGCACAGGACCGGACATCTATGAGATTACTTTCATTAAATAGTGTGAATTGATAGAAAGAACGCAAATTACACAAGTTAGACATTCAGAGGCTGATGTCTTTATCTTCCAATATAACTTGTGTAATTTGTGTTCTTCCTTTTTTATTATTGATTACCAGTTTAATATCTGATTATATGCCTAACATGCTATCTGATATTATTTCACGAAGAATTGTCATTGTTGGAATGTTTGTTATAGCTGTGATATGTTTTTGCACGGCTTGTAACACCAACTGTACTGATGTGGAACGCGTAGTCCGCAATCATCTCGAGCCCTATAGGGAGTTATATGCTCTTGCTTTGCAGACAGGTAAAGTTACCTTGCCTCTCGGGGGCAAATATCCGCATGTCACCCATCCTCTTCCGGGAGGTATGGAAACTCCCATCAGTAATGTGTGGATTGTAAATGGTAATTATATGGGCGAGACATACGAATGTCACGGATGTGACTCGTGCATGATTCGCTATCGGGACGCTGGTCTGATAACATATAATGTTATCCGTAGAGACAGTGCCTCAGTCAGGGCCACCGTATGGCTCACAGAAAAAGGAAAACAATACTTAATTGAACGGCATATATCCGGATTTCATCCTATTATAAATGCTTGGCGCCGAAGAGAACAGTTGGAAGTCGTGTTGGTGGCTAAAGAGAAGTTTGATGTGGAGATACATCCCTCGGACACAACAGCAGTATATCACTGCAAGGCATATCGAAAACTCGAAATTACCCCTTTCATTGAGGCGTTGGAGTCTGTCGGCGAAGAGGCTCGACCGGATTATGTGCGCAGACTTCGTGTAGACTTCAAAAGCAAGGAGTGTCCTATAGTGACTTGTACAGAAATGGAATCTATCTAAGGCCGTTTGAGGTATGTATTTTGAATGAAAACAGTGCAAGCGTATTATCCATAGTTAACCCCGAATAATGATGAAAAGGAAGCTTTTCATCATATCTTTAAACGCAATTTTTCCGTTTCTATTTTCCTTTTATTCAGACCATGAAATTAAAACTTCTGACTAATTTTGCGCAATAGTTTCAAATAAAAATACAACCGATTTCAGGAGAGGGTTATAGGAACTATCTGTTGTTAGTTCTTTAGTGGAAAAGGCTTTGTTAAGAACAGAATTTAAGTACCACTTTAAAGAACCGTTTTTAAGAACATGGAAGTATTACAGCAGCATTTTTTCGATTTAAGTTTGAATTACAATTTACGCAATCCCAAGAGTAAAAGACCTACCATTGTATATGCAGTGTTTCGTATTTCAGGGAAACAGTATAAGATTAACATCGGTGCAAAGGTTTATCCCAATCAATGGGATAGCCGTTTGCAGATGCCGATTATACACAATATTTCTAATCTTGATGTTGATAATAACAGAATTGTTCTAGCACAAATTAACCAAACAAGGTTGGCATTTGATAACGTCAGGTCGTATATTTGCAATAATCCGCATGAATTGGAGTATCCGAAGCGGTGTTTAGAGATTATCAAACAGAATTTTAATTTAAAACCTTATACTATGAAGAATAGGGACTCAATAACTCAATGGCTCATGGGGTACATTGAGGCAAATAAACGTGGTAATACATTAGTGAAAGAATTACAGAATGTAAACTTCTTAAGGCGATTTTTCAAAGAACATAGTCAGTACCAAGATGACTTTACCCAAATTAGTTTTGAGATGATAAATGATGCTTTCCGTTATATGGAACAGATGAAGCAGCCTAACGGGAAGCAGTATGCAGTATCAACGATACGTGAGGCGCAAAAGAAACTTAAGGCGGCTTTAAAGGTTGCTGCGGGTAGAGAGTTCCGTAAATTTAATTGGCAGGCAACAGAAATTGATGAGGTGCAAATCACGAAAAACCTTATACCTAAACCTGAACGGGGTGCAAAGAATGCTCCCCTTACTGCTGACGAGGTTGCAAAACTACGGGAATACGAGTGTAGTGGTAGCAGTAAAGTGGCAAGGGATTTATTTTTAATTCAATGTTATACAGGGCAGCGTAAATCAGACTTAATGCAGTTATTGGATAGTAAGAATATAGATTGGAGTAAGGGTATTATTACAGTCAATAAGCAGACTAAAGGCAAATGTGCAGCGTATATTCCGATAAAAGATACATTATTGGTAAATCTAATAAAAAATTATGAGGGACAACTTCAACGATTACCTGTAAAATATAATGATAATTTGCGGAAAGTGGCTAAAAATGCAGGATTGACACGAGTAGTTGAATATACGGAGCAGAGAGGGAAGATTGTCGAAGCACATAAAGGACATATCCATGAATTGATACATAATCATTTAGGGAGACATACTTTTATAAGCCGAATGGCAGAAGCAGGAGCACGTAAAGACGAAATAAAGTCTATTACGGGGCATACTTGCGACAGTACAGTTGATGATATATACACGCACATAGACCAACTGAAAGCAGCCCAAAAGGGGGCAGAGCATCAAAGGGGATTGTATGATACTAAAGGAAATGATACGGTTTCTTTCCCACAACAAGCGGCATCTAATAATGGAGTAGTGGATAGTGGCATATTAGATACTGTTGTTGATTTAAAAATTAAATGTCGGGATTTGCAACGAGAAAAGCAGGAACTTGCTTCAATAATTGCTCGCCAAGAATACGAAGATGCCATAGAAGAGATTGCATGGCTTCCCCCCACCGAAGAAGATTTTGTTATACACCCTATTGGGTAGGTGTATCGTTGCCGAATTTGTGTGAAAATATATAATTGTGAAATTGCGGGTAGAAGTACTTGTAGGGGGCTTTTTGTGTTTTGGAACTACTCAAAGTCAGATGAATTTGCGCAAGTATGGTATTTAGTGTATCCCCGCTCTTAAAATTAGCGTATGTTTCAACTTACCTACCTTACAGCCGTTTGCTGTGTACCTCAGAAAATTTTCTGTGAAAATAGTGGGGTTGAATATTGAACTTTTCTATCTATCTAACTACTTATTTATATATAATAATGGATTAATAGTATGAAAGAAGAAACAAAGAAGAAAATCAGCGCGCGCTTGCGAGGACGAAAGAAATCGGCAACCCATTGCAAAAACATTTCCCAAAGTCTTCAATGCTTGAAGAAGACTAAGGAGCATAAAGAACATCTTAGTGCTTCCCTAAAAGAATATCATAAAAATAACAGAGTAAAATCAGAAAGGCATGAGAAAGAAAAAGAGTATAATAAGCATTGATAAGTTGACCCTTTGCTATCGGGCAACGGATGAAGTTATAAGGAAATTGAATGAATATGATAAATTGGAAGACAGTGATAATAGTTTTACGCTTGTACGTGTGCCAAGTGATGAGGCTTTGTTTGCCAATAGTTTTCATGTAATGATTAAGTTTCCTTTCGGCGAAGCCGGACACGGCTTCGTTGAAAGGAAATTCGCCACATTAAAAACAAAATTGCGTAGCATGGGAGATGATAAAGTTAATTATGTGTGGTTGTATATTGAAAATTGGGTCTTCTATGAGGTGTTTGGCATATATGACAGTGGTAAATGTAATTGGTTGGCTTGTGTGGACTATATTGCGGATGAATTAGGATTAAGCCTCAACAACATTACGGATTTGCACGTGGCATTAGATACAAATATTAATTTTGCGAAGAAAATCAAACATGCGCAGTTTAATGATGATTATGAGGTGATATTAAACGGAAAGGCGCGTTTAGACAAGAAAGAAGTGTTAGATGAAATTTTGCATATACAAACGGGAGACCAATGTCGTTTAAAGACTTTAACTATTTGTATTAGCCCGAAGAAACAAGACGGACTGTCATTAAAGGTGTACGATAAGAAAAAAGAATTGGAAAAATCGAACAAAAAATATATTCCACAATGGAATGGACTTAATGATAAAGATTATCGGGTAGAATTAACGATAAAAAACGAGCATTTGAAAGAGTTTTATCAATGGAAAGGTGAAGTTATCCCCAATGAATTGCTAATGGCTACATTAGCGTCACAATCGCAAAGTCAAAATTTGCTTTTTGATATGCTTTATTATTTTTCTAATAGGCTACTGCGTTTTCGTTATGGTGGAAAGTGCATTTCAATTTTTCAACTTTGATATTAAGGTTGCTTTGGGCAGGGGTATTAGCAAACCACCCTGCGAAGCAGCTCTTTAAAGGTCTAATTGATTATCAATTAATATTTTATATGGTACAAAATGCGTAGCACTTATCTTTTATGTATTCAAAATGGAAGTGTATTCAAATAAATCTATAATGCGATAAAAAGAATACTGCATATTGTATTCAATTTATTCTTTGATTAATTTGCATACAATAAGATAAATGATTATCTTTGTCTCATAATTAAAAAGTCAAGATATGAGAGCGATAATATATGCACGTGTTAGTTCAACGACTGACCGACAAACAACCGATAGACAAGTGGAAGACCTAAAATCTTATGCGGAATATTCTAAAATGGAAGTTGTAAAAGTTTTTGAGGAAAAGATAAGTGGAGCAAAGAAGAATACGGAGCGTCCAATTCTCGTTGAGGCTTTGAACTATTGTCGGACGGAAAATATAGATATGTTGTTGGTATCTGAATTAAGTCGATTGGGGCGTAATGCTTTTGAAGTATTAGAAGCAGTGAAAGGTTTGGTTGATGACGGAATTAATTTATATATGCAAAAAGAAAAATTTACGCTATTGGACGATGAGAAACAACCGTCCATGTTTGCACCCATAATGCTTGCTACCTTGTCAACCTGCTCTCAATTAGAACGAGAGAACATCAAGTTCCGTCTGAACAGTGGGCGACAGCAGTATATTGCTAAGGGGGGACGGCTTGGGCGGAAAGCAGGCAGTGCGAAAAGTGCCGACAAAAAGAAAGAAGAGTATAAAGAGGTGATTAAATTGCTTCGACAAGGCTTATCAGTGCGAAAAGTGGCGAAATTGACTGATGTGTCAGCCTCAACAGTACAGCGTCTAAAAAAAGAATTTGACTTATAAAAAGGGACTCCATATTAGAGCCCCTTTTTGTGTTATGATAATCAGTTAGGACTATATTCTATTGTACCATTGATTATTGTTTCAGCTTTAGCGTTATAGTTGGTAAAACTGAAGTCTTTAAGTTCAAGTGTCATTTTATTGCCATTGATACTCTTTACCATTACATCTCCATGAGGATTAGATGCTCCATAGGTTTCTTCATCGCTCATACTTCCACCCATGAAAAAGAATAATTTGCGTGAAGAGATGATTAAATGACTTCCTTCTTTTAGATTCTTGATGCCTGTAAAGTCTTTGATAGTACCATTTTCAGTTTCTTTGTATTGTGTGGCGATAAATTGAAACTCACGCCAAGTAACAGCATCTTCATTTTCTTTCAGAACAGCGTTCAAGCAAATTTCATTGCTTGGTGCAATTTGACTTGCTGAATAGTCTGTGTAGTCAGCACTAATAACTTGATAGGTATTAACCACATTGGTAGCAGCATACTTAACAGATACTTTACTACTGCCATTACCGTCATCTGTGTTGTCGTCATCGTCATTACTACAAGCAGATAATGCGAACGATGAAATAGCTACAAGAACCATAAACGATACTTGGAAAACACTAATAAATTTCTTTTTCATTTTAAATAAGATTAATTTATTCAGCAGACCCGACTGAACGTTAATATAAGGAAAGAGGCGTGGGTACTGTTAGTTCATCTGCCGCCAAGGTATCGCCAAACACCCACACCACAAAAGAACAACAGCCCACGCCCCCGTATAACGAGTGCGTGAGCATTTAGTTGTCCATATCCTCTGTGGTGCTTAAAATTTGGCGATTTTTGGCAGCAAGGATATAACTAAACGCTTCTTCGTTTAAATCTTAATATGTCGTTGCAAAGGTATGAAATAAAAGTTTTATCTGCTTTATATTGTTACGGAAAAGTTCTATCTTTGCAATGTTCTTTATGGAGTAAAGAACCACTTTTAATAACCCCTCTTTTAAAGATTTCATTATCAGTATAGAATTAGTTTCAAATAAAACCAATACCTTTGCGCCATATTTACTAATACAAAGAGTATGACTTATCATCATTTATCTGTCTTAGTCCATCGTCAGGCTGAAAAATATGGCAACAAGGTAGCTCTGAAATATCGCGACTATGAGACAGCACAATGGATTCCGATTACATGGAATCAATTCTCCGGAACAGTGAGACAGGCAGCCAACGCACTTGTGGCACTGGGAGTAGAGGAACAAGAAAACATCGGAATCTTTTCGCAGAATAAACCTGAATGGTTTTATGTAGACTTTGGAGCATTTGCTAATCGGGCTGTTACTATTCCGTTCTATGCAACCAGTTCTCCGGCGCAAGCACAATATATTATTAACGATGCACAAATACGTTATCTTTTTGTAGGTGAACAATATCAGTATGATTCTGCTTTCAGTATCTTTGGTTTTTGCACTTCTCTGCAACAGTTGATTATCTTTGACCGTTCGGTGGTGAAAGACCCTCGTGACGTATCGTCTATCTATTTTGATGAGTTTATGGCGATGGGAGAAGGACTTTTGCAGAATGATGTGGTGGAAGAACGTACGGACCGTGCTTCTTATGATGACTTGGCGAATATCCTTTATACATCCGGAACAACGGGTGAGCCGAAAGGGGTGATGCTTCACCATTCCTGTTATTTGGAGCAGTTTCACACGCATGATGACCGCCTGACTACGATGTCCGATAAGGATGTATCCATGAACTTCCTTCCTTTGACTCATGTGTTCGAGAAAGCATGGTGTTATCTCTGTATCCATAAGGGAGTGCAGATTTGCATTAATCTTCGCCCGGCGGATATTCAGACCACCATTAAGGAGATTCGTCCGACACTGATGTGCAGTGTTCCCCGTTTTTGGGAAAAGGTATATGCCGGTGTACAGGAGAAAATAAATGAAACGACAGGTGTGAAGAAAGCGTTGATGCTCGATGCTATCCGGGTAGGCAGAATTCATAACTTGGATTATCTGCGTCAGGGTAAGACTCCGCCGGTGATGAACCAACTGAAATATAAGTTCTACGAAAAGACTATCTATTCTTTACTGAAGAAGACTATCGGTATTGAGAACGGTAACTTTTTTCCGACTGCCGGTGCTGCCGTGCCCGATGAAATCAATGAATTTGTTCATTCGGTAGGCATTAATATGGTGGTTGGTTATGGACTGACAGAGTCTACGGCTACTGTATCATGTACGTTGCCGGTTGGTTATGATATTGGTTCGGTAGGTGTTGTGTTGCCGGGAGTTGAAGTGAAGATTGGCGAAGACAATGAGATTCTGCTCCGTGGTAAAACTATCACGAAAGGGTATTATAAGAAAGCGGAAGCTACGGCTGCCGCTATTGAACCCGATGGATGGTTCCACACGGGTGACGCGGGATATTTCAAGAATGGGCAGCTTTTCCTGACGGAACGTATCAAGGACCTGTTCAAAACGTCGAACGGTAAGTATATTGCGCCACAGGCTTTGGAAACGAAGTTGGTTATCGACCGTTATATCGACCAGATTGCCATTATTGCCGATCAGCGTAAGTTTGTCTCTGCTCTGATTGTTCCTGTATACGGATATGTGAAAGAGTACGCAAAGGAAAAAGGTATCGAATATAAAGATATGGCTGAATTGTTGCGGCATCCCAAGATTGTCGGCCTGTTCCGTGCACGGATAGAAACTTTGCAACAGCAGTTTGCGCATTATGAGCAGATCAAACGTTTTACTTTACTTCCCGAACCGTTCAGCATGGAACGTGGGGAACTGACTAATACGTTGAAGTTGAAGCGGTCGGTCGTTTCGGAAAACTATAAAGATTTGATAGAAAAAATGTACGAAGAAAACGCATAGTCCGCTGTTCCTTTTTAGTAGCGGAATTTTGCTTATCTTTGTGCCCGATATCAGAAATTTGTAAATAATAAAATTCTAAATCAAATGATTACTATTGAACAACTTAAAGACGTGAAAGAGCGCACTGATGCGCTGAGGAGGTATCTTTGACGTCGACGGGAAGAAAATTCAAGTCGAAGAAGAACAATTAAGGACACAAGCTCCGGGGTTCTGGGACGACCAGAAGAGGGCTGAAGCTCAAATGAAACTGGTGAAAGACCTGCAAAAGTGGATTGACGGCTATAACGAAGTCAAGACGCTGGCAGACGAGCTCGAACTGTCATTTGATTTCTATAAGGAAGAATTGGTGACTGAGGAAGACGTGGACACGGCTTATGCGAAAGCTTACGAAGCTGTGGAAGCACTCGAACTCAAAAATATGCTTCGTGATGAGGCTGACCAGATGGCTTGTGTGTTGAAAATCAACTCCGGTGCCGGTGGTACGGAAAGTCAGGACTGGGCTTCCATGCTGATGCGTATGTATCTGCGCTATGCCGAGACGAACGGGTATAAGGCTACCATTGCCAACCTTCAGGAAGGTGACGAAGCCGGAATTAAAACCTGTACAATCAATATCGAAGGGGATTTTGCTTACGGTTACTTGAAAGGGGAAAACGGTGTGCATCGTCTGGTGCGTGTTTCTCCATATAATGCACAGGGCAAGCGTATGACTTCTTTTGCCTCTGTATTCGTCACTCCGTTGGTGGACGACAGTATTGAGGTGAATATCCTGCCTGCCAATATCTCATGGGATACCTTCCGAAGCGGTGGTGCCGGTGGGCAGAATGTGAACAAGGTAGAATCCGGTGTCCGTCTGCGTTATCAGTACAAAGACCCTTATACGGGCGAGGAAGAAGAAATCCTGATTGAAAATACCGAAACCCGCGACCAACCGAAGAACCGTGAGAATGCAATGCGCCAATTACGCTCTATCTTATATGATAAGGAGTTGCAGCACCGCATGGCTGAACAGGCAAAGGTGGAAGCCGGCAAGAAGAAAATCGAATGGGGCTCGCAGATACGAAGCTATGTGTTTGATGACCGCCGTGTGAAAGACCATCGTACCAACTATCAGACTTCGGATGTAAACGGAGTGATGGACGGTAAGATAGAAGATTTCATCAAAGCTTATCTGATGGAATTCTCTTCACAGGAATCATAAAATGCAAAATTAGCGAGTGTTATTTTTGGAAAGTTAAAAGAATTGTTCTTACTTTGTTAGCGTTGAACTTTAAAGCTAACTATTATGGGTAAGAGTAAGAAAAAAGCAGCAATAAGTAAGAAGGAAGAAGAGAAAGCCCAGAAAGTTGTCAAAATAGTATTCGTCTCATTAATTATTTTGGCGCTAATTATGCTGATAGCATATTCCTTTTTCGGCTGATTGATTCACTACAGATTATAGAGATGGTGCGGAGAGAATGAAACAGTTGCGTTTCATTTATTGAAAACTCCGGTAAATCATATAATCTGTGGTGAATTTTGTTTTGTAATGCTTCCGTAGCTGATGTAACGGGAATGTAACTTTTCCGTAACCTATCCGTATTCAAATTGTCATTTTTGTGTATCCTCGCAGTTGTACTTTTGCCACGAATTAAGTAGCAAACAACTGAAATGAGTAGAATTACAACAACAGTCGTTACACTTCTGCTAGCGACAGCAGCCTTCGGGCAGGCCAAAGAAGATGCCGGGGATGGCAAGAAACTGGAGATGGAAACAATGGAATTTAAGGATTATCTACCCGAAATTCATGGAACAATCCGGGGAAAATACGAGTTCCAGACAGAAACGCAGGAAAGTCGTTTCGAAGTGCGTAACGCGCGTTTCAGCGTTTCGGGGAATGTACATCCTTTGGTAGCTTATAAAGCCGAGATAGACCTTTCTGACGAAGGTTCTATTAAGATGCTCGATGCCTATGTGCGTGTCTTTCCGATGAAAGACCTGAATTTTACGCTTGGACAGATGCGTGTTCCTTTCACGATAGACGCCCATCGTTCTCCTCATCAGCAATATTTCGCCAACCGTTCGTTCATAGCCAAGCAAGTGGGAAATGTGCGTGATGTCGGTTTTACGACTGCCTATACCAATAAAGGTGGTCTTCCATTTATTCTTGAAGGCGGATTATTCAATGGTTCCGGTCTGACTAATCAGAAGGAATGGCATAAGACGCTCAATTATTCGGTGAAAGCACAGCTATTGCCTGATAAGAACTGGAATGTAACGCTCAGCACCCAAATGATAAAACCGGAAAATGTACGGATTAATATGTATGATGCCGGCATCTATTATCAGAACAATCGTTTTCATATTGAAGCGGAATATTTATATAAGATGTATGGACACGAAGCTTTTAAGGATGTACATGCAGTGAATAGTTTCATTAATTACGATTTACCGTTGAAAAAGGTATTCAATAAGATTTCTTTCCTTGCCCGTTATGACATGATGACAGACCATAGTGACGGCAAGATGGATGAAACAACCAAGACCTTAATAATCAATGATTATGCCCGCCATCGTGTGACAGGCGGAATCACACTAAGTCTTTCTAAAGCTTTTATTGCCGACCTGCGGCTGAACTTTGAGAAGTATTTCTATAAGAAGTCCGGCATACCTAAAGAATCGGAACAGGATAAAATCGTAATTGAGTTTATGACGAGATTTTAATTTTTATGGTTACTTTTGTGCCATGGCACAAGAAATAGAACGTAAATTTTTAGTCTCCGGAGAATTTAAATCTTTTGCATTTGCGCAAAGCCGTATTGTACAAGGGTATATTAGTAGTGCTCGCGGGAGAACTGTCCGGGTACGCATTCGGGACGATAAAGGCTATCTGACTATTAAGGGCGCTTCCAATGCTTCCGGCACCAGTCGCTATGAGTGGGAGAAGGAACTTTCTTTATCTGAAGCGGAAGAATTGATGAAACTTTGCGAACCGGGTATTATTGATAAAACTCGTTATTTGGTGCGCAGCGGTAAACATGTATTCGAAGTTGACGAGTTTTATGGTGAAAACGACGGTCTTGTCATTGCTGAAGTAGAACTGGAATCTGAAGATGAGGCTTTTGTAAAACCGGACTTTATAAGTGAAGAAGTGACAGGAGATATACGCTACTACAATTCCCAACTAATGAAAAAGCCGTATAAAACGTGGTGAATGTTAACAAATAAACCGTATATTTGTTCTTATCTAAAAAGGACGATGTATGGATATGGAACAGTTGTACAATTATGTGCCGCGTGAATTGGTTACTTTTATTCTGGTGACTTTGTTTTCTTTGCTAATCGGCCTCTCGCAGCGCCGGATCAGCTTGAAACGTGAGGGTGAAACCACTCTTTTCGGAACCGACCGTACATTTACTTTTATAGGTATTCTGGGTTATCTGCTCTATATATTGGATCCCACCGATATGCGTTTGTTTATGGGAGGTGGTGCAGTGTTGGGTTTGCTGTTGGGCTTAAACTATTACGTGAAGCAATCCCAATTCCATGTCTTTGGCGTTACCACTATTATTATTGCCTTGATTACTTATTGTATGGCTCCTATCGTAGCTACACAGCCTTCCTGGTTCTACGTTATGGTAATAGTGACAGTACTCCTATTAACTGAGCTCAAACATACTTTTACGGAATTCGCCCAACGGATGAAAAATGACGAAATGATTACGTTGGCAAAGTTCTTGGCCATCAGTGGTATTATATTGCCTATGCTTCCAAATAAGAATCTGATTCCCGATATAAATCTGACTCCTTATTCTATCTGGCTGGCAACAGTAGTAGTTTCCGGTATTTCTTATCTTTCGTATCTGTTGAAACGGTATGTATTCCATGAATCAGGTACTCTGGTTTCAGGTATTATTGGTGGATTGTACAGTAGTACGGCTACCATCTCCGTACTCGCCCGTAAGAGCCGGAAAGCTTCGGCGGAGGAAGCTACGGAATACGTTGCTGCCATGTTACTCGCTATTAGTATGATGTTCCTGCGTTTTATGATATTGATACTAATCTTTAGCAGAGAAATCTTTCTTGCCATTTATCCGTATCTGCTGATTATGTCGGTAGTGGCTGCTGTTGTAGGATGGTTTATTCATTCCCGGCAAAAACGTCCGAAAGGTCAGCCTGTCGATGAAGAAGATGATGACAGCAGCAACCCGCTAGAGTTTAAAGTGGCATTAATTTTTGCCGTACTCTTTGTTGTCTTTACTATTCTTACTCATTATACATTGGTCTATGCCGGTACAGGCGGATTGAACCTTCTTTCTTTTGTATCCGGTTTTAGCGATATCACTCCTTTCATATTAAACCTGTTGCAAAATACGGACACTGTCGCCGTACTGATTATTACGGCTTGTAGTATGCAGGCCATAATCAGTAATATATTGGTTAATATGCTCTACGCACTGTTTTTTGCCGGAAAGGGAAGCAAACTTCGTCCTTGGATTTTGGGAGGATTCGGTGTCGTGATTGGTTGTAACCTTGTTTTATTACTATTCTTCTATCTTTAAGAAAAATATTGCTATTCTGTTTGTTCTGCTAACTCATTTTCATTCTTGATATTATAACTTTTTGGGGGTAAATAGTACTAAAATAAGGAAGTTTGGACTTGTATTTTAAAATTCTTTATATTAAATCATCAATTTTATTTGTTATATTATGGCATTTGCCATACATTTGCGGTCAAAGTAGCATTGTATTAGGGAACAATGCGGACAAATAAACAAAAATAAGGGCGCAGACGCGAATTATGGGAAATGAGGGCGAACATAATGCTTTCCTTGTACAAGGGAAGCAAGTGTTATTTGTAGACAAGTACGTAAAGAAGGGGAAAAATTGTAGGATAAGAATACTGTCTTGTATTCTATTTTCTTTATTTTTCTTCACAGGAGTGGAGTGTTATGCTCAATCTCCGGCTATGCGTAAAAAGGCAGTAGAGAACAAGGATTCAATAATGCCTTTCAAGTCTCGACTGGCATTCAAGACGAATGCGGTCGACTGGCTTGTGCTATTACCTAATATTACTGCCGAATTTGATCTGTTCGGTTCTCCTTATAAACATTACACATTAAGCCTTGGTATAAAGGGTAATTGGAGTACTTCGCAGAATTACAAGCCTAGTATAGTATATAATCTGTTTGATACCCGCCTGGAATTTCGGAATTACTTCCGTACAACTCAGCGTAACTTCCACCATTTGGATTCAGCCAGTTTCTTTCAACGTTTAAAAGAAGAGGTGTTTACGATTAAGCGTTTCCACCCCCGTTATTGGCGTGCCTATTATTGGGGTGTATATGCCGATTATGCTAACTATAATTTTAAGTTCGGCAAACGTGGTATGCAGGGGTCTGCTCTAGGGTTTGGTGTATCGGGTGGTTTCAGCATTCCTCTATATGGTTATCGTGACAATTTTGTGGATCTGGAATTGGGAGCCAGCGTAGGGTTTGTCTATACTAAATATGATGCTTACCGACATGACGAGGAAAGTAATTGTTATCCCCGTTTACCTGAAAAGAGTAAGGGAGGACATCTGGTTCCATTCCCGGTCGTTAGTGACTTGCGTGTAGCGTTTGTCTATCGTTTCTCGACTTCTGTCAAGAATAAATATAAACTGATTGATTACGATAAGATTAATGCCCGTACGGAAGCCAAGCGGCAGAAACAATTGAGGCGTGACTCGATAAGTGAAGCCAGGACAAAGAACAGGGAGTTGAAAAAGTTACAGAAAGATTCTTTGAATCTGGCTAAGGACTCTTTATCACAAATAAAGGATTCACTGAAGAAACAGGAGAAATTGATGAAGGACTCTTTGGAGCAAGTTCGCAAACTTGATAAAGAACAGGCTAAATTAATGAAAGACTCTTTGGAACAAGTTCAGAAATTGGAGAAGGAGCAAGCTAAGCTAATGAAAGATTCTTTGGAAAACGTTGCCAAAGAGGAAAAGAAACGTTCGAAAGAAAAGAAAAAAGATAAAAAACAGGAAGAAGGTGTGGAAACACCGGAGATAAAAGAACAATCCCCAGATGAACAGCAACCTGTTCAGGAGAAGCAGTCTACGGAGTCAGAGTCGTCTGACCCGCAGACTGTGACTCCACAATCTTCAGGAAGTCGGGAGGATAATCCGGAAATTACAAATGCGGGAGGTGAAGAATGATGAAAGTAACTACTATTATATATCAGGTCATATTTGCGTCGTTATTGCTGGTCGGTTGTACGAAGGTGGATTTATGTGATGAGGGAACGCATCCTCATGTGGTGGATGGCTTTTCTGTCACATATAATTGGAGTGATTTAAACTTGTCAGCAGCCGAAACACCTGAACGTCTGTATTTCGTGGCAACCCGTATTTTGAATACACGACATATGGTTTATCAAACGGATAAAGACGGGAGATTTTTGATCGAAAAGAGTAAAGATGAAGAACCGGGAACTACGCCTGGCGGTGACAGTTCTGAAACTCCCGGAGATGATTCTGTGACTCGTGACGATAGCGGAACTGAGACTCCTGACGGCGGTACAGAACCGACAGATGAATATCAACCGGATATCAAACTTCCTGGTGGAGAATACTTTATGATGGCTTTTACAGATCCGAAATATCCGAAGGTAAAAGTAACGAAGAAAGACGATAAAGGAAATGACTTGAAAGATAATGATGGTAAGGTTATACAGGTAGAAGAGGAAGACAAGAGAGTATCGCTGGTTGGTTTAGATGAGTTTAAAGCCGATGAAGCTATTCCGGTCAGGCAAGTTAAGATGCGCCATAAGGAAGTAGTACAGAAAGATGTAAGTAAAGAACTGGTAGACAATCGGAAATGGGCGGATTTAAATCCTGGAATCGGCTATGTAAAGGATGCTGGCCGTAGATTGCTGGTAGCTCGTCGTGACTATTTAGAATTGGATGCCGGGAAGAATTATATACAGCCTTTTGATTTTACATCTCTTACCCAACATGTTGATATCCAGTTCACAGTTCAATTAGCAGCAGATGAGAAGAATAATCAGTTAGCAGAGGATGATATTCAAGATATTTATGTAGAAATGGCTGGTATTGCGCCGGAAGTCTCTTTATCTACAGGTATTTTGAATATTGCAGAGTTGAAAAGGGTGATTGTAAAAGTGATTGAAAAAGAAGTTTCCCAATCTGCTGAAGGAGAAAAGCCTGTTGTAACTCTTTCATGCAAAGCGTCTTTAGAAGTATTCGGATTGATAGGCGGTGTGGATAGTTACACAATAACAGGGCCGGGCGTTTGCTGTATCGTTTTGTATGTGAAAACTCCTACAGATGTTCGGGCTATTCATGCGAAGTCCAATCTGTCAAAACAAATCAAAGAACAGGAGATTACGATGGAAACAGGACAGGTGAATGAGCGCAAGAAAGTGAAAGACCGGGCTGCGTTGAAGATTGAGACGCCTTTCCGTATTGTAGGATTAAACCCGGAAATGGGTAGTGACGGTGTATGTGGATGGGAAGTTGTAGGTGATATTCATGTAGACATATAATGGAATGATGAAAAAAGAGCAGATAATATATATGAAGATTAAGCACTGTTTATTGATCGGATTTTGTTCGATACTGTTGTTTAATTGTTCCGGAGATACATATGTAGGAGAACTGACGACAGATGACGATGCTCCCTTAGTGGAGCCGATTCCTATTGTATTGAGTTTAGGTATGTCTGATTTTGAGATATTGACACGCGGAAGTGGTGAGGTCAATAATGGCAATGATGCGAGTTTCTGGGACAATGTGAAATTCTATGTATATGCTTTTAATAAGGATTCGCAAACGGATTTGTCCAAACCCTGGAGTGAGACAAACCAGGATTTCTGCTTGTTGGATGGGCATAGAACCGGAGGAGCAAATGTACAGGTTTCTGAGCACGGGAAAGAAGTAGGCGTAAAGAAAGAAGATTCCAATTTAATGCTTTTCTATCCGGATGAGAATTCTCAGGAGATCTATTATAATATGAAGAATAC
Source organism: Bacteroides sp. RTP21281st1_H5_RTP21281_210402 (assembly GCF_040918965.1). NCBI lineage: Bacteria > Pseudomonadati > Bacteroidota > Bacteroidia > Bacteroidales > Bacteroidaceae > Bacteroides > Bacteroides sp. RTP21281st1_H5_RTP21281_210402. The sequence continues at coordinate 200,062 of NZ_JBCOWR010000007.1, read as the reverse complement.
GAATCAGCCTTATAACTTCTTTGCTTATTATTTGGATGATTGGATGGGTGAGTGCCATCGTGAGAAAGATCATATTTATTATGATGTCGAACTGGATGGACGCAGAGACTTCATGTCTTCTATGGCAGATCCTGAGACCCAGAAAGATAAATACAAAGATAATCCATATGGGGATAAAATTCTGGGGCGGGCATTTAGTGCATATTCTGCCAATCATGGACTAAATCCGGTATTTCAGTTTGAGCATCATTTGGTTCTTCTCCGGTTTGTGGTTTGTAGGCCAGATGGCGGTTCAAACCAGAATGGTAGTGACATACCTTCGTTGGATCAGACTTTGACAGTTAAAAAGATCGAGTTGAATTCAAAATATAAAGGACGGTTTACAGTAGCGGTAAGTGACCCTGATGCGGATGATATGACAAAGCCCAAGAGGGGGATATCTTTTGATAACGAGGATTATACTTCTTTTGAACTAAGAAAGAAAAACGGGGAACTCGTTGGAAATGCCGGATGGTGTTTGGTAGCTGATTGTCCTATCTATGAGAATGTGACGGATGATGATAAAAAACATTATCGTTATGTTCTTGATAAAGACAAAGATAACGACCGTGATAGTGGTACAAGTTTATTGGTGGCACCTGCTGATTCTTATCGGGCAAAAATTACTTTGAGTGCGGAACAGGGACTGGAAGGGGCGTTGTATACGGAAGTTGATGTAGAACTGGAAAATAAAAATGATAATGGAATTTTTAGTGCAGGGAAAGCGTATACTATTTACTTGACAATTAATAGTTTGTCAGATATTAAGTCTGAAGTTGAAAGTGGTGTTTGGACAAATGGAGGAGATATAAATATTAGCCCCGACGATGAATACAAGGATGAATAAAAAGTGAAACTTACATATTATTATTAATTTAAATTTGTGTGATTTATGAAACGATTTTTTCTTTATGCAATGGTGGCAGCCGGAGTGTTGGCATCTTGTTCGCAGAGCGAAAATGAGGGTGTACCGGGAAATGAACCTGTAGATTTGACACCTAGCGCAGATGCTATCTTACTTTCTGCCGCCGCTCCTTCTGTAACTGTTAATGCTACCAGAAGTGCCGGTACTATCGGAGGTGATGGTGCTACTATTTCTAATACATGGAGTGGGCAAAAATTGTATATCTATGCTTGCCAGAAGGATTCTAAGACAGGCATAACAATGAGCGATAGAATTGCAGACCTGAATACTTATGCTTTGCGTGATGAAGAGGGAACAGTTGGAACGGGTGATAAGATTTCAGGTGTTAAATGGAAAAATGACGAATCTCGTTATTTCCCACGTAGTGGCGCTTATGATTTCTTTGGTTATTATGGAGATGATGCTGTAACTGGAGAAGCAAGATCTGAGGCTATGAATGGTACAAACGTACTGTATAAATCTTTTGTGATTAATGGTTCTCAGGATTTGATGATTGCAAAAGCTGAACTTTCTGAAGCAGATAAGGCCAAACTTGATGCTGAAGATATAAATAAGGCATACAGTTCTTATACAGCTCGTAGAGAAGTTCAGCCCTCAATGAAGTTTGAACACTTGTTGACTCGTCTTGTATTCAACATCAAAGGTATGGGAAGTTCTAAACCTGAGAATGTGTATGTACAATCTATTAAAGTAAAATCAAAAACTACCGGAAAGTTGGTATTTGTATATGCTGCAGATGCAAATAAGGGTATCAAATGGGATGGAAATGATGAAGGCTCTTTATTGTCTCTTCAGGAAAGAAATGGTAATGTAATGCAGCTGTTAACAGATAAAACGTACTATGCTTCGGCAGCTGATGCGGCAACTCCGACTGCTGTAGGTGAAGCATTGTTAGTTGAACCGGGTGTTGAAACCTATGATATTGAAGTTGTTGTTAAACAGGAAATTGATGAATCAGGTAATACGGTGCCTGTTGAACAGCAGACAGAAACATACAAGTTGACTTTGAAAGCTAGTGATGTAACTAAAGATGGTGCTGCTGCCGGTATTACTACTTTCGCTGCATCTACTTCTTATAATGTCACAATTGCTGTTTATGGCATCAAGAAGATTGAGCTTAAAGCAGAACTTGGTGAATGGATAGATGGTGGTGATATCAATATCAATCCTGATGATACATTTACAGAATAATAATAAACTAAATATCTGAATATGAATAAAAAATATCTATTTATACTGGGAGCGGCTGCAATATTGGCAAGTTGCTCAAATAATGACGTGGTAGATCAAAAAGAAGAGGTTAATATTCCTTTTGACGGAGCAGTTTCATTGAATGCCGGTTCTAACATTTCTATTACTCAAACAAGAGCCGTTGTTAGTAAATGGCAGGATACTCCGATTCGTGTGTGGGGATTAGACAATGCAGGCTCCGGCTGGAATACAGCTTCCGGTAACTTGTTTTCACCGGCTAATTATGTGGATGGAAAAGTTGCAACGGACGGAAAGGTCAAACTGGGAGGTGACAATGATGTCTATTTTTATCCTTTGAATAGCGATGTGAATTTCTCATTCTATGCTTGTAGTCCGATTCCGACTAACCCATCCTTATCTTCCAATAATGCTACCGTTACTTATGAAGTTACTGGTAACAAAGATATTCTTTGGGGCGAAGCAATAGCTGAAGATGTGGATTCTGCTGACGGAAAAACTTACTCCGGCTATAATGCTCGTTATTTCCGTAAAGGCGGGGTAACACCTGAATTAAAGTTCAAGCACTTGCTGACCCAATTACAGCTTTTTGGAATAGGTGGAGATGAAGGTTTGCTTGAAAATGGTAAAGTATGGCCTGTGAGCATTAAGAATATAACTGTGACTTCTCAGAAAACAGCTTCTTTGGCTGTTGCCGGTGTCAATAAAGGAATTCTGACTGGTACAGGCGCTAATGAGGAAATTCCTGCATATTTTGGTGATAATAAGTATACAACAAATGTAGCTTTGGAAACGAAAACTGAAAAAGATGCAGGAAATGTAATGTTATTGCCTACAGCGTCCGGGTCTTATGTGCTTAATGTTACTTTGTCTGCAATGGTAAATGGTCAGGAAAGAACACAGACCAATGAGGTTACCATCACTTACAAAAATGCGGAAGGTCAGATTTCTCCGTTTGAAGCAGGTAAAGCTTATAAGGTTAAGTTGACAATTTACGGTTTGCGTGTAGTTGATATCAATGCTACATTGGAAGAATGGAAGGATGCAGACCAGACTATTGATCAGGAAGTAAACTAATTCTTATGAATAAATGGATGATAGCAGGCGTAGTGTTGTCGTTTTTATTGGCATCATGTAGTAAGGATGACGATAATACGCCTCAATCAGGAAATAATACTAATATAAATGGTGGAGCTGTAGTTTCTTTCAGCTCCAACATTTTCGCTTCTGTTGTGGTTGAGGTAACAGGGCCGGGTACTCGTGCACCGATAACTGCTTTTGAACCGAATGCACAGTTGGGCGTTTTTGGTATTCCTGCCATACAGGGTAATCATAATAGCGACTGTGACTTGTTCAATAAAAAAAATGAGAGTGATTTCCAGGCAAATTTATTTAATGCTTGTTACACGTATGTGCCAGGTTATGAAACGTTACAGACGGAGAAATTGGCAACTTTCCCTAATACGAGTAATGCGGGCTTGATGATGTATGGCTATTACCCTTATACGGAAGAAGCGGAATGGCGTGAAGTGAACAGAGTAGCACAATGGGCTATACCTTGGAAACTTACTCCGAGTGATATGTCCGAAACGAAAGACTATATGTTCACCGGTCAAACACCGACATGGTATTCAGAAGTGGGTACAAATCCGATAATGTTGAATTTCCAGCATGCATTCGGACGTTTGGATTTCAGTTTCTATTCTACCAGTAAGCAAGTATGTGATGCTGGATATCGAATCCAGTCAGTAACAGTGTATTGCAATACAGGTGAATCCGGTTGGATGGCTTTGACAGATGGTACACTTTCTTTTTCTCCTAAGGATTTGATTTGCCTTCATTCGACAAATAATGCCGGAATTACATACAATACTCCGGGAGAGTCTGTCGCAAAGTTTATGTTCCCGCCTGAACAAACCTTGATACAGAAAATCACCTGTCAGGTAAAAGATGGTGGTAACAATTTGCGTGAGTACACTATCTATGATTACAAGTATTATGGTTATGATATCTCAATAAAGAAAGGTAAGACTACATTAATGCGCATTAATTTCTTGCCTAAAGATGCCACGCTTTCCGGACCGGCTAATGTGGATTCTTGGACAGGAGGTAATACCGTAGACGAAAATGTAAAGTTACAATAACGACATGACACGAATCGTAAAATATCTATTCTCCTTTGTTTTTCTGCTTCTTGCAGGAGCGCAGAGCTTGTGTGCCCAGCAAGTGGCAGTAAAAACCAACGGCTTGTCACTATTGGCAGGAGTGCCCAATTTAGGATGCGAACTGGTAGTAGGTGAACGTTCCAGTATTGATTTAAGTGTTTACGGGGGATATAAACCTTATGGAACAGACATCAAAATCATTGGAGTGCAGCCCGAATATCGCTATTGGTTCAATGGTCGTCCTATGGTACGTGAATATATAGGTATATCTGCTTTAGGCGCAAGTTATGACATTCATTGGGGAAAACATATTTACGAAGGAGATGCAGTAGGAATCGGTATAACGATGGGATATTCGATGGCATTGGGAAAACGTTTTAACCTCGAGTTCTCGGCAGGTTTCGGAGCTGTCCATTTCTGGCACCAACAATACTTTGAGAATGATAACTTTGAGGATTATGCAATCAATAATCCGGGGAAGACGAATGCGCATGGATATAAGCTGTTTCCGGCCAAACTAGCAGTTTCTATTTCTTATATTATTAGGTAGAAAGTAAGATTGTGGATATGAAAGTAAGTTTGATAAGAATAAACAGAGCTATGAGAATAGCTTTTCTTTTGACCTGTTATTTGGCTGCTTGCATTCAGATGAATGCGCAGGCACCCAAGTTGGTAATGGGACGTGTGTTGGATAAAGAAGCATCAGAGAAGAAGAGAAAACCAGTCCCGTTTGATATCTCTTCTATTGGTGATATAAAGATTTACTACTTCAATACCGTTCAGGAAGGAAAAGATATGGAAGCCGCTTTGAATCAGGACAATATCAGCCTTACCCTTTCTGCCATGTATGAAGTGCCCGACGCTACGGGAGCTTATCAGATTACTTTGCCGGAAACCGGATCGTTGGTTATCAAAGTAAGTACGGCGCCTGCCGTGTTTGAAGCGATCAATGGACGGCGTGAGATTACTACATATGTAGACATGGGACACATGATTAGTCAGGTGACGGTAGTAGGACAACGCACAGAGGTCACGTCTATGCCCGAAACACCTGACCAGTATGGTGATATGATTATCCTGAACGGTGCAAAAGTCGCAGTTCCTCAGATGATTGGCAAAGATAATGCCCGGATGATCGTTCAACCATATGTAATAAATAACAGTAAAGGAAAGAAAGTGGAAATGTATCGATTGCCACGCGTGTATGATGGCGTTCAGTATGCACTGACGCAAGAAAGAAGGATGGGATATGACATACAACATGATTCACTGTTTAATTTTATAGTTGAGAATGAGCCGCTTTCTGCAGAGAAGGCTTCCTATATGTGGAATGACACAATCAAACTTTCCAATGCACAGGATAATTTCCAGGTATTAGCCCTCATGCAGATGGAGGACTATACACGTCCTTATTATGAACGCCTGTTGGAGCTTTCCACACGTAGCCCGAGACGTCCGTTACGCTTTCTGGAATATTCGCTTGACCAATATGAACTGGATCCTAAAAAATACGAAGAGAAACCGAAAGTGGAACGTCGGACCGGTGTGGAAGATATTTCTCTAAGTTTCTTGTTAGGAAAAGCAGAATTGGATCCTGAAGATCCTAACAATGAAATACAACTGGACAAACTGAAAGCGAAACTGTTGGAAGTAGTGAATGGAGAAAGTTCTACTTTGAAGGAACTCCATTTATATAGTGTATCATCTCCGGAAGGTTCTTATGCGTCTAATATGGCTTTATCCCAACGCCGTCTGGCATATGCCCGTTCGTTGGTTTATTCGGTTATTCCGGCTCGCACAATGCAGCGGCTATACACTTATACACCGAATGACTCACGAGTAGCTACCTGGTTGGAAGTTGCAGATTTATTGGAACAGGACACGCTGCCCGATGAAGCTGCCGCCATCCGCGAGATTGTCGAAAAATATCCGAAGAACCAGGACTTGCAGTATCGGCAAGTGGCTGCCCTGCCTTATTATAATACGATCATTAAGGCACATCTTCCAAAGTTGCGTTCAATGAAATGTGAATACACAGCCGAAATCTATCGTGCGCTGACAAAAGAAGAAATACTGAACCGTTATCAGAATGATCCTGATTATCGTTCGGGAAAGAAGAATTTCGCCTTATATGAATATTGGCACTTGTTTAACATGGTGAAAGACCCCAAAGAGTTGGAGGAACTTTACCGTCGTGCATACAACTATTCTAAAGAATTGACTAACGGAAAGCCGTGGGTGTTGGCTGCGAATAATCTGGCAGTATCTTATTTGAAACGTGATACGGTCGATACGGAAGTCCTAAGGCCATTGGTTGACTTTTCCGTGAGAGGCTGCAACGTGGAGCGTACTTTTGACGGACGAGTGATTGGTGTAGATAATGTGGAAGAAGTAGTAGCCAATCAGTTGGCTATGTATCTTAAAAAGGGAGACTTCTCCGAAGCCAGCCGTTTGGCTCAGTTATTGCCTGATAGTGAAAAGAACAAAAAGATAAAAGCATTTGCTTTCTGTTTGGGTGGATATTATAAGGTAACCAGCGGATTGAATGATGCGGAAATAGCTCGGCGTCTCGAAACATTCGAACTGGTTAGAAACAGTTCACCTATCAATAATGTAGTGATGTGTCTGGCGATGAAAACACATGCATGGAATGAAAAGGCGGAGAAAGCATTGGAAGATTTACCTGCGGACGATCCGAAAACACTCTATCTGAAAGCAGTCCTTTATTGCCGGAAAGGTGACTTTTTTGCCATGCAGGCAGAAGAGGCTCTGACGAATTGTTTCAAAAAAGACAGCAGCTATATCTCGATAGCCGAATGGGATGGGGATATTAGTGAAGACTGTTTCAAATATGCCAAGATGGGTTATGAAGACGAAATGGCTACAGGAGGAAATGAGTAGCTTAAATAGATAAATAATGGTGATGAAAAGATATATATTGACGTATGTTTGTTGTGGAATGCTTGCCGGAAGTGTAATGGCTCAGCAACAGGATTCCATTGCAAAAATGCGAGATGCCGCTGCTGCCCAGGATTCCGCAATGCAACGAAGAAGTCAGGCGGATACAGCCTATCGTGTGAAGTACAACGCTCTGAAATATTCGATGCAGAAACGTTATCAACCTCAAGGCAGGGAGTTTGTCAATAAAAAGTTCCTTGACAACTTCTTTGTAAGTTTCTGGGGCGGATACAACCGTATTATTCCCCAAGGTGGGATGAATCTTTCCGGCGGACCGGAAATCGGATTGTCCGTATCAAAATTCTTTTCTCCCAAGAACGGGGTACGGTTGTATGGGAACTGGCAGTCTGCTAACCGGCAGAGTGATAATGAGAAATGGACTAACTATACTTTCGGCGTAGATCATATATTTAATCTGAGTACTGCCCTTGCCGGCTATAATCCTTATCGTATGCTAGAACTCTCTACGGTAGAGGGACTTGGAGTCCATCTCGCTTCTTTGGCTGGAGAGAAACAGAAAGCAGCCGATTTTCATCTGGGATTGCAAATGAAAATATCTACCGGGACCCGTCTGGATGTGTTTATGGAGCCGGGAATCTCTTTTTATACAGATGGAATTGATATTTCCGGAAACAATAACTCGCATGGCTATGATATCGGTTTCAACGCCCGGGTGGGTATGAATTATCGTTTAGGAACTTTTACCCCGCGTGGAAGTACGGAAGCTGGGGATGAGAACTTTCTGGATAATACATTTATCAGTGCGGGGATGGGTTTGCAGGCACAGAATTCCTCATTGGCCAGAGAGCAAGGACTGTTAGGCTCTACAGGCCCTATCTTTAGTGTGGCGGCAGGTAAGTGGTTTCTTGATTTGTTTGGTTTCCGCCTATCTGCATTCGGCTCTTATGATGTGTGGAAGGCAAATCAGAAGACCGGAATTGACAGAATGACCTTGTATGCAGGTGGACGGGCTGAAGTAATGCTGAATCCTTTCGCCTTTTTCAAGAAAGATGTGCGCTCGATGAAATGGGGAATTGTCCCGATGTTTGGTGTTGAACTTGGAATGATGAAAAAGCAGGATGAACGCGAACTTGTATCCAAATCGTACACCGGAATGACTGGTGGACTTCAATTCAAGTACTACCCGACGGAGAATCTCGCTTTCTTTGTAGAACCCCGTATGTCATTCGTACCTTATACATTTACGGAGAAAACAATTTCCGGAAAAGTGAATGAATATTCTTTCATGGATAAATTGATGAATGTAAGTGTAGGTGTTGAATTACGTCGCCCTACTCGTTCGCAATGGCAACAGTTGGCAAAACTGAGAGGTGATTTTACACCTTATTATTATACTTCCTATGCTGTCGGCATGACAATGCCGCAGCAATTGAACCGTCCTACTTCACGACGTCCGGGATTTATAATCGGAGCTGCAGTCGGACGTCAGTTCAGTTCACTTTCCGGAGTGCGCTTGGGGCTTGATTTTAACAATGCGGCTACCCGTATGGCAGATGACAAGACTGACCGTTATACTTTTACGAGCCTTTCTTTGGATTATATGTTTGATATATCTAATTGGGTGATAGGCTACGACCCGGAACGCAAGTTCGGTACGGAAGTCTTTGGCGGGCCGGTCATCACCCGTTGCTTTGAACCCGGTAAAACATATGTAGGAGGAGAAGGTGGTGTACGTCCTTATTGGAGACTGGGCGAACAGTTTGATATTTTTGCAGAGTCTAAGCTACGCCTTTATACGAAACGCTATATGAATTCCCGGGGAGGGGCGAAAGGGACTCCTTTGCAACTATCTTTTGCTCTAGGAACATCTTATCGATTTAATCCGATTCTACGTAAGAATTTGACGGAGAGTGGATTCGGTGACGGTACAATCTGGGGAAATACATTTATTAGTGGCGGAGTCGGCTTCCAGTCGTTGGTTGGCTCAAATCGTTCTATGGATGCTTTAGCTTCGGCAGGTCCGACAATGAGTGTATCTGTCGGTAAGTGGCTGTTGCCCTTTTGGGGACTGCGTTTCTCTGGTTTTGCCGGAATCAGCAGTTGGGGGCAGGCTTTGAGTGAATATGGAATCCTTTCCGACAAGCGGACGATGCAAGGTGGAATACGGGTGGAGAGTATGTTTGATATCCTTTCTTTCTGGAAGTATGATAAAGAGCGGCGATGGGGGATTGTCCCGATGCTTGGTTTGGAACTGGGAAAAGTCCGGAGACAGAGCGAGAAGATTAAAGTTAGTGCTGCGGGAGCCGCATATGCAGGTATAACAGCCGGCTTACAATGCAAATATTACGTATCTGACGCTATGGCATTGTTTATAGAACCTCGCTTCTCTCGTGTACCTTATTCTTATAGAGACATAAACGTAGAAAATAATTATGTAGGTCCGCGTACTCCGGCAGCGGATAATGTAATGAGTGTTCAGATAGGATTGGAATTCCGTCGCGCCGGTGGCAGGACGTTGAAGGAGTTGGCAGTGCTTAGAAAAGAATTTGAACCTTACTACTTTGCTTCGTGGAATGTAGGCGCCAATATGCCCGTTCATCGTGTGAAGTATGATTCGGGTACGGGACTTGGAGTATTGATAGGTGTATCGGGCGGACGTCAGTTCTTTCCATGTTCCGGAGCACGGGTTGGTTTGGATTATACAGCTTTGCCGGGTAGAAACGGTGCAGATGCGCGTAAATTGATTAGTGTTTCGGCCGATTACCTCTTTGACATCACTCATTTTATGGGTGGTTATAATCCTGAACGCAAATTTGGAGTAGAGATTTTGGCAGGTCCGGTACTGGCTTTTGGTTCAGAACCTAATAAGACAACCTTTGGTCTGGAAGGCGGCTTGCATTGTTATTATAAATTAATTAAAGGATTCGGAGTCTTTGCGGAACCTCGCCTGCGATATTATTTCAAGGATATCTTTGCAGGTGGCGACTTGACCCCTGTACATGCTGCGTTTTCGGTGGGGACTTCTTATCGATTCTGAAAGAAATCTGATTTTATCTACATATTCTTATTATACTAAAGCATCCCTATCTGCGATTGAGAAGATAGGGATGTTTAGAATAATATCATAGAAAATTAAATGTTTTACCAAGCCCAATCACTTTCTTTGTAGCTTCTTTCAACCTCAGATTCAATATTGTCAGGTAAATTGTGATAGAAATCAATACCGGTTATACTTTCTAATTCATCAATGGATTTGGCGCATTGTTTTATATTTTTTGATTTATCATATGTATGCTCTATGTAAAATCCTATTGCCTTATATTGTCCATTTTTATAAGATAGAATTGTAGAGAAGTAGTATTTAGGTATTTGTACTCCGTTCTTGCCCGTTGCGAGGATTGCATAATCTATAGAAGTTCCTTTTACAATATAAGTTGTATCCTGAGAATTAGATACTTTCCCCCACTCTTGTACTTTATTCTCTATAGCATCCCAAGTGCTGCCACCTTGGTTAAACCCGCTTATTAATTGTGGACTAATGTTAGAGTAATAAAAGGTTTGACTGTTTGCTTCACGATTATATAATCTATCGCTTGAGGCAACCATATGTCCTCTATTATATGGTTCATAGTAGTCACTTCGATCAGTTCTGTATTGCGCTGGAATGTTGGAATCTGTTTGATAGGCATCTTTGCGGTCTACATTCTTTTGAGAAGTTACATTGTCGAAGGTAAATGCTACCCATCGTACATGCTTTTTCGTACAGTCATATTCATAACTGTATGTGACAGTTTCTTTGCCATTGACTTTGGTAGTCCATGTATGAAATATATTCATACTTCCACCCTTTAATACAGGAATCTCAATTCTTCCTGCATATCCCGAAGGTCTTTCCGGATCCGGATCGGGGTCTGGATCTGGGTTTGGATCTGGATCAGGATTAGAACCGTTGCCAGCCAACTGCTTGATGGTGAATGTTGCCTTCTCTTTTCCTGAAGTTATTGTAATAGTTACATTACGTTCTGCACTGGTATTTGCTTTTATGTAGCCACTGATCGCCCCGTTTCCGCTACCGGATGTCCTACTTAATGTACACCATGTCTCACTACTTGAAGCGTCCCACGTTCCGCTTGCTTTTACTCGAATGATAAATCCACCACCGTTGGCATTGATTTGTGTTTGGTCAATGGAGGCGATACCTTGATTGGTATTACCCGGATTTTCTGGTAGGTCCGGAATATTCTGTTCGCTACAAGATACAACTGTGCTACAAACTATGAACAGAATAAATAGTTTAAATAATCCTTTTGTCATTTTACTTCTTTAATTAAATAAATTATGGTAGGTAAGTGATCGCTATATCCGTTTAGCCATACACCACCTGCTTGCGTTCGTTTTGGATATCCTTTATATTTCCCTTCTTTTTGGAACATGAAATCCCGACGGAAAATTTCATGTTTATAGTATTTCAATGAACTACGGTCGTTACCTAACAGATTTCCAGTAAATACAATTTGGTCAAATAAGTTCCATTTACCTCTATACATTAATGTTCCGTAGCCTTTTTTCAGTGTATCCCACCATGGATTGTATAAATCCCCCGGACCAACATCTGCCGGTTTCCTCTTGGCTCCAAGTGCCACAGCCATACTTTTGTCCATCGGGTCATCATTCATGTCTCCCATGATAACCACTTTTGCAGCAGAGTCCTCTCTTAGTAAGGAATCTTTTATTGCTCTGACTTGCTCACCCGCACGTTCGCGAGCAGCAGACGCAGCAGCGCGTGAAGGCCAATGGTTGACAATAAAATGCATTTTTTCTCCAGCTATATAACCGCTGGCAATAAGGAAGCCGCGTGTTTTATGTACTGTATCATTTATATATACATATGGAACGAGTTTGCTGTTTGAGAGTTCAAATAATTTCGGGTTGTAGAAGAATGCGCAATCTACGCCACGCTTGTCTTCGCCCTCATAATGAATATACTTATAATCTCTATCAGCTAAAGCAGGCTGTTTCAGAATATCTTCCAAAACTCTGTAGTTCTCGATTTCAGATACACCGATAATGGCAGGTCCCATTGGTAGCTTGTCCGTTGAAAGTTTACTTAAAATTTCCGACATATTCTTCAGCTTTGCCTTATATTTCATCGAATTCCATTGGTTCGTTCCATTGGGCAAATACTCATAGTCGTTCTTACCTTCATCATGGATTGTGTCGAATAAATTCTCCATGTTGTAGAAAGCTACACTGTAGAGGGCATATTTCTTTTCTTGTCCATAAGCCATTAGGACAAAAAAGACAAGTAGGCCGAGAGTCATTAAGTTTTTTTTCATCTTTAAAATTGATTTTAAAAGTGGGTAATTTGACATTCGTATGACAAATATCTAAAAAGAAAACGGAAAAACCGCCTATTGCAGTGACTTTTTTCGAAAAAAACATTGTTATTCATAAAATTCTTTGTTATTTTGCGTAACAGCTTATTTCATTTGTATTGCAAAATGAAAGACCAATTAACATTAATATAAATTAAATTATGAAACAACGACTAGGGTTAGCGATCGTGCTATTTTGCTTAACACCAGCACTTTTGGCTCAGCAAAAGGCGAAGCAAAATGCCCGTGAAGACAATGCTTCTTTCATGTTTACAGAATCACAATTGAACGAAGATGATGATGCAGCTCAGAGTACCTCTGCGTTAGTCACTTCCAACAATGATGTTTATCTGTCAAATGTAGGTTATCTGTTTAGCCCGATGAGATTTCGCGTAAGGGGATATGATTCCCAGTATAGCGATATGTACATCAATGGGGTACAATTCAATGATGTAGAAACAGGACGTTTCAGCTACGGATTAATCGGGGGATTAAATGACGCGACCCGTAATAAAGAAGGTATCGGTCCTTTTGAAGTCAATAATTTTACTTTTGGAGCGATAGGGGGAGCTACTAATATTAATTTACGTGCGAGTCAGTATGCTGCCGGTTCAAAACTCACATTATCAGGTAGTAACCGTAATTACATTTTGCGTGGAATGTACACTTATTCCACAGGTTTGATGAACAATGGCTGGGCGTTTACCGGTTCATTGGGATATCGTTGGGGAAATGAAGGTAATATTGAAGGTATTAAGTATAACTCTTTCTCTTATTTTCTTGGTGCAGAGAAAGTATTTAATGAACGCCACAGTCTTTCTTTAGCTACATGGGGAACACCTACAGAGAGAGGTCAACAAATGGCAGCTACTGAAGAAGCTTATTATTTAGCCAATAGCCATTATTACAATCCGAACTGGGGGTATCAAAATGGTGAGAAACGAAATGCACGTATTGTGCGTCAGTTTGAACCATCGGCTATTGCTTCTTGGAACTTCAATATTGATGATAATAAGAAATTGGTGACAAGTGCCGGATTCAAGTATTCTAATTATGGCAAGAGTGCTTTGGGGTGGAATGGTAATGCAGCAGACCCACGTCCGGATTATTATAAAAAGTTGCCTAGTTCTATTTTTGATGTATGGGAATCAGTTCCTACTCCTGACGAGTTGCAGCAATTTAATGAAGTAACTGATAACTGGAAGAATAATAAGGCTTATCGTCAATTGGATTGGGATGCTCTTTATTTTGCCAATAAACAAGCCAATTCATTGGGTAAGGAAGCGCTCTATTATGTAGAAGAACGTCATGACGACCAGTTAGCATTCAACTTCAACTCAGTATTCAACCATCAATGGAACGAACGTAACAGTTATGTTGCAGGAATCGCGGTGAATACAACGAAAGGTATGCACTATAAAAAAATGAAAGATTTGTTGGGTGCACAACTTTATACAGATGTTGATAAGTTTGCAGTGCGCGATCATGGTGCAAGTTCTACTATGGTACAGAATGACCTCGATAATCCGAACCGTCGTATCGGTGAAGGCGATAAGTTTGGTTACAATTATAATATTTATGTAAATAAACAGAGTGCTTGGATACGCTATCAAGGAAACAATGCCGGTTCGCTCAATTATTTTGTATCCGGTAAGATTGGGTCTACACAAATGTTCCGTGACGGACAAATGAGAAACGGACGTGCTCCATTGAAGTCATTGGGTAGCAGCGGTACTGCCAAGTTCTTGGAAGGGGGAGTGAAAGCCGGATTAAGCTGGGCTATCAATGGCAACCATTCGTTTACATTGAATGCAGGATATGAAGATCGTGCACCGCTTGCCTATAACTCTTTCATTGCTCCGCGTATTAAGAATGATTTTGTGAAAGATTTGAAAACAGAACGTATTTTCGGTGGTGATCTGACTTACAATTTCAATACTTCATGGGTAATGGGACGTTTAACCGGTTATTATACACGCTTCCAGAATCAGGTGGAAATGGATGCATTCTATAATGACAGTGAAGCACGTTTCACTTATCTTTCTATGAACGGTATTGAAAAGGAGCATTGGGGGATAGAAGCGGCAGCTACATTTAAGCTGACAAGTGAACTTTCATTAACCGCTATTGGTACTTGGAGTGATGCTAAATATACAAACAATCCTGATGCTGTGTTGACATACGAGAGTGAAAATGAGTCAAATCTTGATCGTGTTTATGCAAAAGGTCTGCATGCTAATGGAACACCGTTGTCTGCTTATAGCCTTGCCCTGGATTATAACATAAATGGTTGGTTCTTCAACCTGACAGGTAATTACTATGATCGTGTATACATTGACTTCTCAAGCTATCGTCGCCTTGGAAGTGTTTTGGATAAGAACGGTGCAGGTGTAGATGCTAACGGTAATCCGGTTCTTAATGTTCCGGGACAGGAAAAACTGGACGGAGGATTTATGCTTGATGCTTCTATCGGGAAATTTATTCGTTTGCGTAATGGCAAGAGTATTAGCCTTAACCTGAGTCTGACTAATATCTTGAATAATACAGATCTCCGTACAGGTGGCTTTGAACAAAACCGTGATGATAATTACAAAGACGGTGACGCGCGTATCTACAAGTTCTCTAAGAACTCCAAGTATTTCTATGCATTCCCGTTCAATGCTTTCTTGAATATTGGTTATAGATTTTAAGAATGTGTAGTTATCAATCCAAAACAAAAAGAAAGGAAGAAACGATTATGAAGAAATTACTATCTATATTATGTACCGGATTGCTGTTATGTGGTACAGTTCTTACTTCTTGCGAGAACTATGATGACCCGGTAACAGGTAATGCCTATGGCAATAATTCTATTCCGGAAGGGCGCACGATTTCAATCGCTGCGTTGAAAGAAAAATATAATGACTTTATTGATACGAGTAAAGATACTTATACTACTATTGAAGGTGAAACCCGTATTGAAGGTGTAATTACCTGTGATGACGAGAGTGGTAATCTGTACAAGAAGTTGGTCGTGGCAGACGAAACAGGTGCTATTGTTATTGGCGTTAATGCAACCGGCTTGTATGCATTTTGTCCGGTAGGTCAGAAAGTGGTAATCGATTGCAAGGGTTTACAGATAGGTAGTTACCGTAAGCAGGCGCAAATTGGTACTGTTTATAATAACTCAGTTGGACGTATGCCCGAGTATGTATGGAAGCAGCATGTTCGTCTGATTAATGAACCGAAGTTGTATTATGAGGAATTGAAACCGATTGAGGTTAGTACGCCTGCTGAGCTTGCTGCTATTGATTTGAAGGCAGCGCCGGTATTGGTTACTTTTAAAAACGTAAAGCTTTCCGAAGCAGACGGAACGGCAACCTACGCTCCTGGCGATGAAGGTTCCGTAAAGCGTTATTTCACTTATGCTGATGGTACAGAGAGTGGAAGTAACTTGTTCCTTTATACTAGTGCTTACGCAAACTTCTCAATGGAGGTAATGCCACAAGGTAGTGTGAATATTACAGGTATTTTGTTACGTTACAATAACCAGTGGGAGGTTGTTGTTCGTACTTTAAGCGATATCAAACGAAATAATTAATTCAATTAACACATATAATTATGAAAAAGATTCTAAATGCTTTATTCTTAACACTGCTTGCGGTGTTTACATTTAGTTCATGTAGTGATGTTCCTGCTCCTTATGATATATTGGGAGAAGGTGATGCTCCGGGAGTCGTAGGAGATGGTACTAAGGAAAATCCATATAATATTGAAGCTGCTCAGCAGAAACAAGATGGCTCTATCGCTTGGGTGCAAGGGTATATTGTAGGAGCAATTGAGAATGTATATGATGATAAAGGTGAATTTGCAGGTAATAAGGCTAGTTTTACTGCTCCTTTCAATATTACATCTAATATTTTGATAGCAGAAAGTCCTGACGAAACTAATGAAAGCAAATGTTTGCCGGTTAAAATAAAGAACGGAAGTGATTTGGCAAATGCTTTAAATCTGAAAGATCATCCGGATAATAAAGGAGGTCTGTTGTTGATTCAAGGTGAGTTGAGCAAGGGCTTTGGAAAGGCTGCGTTGATTAATACAACAGCTGCGGTGTTTAATAATCAACCAATTGGTGAGGAGCAAGGTGGTGAAGAGCCTGAACCACCGGTTGGTAATGTCACATTCTTTGAGGAGACATTTGCTTCAGACAAAGGCTCTTTTACTATCGAAGATAAAACACGTCCTGCTAAGGTTGAAGAAATCTGGAAGTGGGAATCTTATACACCGGAAGCTGGTGGTACTACTAGTACATATATGAAAGCTAGTGCTTTTATTTCTGCAACAGAAAAGGAAGCTTCAGAAAGTTGGTTGATATCTCCTGCTGTAGATTTGACAAAAGCAACAAGTGCTTCATTAACATTTGAGCATGCTCATAAATTCTGTGGCGATCCAACAAAAGAGTTAACTGTATGGGTGAAGGAAAGTACAGCTTCTGCCTGGACTCAAGTTACAATTCCAACATATGGAACCAATTCTGATTGGAAATTTGTTTCATCTGGTAATATTAACCTTTCTAGCTATGTAGGTAAAAATATTCAATTTGCTTTCAAATATATGAGTACTACTTCTGATGTAGGCACATGGGAAGTGAGAAATGTGAAAGTAACAGGAGAAGGTGAAGGAGGTGGTACTGTTGAACCAGGTCCGACACCGATTGAAGGTGAATTAATATTCACAGAGAAGTTTGGGTCGGATGTGGAAGCAAATATATTGGGAAGTACTACGGCTATTGCAAATTTTACTCATTGGGATAATAGTTATTCATATTCAGCTACTACTGCTGATATTCGTGCAATTGCTCATAGAACACCGGAGAATACGGAAGAATCTCGGAAAATAAATAATATTTGGTTCCCTGCTAGTAAAGCTGGTGAGTTTTTAATTAGTGAAATTAATGCAACAGGATATACCAAGTTTATTGTAGTTTATGAGATTGCATCTAATGTCTATAAGACGACAGAAATTGATGATCTGAATCATTTGAAACTCACATTTAATGATAAGGAAGTCACTCCTATTAGTAAAGAAGTTGTGGGTAATGGTAAAGTTAGTGGAATATTTCATGAAATGCAAGTTGAAATCTCGGTGGCTGGAACAGATAATTCCACTTTGAAATTTTCTACTAATGGAACCGACAATGCTTTTGGTATTCGTCTTTATAATATAAGATTATATGCTACTGAAAAGAGTGGTGAAGAGCCTAAACCTGAGGAAGCTGATGGTTCAGAAGCACATCCATACTCTGTGGAAGATGTAATAACGCTCAATAGCACAAAAAAAGGTCCATATTATGTGAAAGCTTATATTGTAGGTTCAGCAAACAATTCAATGGATAAGATTCAGACATCGGACTTTTCTGGGGATACTAATATTGTAATTGCCGACCAACAAAATGAAGCGGATAAAAGCAAGCTTGTTCCAGTACAGTTACCTTCTGGTGCCATACGTACTGAATGGGGATTAAAGACTAATCCTGGCAAACTAGGCAAACAAGTTCTTATACAGGCGAATCTGGAGAACTATTTCAGTGTTCCTGGTCTTAAATCTCCGACAAGTATTGTAGAGGTGGCAAAATAAATTGCTTGTGATACAAAGGAAGAGACTATTCCAAAGGTCTGAACGTTTAAATCTATGACTGTGATTTATGAGTGACAAGATTTGATTTGGATTTTTGGAATAGTCTCTTTTTTTATAGTCAGTTATTACTTAATATATAGGAAGAAGAAAATGAGGAATAGAATGAATGTTGTGTGGCTAGTTTGTATATGTCTATTATTGTCTGCTTGTGATAAAGATGACAATTACGATTCCAATAATTTTGCCACCGGCATCGTAGAACTTCCGGCTCTTCGCAATAGTACAAATGATGTATTCATAACTCACTCTACTACTTTCAACGGGCAGAAAATAACCTCTTTTAGTATGGAATATGATAAAAGTAAGAAACACTCCCGTTGGATTGCCTTTCGATTTGATAACCAAACAAAACAGCAAAATGTAGATCGTAGTAATGAACCGTTTGACGCAGACCCTTCTGTTGCTTCAGAGTATCAGCGTGTACAAGCAGACTTTGGAAGAAAAGGTTATGACCGGGGACATCTTTGCGCATCCGCCGACCGACTTTATTCTCGTGAAGTAAATGAACAAACATTCTATTACACCAACATGAGTCCGCAACGGAATGCATTCAATACAGGTGTTTGGTTAGCGTTGGAAGGGCAAGTACAGGCATGGGGGCGTAGTTGCACAGCTTCGGATACTTTGTATGTGGTAAAAGGTGGAACGATTGATAAAGAAGAACAGGTTAAAGAGTATATAGGCGGTGACCGTAGTAAGCCCGTTCCAAAATACTATTATATGGCTTTGTTGTTTAAGAAGGGAGATTCTTTTAAAGCGATAGCCTTTTGGATGGAACACACCGACAGCAAACCATCAAAAACAATAAAGTTAGCCGACTATGTATTATCTATAGATGAACTGGAAGAAAAGACAGGAATTGATTTCTTTCCCAATCTTAATGATAACTTGGAAAATGCACTTGAAGCCACTTACTCAACAAAAGCTTGGCCTGGGTTAGAATAAATATTACCGTAGATAATAAAGAGTTTCTCCAGTAATACTTTTATAAATGGATATAGTGACCACTTCCCGGCCTTGATTTATTTTGTGAAAGAAATACGTTAATAGTATTCTTATTATATTGTAAATGCATAGATTTGAATAACTTGATGTTATTTTAATCTATGCATTCGTTTTGCGGTATCTTTTTTTAATCCCTATATTTGTCTACATTTCATTTTAATAAAGATAGGCGTTATGGATAGCACTTTCAGAATATACCCGATAGGGATACAGAATTTTGAAGATTTGCGTAATAACAACAACGTGTATGTAGATAAGACGGAGTTGATATATCGTCTGGCAAATACCAATAAGGTATATTTTTTGAGCCGCCCCCGCCGTTTTGGGAAAAGTTTGCTGATATCTACT
The DNA here is from genome assembly GCF_040918965.1 of Bacteroides sp. RTP21281st1_H5_RTP21281_210402. Taxonomy (NCBI): domain Bacteria; kingdom Pseudomonadati; phylum Bacteroidota; class Bacteroidia; order Bacteroidales; family Bacteroidaceae; genus Bacteroides; species Bacteroides sp. RTP21281st1_H5_RTP21281_210402. The sequence goes on along the minus strand of NZ_JBCOWR010000007.1, from coordinate 180,401 downwards.
CTTGATGCTTATTTTCGAGGGAAGAAAGATTTGTTCCAAGAATTGGCGATGGAACGTTTGGAGAAAGAGTGGAATGTCTATCCGGTGTTGCATATAGATTTCAGCATGACAAAGTACACTGCGCTTTCCGACCTTGTGGGGCAGCTAAATCTGAACCTGTATGATTGGGAAAAACTTTATGGAAAGGAAGAAGTGGAAGAAACGCCGGCCGAACGTTTCCGGGGAGTGATTCGTCGTGCTTATGAAAAGACGGGCAAACCGGTAGTAGTGCTCGTTGACGAATATGACGCTCCTTTATTAGACAGTAATCATTTGCCGGAACTGCAAAATGCTCTTCGTGAAGAAATGCGGAAATTCTTCAGTCCTTTGAAAGCACAAGGGGAATATCTACGCTTTCTTTTCCTGACAGGTATCAGCAAATTCAGTCAGATAAGTATTTTCAGTGAATTGAATAACTTGCAGAATATCAGTATGCGGGATGATTATAGCGCTATCTGTGGTATTACCGAGCAGGAATTGCGTACGCAACTGAAAATTGATATTGAGATGATGGCACAGGCCAATGATGAAACCTATGAGGAGGCTTGCATGCATCTGAAACAACAGTATGACGGTTATCATTTCAGTAAGAAATGTGAAGATGTTTATAATCCGTTCAGTTTGTTTAATGCATTTGCTCAAAAGAGTTATGAAAATTTCTGGTTTTCTACCGGAACGCCTACTTTCTTGATAAACATATTGCAGCAAAGTAATTTCGATATTCGTGAATTGGACGGTGCTACGGCTACTGCCGAGCAGTTTGATGCCCCGACGAGTGCTATTACTGACCCTCTTCCCGTACTTTATCAAAGCGGTTATCTTACTATCAAAGGATATGACCCTGAATTTCAGCTTTATACACTTGCTTATCCCAATAAAGAGGTGCGGAAAAGGTTCATCGAATCTCTTATGCCTGCTTACGTGCATTTGCCTGCTCGGGAAAACACATTCTATGTAGTTTCTTTTATTAAGGATTTGCGAGCCGGAAAACTGACTGAGTGTTTGGAACGGATAAGGTCTTTCTTTGCTTCTATCCCCAATGATTTGGAGAATAAACAAGAGAAGCATTATCAGACTATCTTCTATCTATTGTTCCGGCTGATGGGACAGTATGTAGATGTGGAAGTAAAAAGTGCGATTGGGCGTGCAGATGTAGTCGTAAAACTGCATGATGCCATCTATGTCTTTGAATTCAAGATGGATGGCACCCCGGAAGAAGCGTTGGCGCAGATAAATAGTAGAGGATATGCTATACCTTATCAACCCGATCATCGGAAAGTTATAAAGATAGGAGTAAACTTCGACAGTACGACAAGAACTATCGGAGATTGGATAATTGCTGAGGAATAGTAGCTTTAAATACGAATCACTCCATAGTGATTTCACCAATTCCTCTTTCAACCTATCACCACCCCTCTGAAACTACTTATCCATCGTGCTTACAGAACGGTGATAGGTTGTTGCTAACCTATCACCTCATCTATCACCTATCACCGTCCTGAGAACTGTATATTTATTCCCTTTTCGGCTTGATCCGAACCACTTTGTAGACATTCCCCCGTTTGGCATGCAAGGAAGGCACTTGATTCCTCTGTAATATTCTGCCGAACTGAATAATATTGCAATTTGATACATGAATCCTGCTGTCATGCTGCACCTGTTCCAGTATCTCGATGGCGAGAAGTTGCTCGTATTCTTCATCTTCCCGCGCAGCCCGGAAATATTGATGGAATAATTGCTCGGCGATGGGGATGACCTGAAATTCCTGATTGCTTTCGGTCATCAGCTTTTCATCTTCGTGGTCGAACCAGTAACGTTCTCCCCTGTAAATATCATGCATTGCTTGTGCATAAAGTTGTTCATAGTCAATCGGGGAGCAGTCGATGGGGGCGGTTACGTTGATGACGATGTAGCGTCGGCTGCCGGAAGTGTCCGTCAGCAAGTCCTTGTGGTTGCTCGTTCCGATGAATGAAGCGTAGCGGCGCATCTCCTGCGTGGCTGTGCCATGAGGTCGGCGGACGTTGACCACCGGCTTTTGGAGGATATGTTTCAGGAAAGCCTGCTGATGCCCCCCGTTCTGGTCGAACTCGTCCATGTTGATGAGCGCGAAACGGTTCAGTGACAGTTCGGCATCTCTTTTATTGCTGAAATCAATGTGGTCGGTGTAGTATGTCTGCAATTCAGGCGGTAACAGGTTCCGGCAGAAGGTGGATTTCCGGTAGGCTTGCGGGCCGACAAGTAACGGGACGGTGCAGTTTGAATATTTGCGGTCGGTATGACGCCAGTGCGCTACCATGTTCAGAAACCAGCGGTAGAACAGGTCGGGCCAGTGGGCATTGTTGCAAGGGACACGGGCAGCTAGTTCACGAATCCGGTCGCGGCCGTCCCAACGGACGTCCACTCCGAAGAGGAAATCCTCGATAGGGTTGAATATCGGGATACGGTCGGAATCCAGATAGCGGGCGACGTCCCTGTCCCAAAGGCTGAGCCCTTCCAGACGGGCGTTCATGGCAATGCTGTTTCGTACCCGGTTGGTGATGGGGCGGAAGCAGAAACAAAATGTGTTCCGTTCACGATATTCCGTTACGGTGGTCATCGTGTTATAACGAAATTCGTACCGACGTTGCATGAATTCTTCCGTTCGGAGTTCCAGTTCCTGTTCGGTTGATAAGGGGGATTTTTGTCCGAATCCTTTGGCGGCGGTATATATATTCTTTACGGTCTGGCGGACAAGGAACTCTTTCTTCTTGGAGTAGAAATGAGCGATGGCCCAACGGGCGGTTTCTTCTTCTGGTATACCCGCCTGGAAGCAATTTTCCGCAAGGCGGACTAACAGCGGCTTGAGGTCCTCGTCCGAATGGAGATGCAGGTGGGGCTGGAGTTCGCTTAATGACTGGTAAGCCTTGTTCAGGGCGGCTTCGAAGAGGGAGGACAGGGTGTCGAAACTGTCGTAACCCGGAATCAGCCGTTTGAATGGGGATGTCTCCGCCTGTACGGATTCCTTGTAAGTGGTGTCCGACGGCATTTCCAGTGGTTGGCGCATATAAATGACGGTGGCATCGGGATTGTAATAAAGTTCCGGGTCATAGGTCTGTCGGCAGAATTGCTCCAATGTCGGATTTTTAAGTTCAATGGAGTAGGAGAGAGCCGGTTGGTACAGGCTGACTGCTTTTCTGTAGGCGTGAGCCTGGAATATTTCCGCTTCTTCCCGGGTTTCGGGTAGTGAACCGTCCGGGCGGGTGAAACGCAGCCATATTTTAACGGAATATCCGCCGGAGCCCATAAAGGCGGCGAGGGTTTGCGTCAGTTCCGCCGCTTCCTGTTTCACGCGGTTTACTTCTGTCCGGTTTGCCAGATGGTTGACTTCTATTTGCACAATGCCGTTGTATCCGGTCATTTGTGTGCCGTTGGCTGTTTTGCGGAAGTTGGCTGCCGGGATGACTTTGGTCAACCGTTGGGCTTCTTCCAGTTTGGTGTCCGGTGATGCGTAACGAATGTTTGTCCGAAGATTGCTAATCGGGCGGGCTTTCGTCTCATGCTTCATCGCTTCTATTTGTAGGTTTATATCCAGCGTCCGCATGGTTGAAGTCCCGCCGTTGTCCCGCATCAAAGTAAGTTTCATGTCAAGTGTATTTATTGTTTATTATTTATTTGCTCCATATCTCTATTCTTTTCTCAATTTCTTTAGATGGTAGTCTTCCGTTTATTTGCCTGAGCAGTTGGAGTTTCTCACAAGCTTTTTGGGGTGTGAGCAACTTCTCTTCTACCAGTTTGTCAAAAATGTATAGAATTCCGCGGACATTCGTTCCTTCTTTGATTGCGGTTTTGCGAAGTTTGCCATCTCCGGTAAGTAAGATATAACCGTTATCTTGTGCATATAACCAAACGGAACAGTCCTGGATGCTAACGTTGGTTTTATCCTGCATTTTTCGTTGAAAACTTACCAGTTCAATCATTTCGCGCATATCAAACTTTTTAATAAAAAGTTTGTCATAACCAAGTATCTTACTTTTTTGCTCCATTACTTTTAGTTCGTGGATGATAAAGTCTGTCGTGTGGATATGGATAGTTAATGAAAAGAATTCGTCCAACAGGTCTGCCGTGTATAAGTCGATAAAGATATTTGTATCGCTGACTACTACAATCTCCATTATATAAGATTTAATCGGTTACGTACATCTTCAATCGAAATATTCAAGAGAGAAGCTGCTTTTGAAGTTGTTATAATATCACTGGCTATGGCCCTGAATACAAGGCTCACAAAGCGTTTAGGCTTTTTCTCTTGAAATCTTGATGCGGTAACCAATCTCTTAAATCTCTTGTCTTGATTTTTCTTGATGTAGTAAGTGCGGCATCTAGCTTCTGTTATAATGTTGAGCTCTTTGGCTTTCATCATCATGGCGTCAATCGAGATACCATACAGGATTTGTAGGTCTGTCAGTTCATTTAATGATATATCTCTTCTGTTTTCTCCGATTATGCCACTGAAGACACAACTTGGAATCAACATTTCGTTGGCGAAAATGGTGCAGAGTCCTTCTTTTTGCCTGGAACTTAATGCCGGGTCGAAACAGGTATTGAACAAAAGGTGTCCTAATTCGTGCAAAGCAGTCATTCTGCGACGTTCGGATTGTTCGATGTTGGAGTTTAAGACAATGATAGGATATTTATTGTTCACCATTCCACTCAAACCGTCGAATCCTTCCGGTGCATCCACGTCTATAACTTTAATGAAATGTGTTTCCAACATTGCCTGGACATTATTGATGGCATCTTTGCCCAATTTCCATTCTTCGCGGAGACGGATAGCCTGCATTTTAATGTCCTGTGCATTGGAAATGATAGCATTGGAATAGGCAATGGGTTGAAATTTATTCTCCAACCCTAAGATATTCTCTATTTCCAGATAACGTTCTACTTTGTCACGTATCTTTTCCTTTATAGCATTGGTCTCAAATACTTTAACTTTATTCTTTTTCCTGAAACTGACCTCAAATTCGTCCAGTTCAAATAAGAAGGGACGGAAAAAATAGTCCGGGTCTAAGTTTAATGCATTGGAAATAGCTATAAGAACGGAGCTGTCCGGCATCATTTTCCCGTTCTCATATTTGGAAACAGATTGCTTGCTAATCAGATTGCCGATTTTTTCGCAAAGCATATCCATTGACCAGCCTGCCATAATTCGCGCGCTCTTTAAACGTTTTGCAAAAATCTCTTCTATCTTCATATCGGTAACCTTTTATTGGTTTACAAAAATACGAATAATTATTATAATGTCAACCGGTACAACTGTCTTTAATCTCTGAGGCATATAAGATTAATAATATTTAATGTGTTGTACCTGCTGTGATTAGCTTTAATGAAAATCAGATTATTAGGTTCTTTGGTGTTTGTTCTTCATTTGTTTCCTATAGTGAAACACTTGGTTTCAACGCTTGGAACACTTGGTTTCAACGCTTTGAAACTCTAGTTCCAAGCCTTTGAAACTAGAGTTTCAAGCCGCAGAAACTAAAGTTTCACCTGCATGAAACTATGGTTTCCTGCCTTGAAACTGATGTTGTCTCCTGTTGATACTTCTGTTTGCTCGTGGGCTTTGATTTGTATGCCGGCATTGTCTTTGCTGGGGTGGTGATAGGTGATAGATGAGGTGATAGGTTGTCGACAACCTATCACCGTTCTGTAAATGCGATGAATAAGGCGTTTCAGAATGGTGGTGATAGGTTGAAAGAGGATTTTCACTTTTGTATATGGAGAGGAGAATGGGGGATAAGCGAAACTTGCTGAATTTTTGATTAAGCGTAAAGTTTCTATTCAAATTTCATCATATCTGCCAACTGGACAAAATAGTCATTTGACCAGATATCCAGTTCTTTGGTGTTCTTGACGAAAGGTAGCACGTCACTCTTCACTTGATTCATATTTGCCGAAGCCAACCTGTCCTTCAATTGAGTTATGAATGCGTCACGTTCAATCACTTCATTGTTGAACTGGAGGGCACGTTCAGCAAGGTGCGTAAAACCAAGCGGTATGTTATGACGGACATACCACTCGAAATCGTACCAATCACGGCCTTTTACCCGATTCTTCCATGTCCGGTAAACCAATGCGTGCATTTTTCCGGCAAACAGATCCGGAAGAGTGAAGCAGCGAGTCATAAAAGAATGAGGCTGTAAAAGCAGCTTCTGCTCTGTCCTGAAATTCAAAGGAGGCCGGGTATCAACCTCAATTTTTATTTTTATAGATTTATCCGTCTGAAAGGAAATATCATAAACATCCGTGTTGTCTTTCAAAAAAGCAGATTCCACTTTGCCAAAATTCTTTTTGTCTTTCTTCTTAATCTCCACTTCCCTTCCCACAATGGCAAACTCGTCTATTAAGGGTTGAAAGAACTTTGTAAAATCAAATTCGTCATTGGAAGTAAGAAGAGAAAAATCCATGTCTTCGCTAAAACGCTGGAGACCATGAAATATTCGAAGGCAAGTACCACCGTAAAAAGCCGCCACATCAAAAAAACCACCATTATAAAGTCCGGCAAGTATCACTTGCTGGTTTACTTCAAAAGTAGCATTCCGTTTCTGTTGCTCTGTGTATAAATCGTATGCAGAAAGCATATTATCGTAAATATCATTCTTCATTTCTTCAACAATTTTAGTAATGTTCGTATTGAATCGGCTTTTTTGCCAACCTTGATATACTCCTCAAATATTTCAGCATTCATCTGTCTGAAATCTTCCAGTTCCATCCGGATATCTTCTTCCAAATAAGTTCCGGCATCCTTCAGATAACGAAGGTTTACTTTGGGTGAGCTTGCTATCAAATCACACAACGCCTTTTCGGGAGTTGCCATTACAAAAGCATAATCTTCTTTCCGTATACTGGTCAAACCGACCGAAAATGCCTTTTTCGTCATATTGGTATACTCGAACCGTCCCAACGGCGTATCAAAATCTTTGGAATGTTTCAAGGTCATAGACTGCATGGTATATACCGTTTCCGGTATCAAACCGTAATAACGGAGAGCCGATGACATGGAGACATACGAAGGTGCATAAAGATGATTGGCAATTAATTCCGCTGATAAAGTCTTACCTGTTATCTCCGGGTTGCATACATAAAGCCCTTTCTTGAGGCGGATAATTTGCTTGTCCCGCTCAAGCAACCTGACTTTTTGGTTTCCTCTTTTAATATGAGGGAAAAAGGATTCCAAAACAGAAGCTGTTACAGGTATATTGCCTAATCGTTGTAATGGGTTGTTCATAATGCAAATATAGCTATTTTTTGAACACTAAAACTTATAATATATGTTTTTCTGTTCAAAATATAACTGTTCCTTTTGAGGATTAGCTCAAATAGCAAGCGCAATTACAAGAAAAAGATTATTAGAAAAAGAGAAAATTGTTTGCGTTTCTTTGAGAAAGCCGTATATTCGACAATAAGGCATTTTCTAAAAAATATGTGATATGATTCATCTGTTTTGTGTGTGAAAGAACAGAAAGAATTATCGGCTGAAGAGTGTGACTTTTCAAAAAAAACATATATCTTTGCAATACGCTTTCTGCTCATCAGCGTGGTGAAACTTGCGGGAAGCGGTTTTTATTTTTTAGGGAATATGTAAAGTTTCATCTCTCTTACCCGAAATCTAGCGGTTTCATTTCACGGAGAGGTGATGCAACAGATATTCCACGTAAGCGGCTTATATCAACATATCCGTAAGAGATGTGTTATATATAAACGATTGACGTGGATGTCTGTTGTTATCATTATCTTGTGAAAAGGTTCGCTAGGCCTCGGGTAAAGATAATGGTGCAACAGCATTCACGTCTTTCTTGTATCCGGCCGGTTTGTTTGCCCCAAAAACTTAACCTAACCAATCCCCACCCGTCCGAAATACAGAAATCGTGAATGCTCGTTGTCCCACATAAACAAACAATATTCTTTTTTTGAAACACATAAAAAACAAATGCATTATGTCAACATGGATTAGCGTAGAAAAAGCGGCGGTCAAGTATGGATTCAATAAGGAAGTTATCATACTTTGGGCGGAAATGAAAAGATTTCCTGTGGGGTATGGTGAGCCTTCCCCTGTCATTGACGAAAGAAGTTTTCAGGAATTTATAGCTCAGATGAAGAAGGGGATTACGTCCGAATATATCGATACATTAGAAGAACTATGTATTCAGAAAACGAGGATTTGCGATTTGTATGCCGAAATCATTGGCGCTCAAGATAAAGAACTTCTGCGGCAAAGAGAGAAAATAGCCAAGATAGACCAGATACAGGCGGCGATGAAAATGCAGAACGACCGGATAGGGGATTGCAAGAAAGTGTTTACAGAATATGGCGGAACTTTTCGAGACAGTTGGTTGGAGAAACTGCGTAGAAGTTTGAGGCGGTTGTTGGCGGACAGGAAGTCTTAGAAATCCTAGGAGTCTTGGAAGCATTAGGATGATTTGGATTGATTTTAGAGGGATTCGGAATGATTTAGAATAGTTGGGAACAAGATTATAGTAATATATTTTATCTATTCGTTTTACTTTCTTAACTCCGAATATTTCGTAATAGGCGGAAAACCATCTACTTTTATCGCCATGATTGCAGCATTTCGGAAAATGCTGCGTCTAATAAATAAAAAACTAAATCATTCTAGTTATGAAACACAGACTATTACTACTATTGCTATTTATGTTTTCAACGTTAGTAGCGGGGTGGGCGCAAAAAGCCGTAACTCCTTCTTTTACAATCAAAGGCGTGCTTCTGGATTCTCTGACACAGGAAGGAGAACCGTATGCAACTATCAGAATTACAAAGAAAAATGCTCCCGATAAAGCTGTAAAAATGGCGGTGACCGGGGCAAACGGTAAATTCCAGGAGAAATTGAATGTACCGGCAGGCGATTATGTAATCAGCATTTCTTCGATAGGTAAAGCTCCTGTTGTGAAAGACTTCACTTTGAAATCTTCTACGAAAATTGTCGACCTCGGGACGTTGTATTCTTCGGAAGCCAATAATGAATTGAAGGGAGTGGAAGTTGTCGCCCAGAAACCTTTGGTGAAGGTAGATGTGGACAAGATTGAATATAACATTGAAGACGACCCCGACTCCAAGTCGAACAGTATCCTGGAGATGCTGCGCAAAGTTCCTTTGGTGACGGTGGACGGGGAAGATAATGTGCAGGTGAACGGGAGCAGTAGCTTCAAGATACATGTGAACGGGAAGCCGAATAACATGATGAGCAATAATCCGAAAGAAGTACTGAAAAGTATGCCTGCAAATACCATTAAATATATCGAGGTGATTACTTCGCCGGGGGCGAAGTATGATGCTGAAGGTGTAGGTGGCATTCTGAATATCGTTACTGTGGGTAGCGGATTTGAAGGATATACGGCTACTTTCAGAGGAAATGTCACTAACAACGGAGCCGGGGCCGGCACTTACGCGATGGTGAAACAGGGGAAGATGACTGTTTCTGTCAATTATAACTACGATTATAATAATAGCCCGCGTAGCTATTCGGACAGTTATCGCGAAAGCTACGAGCCGGGTGCAAGGGATGAGAAGTTTCTCGAGTCTCAAAGCAGTTCCAAGTCGAAAGGGAGCTTTCAATATGGTAACGTGGAGGCTAGTTATGAGATTGATACGTTGAGGCTTCTGACTATGGCTTTCGGGATGTATGGCAGCAATGACAAGAATAATAGCGACGGATATACGGTAATGTACAAGTCAAATCACGAGGATATCGCTTATCGTTACCGGACAGATAACCATGGGAAAGGTTCATGGTATTCCATGAATGGAAATATAGACTATCAGCGTACTTCCAGAAAAAACAAGGAACGGATGATTACCTTGTCCTATAAGGTAAATACGCAACCTCAGACTAATAATTCTTACAACACTTATCTGGATATATTCCCCGATGGGCAGAAAGATGACTTGGTTGAACGGTTGCGGTTGAGAAACTACCATTCGGATGGCAAGACGAATACGATGGAGCAGACTTTTCAGGTAGACTATACCACTCCGGTTGGTAAATTGCATACGATTGAGACGGGAGCGAAGTATATTTTCCGACGCAACAGCAGCGACAACGGGTTCTATGAAGCGGCAGGCGGAAGCGATGATTATGTGTACAACGAAAGCCGCAGCAGTGAGTACCGCCATCTGAACCATATCCTGTCGGCCTATGCGGGATATACCTTGAAGTATAAGGACTTTTCTTTCAAGCCGGGTGTCCGTTACGAGCAGACCATACAACGGGTGAAATATATTGTAGGTCCGGGCGAGGATTTTCATACGAACTACAGCGACTTGGTTCCGTCTGTCTCTTTGGGGATGAAAATCGGTAAGACGCAAAATCTGCGCGCAGGTTACAATATGCGTATCTGGCGTCCGGGAATCTGGAACCTGAATCCTTATTTTGACAATCAGAACCCTATGTTTATCAGTCAGGGAAATCCGGATTTGAAGAGTGAGAAAAGTCATGCTTTTGATATTGCATATAGCAATTTCAGTGCCAAATTCAATATCAATGTTTCGTTGCGCCATTCGTTCAATAACAACGGGATAGAGAGGGTGAGCCGCCTGATAACCGATGAGAACGGGGAAATCTTTGATGGCGACCCCGGACATCTTGCGCCGGAAGGAGCTCTGTATAGTACTTATGATAATATCGGCAAGAACCGGGATACGGGGTTGGCTCTCTATCTGAACTGGAATGCTTCTCCCAATACACGTATTTATGTGAACGGGCGGGGAAGTTACAGGGATTTGAAGAGCGAAGCGCAAGGGCTGCATAATTATGGATGGAACGCTTCGTGCCATGGCGGCATCCAGCATACACTTCCTCTGAAAATCCGTTTGAGCTTGAACGGTGGCGGGAGTACTCCGTACATCAGTTTGCAGGGGAAAGGTTCCGGCTATCAGTATTACAGTATCGGGGTGAACCGTTCGTTCCTGAAAGAAGACCGTCTTTCTTTAAATCTCTATTGCAGCAATGTTTTTGAGAAGTACAGAACGTACAGCAGCCATACGGAAGATACTAACTTTATGTCGAAAAGCAACAGCAGGTATCCCAGCCGTTATATCGGCTTCAGTATCAGCTATCGGATTGGTGAACTGAAAGCAAGCGTGAAGAAAACTGCCCGGAGTATCAGTAATGATGATGTGAAAGGTGGTGAAGGCGGTGGAAACACCGGTGGCGGAGGTGGTCAGTAAGGCTGCCACATCCACCGGTCGGAGTTTCTTTCTGGGGGTTATTTTCTCACATCCTGTTTGTTGGTATTAAAACCCAGCTTTGTCAGTCCCGCCTGTACGTCGGGGTGGCTCATGAAGAGGTTCCATAACAAGCCTGTGCGATAGTTTTCAATCATGACGGCGATAGGCCCTTGGTCGATGGCAAGGTAACGTTGCGGATACCAGTTGTCCGTTTCGCTGAAAGCGTCGTAGAATCCGAAAGGGCCGAATACTTTGTCGCCCATATTATAGAGGTGGCGCATCACTTGCATGGAGTATTCCGGCGTGTAGACGATGGATGAAAGTGCGGCGGTAGGAGAGATGACACCTTTGTCGTCCTGCTCGTTCGGTGAGTGGGCGGCATATCCGTCTACGGAGTAACTGGCAGTCAGTCCCCAGCAATCGGGGCCGAAACCTTTGTAATGTTTGGGGTTGCGGATGCAATAGGCACGGTTTACTAACGTCAGGTTACGCATTTCGTGGAAATAACTGGGGCAATATTCATCTTTCAGCCCCACAGGGTCGAGTCCGAGGAAAGAATATTGTGCCCAGAAAAGCGGCCCGGCTTCCGTCCCCTGATAGCGGAGATGCAGTTCGATTCCTTCCACTTTGTGTGGGGAGACGATGGCGCCGTTCTGTGCCCATCCGTCGTGGTAGACGGCGGCAGGTACTCCGTGCGTCGGCGAAGCGGCAGCAAGAATATACATAATCATGCATTCGTTGTAGCCATGAACGGGGAAATCCATTTCCCAACCATACGTAGGACTCCAATGCCAGTAGAGCACGTTCTGTCCACCTTTCCGGTACCAGTTCCAGTCAACGTCACGCCAGATTTGGTCGATGCGTCGGGCGAGCGTTTTTTCTTTCTCGTTTCCGTTTACGTAATATTGGTGTACGGTAAGAAGTCCCTGGATGAGGAAGGCGGTTTCCACAAGGTCGCCGCCATTGTCTTTCTGTCCGAAAGGTTTCACCTTTCCGGTGTCGCCATACCACCAGTGCGGATAAGCTCCGTGAAAGCGGTCGGCCTTCTCGAGAAAGGAGACGATGCGCTCCATGCGTGCCAATCCTTCTTCACGGGTGACATAGCCGCGGTCTATTCCGGCAAGGATAGCCATGATGCCGAAGCCGCTGCCGCCGGAAGTGACGACGTTGGCGTCGTCCTGCGGATATACGCCGTCTACATGATAGCGTTCGGGGGCAAGACCGCTGTTCGGTTCCGCACCTTCCCAGAAGTAGAGGAACGTCCGTCGCTGGACGGTATCCATCAGGGCGTCGTCCGAGAGTGAGTCGGTGACGGCGGAAAGGTTGTCGCTTTTGCTTTTCCCCTTACAGTTCTGGAAGGTCAGGGCTACGGCGGACAGGAACAGCAGCATGAGAGGGAGTGCGCTCATTTCTGCGAGTCTTTTATATTTATTGTTCATAATCAAGGTGATAATTTATTAGATTAACGTCAGTTCGATATAAGCCTGTACTTTTCGATTCTCCTCCTTCAGGAAGGAGGAGTCCCCGTAGGGGGAGGTGGTAGGTGAATTTGTAGGTCTATATATTACTGAATAACAGACTACTATATTTACCTACCACCCCGTCCTTCGGACACCCCTCCTTCCCGAAGGAGGGGAAGCCATGCGGGCAAACTTATATCGAACTCACGTTAGATTAGGCATGGTAATCCGTGCCTAAGAGTTTAGTTCAACGTAAATTTCGCCGTTTTCACATCCCGGCTGTTGGTACCTATCATCACTTCAAAGTCGCCCGGCTCGGCTACCAGTTGAAGGTCATAGTTGTAGTATCTCAACATTTCAGGAGCAATCTTGAAACGGACAATCTTCATTTCTCCCGGTTGCAGGAATATCTTTTCAAAACCTTTCAGTTCCTTTACGGGACGGGTGCTGCTGCCGACTATATCGCGGATATAGAGCTGCACGACTTCCGAGCCGGGCCATGTGCCGGTATTGGTCACTTCCACTGCTGCGGTCAGTGAACCGTTCATGTCCATGCTGGAGTGGCTGAGGTCAATGTCGCTGTAAGAGAAAGTGGTATAAGAAAGCCCGTAGCCGAACGGATAAAGCGGGTCATTGTCCACATCCAGGTAGTTGCTGCGGAACTTCTCGAACCATTTGCCTTCTTTCAACGGGCGTCCGGTATTCTTATGCGCATAGTAAAGAGGTATCTGACCGACGTTCTTCGGGAAAGTCATTGTCAGTTTGCCGCCCGGATTGACGTAGCCGAAGAGGGCGTCGCCGATGGCATAAGCTGCTTCACTGCCTCCGAACCATACATTCAGAATGGCAGGCACGTGTTCCTGTTCCCAGTTCAGCGTAAGCGGGCGGCCGGTGAATAGTACAAGTACTACCGGTTTTCCGGTTTTTACTAATTCTTTCAACAGGTTCTGCTGTACATCAGGGATATTCAGTTCTGTACGGCTGCTGCTTTCACCGCTCATTTCCGAAGATTCTCCAAGCGCTGCGATGATAATATCCGACTGGCGGGCTACGTTCAGAGCTTCGTCCAGCAATTGCTGGTCGGTGCGATTATCGCGATTCAGTGAACGGCCGAACATCGTTGCCCGTTCTTCGTAAGCGGCATCGCTAATCAGGTTGCTACCTTTGGCATACATGATATTCGCTTTTTCGGCAGTCATCTCTTTCAGTCCCTCTACTAATGAAGGGCAGCGGTCGAGCACGGCAGCTACGCTCCAAGTACCCGGCATATTGCTGCGGCTGTTTGCCAGCGGACCGATAACGGCGATATTTCCTTTGGGATTGAAAGGCAGTAACGGATTTCCGTTCGGGTTCCCGTCGGGGCTGTCGTTTTTCAAGAGAACGAAACTTTCGGCGGCTATTCTGCGGGCTGCGTCACGGTGCGCTTTCGTAAAGATGTCGCGTGCCGGACGTTTCGGGTCGCAATATTTATAAGGATTGTCAAACAAACCGAGTTTGTATTTCGCTTCCAGGATGCGGCGGCAGGCGGTATTCAGCGTTTCCATAGAAACCTTGCCTTCCTGGACGGATTTCTTCAGCGTGCCTACAAAGCCTTCGCTGACCATATCCATATCCACTCCGGCATTGATGGCACGGGCGGATACTGTCTGAAGGTCGCCGATGCCGTGGTCTATCATTTCGGAGATTCCTGTATAGTCGGTTACGACGAAACCGTTGAATCCCCATTGTCCGCGCAGGATGTCCGTCATCAGCCATTTGTTGGCGGTGGCAGGTATTCCGTCCACTTCGTTGAACGATGCCATCACGCTGCCTACACCGGCTTCGACGGCTGCTTCATAAGGCAGCATATAATCGTTGAACATCCGTTGGCGGCTCATATCCACGGTGTTGTAGTCACGTCCCGCTTCGCCTGCCCCGTATAGGGCAAAGTGCTTCACGCACGCCATGATTTCGTCGTTGCGTTGCATGTTCTTTCCTTGATAGCCGCGTACCATTGCTTCGGCAATCATGGCACCGAGGAACGGGTCTTCCCCGCTTCCCTCGGATACACGTCCCCAGCGGGGGTCGCGCGAGATGTCCACCATCGGGCTGAATGTCCATGAGATTCCGTCGGCACTGGCTTCTACGGCTGCGATACGGGCAGACTCTTCGATGGCTGCCATATCCCAGGTGCACGACAGGCCGAGCGGGATGGGGAACATCGTCTCATATCCGTGGATGACGTCCATGCCAAACAGTAACGGAATACCCAGGCGGGATTGTTCGACCGCCTGTTTCTGTACTTCGCGTATCTTCTCCACTCCTTTCAGGTTGAACAGTCCGCCTACTTCGCCTTTCTTGATTTTGGCGGCAATATCGCTGCTCTTGGCTTGTCCGGTGGTAATCTCTCCGGTGACGGGAAGGTTTAACTGCCCTATCTTTTCTTCCAATGTCATTCTTCTCATCAGGGCATCGATGAAGCGGTTCATGTCCTGTGGCGACTTTTGTGCCGCCACGTTCAGGAATCCTGCCAGAAGTAACAGAATGACGTAACTTAGTTTCTTATTTATCATATTATTATACTTGTTTTATTGATAATCCGGATTTTGTACCAGTACTCCTTTGGACTTGTCTATCTCGGTCTGAGGCAATGGAAGCAAGGCGTTCTTGTCCTGATAATTCTTGCCGGCTGCCTGCAATACTTGTTTGGCGATGCCCCAGCGGACCAGGTCGTAGAAACGGTCGAACTCAAGTCCCAGTTCCACGCGGCGTTCGTGGCGGATGGCTTCACGCAGTTCGCCTTGGTCGGTAGTTGTTACTTTGGGCAATATGTTGCTATTCGTACCTCTGGCACGTGCACGTACCTGTTCGAGGTAGTCTACCGCTTCGCCGGGGATACCTTTTTCATTGGCGGATTCGGCTCCCATCAGCAATACGTCCGCATAGCGGATGAGGCGGATATTTACCCAATAGCCTTTGTTGGTGTATTCCTTACGCAGGGCTGGGTCGGTGTAGGCTTTTTTATTGAAATAGGCTCCCATAGCCGGAGAAACCGGAGATTCGCCGTAAGGTTCGTTGGTATTCTCGGGGGTAATCGGCTCGTCGTCCGAATGACGGAAGTAGAGCAGGGTGGCGTTTTTACGCGGGTCGCCCTGTTCGTAGGCTTGTGCCATATATTCTGTCGCCATGTGCCATCCCCATCCCAAGTCCCATTGACCTGCTCCGCGCACACCTTGTACTTCGCAGAACTGGCTGCCGATAACATCGCTTTGGGGAAGAGCGGCGGTGGCGGTACATTGCAGTTCGAATACAGAACCGCCGTTGTTTTCGCCTTCGTCCGTAAATATCTCGTTGTACGGGGTTTTCAGGTTATAAAGCCCTTTCTTAATGACGTCGGTAGAGGCTGTGTACATATTGTTCCAGTCGTTGCGCATCATATAGGTACGCGCGTGAAGCGAACGTGCGGCTCCCCAAGTGAGGCGTCCGAGGTATTCGGTGCTCCATGTTTCCGGCAGTGACTCCTCGGCAGTTTTCAGGTCGGTGTCAATCTGCTCGTAGATTTTCTCGACGGTTGTTTTCGGAATATTGGCTTCCGAAGCGTCATTGATTTTGTAGGTCACGAGGGGGACTTCGCCGAAAGCTCTTACCAGATTGAAGTAGCAGTAGGCACGGAAGAATGAGGCTTCGCCTTTGTTGATGATATCTTCGGCTTCCGTTTGTCCGGCTGTCTCTTTATCTGCGATGGATTCGAGAATGTCATTGCACTGGTAGATGATGGCATAATTCTGTCCCCAGTAGGCGCCCAGCAGACCGTTGTTGGCGGTATATAGGAAGTCGTCGTACATTTCCGCTACGTCGGAACCGTCGCTGGCTATACTTCCCTTTTCCGAATCTTCGGAACGGAAGCAGTGGATGGCGAATGCGGGAGGACCGGCAGTGATGTTGTAATTACGCATCATCGTGTAGACATTGTAAATCTTACCGTTGACGAGCGCATTGGGGTTGTCGTCTTCGGTGAACTGTCCTTGCGGACTGCGGTCGAGAAAGTCGCTGCAACTGCCCAGAAACAGCGTGGCGGCGGCAATAAGAGCTGAAAATATATATTTATCCAGTTTCATATGAGTATGGTTTTAGAATGTTAAGTTGATTCCGAATGTATAAACTGCCGGTACGGGGTAACTGCCGTTGTCTACTCCGAATGCGGTGGCGGTGCCGCCCAGTTCGGGGGTATAGCCGGTGTTATGCTTCCACGTCTTCAGGTTCTGTATGTTGACATATACTTTGAGGGCTTGCAGGCGGATTTTCGCGAGCAGGCTTTTGTCGAATGCATAGGCAAGCTGCACATTGCGGATGCGGAAGAAACGGCCGCTTTCGATGTAATAATCCGAATTCAGCGTGTTGATGGAATGTTTGGAGTTCAGCAATGGCTGGCTGTCGGAAGTCCCTTCGCCGTGCCAGCGTCCCAAACGTTGCTCCATGTAGTTGAACTGGGCAAAGTTGTAGTTGTCCCACGTGCGGAAAATCTGGTTTCCGCCTTGTCCCATCATGTCGATGTCCAACGACCAGTTGCGGTAGTTCACTCCGAGAGAGAAACCGTAAGTTACTTTCGGGGTCGGGTTACCTATCATGGTTCGGTCTTCCGGGGTAATCTTGCCGTCACCGTTGACATCTGCGAATTTTAAATCACCGGGGGTGACAGTGGCAAGCGTATTCTCCGGGGATGAGTTGATGTCGGCTTGCGACTGGTAGACACCCGCTACCTTATATCCGTAGAAATAGCCGATAGGATAACCTGCCATCGTATAGCTCTGCTGCTTGTCTCCGGCAATGATGGAATATCCTTCCTGGACAAGGCTTTTCACTTCGTTCTTGATAGTGGTCAGGTTGGCGCTGACGCTATATCCCCATTCGCCTATCTGGTCGCGCCAGGTTACTGCCATTTCCACACCTTTGTTCTGAATCTGTCCCAAGTTGCCGATGCCCGGAACTGTTCCGGAGATACCGGGAACCTCTGCCAACAGGTCTTTTGTGTTTTTCTTGTAATAAACACCTTCGAAATGCAGGCGGTTGCGGAGCAGGTTAGTCTCAAATCCGGCTTCCCAGGCTTCTACCTTTTCCCAACGGAGATTCGGGTTGGGCAGATATGCCAGCTGGTATCCCGGATAAATGATGGAAGGCTTGCCGAATACGGCAGAGTAAGCGTTGCTCAACAACGGTTCGGCAGGATAGGCCCTGTCCAGGTTCTGGTTTCCCAGTGTACCGTAAGATGCCTTAATCTTCAACATATCCAGCCACTTGATGTCTTTCATGAATTCTTCTTCGCTTATCAGCCAGCCGCCGCCTAATGAGAAGAAGTTCTGCCATTCGTTGCCCGTATAGGAGAATGCTGAAGAACCGTCGCGGCGGAATGAACCGTTGAAGAGGTATTTGCCTTTATAATTGTAAATGACACGTGCGAGCATGGACAATGTGCTGCGTTCCCACTGCGTACTTCCGTTAGTGGCAGTGGCGGCATCTCCAATGCTGACAAACCACTTGTCGGGGTCGTTCGGTATCATCAGCCCTACTCCCTGCTTGCGTGCTCCGTCCAGCCGGCTCAGTGAGTTATAATAGGTAGTGAAGCCTGCGGTAGCAGTCAGGTTATGATTGCCGTTGTCGAAGCTGTTGGTATATGTCAGTACGTAGTCGCTCTGTACTTTCGTTTCATTTTCCTTGAATTGGCTGACTTCCGTTTTTCCTGTTCCCAAAGTGGCGATGTCACCATTGACGGTAGAGTCGTATACTTTGACAATAGGGGTGTAGGTACGTCCATTGTTGGATGCATAGTCCATGGAGAAGGTAGCTCTGAATTTGAAATGTTTCAGGAAATCCACTTCACCGTAGATATTGCCCGATGCGCGGTAGTTCTCGGCTTTGGTAGTGTTCGCCTTCAAATCTACGTCCACCATCGGGTTGTTGATTTGTGCCTTTTGGAATTCGGGCAGGGCGGTGTATAGTCCATATTCATTATTGTATACGGGAGCGATAGGAGTGGCACGAAGTGCGTTCAATACCTGTTTGGAATCGGCAGGGAGCATACGTGCACTGTTGAACTGGAATCCGACTTTCAGGAAGTCTGTGATTTTATAATCATTGCTGGCATTGATGGTCACCTTGCTGAATTTCTCATGCTCGATGTTGCCTTGCTCGTAAGAGTAGCCTACGCCCAGGTAGAAACTATGTTTGGGCGAAGCTCCCGTGATGCTGATATTGTTGTTGGTGATAAAAGCGTTCTGGAAAATCTCGTCCTGCCAGTTGGTGTTTGCATCCCATCCGGTGTAATCGAACGGAGCATCTCCCTGGTTGGCGAGTTGTTCGCTATACAACTCCTTGAATTGCGAGGCATTCACCATTTTCACCTTATCCACTACTTTCTTGAATCCGAAGGATGTGTTTATGTTCACTAAAGTCTGTCCTTCTTTCGCTTTTTTGGTGGTGATGATGATAACGCCGTTCGCACCGCGTACACCGAAGATGGCGAGGGATGACGGGTCTTTCAGAATCTCCATGGATTCGATGTCTTCGGGGTTGAGGAAGTTGATGTTGTCGTTGAACAGTCCGTCAACGATGTAGAGGGGTTTGTATCCGTTGATGGAGTTTGTACCGCGGATACGGATTTCCGGGTCGGCACCGGCACGTCCCGAGTTTACGATTTGCACGCCTGCCACCTTGCCTTGCAGGGAGGAAAGCGGGTTCATCGCCGGCTTGTTGGCCAGTTCTTCCCCTTTGATGTTGGTGATGGAACCCGTCAAGTCTCTTTTCTTCGCACTACCGTATCCGATAACCACTGTTTCGGCAAGTACTTGCGAATCTTCTTTCAGGGTGACGTTGATAACGGTCTGCGCACCCACTTTGATGCTTTGTGAAGTCATACCTACGTATGAAAATACAAGTACGTCCTCCGGGGTGACGGAGATTGAATACTTACCGTCCATATCTGTAATGGTTCCGGTGGAAGTTCCTTGTACGAGCACCGATGCACCGATTAACGGCTCATTGGCAGCATCCGTCACTGTTCCCGTCACTGTCTTTGCTTGTGCAAAGGCAGATGTGGTGGCAAGCAACAAGCAGGCGAGCGCCACTATGCTCTTAAACCAAGTAGTTTTCTTCTGAATCTGAAGATGTTGTAAAGGTCTAGTCCTCATTGCATTAAATTTTTCCATTTGTTACTATTTAGGTTGAAGTCTTTTTCTGCCGTCTGCCGGCGAAAGTAACAAAGTGAACAAACGAAATGCAAAAAAGATTTTGGAAAAAGAAAGAATGCCTGATTTTAACACAAAAGACAGGACAAACAGGCCCTGTCTTTTGTTTGGTTTTAATTATTCTATGTTTTGTTGTTTAAAACATTTCCTTTGCAGTCGTCATGCAGTGAATGACGTCTTCTTTGTTTCCGCTGAAAGGACCGGATTTCTCAATTTTCAATGTAGACATGGCTGCCGCAAAGCGTCCTGCTTCTTCGATGCTTGCACCTGATACCCGTTGGTACAAGTAGCCGATGGTATAAGTGTCTCCACATCCTGTCGCGTCTACTACTTTTTCGGGTTGGTAAGCCGGGATACGATAAAAATCAGTTCCGTCGAAAATAAGGGAACCCATGCTTCCGAGGGTGACCAGCACTTCTTTTACTCCCCATTCGTATAACCGACGGGCAGCTTCGTGCGGGTCGTCAAGACCTGTCAGCACTTCCATCTCGTGTTCGTTGACTTTCAGAAAGTGGATGTATTGAAGTGCTTCCCGTTTATCTGTCCAGTCTACAGGATACACGTGCGTGTCACGTACTTCGCGAAGGTAACCTTGTGAGTCCACCGCAATTAGTCCTTTTCGGGAAAGTGCTTTGATTACTTCCAATGAGAAATCATCAGCCAGCAAAGAACCGAGATGATAAATCTCCGCATTCACTCCTTCCAGTTCGGTAGCGGTGAACGGGTCAGCTTTGGCTAGTACACGTTGGGTACGGTCGTCAGGGTTGGCACCGTAGATATTTTCGAAATATACTGAATATTTGCTGGGTAGTGCGGTTACATCAATGTCAAGTTCGCGTAGTTGCTCTACCACATTCATTTCGGTAGCACCGACTGCTGTCACCAATGCGTAGTCAATATCATTAAAATGACGGATGGCGTGCGAACAATAAAAGGCAGTTCCGCCTGGCATATAGACCGTGTTTTGCGGGGTAACCACTTTGTCCAGTGTGATGTGACCGATACAGCAAAGTTGATGTTTATTCATATCCAATCAATTAAAAAAGCCTTCAAGACAGTATCTTGAAGGCTTTTAGTTTTATTTTTGTGCGGATGATAGGACTCGAACCTACACGCCTCACGGCACCAGATCCTAAGTCTGGCGCGGCTACCAATTACGCCACATCCGCATGTGTAGCTTTTTGTTTAGCGGTGCAAAGATAGGAAGATTTTCTGATTTGACAAATAATTCGGTAATAAAGTTATTCACTTAATATCTCGAATGCCTTTTCAATCAGAGTATCTTTATGCTTAAGTTGGTCTGATTCAGACATGTTGATGGCAACGTCCGGTGCAATACCTTCTTCCAGCGGTTGTTCGTTTTTGTCGAAGTGCGGGCTGGCAGAGAAACGGATGCTCCATCCGTTCGGCAATTCAGATGAGAAAGGAAGTCCCGAACCGCCACCGGTCCAATCGCCGACCTGGATAATTTCTGTATCTTCTATGCTGCGCATCGCATTAACAAAATCGTTTGTCGCACTATAACAACGGCGGTTGGTTAATATAACGACCTTTTTTTGCCAACGGATACTGCTGGATGGTTCCAGATAAATCGGTTCCTTCTTAGAGAAGTCATTATGTCCCGGTCCGGTTTTGTGCTGAATGTATCCGGTCAGCGTCTTTTGGTTGGTAAACCGGGCGGCGATACGGGTAGAGTTCGTCAGATTTCCACCGCCGTTGTCGCGTACATCAATGATTAATCCATTGCAAGGTGCCAGATAGAGGAGAACCTCGTCCAAGTTGCCGTTTCCGACTCCTGCGCTGAAACTTTCGTAACGGATATATCCTATATTATTATCGAATATCTTATATTTCAAGCCGGAAGCAGTGTAATAACCACTGCTGGCACTACCCAGGTAAGTTTGATAGAGAATATCTTCCCGGTAGTTCCAGTCATAGCCCTGATACCAGTCGTCATAAAAAGAAGTACGTTTGGCGGAGGAAAGATTGACATGTCCGTCTTTCAGGATATACAGCATCTGGCTTAGAATATCGAACAGGTCATCGTTGGACATGGTTGGTATAATCAGCTTTCTGTATTCTTCGTGAACGGCATCCCAGTCAATTCCTTTTGCTTCCAGAAAACAGTACTGTTCGTCAATAATCTTCCATAGTTGTTCGAAGTTGCCTATGGGATCATTGGCATACTCATCCTCTCTGATACAGCCGGTCAATATCGGCAGGCAGCAGAACAGCAAAAGTATTTGTATAATCTTATTTCTCATTCTTGTTATCTCTCACACTTTGAAGTTTCAACATTAAATTTTTTGTTCTCTTAATAAGCTCTTACCGCAGAGGGCAAGACTGATTCTTTTTTATTTCGGATACGGTATAGGTCTTTCACAAATCCTACCATGAATACATGGGAGTAGGTGTGTGTCTTGATATTATTTACTTTGTATTGCTGTAAATCAGCCAGATAGCTGAATCGCATTTTAGTGCATCCTATCGGAAGGTCGACAGTCAGCATCTGCCGGAGCGAAGGCTGATTGTGCAGGGAAGTGAATTTTATCACTCCGCTAGAGTTGCCCAAGGAGAATATCTCATAATAGGATTGTCCGTAGTGCGGTGAGAAAAGCATTCCCATTACAGGCAAATTGACCTGATAGCGCAACACCATCGGATAACGTTTTATTTTCAGATGCCAGATTGCCATTCCCGAAGCATCCAGGTTTACATAAGCTCTTGCGGAAGCAGGATTGTTGGTGTTTCGGAGATTGTAAACAAAGCCACCGTTAGCGTCTATCAATCCACCTGCCAGCAACTTGAAGTTCTCCGTCAGCCGGAACTGGTAGTGAAGACCATAATTCCAATTGACCAGACCTGAGAATGTATTATTGTTGTCGGCACGGTTATGCGTATAACCGATGTCTGCCTGGAAGAAATTCTGCACGGAAATATTCCCGTCGAACAGTTTGGTCATCCGAATCGTTTCGCGGGAAACACGGAAGTCGATTCCTTTGTATTCCTGAGGTGAAAGATAGGTGTCGAATACGTTGGTAAATCCGATACCGTACATGGTGGCACGTGTTACATAGCGATGGGTTTGCAGACTGTCGGTCTGCGCTTGTAATTTGGTGCAGAGGGCGAACAGGATGCATCCTGTCAGCCCCCAGTATATTAGTTTTTTCTTCATCAGAATAACTTCATCTGCCCAGTGATTTCGTCAATAATATCTCCTTCGCTCTTGCCGTTGTCCGGATCCAGATTCTCCGGTTCTTCTTCCGGTTCTTCCTGCGTTTGCTGTTCGGGTTCGGGGAAACGGGTCGGCTCAAGTTCGTTAATCGTCTCAACCGTGTAGGTGGTGATACGTTTGCCTTTTGCCTTGAACCCTTTGACAGCGATAAATTCATCCGCATCAATTTCCAGCGGGTCGCGGAAACTGTCATGTCCCCCGAATACAACTTCCAGGCGTGGGTAGTATTCATCGGTCAGTAAGATGAGACGGTTGTTCTTGTTCTCGCCCAGGTAGTTCTGCTTGCGGTTGGAACCTTCAAAACAGAAACGTTTCAGGTACGGATAATTTTGTTGGTCGGCATCATAAAGAGCGGCAGTCCATATCTTGTTGGGGTCGAACTTCTCAACGATGCTTACATTATCTTCGTAGTGGTTGCTCAGGTCGAAGTTACTGTTGTAGAAATCACCGTTGTTCAGGACTACCAGTATGGTGTCTTCACTCTGGAATTCGCCCAGATATTCACCCCGGCCGTCGTAGTTGAGGCGGAGAATGTCACGGTCGAACCATACTTTACGCCCGCCGAGGGTCGAACCGCCTTTTTGTTTCAGGGTGATTTTGTGTATCGGCAGACGGGTGAGGATGATACCGCGTGCCTGCCGGCCTTTAATACCCACTTCGCTGAAGTCTTGTTCGAAGATGATACGGCGTACGCGTGGGTTGGGTTTTAACGTAACCTTGATGATTTCGGCTTCTCCGTTCGGATTGGCACTGAAATAGGTGATACGTGAATCGGGGGTACCTTGGGTGACGTCATATTCACGGTCGCGGACTACGGAAGTCACGGCAAAGCGTTTGACATAGGTCGTTCCCTCTTTCCCATCGCGGTATGCTACGTTGTAAATCGTCCGTTTGTCGTTCTTCTTGAATACGTTGACGTAAAGAACATTCTTGCCGACAAACTTCTTGTCGGCAACAGGCGTAACGAGGTACTTACCGTCGCGGAAGAAGATGATGACATCATCAATATCCGAACAAGAAGCCACAAATTCGTCCTTCTTCAAGGCTGTTCCGATAAATCCTTCCTCACGGTTGATATAGAGCTTTTCGTTCGCTTCCACTACTTTGGCGGCTTCGATGGTGTCGAAGTTGCGCAGTTCCGTGCGGCGCGGGAAGTTCTTGCCGTATTTGTTCTTCAACATCAGATACCAGTTGACGGTATAATCTACGATATGCGCCAGATGGTCGTCAATTTCGGCGATGTCCTCTTTCATCCGGGCGATGAGTTCGTCCGCCTTGTCCGAGTTGAATTTCAGGATACGTCCCATTTTGATTTCCATCAGTTTGAGAATATCCTCTTTGGTCACTTCACGGATAAACTGCGGATAATAGGGTGTCAGACGTTCGTCGATATGTGCGCAGGCTGCGTCCATATCCTTGGACTGTTCAAATTCTTTGTCCTTATAGATGCGCTCTTCGATAAATATCTTCTCGAGAGAAGAGAAGTGCAGTGCTTCCAGTATTTCACCTTTCTTGATTTCCAGTTCCTGTTTCAGCAAGTCCATCGTGTTGTCTGCCGACTTTTTCAGGACTTTACTGACAGTGAGGAAGTGCGGTTTGCTATCGTCGATAACACAGCAGTTGGGCGAGATGCTCACTTCGCAATCGGTGAAAGCATAGAGGGCGTCTATCGTTTTGTCCGATGACGTGCCGGGTGCCAGATGCACCAATATTTCTACGTTGGCAGCCGTGTTGTCGTCTACCTTACGAATCTTGATTTTTCCTTTGTCGACAGCTTTCAGGATGGAGTCGATGACGGATGAAGTGGTCTTGCCGTAAGGAATCTCCGTGATGGCAAGTGTCTTGTTGTCGAGCTTGTTGATTTTCGCGCGTACTTTCACTGCTCCGCCGCGTTCGCCGTCATTGTATTTGGCTACGTCGATGGATCCGCCCGTCTGGAAGTCGGGATAGAGTTGGAATTCTTCGCCGCGCAGGTAACTGATAGAAGCGTCACAAAGTTCGTTGAAGTTGTGCGGCAGAATCTTGGAAGAAAGTCCTACGGCGATACCTTCCACTCCCTGTGCCAATAATAGCGGGAATTTCACGGGAAGAGTGACCGGTTCCTTGTTTCGTCCGTCATAAGACAGCTTCCATTCGGTAGTCTTGGGATTGAAAACGACATCCAAAGCAAACTTGGAAAGGCGCGCTTCGATATAACGGGGAGCGGCAGCACCGTCTCCGGTAAGGATGTTACCCCAGTTACCCTGGCAGTCGATTAACAAATCTTTCTGTCCGAGCTGCACCAGGGCATCTCCGATGGAAGCGTCACCATGCGGATGGAACTGCATGGTGTGTCCCACAATGTTGGCAACTTTGTTATATCGTCCGTCGTCCAGACGCTTCATGGAATGCAGGATACGTCGCTGAACAGGTTTTAAACCGTCGTTAATATGGGGGACGGCACGCTCAAGAATCACATACGAAGCATAGTCCAGAAACCAGTTCTGGTACATGCCTGTCAGTTGATGTTTTACGTTTTCGTCCCGCGCGTCCGCCGGTTTGTAGTCTGAATGTTCTTCCGGTATCTCGTTAATTTCGTCACTCATATATCAATCTTCGCTTTGCTTTTACAACAAATTTTCTTCCTGAACATCAAAAAAGGGGATGTCCACGCAAAAATACGAAATAAATTCATATGAGGACGAAAAGAACTCACGTTTTTCCATCCGTACGGTGGAAAAGCATATCGAGCTGGCTCTTCGCACGTTTAAGGAACAGTTGGGGGGATTCTTTACGTTGCTGATGGGTGTTCTATTTTAATTGCTCCCATTCCTTTCAACATACTCTGTTGGAGAGCATCCATAAACAGCTTTGAAACAGCTACAAAAATAGGAGTGACTGTTAAAACCGACTAAAGTTGAAACCTCTGAGACCGTAATCTTCTTTTCAATTAATAGGCGTGCAGCCATCTGTAAACGTGACCTACGCATAAATTCGGTAGGGGAGAAGTTGGTCAGTTGTTTGATCTTATAATAGAGATTCGTTTTACTCATTCCGATTTCATTGCAGAACTTCTCAATATTCAACTCTGGATTAGAGATGTTTTCTTCCATGACAGAATAAAGTTTCTGTAAGAAACGGTCATCAGCTGAAGTGATATTGGCTCCTATATCATGGGTATTAAAATTCTTGCTATATAAGTCTTTCAATTTCTCTCTGGAAGTGAGAAGATTCACAATGCGAGCTTTCAGATGCATCATATTAAATGGCTTGGTAATATAATCATCTGCCCCTATTTTCAATCCTTCTTCTACTTGTAGGACAGTTGTTCGTGCAGTGAGCAGGATAACGGGAATATGTCCGGTGCGTAAATCGTTTTTTATGATACGGCATAGTTGGATGCCGTCTGTCCGGGGCATCATAATATCACTTACTATCAAATCCGGCATATAGCCGAATGATTTTATTTTAGCTTCTTCTCCATCTGCAGCTTCTATGATATTATATAGTGTTGCCAAATTTCGTTTCATGTAGTGCCGCAATTCTTTATTGTCCTCTACGATTAATATTGTATGTTTTTTGTTTTTTGTGTGCTCCTCTGTTTCATCAGGTTGTTCGTCGGAATCAAATTCAGTTAGTGATAAATTAGTGTAGCGTGTAATATTTTCACTATCCTTGTAATTCTCAATAATTTCATCAGTCGACAAATGAGCATTCCCTAATGGCAATTCTACAAAGAAAGTACTTCCCTGTTCCAGTACGCTTTCCACATAGATACGTCCCTTGTGCATTTCTACAATTGCTTTTGTCAGGTATAATCCGATACCAGTACCGGGAGTAGACGAATCCGATTCGTTAACCTGATAGAAAGGATCGAAGATGGCGCTTAATTTATCCTCTGGAATACCGATACCTGTATCTTTTATTGTTAATAGGATAGAGCGGCTCCTTTCTTCATTATAAGTTATCCCTATTTCTATCTTCCCGCCATTAGATGTGTTTTTTATGGCATTAGACAATAAATTGAACAGAACTTTTTCCATTAATCCACGGTCATACCATAGATTAACAGGATTGTCTGTCATGTCGTAAGAGATAGTAATTCCTTTCGAATGTGTGAGTTCCTTGAATGCAAGTACAATTTCTTCGATAAATTTTGAAAAATTACCTTCCGCAGCTCTTAAATTCATTTTACCGGCTTCTTTTTTCCTGAAATCCATTAGTTGGTTAATTAGGAACAAGAGGCGTTTGGAATTGCTGTACATCAGTTCCAAAGGCTTTTTGATAGTAGAGGGTAAATCCGGTCGGTTTAATAATTCCTCTAGAGGTGCGATGATTAAAGTTAAAGGAGTACGTAACTCATGGGAAAAATTAGTGAATAAGTTGATACGGTCATTATGTAATTTCTCCGAGTTTTCCTGCTCCATTTGCTTTATATGTACATCATTCGTCAACTTTATTCTTACCTTTAAATAATGCAGGTATGAAACGGTGATGCCCAATAAAATGAGAATGTAGATTCCTATTGCCCACCAGGTTTTCCAGGGTGGTGGCAATACCTCCAACCGGACACAGATTCCTTCTTCATTCCATACATTATCATTGTTGCAGGCTTTTACATGGAATATATATTTGCCCGCAGGTAGGTTGGTATAATGCGCCATAGTCCGGTTGCTGACATGAATCCAGTTTTTATCAAACCCTTCCATATAATATGCGTACTGGTTCTGGTCGGAACGTATGAAATTCAGTGCACGATAGTCGAATGTGATATTTGATTCATTGTAATCCACTACAATTACATCTTCGTGTATGTTTAACTGTTTTAATGGTATCCTTTTATTATTAATTGAGATGTTTTTTATAACAACAGGCGGGATATTGGTATTTGTACTTCGGTGGGAAGGATTAAAAGATACAATGCCGATGTCACCTCCGAAATAACAGGTGGAATCTGTGCGCAAGCAAGAACGTAACGCGAACTCATTGACTTGAAATCCGGTGAAGTTGTTTATATTTTTCTCTTTTGGAGTAATTTTGGCAACTGACGAGAAGGTGGAAGCCCAAATATTCCCATTTGTGTCTCCTGTAATGGCGCAGATTGTATTTGATTTCAGACCATCATCAATCGTATATTGATGTGCGACTTCCTTGTCGCTTGTCAGGCCAATGATACCTTGCCTGGCAGTGGCTACCCAAATTTGGTTGTTAATGTCACGATATAACTGATTGACACAAATATTTAACCCATTTTTGTCTACATGAAGAAAGGAAGAGCAGTCTTGAGTTTGAAAGTTGTAGCGGTAGATTCCATGCGAATTGCTTCCTAATAAGAAATAACCGTCTCCATCCTCTAAGATAGAGCAAATATTGCTGAATGTAATTTCTTTACCAGAAGGTAAATAGAAACTGGTTTGTATATTTCCTTCTGCGGAAATGTAAACCAATCCTCTTGTACCGGAGATTCCTAACAAAATATTGCCTTTGGAGTCAGGATGGACTGTGATAATCGAAGAACCTCCTGGTAACGTGATAGTGCGAAGTGTTTTTTTCTGGTGAATATCAAAAAGAGAGAGTTTGCCGCTATTGGTTCCTATATATAATATGGAACCATTATTGTACAAACAAGTTACGATATTCGAACGGAAGTCGAAATCTCCTTCCTTATTGTTAATATTATAACGTACATATTCTCTTTTCAGAATGTCATAATGAAGTAGGCCTCCTCCTTCAAGTCCTATCCATATTCCGTTGACATCATTTACCAGTGGGCCTACAATACCCAGTAATCTTTTTCCTTCAAATGTAGGGGTGTAAAACTGGAAAAAGTTATTGTTTTGCAGATTGAAGTAATTGACTCCACCGGCCCATGTACCCAACCAAATGGTGTTGTCTTTATCACAATAAGCGGAATGAATGGAAAAGTGGGATAATCCGTTTTGATTATCAGATTTCTGTTGATAGGCAGTGAAGGTTTTCTTTTGAGGATTAAAAATGTTGATTCCGTTGAATGTGCCGACTAGAATATTACCAACATGGTCTTCTGTAATGCATCTGACTGAGTTGTTACTAATGCTATTAAGATTGTGAGCTTGATTAATGTAATGCGCTTTGATTGCTAACTGACGGTCTAATACAAATAAACCATTCTCAGATGTTCCGATATAAATGGAACCATCTGTTCCTTTATATAGTATTTTAATTCCAGAAATAATCTGTTTGTCGGGAAGGGGGAAGAATTCATTTTGTGAGGAGTTGAAAAGCAGCAATTCATTGTCAGTGCCGACCAAATAATTATTATCAGTATCCAAATCAATAATAGTATTGATCCGGAAATTTTTAGTGGTGTCCGGAGAATAATGAATGAAGTTCTGATAGTCGGAATCAAATAAATTAAGTCCGTTGTCTGTGCATATCCATACTTTTCCTTTGGAGTCTACATAAACTCTGCGGATGATACTTGAACTGAGCGAGTGTTCGTCACCTTCTTTAGCATAGAACTGTTCGAACTCTTCTGTTGTCGGAGAATATCGGTTTAATCCGTATAATGTGCCGATCCATAATGCTCCTTCTTTGTCTTTACCTAATGAGATCACATAATTATTGGATAAGGAAAGAGAATCATTAGTCCGGTTCTGAAAGACATCTATTGAATATCCATCATATCGTGCCATGCCATCTCTGGTGGCAAACCATATATATCCCTGATCATCCTGAATGATATCAAGTACACTCATTTGAGGCAGGCCCTGACGAGTGGTCAGAGATTCGAAAGAAACGTTCTCGGCATATACGGCTTTTGTATATACGAAGAATAAAATAACGAGTAAAATATGATAAGCAGATGAATAATGACGCATAAACAATTTGCAATTACCGATACAAATAAAAACAATTATTCTATAACCAGCAACAATACTGCCCCGTTTAAATTCAGTTGAGCATGTTTTCGATCATAGTTTCCAATCCGTTGTATTCAAAGAAGTCCATGCCGCGAAAACTTGGATGTTGTTTTCCCTGATTATAGATATCAGACAACGTTTCAATCAGATATTTCCATCCGTTGGGTTGCAAAGATGTATTCTCGTTACCTTCGTCACCGTAAGTGTTCACACTCACTTTGACGCATATACTTACTGCATTCTTATAGAGCTTATCCGCGTTTCCGAGTAAAGGAAGGCTACGGTTCCATATTACTTCTGCACGGTTATAATAAGCCATGACATGAACAGACTCACAATGTTGCAGAAACTGTGTCGTACTGCCATAAGATAACTGTCCCTCATTATATTTAGGCTGATACAGGAAAGATACTGATTCTTTAAGATTGAGAGGGGATAAATTAAAAGAAGCTCGTTGAAGAATAGTAAGTGTGCGTTTAAGAAGCAGATCATTTTCTTTCCCGATACCATAATGATGATTACTGTCCCAATAGATATCCAATCCTTCCGGAACCTGTTCAGCTCCCGACTTCAGGGTATGAGGTTCAAGATCGGCCATGATACCATCCAGCTTTTCAGTGCTATAGACTGTTTGATTATAAAGTTCCAAATTACCAGGATCTTCATAAAGAAGATCCTGGTCGATATATAGTTGGGGGTTACTCAACAGTAAAGCAAATACTTTGATATTATGTGAATGTAAGAATGAAATAAATGTTCTCATCCATTGGAAGTTACTACTGTTTATAGTGGATAAGGTCGATTTCGGAGTAGATACATAAACTTCATTGAATCCCAATAAAATGATCCGGGATGCTAATTTCTCGGGGGCATTCAAATATTTGTTGATAGTTTGAGAATATACATATATACCGTTTTGGTTGGAGTTAGTTGAGTGAGTAGTGACGTGAAACTGCTTTACTCTGTCCATTACGGATGTGGTAAAATCAGCTTGTTCAACTAAAATTTGGTTGTTTGGAGCTGTACCTCCATTATTGGGGGTCTCCTCTTGTTCTTCGCTTGTCTGGCAAGAGGCAAAAAATAATAAAAAGAATAAAGAGAGGTATGTTCCTGTATGTTTCATGAATCAATGATTGTTATTATTCTTTTCATAGTCTTTCCATATCATTTCAAAACCTTGAAACTCGAAAATATCGATACCTCTGAAGGATACGAACTGAGAAGATTTGTCCATTAAAAATTGAAGGGCGTTGATCATGTAATCCCAACCGTGCGTTTGGAAAGAAGTGATAGGACCTTCATCTCCAACTGTGCCCAAACTTGTCTTAACACATACACTAACCGTTTTTTCTTTGTCACTAGCTGCTACTAATATGGGTTTTGCCATTTCAAATACCCGTTCTGCCTTGTAGTTATAAGCCATGACGATTAGTTGGTTGCAATATTGTAAAAACTCTTTTGCACCTCCATGCTCCAGCAGTCCGTTATCTACCCTGGGCTGAAAAAAGAATCCTAATGCCTGGCTCAAAGGAAGTGGTTTCAATTCCTTTTGTGCCATTCTCATTACTTCCACTGTACGTTTCAATAGTAGGTCATTGTCTTTTCCCTTACCGAAATTATTTTTGGAATCCCAGTATAAAGTCAATCCTTTCGGATAGTCAATAAAACCTTTTTTGAGAATATGGGGCTCTAAGTCTGCTGATACACCGTCAAACCGTTGTTTCTTCTTTACTGAATAATTATAATCGATCACTAACTTACAATCATCCAACACACGCATATCCTCAACATATAAACGGGCGCTGCTTAATCTCAATGCATGTACTTTCATTCCATATAAGTGAGCTTCTTCTATGAATGCTTTTTGCCATTTCAAGTAGTCGTCAGACTTGCCGGACAGAGCCTTCTCTGAACCTAAATATACATCCGTAAAACCTAATACGGCTAAACGTGCCGCTAATACTTCCGGTGTTTTCAAATAGTCATCAATACTACGCTTGGTATAGATGTACACTCCGCTTCTGTATCCTTGTCCGGTCTTCAATACCTTTTTAAACTCGGCAGCCCGTTGCAACTGTTTCTCGCTAAGTTTTGCTTTAAGAGCCGGGTCTTCTGCTGCAAAAGACAAATTATACAGCAAACAGGCAAGAATTAAAAGAAGTGACTGTTTGGTTCTCATTATTCTATCCATATTAATCTTTACTTTATTTCAATTTCGTCAATAAATAGTAATCCCGGTTCTCCTTCCCGTTCTTTAGGAACAGGAAAATCACCTAAGTTGTGGGGTAACTTTCCGTTTTTGAATCTCAGTTTTACATAACGTGCCTTTTGAGATTCAAAATTAAACTTTTGCTCGAACATTTGCCATTTATTTTCTATGGTATAGGTAAATTTCTTAGAAACAATCCGTTTGAAAGAAATTGAGTCATTTGAAATTTCAATATCGACCGACTTGGGGGCAACGGCTTCCTGCCCATATCCATTCATCACTCCGTAACGTATTTCTTTGAAAGAAGTCAGGGTATCAAGATCGACAACAATCTCGGTGTATCGGGCTGGCTTGAAGGCAACCCAAGGATGCACATGGTTCAAGTAACCGCGTATGCCATTTGTCAGACCGCAGAAATTAAATTCACTGTAATCTTTGGCTCCCGGATTATCCGGCTTGAACCTATAAGCTACGTTCGAAGAAGTCTTTTTGCCGGTCGCCTTGTTTACAAAGAAAGATTTCTGAGTAACTTTACCAACTTGTTTACCATTATTGAAAATGGCCGCTTTGATATGGGTGTCCCTGGTGATTTTAATAGGTTGGGTATATGTAGCATCTTTTATGGTCGGTTCATTCCCATTCAGTGTATAATGGATTTCAGAACCGGGCATCATCCCTTTTAATCGTATTTCGAAAGATTGTGTACGGCGGTTGAATGTTCCGTCAATATAGGCATCGAAATAATTGCGGCATGCATGGACAGACTGATAATCCAAACGTTTGTAGTGCGGATTGAGATTCGTCAGGAATTCTTGATAACGTTCAGGCTTATTCGTTCCCCAGGCAACTTCCGCAAAAGCATAAAAACGAGGATACATATAGTAATCCACTACTTGAGGGGTTTTCATATATGGTGTCCATAATGCAGCTTCTGTGCCTAGGACGTATTGACTTAAATTTCCCTTTAGTAGCGTGGATAAAGGGTTGAAGCGATAGATTTGTTCCATAGGGAGAAAACTGCCGGATCCCACCGGAGCAAATTCCGGGTCTTCCTGATAATAATTTAAATAAGTATCTGCATTAGGAATCATAATAACAGGATGACCGGCTTGGGCAGCCTTAATACCACCTTGTTCACCTCTCCATGACATTACTGTTGAATTAGGAGCCAAGCCACCTTCCAATATTTCATCCCAACCAATCAGTTGTTTTCCCTTTGCGTTCAGAATCTTTTCTACACGATGAATGAAATAGCTTTGCAAACCACTCTCGCCCTTTAGTTTTAAATTCTTTATTAACTGTTGGCAATGTTTACATTGTTTCCAGGCCGCTTTTGGACATTCATCCCCGCCGATATGGATATACTTTCCGGGGAAAAGTTCCGCAACCTCAGTGAAGACATCATTCAGGAACTGAAATGTCGTCTCTTTCGGACAGAAAACATTATCAAAAATGCCGAAGTTTTTCACTACTTCATATTCTTTTTTTATTCCGCAGGACAATTCTGGATAAGCAGCTACTGCGGCAGAACTATGTCCTGGCAGTTCTATTTCGGGAATGATCGTGATATAACGTTGCTCTGCATATGCCACAATTTCCTTAATATCTTCTTGCGTATAGAATCCTTGGTGTTCTACTCCGTCGGGAATAACCGGTGCATGAAAATGTTTGTACCCTGTTTGAGTATATGGTCTGTATGCCCCGACTGAAGTAAGACGCGGATATTTCTTTATTTCAATTCGCCATCCCTGATCTTCTGTCAGGTGAAAGTGGAAATAATTGATTTTTTGGGCGGCTAACCGGTCTATAAATTCTAATACATATTGTTTGGGCATAAAATATCTGGCAACATCCAACATCATTCCCCGGTAACCGAAGCTGGGCTCATCTGCGATATGAGCACAAGGAATCTGCCATACCACCTGATTTCCTATGAAATCAGGTGAGCAGATTTCAGCTGGTAACAGTTGCAGGATGCTTTGCACTGCATAGAAGAAACCGACAGGTGATGCGGCTTTTACAATGATTTTCTCAGGTGATATGTTTAATAGATAAGCTTCTTTACCCAAAGACTTGTCTTGGGTGAAGACGATATCTGCATATATATTATCTTGAGCAATAGTCAATTGCAAACCTGATACTTTAGATAATCTATTTATGAAATCGGTAGCAATCTGATGAACCTCTTTATCCTTGGAAGGTATTGACAATTGCATATTACTTTGAAAAATAAAGTATCCTTCCATTGCCTGAAGGGCTTTGGGGTAGGGGATAATGGGGTACTTGCCGTAAGCATGAACCTGACCGATTCCTAATAGGATAATAGATAATAAAGATATAAAGTATTTCATATAAATCTATTTAGACATAAATATACTGGAACTGTCATTGTCAATGTATAATGTGGCATGGGGATGATTTCTTAAAATAGAAGCAGGACATTGGGGAGACACCGGTCCTCTTAATGTTTCGTTTACAGCCCATGCCTTTGTCTTTCCAGGCACTATGCAGAATAGATAATCAGCTCTGTACAGGGCGGGTACCGTAAGAGTGAGCGCATGAGTTGGAACTTTGTCAATATTGGCGAAACATCCGTCGTTAACTTGTTGTTGTCGGCACTTTTCATCAAGATCGACAACTTTCACCAAATGTGGATCTTGAAAGTCCGCCACATGAGGATCATTAAAAGCAATGTGTCCATTTTCTCCGATTCCCATGAATACAATATCAGTGGGGTTGTTTTGTAAGAGTGACGTATATTCCCGACACGCTTCTTGTATGTTTTCCGCCTGACCGTTCAGAAAGAAAACATTCCGAAAAGGTACTTTGGAAAAGATATGTCTCTGCAAGAAGTTGCCAAACCCTTGAGGTGCATCTTTTTCCAGCCCTATGTATTCATCCATATGAAATGCATTTACCCTTTTCCAGTCTATGTCTTCCATTTGACTCAGAGTATCCAAAAATTCATTTTGGGATGGAGCTGCCGCAAATATAATATTAGCGATATCCTTTTCTTTTAATAATTGTTTCAGGCATATGGCAGCTTCTGAAGCTGCCTGGATTCCCATTGAGATGCGGTTTTCGCTGATTTTTACTGATAAATTATCTATCTTCATATCTTTCGTTTTTTGTTTTATAAGTTTTCATATATAATATTTCCTTTGACCATGGTCATTTTAATATCGATGTTCTCATTGAATAAAATCAAATCGGCATCTTTTCCTTTCTGTAAACTACCTTTATGTTGTTGGATATCCATTATTCCGGCAGGAGTTGCCGATACCATTCTGACTGCGTCACATAAAGGTATTTCCGCTATTTTAGTGGCTGTACGCACCAATCTGTCAGCAGTCGCTACACTACCAGCGAAAGCCGAGCGATCCGGTAGTTTGGCAACTCCGTCTTCAATGAGCACCTCTTGTCCTTCTTCGATACTGCCAAGGATACTTTTTCCGTCCGGCATACCCGCGGCTCTCATTGAATCCGTAACCAAAGCAATATTTTCTGCTCCCTTAATTTTATAGACTAATTGCATCAGGCTTTTAGGTACATGTATTCCATCTGCAATAATCTCAAGAGTCATTCCATTTATCAGATAACCGCTCTCAATGACACCGGCATACCGGAAAGCATTTTTTCGGGTAATTCCTGACATGGCGGAATAGAAGTGAGTGATATGCCGGTATCCACAATCAAATGCTTTCAGAACTTCTTCATAAGTCGCATCTGTGTGGGCGATTGAAGGTAATATCCCTCTGTTATCCAAATAATTTCCCAACTCAAGTGCTCCCGGAAGTTCGGGGGCTATGCTCCACCGGGCTATGTGGTTGGTGTGGGATAGTATTTCCTGATAATCCGATGGAACAGGAGTTTTGAGAAATCTCGAATCCTGTGCTCCACGCTGACTGTGGGCGAAGTAAGGGCCTTCTAAATGTATCCCACCAAAGGCTGCTCCGTTGTGATTGCAGGAACATGCTTTCTCATACTTCTCAAAGCTATTGAAAAGAGCGTCATTGGTACTTGTCAGGGTGGTTGGATATAACAATGTAGTGCCATGACAGGCATGAACACGGGCTGCTTCCAAATAGGCTTCCACACTGCCGTCCATGAAGTCATGATTACCGGCTCCATGTGTATGCAAGTCTATAAAACCAGGGGAAACATACAGGCCGTTTCCATCGATTTCTTTTGCGTCATTGACTTCTATTTTACCAGTTGTCAGTTCTTCTATCACTCCGTCTTTTACAATGACAGTAGCATCCGATAGAATACGGGAAGCTGTTATCGCCCGGCAGTTATATATCTTAATGAGTTTCATATTCTCCATGTTTTTATTTTATAACCGTAAATCGCATAAAAAACAAGGTATATGAAGCAGGGAATTAATACCCAGTATCCCGTACGTACATCATAAACATCAGCGATGGCTCCATAAACCATCGGCAGGAAGGCGTTGCCACATAATGCCATGACCAAAAGCGAGGAGCCTAGGTTGGTATGATGTCCTAAGTCATGGATGGCAAGAGGCCATATACCGGCATATATTAATGCGTTCGGCAGCCCGAGCAGCACAAGGAAACATATGGATATATCTACTTGCATTCCCATGAAATCAACTTGTTTTGATAACATCACCACTCCTGTTGATAACAATAGCCCCAATACTGTACAAATTTGTAAAGCCCGGGTTTGAGAAATGATTTTAGGAATCAGGCATACGCCTATCGTATATCCTGTCAATGTACAGATCAATGTGTATGATGGAAAATGTTTGGCATCAATAAGACTTACATTCATACTTTCTGCATATCCGATAATAGTATCAATGGCAATAACCTGAGTTCCTACGTGGAAAAAGAGAGCCAAAACACCTAGTATCAGATAAGGATAATCCCAAATGCCGTCCTTCTTCTGTGAAGTTGCGGTTTTCTCTTTCTCCTGTTTTTGGAGATTCATTTCGGGGAGTGATGAGTAGCGAATG
Source organism: Bacteroides sp. RTP21281st1_H5_RTP21281_210402 (assembly GCF_040918965.1). Classification (NCBI taxonomy): domain Bacteria; kingdom Pseudomonadati; phylum Bacteroidota; class Bacteroidia; order Bacteroidales; family Bacteroidaceae; genus Bacteroides; species Bacteroides sp. RTP21281st1_H5_RTP21281_210402. Next base: position 143,162 of record NZ_JBCOWR010000007.1, on the reverse strand, counting down.
AATAATCCGAATATAAACAATATCAATGCAAGGATTGCATAGGGAATCATAACTCTGCCGATAAGTTCGTCGAGAACTGCCGTGCGTTCTTCTCCAACTAAGATATTTTGGTTGAGCTGTCTGAATAGCTCATTATCGGATGCTTTCAGGACCAATGCAGCAAAGATGAGGGGAGAGATTATTCCTGCAAACTTGTTACATAATCCCATGATACTGATTCGTTTGGCAGCACTTTCTATCGGCCCTATATTGGTAATATAGGGATTAGCGGCAGTTTGAAGAATAGCTAGTCCGGTTCCTAAAATGAATAAACCCGCCAAAAAGATACTATATGTTCTGGTGTATGCAGCGGGCACGAATAAAAGTGCTCCCAATGTCATTGTCCATAATCCGGTAGCCAACCCTTTTTTGATTCCTAATTTATTTAGCAGGAAGGAAGCCGGTACCGACATGATAAAATAAGCTATATAAAAAGCAAATGTTACCAAATAAGATTGAAAATGGTTCAGCTCGCATCCTATTCGGAAATATGGAATCAGTATGGAATTCACCCAGGAAACAAATCCAAAGATGAAGAATAGGAATCCCATAATGAATATAGGGTAGATAGACGACTCTTTTTTTATAGTATGGCTCATGTGTATTTATGATAATTTGTTTTTATTTGGTAGCAACAACTATGGATAGAGTTGCTACCAAATGGATTCCAGTCTGATTATTTTTCAATTTTTACTTTGATCATAAATTTGGAAGCTGCCAGATTTTGAGTAGTGCGTTCTACAAAGTGGTCGTAAGTGACGATTACTCGTTTGGCAACCCCGTTAATCGGCGTTTCGTATACTCCGACTGCTTCTGTTGCCGTTTCGAAGTTACCTTCGGTAAGTGATGCCACTTCTGCGAAGCCTGTTGCAAGCCGTTCCGCTTTCATATCGTTTATGGTAGCTTTATCAAAACCGCTTCTCTTTATATTGGAGGCTGTTCTGAAGTAAACGCCTTTCACATTGTCCCATTTATCCAAGCCGCATGTTGCATGTTTGAATTTGGTTATGCTTTGTTTTAAAGAAGCCACTCTTATGACTGTATTGCTACTGTAAGAAGAGAAGGCAATATCAACCTCTTGCCAATTGTCTTTTCCATCGCAGTAATCGAATGCTCTCGCTGCTGAGGCAGAGAAGAAGCAACCTGGAGTAGAATCTCCATGGTTAGGCGCACCATCCAATGACATAAGTACTGTATAATAGTAGTATCCTACATGTATATCATACGAAATGACGCTTTGTTTGCCGTTAATATCGGTTGCCGTTAATTTAAGACCTGCTAACTCTATATCTGCCGTATAATTTTGGTCAATAATCACCTCTCTGTCGTTCGTAATATGGATTTCGTTCGTACTTTCCTCTCCTTTACGAGTCGTTTGGGTAATTACAACGGATGTTATTCCGGCTTCAGAAGTTATTTTTCCGGTTAATGCTATAAGAGCATCAATACTTACCCCATTGAATTGTTCGGCTGTCTGATCGAGGATGATAGACGGGGCGGGTGCCAGTTCTTTCACCTTTATCGGTTTTTCTATAGTGGTTGTTTTACCTAACTGATCCGTGGCTTCTATAACTACTGCCTGTACATCAAACGTAACTCGTTCCAGGGTTACAGAGAAGTTGTATGCACTTTCGTCCGGATGAACAGTTTCCCCTATTTGTTCTTTGCCTTCAGCAGTTTTTCTGTAATAACTAACAGAAGTAACTTTGGATTGAGAGTTTATTTTCCCCGTGACAGTCAGGTCGGCAAATTCATTTACCTGAAGATCTCCTTCTGAATCAAACAGGATTTCCGGTGCGGGAATTTCCTCAAAATTGACTTTCAATGTTCCGATTTTTATTTTAACCATATCGGAAGAGCCTGCTCCTGCCGCAATTTTGATGGCAGTGGTTCCTACTTTAAATTGGAAACCGTCATCTTGGAGATTCAACACATACTCTTTTTCGTTATTGGTGAATTTCAGTGTGTCTTTTCCATTGATGGGTATGATTTTCTCTTGTCTGTTCACAACTTCAGAAAAAGCGATATATCGCAGGTTTTCTTCACTGCTTACTCTCACTGAAATAGAAGGCATCGGATCCCCTTCTCTGTAATCAATTTCATTAATACCTTCATTAAATGAAACAACCGGGGCATCACGTAATGGAATGACTTTGAAAGGTAATGTCAAAACGGATGTTTGTCCGTTTATGTCAGTTGCAGAGACTTTGAATCCAATCATATCTTCCGTATAGACAGGAGTTTGTGACAAAGAATAACTGTTCTTATTGAAGAAGTTGGTAACAGGATTGTCTATTTCCATTTCGATATCTCCTTCTTTCACTATACAGCTCTGAACGGATTTAAGTCCGACTTCTGAGTTGATAACACAAACAATAGATGGATTATTCGTTTTATTCAAGTCGATAGACATCGACTCTGTCATAAACAATATTTCAGGTGCGGGTCCTGTATGTTTATCATCATCATTACATGATAGCCAGCACAGGCTGACACATATAAATGAAATAATAATATATAGTTTCGATTTCATACTATGATAATTTAAGATTATGGTTTGTAAACGATTTCTTGACCTACTACATGTACAGCCCCATTGGTTGTCAGGATATTGCTGGTCATTGCTGTGACCGGAGTACTGTTGCCCAACATGTCGTTGATGACCAGACGTGAATAAGACTCGATAGAAGCAGAATTATTCAGCTTTAATGTCATAAAGGCATTCGGTGATTTCCATAAAGTAATCACATTGATCGGATCAAAATTGAGAGTGCCGAGTCCGTGGTAATATCCGTCTATCACATGATACAATAAGATGTTTGTTAATGTCTCTTTGTCCATGTCTTCAATAGATGCCACTCCATAGTTGGACAAGATACCATTTGCCCCTTTGAATGCATCATTATGAAGTAACAAGTAGGTGTATTTTTTTTCAGTCTGAGTATATATCGACAGATCTATCCCTGAACATTCGATGGCGGTCTGAAGAGATGAGAACGCATCCGGGCGTGACTGGATAAATTCCCATGTATTCATATAAACATTGTTGTCTATATTAGCTGGTTCATAATCATAACTGTCTTGTATATCCAGACAACTGAATAAACACAGACTGGAAATACATAATATGATATAAAGTTTTAAAGTTTTCATAAGTTTGCTGATCTTAGTTTGTTAATAACCGGGGTTCTGTTTTAAATTGAGATTCTGATTGATATGATCGCGATGAATGGGGAATAATACTTTTCTTTCATCATTCATTCCATTAATTGGTTCCATCACTTCTTGCCAACGGTTGCAGCGAACCAGGTCGAACCATCGTTTACCCTCACCGACAAACTCTTTTTGCCGCTCTTCCAGTATTGCGTCGAGAATCTCGTCACTACTTACAAAGTCGCTTGCATAAAATGGGTTTTCTCCACTACGGGTTCTTGTTCTGTTTAGCTCGGTGATAGCTTCCGGAGTTCTGTCCAATGCATTTAACGCTTCGGCATATAATAATACAATATCAGCGTAGCGGTATAGTACTAAATCATTGTCTGAATATACACGGCCTGTACCCACGAAAATGGTGCCATCCGGCCAAAACTTCTTTTTCAATTGCGTTTTGCCTTCACCTATGTCTTCCCATTGCGTACTGCCAAATCGTTTATCCAGTATGCCATACATACCTTTTATTTTATCGGATAGAAATACTCTGGGTTGGGAACTTGCAAAGTAGTTGATTGATTGGTTCTCACCGTTTCCCAATTGGTCATAGGCTAATTTGAATATCACTTCTATCGGGGTTTCGGCTTGATTGTCTTCTATAAAGATTGCTCTCCAGTCTTTTGCGAACGTTTCCGGAGTCAAAGCGGAGAGTCCCCAATTCCGCTTATTCAATATTTGTACCTTTTCTTTCATCGTACTTACCACTTTTTCATAATCATGTAACCATGCGTTTACGTCCATTGTGAGTGCGCATATAGTGGCGACATTAATTCGGGTACGGACAGTTGAAGTCTTGTCGATCAGATAATAAGCCTTTTCAAGGTCCGGTAAGATGACTTCCTGAAAAATGGTATTTTTATCTGTACGTTCCCGGTAGATACCTTGCGAGATTTCTTCTATTGGTTCTGTGTATAAAGGCACGTCGCCCCATACACGTACACAGTAGAAATAAGCCCATGCGCGTAAAGCATATGCTTCGGCTTGGAGATTATTCTTCTTGTTAGGTGTCATGGTAATGCGGGGAATGTATTTGATAGCCGCATTGGCTCTGCTGATGACACTGTACAAATCCGTCCATAGTGCAGCCTGATTGTCAACCTGTATATTGTTGTAAATCATCTCCTTTTGATCGAATGCATCTTTGTCGTGAGGAATATAGTTGTCGGCACGGAGTTCTCCCCAGTCCCACATTCCCGGTGAGATTGCTTTTGAAAAAGCGCTGTATATCGCGACAATTCCCACTTCCGCGTCTTTGTCCGTTTTCCAAAAGCTTCCGGCTGTCAGGTCACTAATTGGTTCTTCTGTTAGAAAATCGCTGCACGAAGCACATAGTAGCGATAATGTCAGGATGATAGTATAATATTTAGATTTCATGATTACTTGTTGTTTAGAATGTCACATTTACGCCTAGTCCATATTCTCTCTTTCTCGGATAACGATTCTGATCGATACCTAAAGTCAAAGGATCGCTTGTTCCCAATGAGAATTCAGGGTCATAACCTTTATAATTGGTAAAGGTCAAGAGATTGTTGCCATATACATAAACGGTAGCTGCTTTCATCCATACCGTATTTATCCATTTCTTAGGTAGTGAATAGCTTAGTTTTACATTGCGTAGCTTGATGTAAGAGGCGTCTTCAATGTAGAAACTGGATGGCGGAAGTCTGTTGTGTTCTTTGTTGATCGGAGCCGGATATTTGGCTATATCACCCGGTCCTGTCCACATATTGGCAATGGCATCCGGCGAAGGTGTTGCACCGTCATAGGAGAACTTGTTACGTTTAGCTTCCGCATAGTTGTAAATATCACCACCTAAGGAGTAGTAAAATGATATGTATAAAGAGATGCCTTTGTATGAGAAATTAGTGCTGAATCCGCCATATACGTCGGGTTGTGCGCAACCGATTTTTGTCTTGTCGGATACATCAATAATTCCGTCTCCGTTTATGTCTACATAATCCACGTCACCACCTTTTAACGGGTTACCATCCGAACTTTTCTTTTGTAGAATTTCTCCTGTATACTCTGTGCCGTTGATGAGATATTTTCCGGTAAAAGTTCCGTTGGTAAATTCCGGTGTCAGTTGGTTCCAGTCTTTGGTATAAGCATTGGATTCATCATAAGGATAGATTCCTAAATATTTGTATCCATAGAACTCTCCCAGCTTGGAGTTGGGTTGTACATAAATGGCATCATCCATTCCCTTATAGAAAGGGACTCCGTCTGCAATCTGTTTGATTCTGCTGGTATTGTGAGCAATATTGAAGTTCAATGACCAACTGAAGTCTTTCAGGCGAAGTACGTCATAGTCAAGTGAAAACTCAAAACCTTCATTCGACATTGAGCCTACATTCTTACGGATGGTAGTGAATCCGGTTTCTTTGGGAACTTCTACCTGACACAGTAATTTGTCTGTGTTCTTTTTATAGTAATCTGCTACAATTCGAACTTTACTGTTGAACAACTGTAGATCTAAACCTATGTTGTATTGAGTAGTTTCTTCCCAACTTAAACCATTATATGCCAAGTTGCTTGCTGCAATTCCGGAGACACCTTCATAAATGTAGTTCGGGCTATATAGCTGCCATGAATCGTAATCGCCGATTTCCTGATTACCAGTGATACCCCAACTGGCTCTTAGTTTTCCGTCACTTAAGAATCGCTTGCTCCATCTCATGAAACGTTCGTCGGAGAAACGCCATCCGATAGAAGCGGAAGGAAATACACCCCAGCGTTTGGATGAACCGAAACGTGAAGAACCGTCGGCACGGATATTGGCATTAAGCAGGTAACGGCTTTTATAATTGTATGCGGCGCGTCCGAAGAATGATGTCATAGAGTGGCGGTACATACGTGTATATGTCTTTTGTGTATCAAATAACGAAGCGGCATTCAATGTGTAAATCATATCAGTGGTATAGTCCAATCCCACTATATTCATGTTTTCTCTGGCCCATCCCTGTATACTGTTACCTACCATTACATTGATATTATGGAACTTGAAATTGTCGACATAGCTGAAATAGTTTTCGTTTGCCCAGTCGTAATTTAGTTCGGATAGATCTCTGCCGGTAGTACGTTCGGTTACCGCCAATTGCGGAGAGGGGCGATATGACTGATTCCGGTCAAGAATAAAGTTTCCCTGTACATTCGTATTGAACTTGAATTTACTGTTAAAGTTAACTTCCAGATATTCAAATATGGATGCCTTATAGTTCTGATTCTTTTGAACATCATCCATCATTACTGCATAAGGATTGCGCCTGCTGCTGATATTGGGTACATAACTGCCATCCGGGTTGAATATAGCCCAATAGGAAGGGCGCTCAAGTAACTGATTCAGCACGCCATCTTCGGAAATACCTTTTTTGTTGACTATGCTAAGGTGCAGCTTGCTGCCCAAAGTAATGTACTTGTTGGGTTTATATTCACCATTAATGCGAGTAGTAATACGTGTATAACTACTATTCTGGATGATACCTTTGTCAGAAAGTAAACCGGCACTTACGTAATATTTGAATTTATCAGAGGCTCCGCTTGCGCTTAAATCAAGTTGATCCCTGGATGCAGTACGGAAAATTAAATCCTGTAAGTCAATATCTTGGTTATTGAAGAAAGCCAATGAGTCTTTGATATTATATCCATTGACTCCATTAGTAAGTTTCTGACGAACTTTGTCATAGTATCTGCGTTCTGCTCCATTAGCTTTTGGCATCTTACGAGTCAGGGTACTGAAACTTTTCAGATAACGTATGTCCAATCTGGGACGACTTTTTTCACCTTGTTTGGTTGATATTAAAATAACGCCATTGGCGGAGCGTGAACCATAAATGGCTGCTGAAGCAGCATCTTTAAGAACCTCGATAGACTCGATATCCGCAGGGTTAATATCGTCAATGCTCTCAAAAGGAACTCCATCGACAACAAACAAAGGTTTTACTCCACCTTCGAAAGTGGAAGTTCCACGAATCCGAATATCAGAGCCTTCACCCGGTGCTCCGGAACCGGAAGTGATTTCAATACCTGCCATTTGTCCCTGTAGTACATCAGTGACTGAAATGGCATTTCTTTCCTCGATAGATTTCGAAGTGATGGAAGCGATGGAACCGGTGATATCCCTCTTTTTCATGGCTCCATATCCGACAACTACAATTTCATTTAATTCTTTCACAGATTCTTTCAGGATTACATTCAGAACCCTTTTGCCTTTCACCGCAATTTCCTGTTTCGCAAAACCTGTGTACGAGTATATGAGAGTACAGTTCTGATTTGGAACAGCAATTACATATTTACCATCCAGGTTGCTGACAACACCTGTTGAGCTACCTTTTATGAGGACACTGACTCCAGGTAGGGGATTGTTTTGGGTGTCGGTTACTACTCCAATTACTTTTAGCTCTTTATCTTGAGAAAAAGAGAGCGATGTATTCATGGCGCATAAGAGAATGAATGAAAATCTAAGTAGATTTTCCAATCGGTGGGATTTTAATCCGACTATTCTCTTAATGAATAGCAAGAATAAAAGTGAATGTTCTTTTTTCATATAGGTATTGTATTTAAAATTAATTTCTGTGTCTTATATTATATAAATTAGTAGTATGATAATCATAATGGAAATCAGTATAAAATATAAGATACCGATATAATCAAATTTAGAATTGGGTGTTTTCATATCATTTTTGTTTTTGCAAATGAAGTCAAAAAGTTGAATATCGCTTTTAAATATGATTCAAAAGGCTTGCAATTTTGTTCAAAAGATAGTTTAAGAGTGGATTGAAGGTGATTCGCAGCTATGCCAATGACGCAGGTTGAAGATATGTCGTCCTAATGGATAGCTGAACTTTACCTGGTTTCAACCATACAAGGCTCAATATGGTATCACATGTGAAGAGGATTTCTGTCGCCAGTGTGGCATAATCCTTACCCACGAAGAAAATCTACCGGTGCTAAATGAAGCTTGAGCTTCTCTTCTCAACAGCTTTATGAACTTTTATTGATATTGAATACGTAAATATAGATGAATTCTTTTGCTTTCTCTATAATAAATAATTAATTTTGTGGCAAGAAAAACTAGTCTGACACCCGGGTCTTGGTCATACCGAGATCCGGGTGTTGGTATATCTGACATCCGGGTCTCAGTATGACTGACACCCGGGTGTCGGTCAAATCATTATTAGTAAATCAAAAAAGAAAGGATTATAAGATTATGTCTATCCCTTATGTAGTAAGAAAGAAAGCGGATTTAACATCCGGGAAACGAAAAGAGTTATGGTATGGTGTCTCTAGTAAAATGCAGCGAAAAGGCGGAGTGAAAAACAAAGAACTTGCGGTACGTATGGCAAAGATGACGGGATTTCATCGTGGGCAGATAGAAGGTATCCTGTCGGAATTGGTTGAAAGTATCCAGGAATTACTGTCTTCGGGTCATTCGGTGACGATTGAAGGACTTGGAACATTTCAGACCGCATTGACAAGTCAGGGATGTGAGTCCCCCGAACAAGTAACACCTGGAAAGGTTTCTATCTCCCGTGTCTATTTTGTTGCGAATTCCAAGTTTAGTAGGGAATTGAAGAAAACGGAGTGTATGCGCATACCTTTTAAATATTATATGCCTGAAAGTATGTTGACCACAGAAATGAAGAAGGCGGATAAGGAAACGGAATTCGCAGAATTTAATATGGAAGGGTCAAAATTCGATGAAGAAGTTCAGGAATAAGATAAATTAATACCCTCGCTGTCTTATTTATGAGATAAATCCCTATCTTTGTGGCACTTTTTACGAAAAAAGGAAAATCAAATTAATAGATATAGAAAAGAAAATGGCACAAGAAGACGTTTTTAAGAAACTTGTATCGCACTGCAAAGAGTACGGTTTCGTATTTCCTTCAAGCGATATCTACGACGGACTGGGCGCTGTATATGACTATGGTCAGATGGGCGTTGAATTGAAAAACAACATTAAGAAATATTGGTGGGACAGCATGGTGCTGTTACACGAAAACATTGTCGGTATCGACTCTGCCATCTTTATGCACCCTACTATTTGGAAGGCTTCCGGACACGTAGACGCATTCAATGACCCTTTGATTGACAATAAAGATTCTAAAAAACGTTATCGTGCTGACGTGCTGATTGAAGACCAGTTGGCTAAGTATGACGATAAAATCAATAAGGAAGTAGCGAAAGCTGCCAAGAGATTCGGTGAAACGTTTGATGAGGCTCAATTCCGTTCTACTAACGGCCGTGTATTGGAACATCAGGCAAAGCGTGATGCACTTCATACACGTTTTGCGCAAGCTCTGAACGACAATAATTTGGAAGAATTGCGTCAGATTATCATTGATGAAGAAATCGTATGTCCGATTTCCGGTACGAAGAACTGGACGGAAGTTCGTCAGTTTAACCTGATGTTCTCTACTGAAATGGGTTCTACTTCAGACGGTGCAATGAAGATTTATCTCCGTCCGGAAACTGCTCAGGGTATTTTTGTAAACTACCTGAATGTACAGAAAACAGGTCGTATGAAAGTACCTTTTGGTATTGCACAGATTGGTAAGGCTTTCCGTAACGAGATTGTTGCCCGTCAGTTCATCTTCCGTATGCGTGAGTTTGAACAGATGGAAATGCAGTTCTTTGTAAAACCGGGAACTGAACTTGAATGGTTCAAGAAATGGAAAGAAATCCGTCTGAAATGGCATAAGGCACTGGGCTTTGGTGATGGCAGCTATCGTTATCATGACCATGATAAATTGGCTCACTACGCAAATGCGGCTACTGATATTGAATTCCTGATGCCGTTCGGATTCAAGGAAGTGGAAGGTATCCACTCCCGTACTAACTTCGACTTGTCTCAACACGAGAAATTCTCCGGAAAGAGTATTAAATACTTCGATCCCGAACTGAACGAATCATATACTCCGTATGTGATTGAAACTTCTATCGGTGTTGACCGTATGTTTCTTAGCATCATGAGCGCATCTTACTGCGAAGAGCAACTGGAAAATGGTGAAAGCCGTGTTGTTTTGAAATTACCTGCTGCCTTGGCACCGGTGAAACTGGCTGTTATGCCGTTGGTAAAGAAGGATGGGCTGCCTGAAAAAGCTCGTGAAATCATCGACAACTTGAAATTCCACTTCCATTGCCAATATGATGAAAAAGATAGTATCGGTAAGCGTTATCGCCGCCAGGATGCTATTGGTACACCGTACTGTGTGACAGTTGACCATCAGACATTAGAAGATAATTGCGTGACATTGCGTAACCGCGATACCATGCAACAAGAGCGTGTCGCTATCTCTGAACTGAATAATATTATCGCAGACAGAGTAAGCATCACTTCTCTATTGAAAACTTTACAATAAACCTTTGACGAATGAGTAAAAAGATCTATTTATTCTCCTTAGTATTACTGGCTCTTACGTTTACTGCTTGTAGTGAAACGGAAACGGTAGACAAGTATGATAATTGGCGTTCACGTAATGAAGCTTTTATTGATTCTTTAGCGAACGTATTTGAAGCGGGAACTGATCCTGAATTAAAGCGGATTAAAGTGATGCAAGGTCATGACTATATTTATTATAAGGAGAAAACTCCAATCAAAGTTAATAGTGTTACTACTGAAGTCGAAGGGGAAAGACCTACGTATACAGCAAATGTGACAGTCTTTTACAAAGGGACGAATATGTTAGGCGAGCGCTTCGATGGTTTTGAGGGAGCTGATCCTGTAGACGGTGATTCAAATGCTTCACAACCAGATACTCCTCCGGTTACGCTGTCATTATCAGATGTGGTCGAAGGTTGGAAGGAAGCGATTCCTTATATGAAGGTTGGCGAACGTTGGGTGATATATATACCTTGGAAATATGGTTATGGTAGTGCTGGAAATAGTAATACAACTCTCATTCCTGGTTATTCAGCTTTGATTTTTGATATTCAGTTGCTTGATGCAGATAGTGTTCAGGAAAACCTGTAAAGAGATTGAAAAATAGATTATGATTTAAGGAGAAGTTGTTTGATTGTTTATAGAACGTCGGACAACTTCTTTTTTTAGCATAATTCATCTTTTATTTTCATTCTCCTATATTGTATTTATACTCTCCCTAATCTGCAAATGTGTCGGAATCATCATCTATTTGACAGTTTTATCTCCTTTAATCTGTTTAATCAACAACTGGCAGGCTACTTCTCCCATTTTATACGTCTGATGGGATAACTATTTATCCTCTTTTATGGGATAGTAGTGATATCTTTTAATAGTTAATGAGTAAATTGCAGAATAAAACCAGCAATTTTTGCAAAAATTGCTGGTTTTATTCTGCAATTTACTCTATATTTGCCTACATTATTAATAAACAATGGATTATGGATACACTTTATAGGTCATTCAGGATGTTGCTTGATAGTACATCAACAGAATTTGTACGATATCTTCATGACCAAATAGAATGGGATAGTCGTTTAATTGCGATTCTGGGTGCTAGAGGTATTGGAAAGACAACGATGCTTTTGCAACATATCAAGTTGTATGATAGTATCGACGAAACTTTGTTTGTCACTGCTGATGATTTGTACTTTACCGAGCATAAGCTTGTAGATTTAGCTATGGATTTCTATCAACATGGAGGGAAAAAACTATATATTGATGAGATTCATAAATATAACGGTTGGGCTCGGGAAATAAAGAATATATATGATTTGATTCCTGAACTGAAAGTTGTATATACGGGGTCTTCTATATTAGAGTTGGAGACGGGTGAAGCAGACTTAAGTCGTAGGAAACTGGAATATCGTATGACTGGACTATCGTTTCGTGAGTATCTGGCTATCTCTCGCGGCTACCATCTGCCCGTTTATTCTTTGGATGATATCTTAAATCATAAAGTGGATTTCCCATACGATAAGGAGCGGCCTCTATTATTATTCAAAGAGTATCTACAACAAGGCTTTTATCCTTTCTTTAAAGAAAAAGGGTATTTAATTCGTTTACAAAGTATTATAAATCAAACCTTAGAGAATGATATACCTACGTTTGCCAAGATGAATATGACAACTGCGCAAAAAATAAAACGGCTTCTCTATATTATTGCTAAAAGTGTACCATTCAAGCCCAATTTCACAAAATTGGCTGCATTGCTTGATTTAAATAGGAATACAGTTTCCGATCTTATGTGCTATTTGGAAAAAGCAGGCATGATTAGTCAACTCCGTGCGGATACGGAAGGTATAAGATTATTGGGCAAAGTGGATAAGGTTTATTTGAATAACACTAATTTGGCTTATGCACTCTCTGACAATACTCCCGATATTGGTAATATTCGGGAAACTATGTTTTTTACAACAATGAAAGCCTTTTATCCAATCGTATCCTCATCTGTTTCGGACTTCTTAATTGGTGATTACACCTTTGAAATAGGCGGTAAGAATAAGACGCAGAAGCAGGTACGGGATGTGGAGAATGCTTATGTAGTGAAAGATGATATCGAATATGGCATGAGAAATATCATTCCGTTATGGATGTTCGGGTTTGTATATTAAGGTAACGGCTTGATGCTACTCTCCCTAATCTGCAAATGTGTCGGAATCATCAACTGTCTGACAGTTTTATCTCCTTTAATCTGCTCAATCAGCAACCGGCAGGCTGCTTCTCCCATTTTATAGGTCTGATGAGACACGGCTGATAATTTAGGCTCTACATAATTAGCATGCTGTTCATCCGTATATCCGATAATGGCAACATCATCCGGTATGCGAAGACCGTGGCTTTTGATAACTTCCATGGCTGCAAAAGCCAATGTGTCATTCATCGCAAGGATAGCATCGGGTGGCTGGGGAAGGGATAGTAATGTTTCTGTTGCAATCTTGCCTTCTTCATAATCAATCTTCCGGCAAACTACTAACTCTTTCTCGATAGGAATCCGGTTGTCGCGCAATGCTTCCAGATAACCATGCTTTCTTTTCTTTACAATATCCAAGTGATTTGCTCCACCGATAAAGGCTACCCGTTTACTGCCATTATCCAATAAATGCTGCGTAGCCATTTGTGCAGACTGCACCCCGTCCGCTACGACCGAAGAAAACTGATCCGTCAAACAAACACGGTCGAACAGGATAAGTGGCATATTGATGTCTTTCAAGGCGGAGATGTGGGAGAAATCGGTTGTTTCTTGAGACAGGCAGGCGATAATACCTTCCACACGCATATTGACCAAATTTTCGATATTCCGTTTTTCATGCTCATAAGATTCGTGTGATGTGGTGATAATCACAAAGTATCCGTTGGCGATAGCCATGTTTTCTATCCCATTCAAGATGGAAGCAAAGAAATGGGTAACAATATCAGGAACTATCACACCGATAATGCGCGGAGCATTTTTCCGTAAACTCATGGCAAAAGGGTTGGGGCGATAATTTATCTCTTTGGCTAGTTCCTTTGCTTTGGTACAAAGCTCACGACTGATTTCAGGGCTGTCTTTCAGCGCCCTGGATACAGTGGGAATCGAGACGCCCAATGCTTGGGCAAGATCCTTGAGTGAAGTATGTTTCCGGTATTCCATTTAAAGGTCTCTGACTTTGAATCTTTTACAAAGAAAGCACATTTCCGGATAAATAAAAGCATTGGAAGCAATATTTTTTACGTAAACCGTTACGTTGCTTTTTACGCTCTCCTTTGACCGACGGCAATCTTTCCTGACCTATTTTTGCTGCATACAAAACTATTTAAAACCTAAAAGTATGCAATACCATGAAATCGGAAAGACGGGGATGAAAGTTTCCTCTCTTAGTTTCGGAGCTTCTTCCTTAGGGGGAGTTTTCCATGATTTGAAAGAAAAAGAAGGTATCCAGGCAGTAGCTACTGCTGTTGAAGCTGGGATGAATTTTATAGATGTCTCTCCTTATTACGGACACTATAAAGCAGAAACCGTACTGGGGAAAGCACTGAAAGAACTTCCCAGAAACCGCTATTATCTGTCTACAAAGGTGGGACGTTATGGTAAAGACGGTGTGAATTTATGGGATTACTCTGCCAAGCGTGCTACCGAAAGTGTGTATGAGAGTATGGAACGCTTGAACATAGACTTTATCGACTTGATAAATGTGCACGATGTTGAATTTGCCGATTTAAACCAAGTTGTAAATGAGACACTACCAGCTTTGGTGGAATTGCGTGAGAAAGGTGTCGTAGGTCATGTCGGAATCACCGACTTGCAACTGGAGAATCTGAAATGGGTCATTGACCACTCTCCAAGCGGTACGGTTGAATCTGTCCTTAGTTTCTGCCATTATTGCCTGTGCGATGATAAACTGGCTGACTTCCTGGATTACTTTGAATCTGAAGAAATAGGTGTAATCAATGCTTCTCCGCTTTCAATGGGACTATTGAGCGAACGGGGTGTTCCCGCTTGGCATCCGGCTCCGAAACCACTGGTAGAAGCTTGTCGCAAAGCAATGGAACATTGCAAAGCGAAAAACTATCCAATAGAGAAACTTGCCATGCAATTCTCTGTCAGCAATCCTCGTATTGCTACCACTTTGTTCAGTACGACTAATCCTGAAAACGTGAAAAAGAATATCGCTTTCATCGAGGAACCGGTTGATTGGGAACTCGTTCGGGAAGTACAGGATATTATCGGAGAGCAGAAACGCGTAAGCTGGGCAAACTCATAAAACAGAACCGTTCGTATGGACTACACAATTATTGATGCACATGCTCATCTGTGGTTACGGCAGGATACGGTCGTAGATGGACTCCCTATCCGAACGCTTGAAAACGGCCGTTCGTTATTTATGGGAGAAATCCGGCAGATGGTTCCACCTTTTATGATAGACGGAGTGAATAGTGCGGAAGTCTTTCTGTCGAATATGGACTATGCGCAAGTGTCTGCCGCTGTCATTACACAAGAATTTATTGATGGCATACAGAACGAATATTTAGCCGGGGTTGTTGCCCGTTACCCCAATCGTTTCTTTGTATGCGGAATGTGTGAGTTTCGTAAACCGGGATTTCTGGAACAGGCAAAGGCGCTTATAGCCAAAGGCTTTAAAGCTATCAAGATTCCCGCACATCGTTTGTTGCTGAAAGAGGGCAGGGTGATGCTGAATAGCCAAGAGATGATGCAGATGTTCCACTATATGGAAGAGCGGAATGTGATGCTTTCCATTGATTTGGCGGATGGGGCGACACAAGTTCCTGAAATGGAAGAGATCATTCAGGAATGTCCCCGGCTGAAGATAGCTGTCGGACATTTCGGGATGGTCACGTTGCCGGATTGGCTCGAACAGATAAAGTTGGCACGCCACCCGAATGTAATGATTGAATCCGGAGGAATCACGTGGCTTTTCAATGATGAGTTCTATCCGTTCAAAGGCGCGGTTAGGGCTATTCGTGAAGCCGCGGATTTAGTTGGCATGGAGAAACTGATGTGGGGATCGGATTATCCGCGCACTATTACGGCTATTACCTACAAAATGTCCTATGACTTTGTACTGAAATCACCTGAATTGTCAGAGAAGGAAAAAGCGCTTTTCCTAGGAGAAAATGCCCGGAACTTCTATGGCTTTACAGACCTTCCCGTGCTTCCTTACATCAAGAACATGTCTGAATGATTGAGAAAATAACCACATTGTGAAACAATATTATACCATGAAAAAAAATACATATACAATACCTCTGGCTTTGGTCTTCTGCCTTTTCTTCTTGTGGGCGATAAGCAGTAATCTGCTTCCTACGATGATACGGCAGTTAATGAAGACCTGCGAACTGAATACCTTTGAGGCTTCCTTTACCGAAACAGCCTATTGGCTGGCCTATTTTATTTTCCCGATTCCCATAGCTATGTTTATGAAGCGTTATAGCTATAAGGCGGGAATCATCTTCGGACTGATATTGGCAGCTATCGGTGGCCTGCTGTTCTTCCCGGCAGCTATCCTGAAGGAGTATTGGGTTTACCTCTGCATCTTCTTCATTATCGCCACCGGCATGTGTTTTCTGGAAACAGCCGCCAATCCGTATGTCACCGTTTTGGGAGCTCCCGAAACAGCTCCCCGCCGACTGAACCTGGCACAATCCTTCAATGGGCTCGGTGCTTTCATCGCCGCCATGTTCCTGAGTAAACTCATCCTTAGTGGAACTCATTATACACCCGAAACTCTTCCGGTTGATTATCCGGGTGGTTGGCAAGCCTATATCCAACTGGAAACGGATGCCATGAAACTTCCCTACCTGATATTGGCTTTGCTGCTTGTCGCCATAGCTGTTGTCTTTGTATTCTCCAAACTGCCGAAGATTGGAGATGAAGGCGCAGAAGTTTCTTCTGATAAAGCGACGGCTGACAATAAGAAAGAAAAGCTGATTGATTTTGGAGTACTGAAGCATTCGCATCTGCGTTGGGGAGTCATCGCACAGTTCTTCTATAATGGCGGACAGACGGCTATCAACAGTCTTTTCCTCGTATATTGCTGTACGTATGCCGGACTGCCCGAAGATACGGCGACTACTTTCTTCGGATTGTATATGCTCGCTTTTCTTTTAGGACGCTGGATAGGTACGGGATTGATGGTAAAATTCCGTCCGCAGGATATGCTGTTAATCTATGCACTGATGAATATTCTCCTGTGCGGAGTTGTCATGATATGGGGCGGAATGGTTGGATTGTACGCAATGTTGGCTATTTCTTTCTTTATGTCCATCATGTATCCTACGCAGTTTTCGTTGGCATTGAAAGGATTGGGGAATCAGACGAAGAGCGGCTCTGCATTTCTTGTCATGGCGATTGTGGGCAACGCCTGTCTCCCGCAGTTGACTGCCTATTTTATGCATGCTAATGAGCACATCTATTATATGGCCTATTGCGTGCCGATGATTTGCTTTGTCTTCTGTGCCTATTACGGTTGGAAAGGTTATAAAGTAATCGATTAATAAATTTATTATCAAACATATCAAATGAAAGCAGTTCAAATTGTCAACCCCTCAGAAATGAAGGTGGTTGAACTGGAAAAACCGACCGTTGGCGCCGGTGAAGTATTAGTAAGAATCAAGTATGTCGGTTTTTGTGGTTCGGACTTAAACACGTTCCTAGGCAAGAATCCGATGGTGAAATTACCCGTGATACCGGGGCATGAAGTAGGGGCGGTAATTGAAGAAATCGGATCGGGTGTTCCGGCAGGTTTCGAGAAAGGAATGAATGTGACGCTGAATCCGTACACTAATTGCGGTAAATGTGCTTCCTGTCGGAATGGTCGTGTCAATGCCTGCGAACATAACGAAACGCTGGGAGTGCAACGCAATGGAGTGATGTGCGAATATGCCGTATTGCCTTGGACAAAGATTATTCCGGCAGGCAATATCTCTTCCCGTGACTGTGCGTTGATTGAACCGATGAGTGTCGGATTCCATGCCGTATCACGTGCGCAGGTAATTGATAACGAATTTGTGATGGTGATTGGATGTGGCATGATCGGTATAGGCGCAATTGTACGTGCTGCCCTAAGGGGAGCAACGGTAATTGCTGTCGATTTGGATGACGAAAAACTGGAACTGGCGAAGAAAGTCGGTGTATCTTATGTGGTTAACTCTAAGACAGAAAATGTACACGAGCGGATACAGGAAATAACGGAAGGATTCGGTGCTGATGTCGTGATTGAAGCTGTCGGAAGTCCGGTCACTTATGTAATGGCAGTGGATGAAGTCGGATTCACGGGGCGTGTGGTTTGCATCGGCTATGCCAAGAGCGAAGTGGCTTTCCAAACGAAGCTTTTCGTACAGAAAGAATTGGATATCCGTGGTTCCAGAAATGCGTTGCCAGCAGATTTCCGTGCCGTAATCAATTATATGAAAGAAGGGAATTGTCCGGTGGAAGAACTGATTTCGAAGATAGCAAAACCGGAAGGGGCTTTGGAAGCTATGCAGGAATGGACGGCGAATCCGGGAAAGGTATTCCGTATCTTGGTTGAGTTCTGATAAGTTCTTTTGATAAGTATAGTTGTTGATACCCGTTGTTCCGGGTATGTAATAAGTGAGAGGAGGCTGAAAACAGTCTCCTCTCTTTTGGAAATGGGGTAATGTAACATGAGTAAATATAGATGTAACATCCTTTATCCGATATGTAGCATCACAAAGAAATCATGTAGCATACTTTGGGTAATATATCTGTTTGCATTTTCTATTTTTGTGATGTGGAAGATAACAAGAAACATTTTAAATAATTAGCTTTCAAATAATAGATAATGTAGCCAGTTAATAAAAAAACGATGATTATGCTGAAAACAAAAATCAACACTATTTTACTGTGTACTCTTTTTACATTGTTCTTCCCGCTATCAGCCGGAGCACAATACCGTAATCCTATTCTTTATGCTGACGTGCCCGATATGTCTGTGTGTCGCGCAGGTGATTACTTTTACATGGTTTCCACTACTATGCACCTGATGCCGGGAGCGCCTGTCATGCGTTCGCCGGACATGAAACATTGGGAAACTATCAGCTACGTATTTCCCCGCATTGACGATGGTCCCCGTTATGATCTGCTCGAAGGCACTGCTTACGGGCAAGGACAATGGGCATCATCTATCCGCTATCATGACGGTAAATTCTATGTATGGTTTACAGCCAATGGTGCGCCCGGACGTGGGTTTGTCTATACTGCGACAGATCCGGCCGGTCCATGGAAACTTCTTTCGCGTCCTCCGCATTTCCATGACGGTTCGCTTCTGTTTGATGATGACGGGCGGGTGTATCTCTTTCACAGTACGGGACAGCTTACGGAGTTGAAACCCGATTTGGCCGATGTACTTCCCGGTGGCATCAATCAGCAAATATTTGAGCGGGATGCTGACGAACAAGGGCTGTTGGAAGGTAGTTCCGTCATCAAGCATAATGGAAAATATTATTTGTTGATGATTTCTATGGATTGGAGTATTCCCGGCCGTCTGCGTCGTGAAGTATGCTATCGTGCCGATAAGATTACCGGACCTTACGAAAAGCGTGTCATTCTTGAAACGGAGTTTGACGGGCATGGCGGTGTTGGTCAGGGATGCATCGTAGACGGGAAAAACGGTGAATGGTACGGGCTGATTTTTCAGGATCGTGGCGGGGTAGGGCGTGTACCGTGTCTTATGCCTTGTACATGGACGGAAGATGGTTGGCCTATGCTGGGAGACAAGGACGGGCACATTCCGAATGATACCATTTTATCGTATATGTCAATGGATGGTATCTGCGGTTCGGATGATTTTTCCGCTTCCGGGCTTTCCCTCTATTGGCAGTGGAATCATAACCCGGTCGACCGTGCATGGAGCCTTACCGACCGTCCCGGATTTCTGCGTTTGAAAACCTCTCGTGTGGTAGATAACCTGTTTGTTGCTCCCAATACGCTGACTCAGCGTATGGTAGGACCGAAATGCATGGGCACTGTCAGTCTCTCTCTGGGGGGAATGAAAGATGGTGACCGTGCGGGATTGTCGGCTTTTAATGGTGACAGCGGTGTGCTTACGATTGAAAAGAACGGAAATAAACTGTCTCTTGTGATGAGTGAACAGAAAAGCGTGTTTGAGAAAACGAAGCGTGCCATTAGCCGTGTGGATATAACCGAACAAGCCCGTATACCTCTTAACAAAGAGCTTGTCTATTTGCGTGTGGAAGGTGACTTTACCAATGGACGGGATGAGGCTCGTTTTTCTTATAGTCTTGATGGGAAAGCATGGATACCTGTCGGTCTGCCTGTCAAGATGAAATTTGACTACACCCGTATGTTTATGGGCAGTAAGTTTGCCATATTTAACTATGCTACACGTTCTGTGGGCGGTTATGTAGATGTGGACTCCTTTGATTATTCGTTCTGTGATGCGTCAATGTAACACACAAATATGTATTTGTAACCAATGAAACATTGTTTTATTGGAAAATAGGCTATTTTTGTTTCCAAATTAATCATAACTAATAAGTATAATATTATGAAAAGAGGTTGGATACCGATTATGGGTGTTTGTTTGGTGTTATCGTTTTCGGCATGTAAGCAATTGCTGCCTTACCAGGACACTTCTTTAACGGCAGAACAACGGGCGGAGGATTTGTTGCCCCGGTTGACTTTGGAAGAAAAAGTATCATTAATGCAAAATGCGTCACCTGCTATCCCCCGACTGGGAATTAAAGAATATGAGTGGTGGAATGAAGCGTTGCACGGTGTGGGACGTGCCGGATTGGCTACTGTTTTTCCCCAGTCTATCGGTATGGGAGCTTCTTTTAATGATTCATTATTATATGAAGTGTTCAATGCCACTTCCGATGAGGCTCGCGTAAAATCGCGTATTTTCGGTGAAGGTGGCGTGCTGAAACGCTATCAGGGATTAACATTCTGGACACCGAATGTCAATATATTCCGTGACCCTCGTTGGGGACGCGGTCAGGAAACATACGGTGAAGACCCTTATCTGACAGGACAAATGGGAATGGCTGTAGTCCGTGGCTTGCAAGGACCGGAAGATGCCAGGTATGATAAGCTGCACGCATGTGCCAAGCACTTTGCTGTTCATTCAGGTCCAGAGTGGAACCGGCATAGTTTTGATGCGGAGAATATAGATCCCCGGGATTTATGGGAAACCTATCTGCCTGCTTTTAAAGATTTGGTACAGAAAGCGCATGTAAAGGAAGTGATGTGTGCCTACAATCGTTTTGAGGGAGAGCCTTGTTGTGGCAGCAATCGCCTGTTGATGCAAATATTGCGGGATGAATGGGGATACAAAGGCATTGTAGTCTCTGACTGTGGAGCGATTTCTGATTTCTATAGGCCGGGAACGCATGGGACTCACCCGGACAAGGAACACGCTTCGGCTGGTGCTGTGCGGGCAGGCACGGACCTTGAATGTGGAAGTGAATATGCTTCACTGGCGGATGCTGTAAAAGCCGGTTTGATTGACGAAAAAGAAATAGATATTTCATTGAAACGTTTGTTGACAGCACGTTTTGAACTGGGAGAAATGGACGAACAACCGGCCTGGGCGGAAATTCCAACCTCTGTGTTGAATAGTAAGGAACATCAGGCATTGGCTTTGCGTATGGCTCGTGAATCATTGGTGCTCTTGCAGAATAAAAACAACATCCTGCCTCTGAATACCAATCTGAAAGTAGCCGTTATGGGACCTAATGCCAATGACTCCGTGATGCAGTGGGGAAATTATAACGGTATTCCGGCACATACGGTTACCTTATTGGAAGCTGTCCGTGCCAAACTACCGGAAGGACAAATCATATACGAACCGGGTTGTGACCGTGTGGACGGAAAGACACTCCAAAGCCTATTTGATGAATGTAGTATGAATGGTAAACCCGGTTTCTTGGCAGAATATTGGAATAATCGTGATCGTGAAGGGGAAGTGGTTGCTACCGATCAGATTTCCACTCCGTTCCATTTTGCGACAACAGGGGCTACTACATTTGCGCCCGGTGTGGAAATAACTAATTTCTCGGCTCGTTATGAATCTGTCTTTCGTCCTTCGCAGTCGGGTGATGTTGCTTTCCGTTTTCAATTGGACGGTGCGGTGACACTTATTATCGACGGCGAACAGGTGGCGGAAAAAGTATATGTAAAGAATCCGACGAATCTTTATACCTTGCAGGCAAAAGCTGGAAAAGAATATAGGGTCGAATTTCTGTTCACTCAGCGGAATGAAAGGGCAACCCTTGATTTTGATATGGGCAAAGAGATGGAAATCAATCTGGATAAGGCTGTAGAGAAAGTAAAAGATGCCGATGTGGTTCTTTTTGCAGGTGGAATTTCTCCAAGTCTGGAAGGAGAGGAAATGCCGGTTGCTGTTCCGGGATTTAAGGGTGGTGACCGTACGGATATTGAACTTCCGGACGTTCAACGTGATTTGTTGAAAGCTTTGAAGAAGGCTGGTAAAAAGGTTGTCTTTATCAATTATTCCGGTTCAGCTATCGGACTAGTGCCCGAAACGACTACTTGTGAAGCGATTCTGCAGGCATGGTATCCGGGACAGGCGGGTGGTACAGCTATCGTTGATGCTCTTTGGGGAGAGTATAATCCCGGTGGACGCCTGCCAGTCACTTTCTATAAGGATGTGAATCAATTGCCGGACTTTGAAGACTATTCCATGAAAGGGCGTACCTATCGATATATGCAACAGCAACCACTTTTCCCATTCGGTCACGGGTTGAGTTATACTGACTTTACTTATGGAGAAGCTAAATTGAGCAAGAATACAATCGCCAAAGGTGAAAATGTAGTATTGACTATTCCGGTAAGCAATGTCGGGCAACGTGATGGAGAAGAGGTGGTTCAGGTTTATTTGAGACGTCCGGGTGATAAGGAAGGTCCCCGTTATACCTTGCGTGCTTTCAAACGCGTTCATATTCCGGCAGGGAAAACTGAATCAGTAGCTATTCCTCTTACTGGTGTGAACTTTGAATGGTTTGATGTAGAGTCGAATACGATGCGTCCGTTGGAAGGTACTTATGAATTACTGTATGGAGGAACTTCTGATAGAAATAAGTTGAAAACGATTGTAATGAACGTACAGTAATACCGCTTTGGAATTTTGTTTATTTTTACAGATAGACAATCCGGATTTATTTATTGAATGAATAAAGAAAGAACGACCTTGTTCCTTTAAAAGGAACGGGTCGTTTCTTTTAAACCAAGCCCCCGTTTCTTTTAAACCAAGCCCCCGTTTCTTTTAAACCAACGGGGGCTTTCCTTTAAAGGAAAATGAATATTTGCTAATTATTGATATTCAGCATTTTATATGATGGAAGATAAAAGTGCTGAAATAATAGGTAATGTAGTTATTTATCTTACCATTTTTCTGTTTTGGGGCTTTTTGTTACATCAGAAAAGAATCATGTTACATGTCTGTGATAAATGTAACCTGTATATAGATGCCTGTATCATGATTGTACATATATGATAAAACCGAATCGATACATTTGCAAACACTACTATGGAACAGAAAATTATAGAAAATAAAAAGTGATAATATGAGAACATTAAAATTGATTTTGTCGGGCTGGCAATCCGTGGGGCTTGTCGTATTTTTTATGCTGTTTTTTAATATGGAGGTGAGTGGCAAGGGTAAAATAACGAAAAATGCTCCTGTCTTTACGCAATTTATTTATCAGGGGGAGGATGCTATTTATCAAAACAATCCTTTAAAGCCGGGTGAGTTCTATAATCCTATTTTGCAGGGTTGCTATCCCGATCCGAGTATAACGCGGAAAGGTAATGATTATTATTTAGTGTGCTCATCTTTTGCTATGTTTCCCGGGGTACCTATTTTCCATTCTAATGATCTGGTCAACTGGAAACAAATTGGTCATGTGCTGGACAGAATGTCACAATTAAAGGTTGAAGATTGTGGTATTAGTGCTGGTGTATATGCTCCTGCTATAAGATATAATCCCAATAATGATACGTTTTATATGATAACCACTCAATTTTCCGGTGGCTTTGGAAATATGGTGGTAAAGACAAAGAATCCGGAGAATGGCTGGAGTGATCCGATCAAACTTCAATTTGAAGGCATTGATCCTTCTCTTTTCTTTGATGATAATGGCAAGGCATACGTGGTACATAATGATGCTCCTGCTAAAGCAAACGAGCGTTACTCGGGACACCGTGTCATAAAAATATGGGATTATGATGTGGAGAATGATAAAGTGGTTCCGGGGACGGACCGGATCATCGTAAACGGTGGCGTCAATATAGAAGAAAAACCGATATGGATTGAGGCTCCTCATATCTATAAGAAAGATGGACGTTATTACTTAATGTGTGCGGAAGGAGGAACCGGAGGCTGGCATAGCGAAGTCATTTTTGTAAGTGATCATCCGAAAGGACCTTATCTTCCGTCAAATAATAATCCTATTTTAACTCAACGTTATTTTCCTGCAAATCGGGCGAATAAAGTAGACTGGGCTGGTCATGCAGACTTAGTGGAGGGACCCGACGGAAAATATTATGGTGTATTTTTAGGAATACGCCCCAATGAGAAGAACAGAGTGAATACCGGACGCGAAACTTTTATTCTTCCGGTGGACTGGAGCGGAACATTTCCCGTTTTCGAGAATGGGCTTATCCCTATGAAACCTACATTGAAGATGCCTTCGGGAGTAGAGAACCAAACAGGAAAAAACGGTTATTTGCCTAGTGGCAACTTTGTCTTTAAGGATGATTTCTCCGATAAGACATTAGACTTAAGATGGATTGGTCTTAGAGGTCCTCGTGAAGAATTCGTTGATATGACCGATAAAGGGTTGCGGATCATCCCTTTTACCTCAAATATCAATGAAGTGAAACCTACTTCTACCTTGTTCTACCGTCAGCAGCATAATCAATTTACAGCGGCAGCGACCATGGAGTACAAACCGAAAAATGAGAAAGATTTTGCCGGTATAACATGTTATCAAAATGAAAGATATCACTATGTTTTCGGTATCACTAAAAAGGGAAAAGACTATTACCTGATACTGCAAAGAACCGAAAAAGGACAAGCGAGTGTCCTGGGTGAGATGAAAATAGAAACAGAGAAACCTGTGACACTGCAAGTAACAGCCAATGGAGATGATTATCGTTTTAATTATTCGATTGATGGAAAGGGTTTCATAAATTTAGGAGGAACCGTTTCCGGTGATATTCTTTCTACTAATGTGGCTGGTGGCTTTACAGGAGCAATGATTGGACTGTATGCAACATCTGTTGGTAATTAATTAGAAACCTTATTATTCTATAATTATGAAAATACATCATCTATTTTGGGGTATATGTTTATGCTTCAGTACAAATGTTTTATTCGCACAGAACTATCAGAAAACATCGTCCGGCATCAAAACCACTGTAAATGCAGTGGATATAGAAGTACAATTTTTTGCGCCTGCTGTGGCGAGGATAATAAAGTCTCCGGAAGGTGTTGCCTATGAAAAAGAGAGTCTTTCTGTAATTGCCAAACCTGAAAAGGTGAGTTTCAAAGCTGATATACAAGATAATAAGATTGTATTGAACACCAGTGAACTAAGTGTCAGTGTGGACACCGGGACGGGAATTGTTTCTTATTTCTCAAAGGATGGCAAGTCGTTATTGGCAGAGAAATCCGGTATGCAGTTTATTGATTTCGATGATGCCGGGACAAAAACTTACCAGGTTTATCAACCTTTTGTATTAGATAAGGAAGAAGCCATTTATGGTTTGGGACAATTGCAAAATGGAAAGATGATTCAGCGGAACATGACTAAAAATCTGGTACAGGGTAACGTTGAAGATGTGTCACCTTTCTTCCAGTCTACTAAAGGATATGGTGTGTTTTGGGATAACTATTCGCCGACTCTTTTTACGGATAACGAAGTTGAAACATCTTTCCGTTCTGAAGTGGGGGACTGTGTGGATTATTACTTCATGTATGGGAAAAATGCCGACGGTGTTATAGCACAGGTACGCAGCTTGACCGGGCAAGCACCGATGTTTCCATTATGGACTTATGGTTACTGGCAAAGTAAAGAAAGATATAAGAGTCAGGAGGAAGTGGTAGACGTTGTTCGTAAATATCGTGAATTGGGTATTCCTTTGGATGGCATTATTCAGGATTGGCAATATTGGGGGCATAACTATTTGTGGAATGCGATGGATTTTCAGAATCCGACTTTCAATAATCCTCAAAAGATGATTGAGGATGTCCATGCGATGAACGCACACATGGCTATATCTATCTGGTCGTCATTCGGACCGATGACCAAACCTTATAGAGAATTGGACAAAAAAGGGATGTTGTTTAATTTCACTACCTGGCCGCAATCGGGATTGGAGTCATGGCCCCCCAATATGGAATATCCTTCCGGTGTAAGAGTGTATGATGCTTACAATCCCGAAGCGCGTGATATTTATTGGAAATATCTGAATGATGGAATTTTCAAGTTGGGAATGGATGCCTGGTGGATGGACTCTACCGAACCCGACCATTTGGACTGGAAGCCGGAGGATATGAATACCAAAACCTATCTGGGCTCGTTCCGTAAGGTGCGCAATGCTTATCCGTTGATGACTGTCGGAGGGGTTTACGACCATCAGCGTGCAGTGACTTCGGACAAACGGGTGTTTATTTTAACCCGTTCGGGATTTTTGGGGCAACAACGTTATGGTGCAAATGTATGGAGTGGTGATGTCGCTTCCACATGGGAGAGTTTTAGAAATCAGATTCCTGCCGGATTAAACTTTTCTTTGTGTGGTATGCCTCACTGGAATAGTGATATTGGTGGCTTTTTTGCAGGACATTATAATAAAAGCTGGAATGATGATAGTGCTTCGAAAAATCCATTGTATCAGGAACTTTATGTGCGTTGGTTGCAGTTTGGAACGTTCAATCCGATGATGCGTTCGCACGGGACGGATGTTTACAGGGAAATCTATAAGTTCGGAAAGAAGGGTGAGCCTGTATATGATGCTATCGAGAAGATGATAGGTTTACGTTACTCTCTGTTGCCTTATATTTATTCTATTTCTTGGGAGGTGAGCAATCGCCAATCGAGTTTTATGCGCGCTTTGATGATGGACTTTGTGGATGACAGAAAGGTGTGGGATATCAATGATGAATATATGTTTGGAAAATCGATCCTGGTGGCTCCGATTGCTCATGCGCAATATACACCGGAGGCTGTGGTAAAGGTGTCTGAAGAAGAGGGATGGAACAGGGATGGAGCGAAAAAAGCGAAAACAGACGTTGCTGTGGATTTCATGGAAACGAAATCTACCAAAATATACTTACCGGCAGGAACTCTATGGTATGACTTCTGGACGAACGAGAAACATGAAGGCGGAAAGGAAATTACCAAAGAGACTACACTTGATGTTATTCCATTGTATGTAAAAGCGGGTAGTATTATTCCTGTCGGTCCACAAGTTCAATATGCAACTGAAAAACCGTGGGATCATCTTGAATTGAAGGTATATGCGGGTGAGAATGGAAACTTCATTTTATATGAAGATGAATTTGATAATTACAATTACGAAAAAGGAGCTTATACGGAAATTCCAATCTCTTGGAATAATGCATCTCGTAAATTGACGATAGGGGCAAGAAAAGGTGCGTATGAGGGAATGTTGAAGAACCGTAAGTTTACTGTAACCCTTCAGGACGGAACTCAAAAAAGCGTCGATTATAATGGGAAGGCAGTTTCTGTAAGGTTTTGATTGTAATAGAATGTGTGATTATGTCAGTAGAAAGGAATCTGAGAAATAGAAATATGATGAAGTTTTTTATAGTAATGGCTATGTTATTGGGTAGTAGCGTTGCAAGTGCAGAAAATAAACAGATAACAAGTCCTGATGGAAAGTTGGTAGTAACAGTCTCAGATATGGATGGAAAACCTTCTTATTCTGTCAGTTATGACAATGTTCTCTTTTTGAAGTCATCTCCATTGGGGATTATTGCAAATATAGGAGATTTTTCATCGGGGATGTCGCTGGAGAAGAATGTTTCAACCAATAAAATAGATGAAACATACGAGTTGGCTTCTATTAAAAAGAGCAAGGTACATTATGTGGCGAATGAAGCTGTATTTTCGTTTACACAACAAGGGAAAACAATTTATGATGTTATATTCTGCATAAGTAATAACGATGTTGCTTTTAAATATAGGATGTATCCGCAAGGTGAGACACTAAGTTGCGTGGTTAAGCAAGAAGTCACAGGATTTGTGTTTCCTGACGGAACCACCACTTTCCTTTGTCCGCAAAGTAAACCGATGGGAGGATTTGCCCGTACTTCTTCAAGTTATGAGACGTCTTATACGGCAGATGATGTCGCAGAGAAAAATGGCTGGGGAGAAGGATATACATTTCCCTGCCTATTCCGTAATGGGGATAACGGTTGGATGCTTGTTTCCGAAACGGGAGTAAATAGCGGGTATTGTGCGAGCCGTTTGCTGGGGCACAAAGGAGGAGTATATACAATCGGGTTTCCGCAAGAAGGTGAAGCAAATGGGAATGGTACGGTTTCTCCGGGGATAGCATTACCGGGCGAGACGCCTTGGCGTACTATTACTGTGGGCAAGACTTTGGCTCCAATAGTGGAGACAACGGTTCCTTTTGATGTTGTAAAACCGCTTTATCCGGCAAAAGGAGAGTATACGTATGGACGGGGTTCATGGAGCTGGATTATCGGTATGGATGGAAGTACTAATTACAAAGAGCAACTCCGGTATATTGATTTCTCGGCAGCAATGGGGTACCAATCTGTGTTGGTGGATGCCTTGTGGGATAAACAAATAGGACGTGATAAAATTGAAGAATTGGCTAAATATGGGAAGGACAAAGGGGTAGCTCTTTATTTGTGGTATAATTCGAATGGGTATTGGAATGATGCTCCGCAAACTCCGAGAGGTATTATGGATAATGCGATAGCCCGACGTAAGGAGATGAAATGGATGCAAAGCATTGGTATCCGTGGAATAAAAGTTGACTTTTTCGGAGGTGACAAGCAAATGACTATGCAGTTGTATGAGGATATCTTGTTGGATGCAAACGAGTACGGCCTTCTGGTTATTTTTCATGGATGCACTTTGCCTCGTGGCTGGGAACGTATGTATCCTAACTTCGCATCGAGTGAGGCTGTATTGGCTAGTGAAAATCTTCATTTCTCTCAAGGCAGTTGTGATAATGAGGCCTTTAATGCTACCTTACACCCGTTTATTCGTAACACGGTAGGTAGCATGGATTTCGGAGGTAGTGCATTGAACAAATATTATAATGCGGATAATGCTCCACGGGGAAGCCGGCGGGTGACATCAGATGTCTACGCACTGGCTACGGCGGTTCTATTTCAGAGTCCGGTACAGCATTTCGCTTTGGCACCGAATAACCTGACCGATGCTCCGTCGTGGGCAATTGATTTTATGAAAGAGGTTCCCACGACTTGGGATGAGGTACGTTTCATTGACGGTTATCCTGGTAAATACGTTATTCTTGCCCGTCGTCATGGAGACAAATGGTATATTGCCGGAGTAAATGCGCAGAAGGAAACACTGAAACTTAAAGTTAATTTGCCGATGTTCTCCAATGGAGAAAAGGTGAGACTATTTAGTGATGATAAGGCATTGCAGGGTAGCGTAAAACAAATAGGAATAGGAAAGAAACAAGAATTGCAACTATCTATTCCTTGCAATGGCGGAATACTGATTACTAAGTAGTTTATTATGAAATGTAATATGAAGTATATTGTTGTATTTATATTCTTTTTCTGCATATTGGAGGAAGTCCACGCAAAGAGCCGGGTAGAATATAGAAAAATGCCATGCACAATGTTGCAAGGTATTACAGAGCGGGAATATACGATATATTTGCCGGATGATTATTATTTATCCGATACCTGTAGTTATCCGGTATTATACTTATTACACGGTGGGAATTGCTCGAATACAGATTGGGTTCATTGGGGTAATTTACAGGTGGTTGCTGACTCTCTGGTTGCCAAAGGACTGTCATCTAAGATGATTATCGTATGTCCGGAAGCGAATAAGAATAATATGATTTGGTTCAATGCTCCCCATTGGAAATATGAGGACTTTTTCTTTTACGAATTTGTGCCTTATATTGAAACTCATTACAGGATAAAGTCTGAAAAGAGATTCCGGTCAGTTGCCGGATACTCGATGGGCGGCGGAGCATCTATTGTGTATGGTCTATATCATCCGGAGATGTTTAATGTTGTATATGGTATGAGCAGCTATCTGCGCAGTCAGTATTTAGAGTTTCTGAAAGATGATCCTTCTGCTCCATGGCGTCAGCAATTAATTGATGATAATAATCCGATTCACACAATACAGTTAGGGACTGCAAACGAGATTTTGAAGTGGAAAAAGATACATTGGTTTATCGATTGTGGAGATAAAGATTTTACATATGAAGCTAATGTGGATCTGATTAAAGCTTTTCGCGACCGGAATATCCCTTATGAATTCCGGGTGAAGGGAGGAGGACACGATTGGAATTATTGGCGTATAGCGTTGTGCGATGCTATCGTTTATGTTTCACAAAAAATGGATTTATGACAATGTTGTTTATGAAGAAAAAATATCAGTTAGAACGATTTTTTGTGACATGGGTAATGATTCTGTTTATGATCTTAACAGATGCTTTCACTGCTTTTGCACAGGTTAAGCAGGCTACTGCTCTTGTAAATGGTATTTCTTGTGATTTGGAACAAGGCATATTAAAAGTAGAGTTTGTGACTCCGGATGTGGTAAGAGTTCAATATACGGGGGAAAATACGTTTATGGGAAACGGAACGGATGTTTGTTTGTCACGTGCAGTTGATAATCCTGTTCGTTGGGTATATACCCCAAATCCGGATTGTTATTTATTAAAATCGGATAGCTTGATAGTCAGAGTTGATTTAAGTACTGCTTCTATCACTTATTTGGATAAAGAGGGGGGATTATTATTGCAGGAAGATCAAAATATACCTCGAATCAGTGAAAAGAGAGTGACGAAGCAAGTCATATATGATGAACATTCAAAACATATAGAGAAAACTGCGGATGGTGATAAAGAAATAAAAAATGTTTTGCGTTATGATACCATAGGGCATACCTGGAAATATAGGATCAATTTTAAATGGCAACCGTTGGAGGCTTTATATGGGTGGGGAGCTCACATGGAAGACTATATGAATCTGCGTGGTAAGGAACTTTATCTGTGCCAGCATAATTTGAAAGCTATGGTACCGGTGCTAAATTCAACAGCCGGTTATGGATTACTGTTTGACGCGGGATGTGCCATGATGTTTAAGGATAACTCGGAAGGGAGTTTTGTAGAACTTGAAGCAGCTAAACAGATTGATTATTACTTTATGAAAGGTAAGACGATGGATGCTGTGGTTGCTAATTATCGTTTATTGACAGGCAATTCTCCAATGATGCCTCTCTATCTTTTTGGATATATTCAATCTAAAGAACGCTATGTCAGTTCCGATGATTTAATTAATACCTTAAAAGAGTATCGCCAAAGGCAAATACCGATCGATATGATTGTACAGGACTGGAACTATTGGCCGGAAGGCCAATGGGGGAATATGAGTATGAATCCTAAATTCTATCCGGATAAAAGAAAACTGGCAGATGAAATTCATTCTCTACATGCTAAATTAATGATATCAATATGGCCGAATGCCATGAACTGTCCTCAACATGAGGAATTTAAACGAAAGGGATGGTTGTTAAGCGGCACCTCTGTCTATGATGCTTTTAATCCGTTGGCAAGAAAATTATACTGGAGCTATGCGAATAATGAGTTTTTTGATAACGGCTTTGATGCTTGGTGGTGTGACGCTTCAGAACCATTGGATGCTGATTGGACTTTTATGAAGGATGGTTATGGAGCGGATAATCATCGGCAACGTTGGGAGTTAAACACGAATTTGCTGAATAGTGTATTGGGGGCAGAGCGAAGCCAGTTGTATTCATTATATCATGCGAAGGGAATTTATGAGAACCAACGTTCTACAAATGAAGATAAGCGTGTTGTAAATCTTACCCGTTCTAGTTACGCAGGTCAGCAACGTTATTCTACAATAACGTGGAACGGTGATACTTATGCAACTTGGCAATCTTTTGCTCAAATGATTCCTGCCGGGTTAAATTTTATGGCTACAGGCTGCCCTTATTGGACAGTAGATATTGGGGCCTTTTTTACAAAAAATGGACCTCAATGGTTTTGGAAAGGCGACTATGATAAAGGAGTGGCTGATATGGCTTATCGGGAATTATACACTCGTATGTTTCAATATGGAGCGTTCTTGCCGGTGTTTCGTAGTC
This sequence comes from Bacteroides sp. RTP21281st1_H5_RTP21281_210402, assembly GCF_040918965.1. Classification (NCBI taxonomy): domain Bacteria; kingdom Pseudomonadati; phylum Bacteroidota; class Bacteroidia; order Bacteroidales; family Bacteroidaceae; genus Bacteroides; species Bacteroides sp. RTP21281st1_H5_RTP21281_210402. The sequence goes on along the minus strand of NZ_JBCOWR010000007.1, from coordinate 111,106 downwards.
ATGGTTCCGATACTCCTCGTGAAGTATGGCGTTTTGGTAAACCGGGTGAACCTTTTTATGAAAGTTTGATTAAAATGATTCATTTGAGATATCGCTTACTTCCTTATATCTATTCTTTAGCAGGCAAGGTTCACCGTGAAAATTATACAATGACCAGAACACTTGCGTTTGACTTTGCCAAGGATATGCAGGTCGCTGATTTAAAAGATGAATTTATGTTCGGACCAGCTCTATTGGTTGCTCCTGTCACCAATCCTATGTATTATTCGGTGGATTCCCATCCTTTGGAAAATGTAGATAAGGTGCGTCGTGTGTATTTGCCGGATGGAGCCGATTGGATTGACTTTTGGACCGGAAAAAAATATAAGGGCGGACAATGGATTGTCGCTGAAACAACGATAAATAAAATTCCTCTATTGGTGCGTCAAGGATCTATCATTCCAATGGGGCCGGTTATGCAATATACATCGGAAAAAATAGATGCAGAGTGGGAGATACGGGTTTATCCGGGAGCCGATTCTTCATTTACGGTCTATGAAGATGAAGGCGACAATTACAATTATGAGAAGGGGGACTCTTCAAGTTTTGAAATAATTTGGAATGATAAAAATAACACATTGACAATCTCTGACCGGAAAGGTGGATATTCCGGTATGACTGTATCTCGCAAACTGAAGTTGGTAAAAGTTGATAGAAAGTCGGGAATAGATGTGACAGAAAGTATCAATGGAAAGACCATAGAGTATAGAGGAAAACAGCTGAAAATAAAAATGTAAAGTAGTAGAATCTAAAACCATTTAAAATAAAAGAATATGAGAAACTTAAAATTTTTAGGCGTGTCGTTTTTGTTGGCAATGACTGCCACTACTTCAGGAGTGGCACAAAATCCTATTATCCAGACAAAATATACCGCCGATCCGGCTCCGATGGTATATAATGATACCGTTTTCCTTTATACAACTCATGATGAGGATGATGCCGAAGGATTCAAAATGTTGGACTGGTTACTTTATACTTCCACCGATATGGTCAATTGGACCGATCATGGAGCTGTCGCTTCTCTGAAGAGTTTTGATTGGGTGAAACGTGATAACGGTGCTTGGGCAGAACAAGTCATCGAACGTAATGGCAAATTTTATATGTATTGCCCGATTCATGGTAATGGTATTGGCGTATTGGTCTCCGACTCTCCTTACGGCCCTTTTAAAGACCCATTGAACAAACCGTTGGTTTGGCAAAAGGAGCATTGGGATGATATTGACCCTACTGTATTTATTGATGATGACGGACAAGCGTATATGTATTGGGGCAATCCGAATGTTTATTATGTGAAACTGAATGAGGATATGATTTCATATTCGGGGGAAATTGTACAAGTGGAAAATAAACCGGAACATTACCAGGAAGGTCCGTGGGTGTATAAACGGAACGGGCATTATTACATGGCTTTTGCTTCAACTTGTTGCCCGGAAGGGATTGGCTATGCCATGAGCGACAAAGCTACCGGACCATGGAGTACAAAAGGATATATTATGCGTCCAACAGAGCGGAGTAGAGGAAATCATCCTGGAATTATCGATTATAAAGGTAGCTCTTATGTATTTGGCCTAAATTATGATTTGCTTCATTTGGAGACTTTGGAGCATAAGGAACGCCGTTCGGTATCTGTTGCAAAAATGCAATATAATCCGGATGGAACTATTAAGGAAGTTCCTTATTGGCAGGAGACGAAACTGGAACAGATTGAAAACTTTAATCCTTACCGTAGAGTGGAAGCTGAAACGATGGCTTGGGGATATGGTCTTAAAGCTGAAAATCATAAGAATGGTGGTTTGTATATAACCGATATTGATGATAATGAATATCTGTGTGTGCGTGGTGTCGACTTTGGCAAGAAGGGAGCAAAGAAATTCAGTGTAAGTGCAGCTTGTGTTGAAAAAGGCGGAATGATAGAAATTCGTCTGGACAGCACTGAAGGTCAGGTAATAGGCAGTGTCAGTATATCACCGACAGGAGGACTGGATATATATAAACAGATGTCAGGCCGGATAAAGAATGCAAAGGGTGTACATGATCTTTATTTCTGCTTTAAAGGAGAGAAAGGAAACAAACTTTTCAATCTGGATTATTGGGAATTTGAATAGCTTTTTATAAAAAGAGTAAGCTTGTAATATATTGATAATCAATGTTGTTGTTTGGGTGTGCTACAAGGGGAAAGATAGATGTAACATTGAAAATGAAGATGTTATTTAGGAAAAGAAGCCCGTAACATAATTATGTTTGTAGTTTTATGAGCTGGCATATCTTTGCAGAAAAAGATCAGTAATTCATATTTGATTATAAAGAAAATAAGAGGTATTATGAAGAATACACAGGTAATACAATTAATGTCAATCGTCCGGCTCTCCATATTTATGTTGGGGATAACAATGATGTCATGTAACTCAAAGAAAGAACAACAATTACCGGCTATTGGAAAATCTGTGGCTCTCTTTGATTATTTTTCTTATAAAGGAAATGATGATTTTTATATTTCCAATCCTCTGTCAGATGAAGACTATTTCTATAATCCTATTTTGCCGGGATGGTATTCTGATCCTAGTGTTTGCACAAATGGAGAAGGTGATTATTTCCTGGTAACATCTACATTCACTTATTTCCCCGGTGTTCCTATTTTTCACAGCAAAGACTTGGTGAATTGGAAACAGATAGGGCATGTGTTGAACCGTGCTTCGCAATTAGTGAATATGGAAGGACAGAAAGTGAGTGGCGGTATTTTTGCTCCGGCTATTTCTTATAATCCGTATAACAAGACATATTATATGGTAACAACCAATGTAGGAGCCGGAAATTTCTTTGTTAAGACGCAAGACCCGTTTGGTGAATGGTCGGAACCCGTCATGTTGCCGGAGGTCGGAGGTATTGATCCTTCTTTCTTTTTTGATGAAGATGGTAAGGCATATATTGTTAATAATGATGAGGCTCCGGATAATAAGCCTGAATATAGCGGACACCGTACTATACGTATACAAGAGTTTGATGTGAAAACAGATAAGACGATAGGTCCCCGTAAAATTCTTGTAAACAAAGGAGCTCAACCGGCAGACAAACCAATTTGGATAGAAGGCCCTCATTTATATAAAATAAATGGAAAGTATTTCTTGATGTCCGCCGAAGGTGGAACGGGGAACTGGCATTCAGAAGTGATTTTCCGTGGTGATTCTCCGATGGGTAAATTTCTTCCATGGAAAAACAATCCGATTCTGACGCAAAGACATTTGAATTCTGACCGTCCTAATTCGGTAACCTGTGCTGGCCATGCAGACTTGATTCAAACAAAAGAGGGAGATTGGTGGGCTGTTTTTCTGGCTTGTCGCCCTATTAATAATCAGTTTGAGAATTTGGGACGTGAAACATTTATGATGCCGGTGAAATGGAGTGAAGACGGATTCCCGTACATGACACAAGGCGATGATTTAGTTCCTATGATTGTAAAACGTGAAGGTGCGAAACGCGATACGACAGTTACTTATGGTAACTTCGAGTTAGTAGCGAACTTTGATTCTCCTGTACTTGACATGACTTGGATGACTTTGAGAGCTTCTGCTTCCGATTTATATTCATTGACGGAAACACCCGGATACCTGACCTTGAAGTGTGCAGATATTAGTGCTACGGAAAAGAAAACTCCGGCATTTGTTTGTCGTCGGTTACAACATCATAAATTTGAATGTGCTACACGTATGTTGTTCAATCCTTCTAACGATAAGGAAACAGCCGGAATGCTGTTGTTTAAAGATGAGACACATCAATATTTCTTAGCAGTCAGCAGAGATGACTTAGGTAAATGTATTACTCTCCAAAAGGTTGGAGAATTGGGTGCTGAGCTATTAGTACGACAGGATATTAGGGAAGAAATAAAAGTGATTGATTTAAAAATTATCTCAGAAGGTAATTATTACAACTTTTATTATTCGCTCATGGATGGAAACTGGGAATTGTTACATAAAAATGTGGATGCTAGTTATTTGTCTACATCTATTGCTGGGGGATTTACCGGTACTACTATTGGTTTGTATGCTACTTCGGAAAAATAATTAACCTTTAAATTTAGTATTATGAAATATAAAATTGAGAGTAGTTAGTATAAATAATTTATTTATGAGGCAAATTTAAAAAAAACGAGAATAATATTAATATCTTAAACTAATTGTAATGGAAAATGTAAAGAAACAATTTCAAAAGATTCTCTATCTTTTTCTATTGATGTTGTTGAGTGGCCTGACGGTCTCAGCACAGCGAGGAATCACGGTGAGAGGAACGGTAGAAGATGGTAATGGTGAACCTGTTATTGGTGCTTCTGTTGTTGTAAAAGGCAGTAGCTCAATCGGTACTGTATCTGATTTGAATGGTAATTTTGTATTGACAGTTCCCAGTGATAAGTCGATTCTTGTAGTTTCATTCATCGGAATGAGTTCTCAGGAAGTAAAAGCTACTGGTAAAGGAAAAATAACAGTGGTTTTAAAGGATGATTCTCAAATCCTTGAGGAAGTAGTAATAGTTGGTTATGGGCAACAAAAGAAGGCGAGTGTGGTAGGAGCCATTACACAAACTTCTGCTAAAGTGCTTGAACGTTCTGGTGGTGTATCTGATTTAGGTTCGGCCTTGACTGGTAATTTGCCGGGTGTTGTAACGACAGCTAGTACCGGTATGCCCGGTGAGGAAGATCCGCAAATCAAAATTCGTGGTATGAGTTCTTGGAATAATAGCTCACCTCTGATTTTGGTAGATGGCATTGAACGTCCGATGACCGGTGTTGATATTAGTTCTGTAGAATCTATTTCTGTTTTAAAAGATGCTTCGGCTACAGCTGTATATGGTGTAAAGGGAGCTAATGGTGTTATCTTGATTACGACAAAGCGCGGTCAAGAAGGTAAGGCTACGATTAATGCTGGTGCTAGTATGACATTAAAGTTACCTTCTAAACTACCCAATAAATTGGACTCTTATGATGCATTTATGCTTAGAAACGATGCCGTAGAGTATGAATTGGGGCTTGCTCCGGATTCTTGGAATTATATGATGCCACAGGCGCTTATGGATAAATATCGCAATCCGGCTAATCAGGCAGAGCGGGAAAGATATCCCAATATTGATTGGACTGACTGGATGTTTAAAAACTATGCTTTTGCAGAGAATGTGAATGTGAGTGCAAGTGGAGGTACTAAGTTTGTAAAATATTATGCTGCTATTGACTATCAGCACGAAGGTGACTTGTTTAAAGAATACGATAATGGACGTGGGTATCAGACGACATATGGATATAACCGCATTAATATGCGTAGTAATCTTGATTTTCAGTTAACTAAAACGACCTTGTTAAAAGCGAATATTGCTGGTTCCCACGGTGTGAAACAGGGCCCTCGTACAGATTACGAATACAATATTTGGGGAAGTGCTTATACTACTCCACCGAATGTGTTTATGCCTCGTTATGAAGATGGTACGTGGGGGTATGATCCGATAAATAATGCAAATAATTCTGTAGCAGGATTAGCGTTGGCTGGGCAAAACACTCGGACGACCACCCGTCTGACAACAGATTTCGTATTAGAACAAAAATTTGATTTCCTACTGAAAGGTTTGAGTGCAAAAGCGTCGATTTCTTGGGATAATGTGTTCTTGGAGCAAAATCGTGGTGTGAACTCTACCGATGGTGCATTATACAAATATATCAATCCGGATACAGGTGAAGTAAGTTATAATCCGTCGGTCGGTAGCCATAATTTCGATTTTCGCGAGCAAATAAATTGGAATCCAGAAGGAGGAAGCGTGGATAATGGTGCTACAGAGCGTCATATGTACTATTCGGCACAGATAGATTATAATAATACATTTGGCAAACATACGGTTGGAGCTATGGGATTGTTCAGCCGTCAAGAACGTGCCAAAGGTAGTATTGTGCCACATTACCGTGAAGATTGGGCTTTCCGTTTAACTTATAATTATGCAGACAAATATTTTATAGAATATAATGGTGCTTATAACGGTTCGGATAAGTTCAGTGCCGACAACCGTTTTGCTTTCTTTAATTCAGGTGCTATCGGCTGGATGATTAGCGAGGAAAAGTTTATGAAAAAATTGAAGTTCTTAGATATGTTAAAGGTAAGAGCTTCTTACGGTGAAATCGGTAATGATGAGATTGGAGATGAATGGGACACATCAAGACGTTGGCTGTATATGACTCAATGGAACTTGGGAGGAAATATAAAAACGGGTGCATATAATGTAGATAGTCCCTATACTTTCTATCGTGAGACTACTGTGGGGAATGAAGATATTCACTGGGAAGTGGTTCGGAAGTTTAATTTAGGAGTTGATTATTCCTTCTTTAACGGCTTGGTAGCAGGTAGTGTGGAATTCTTTAAAGATAAACGTACAGATGTCCTAATTAATGGTTCAGATCGTGCTACACCTTCTTATTTTGGAGGAATAACCAAAGCACCGTGGGCTAACTTGGGAAAAGTAAAGAATCAAGGGTATGAAGTAGAAGTTCGTCTCAATAAAGTGTTGAAGAATGGTTTGCGTTTGTGGGCAAATATGAACATGACTCATGCTAAAAATGAGATATTGGAACGGGATGAGGGTGAGCTACTTCCTGAATACCAGAAAAAAGCAGGAAAGCCAATTGGACAAACGTATACCTATGTAGACCATGGTTATACGCAGACAATGGATGATTTATATGGGAGTACACCGTTCGAGTCTGGTGATGATCAGAAATTGCCGGGTACTTTTGCCATTCTTGATTATAATGGCGACGGGGTTATTAATTCCTATGATCAGATTCCTTATGGATATTCTGCCGATCCTCAGAATACTTACAGCGCTTCTGTTGGTTTTGATTGGAAAAACTGGAGTTTCTTTGTTCAATTTTATGGCGTGAATAATGTGACGCGGCAAGTGGTGTTCTCTACATTCGGCAAAAAACAACTGATTGCTTACGATGAAGGTTCACGTTGGACTAAAAACATGACTAATCCGGATGTACCGATGCCACGCTGGGGGTCGACTACAAACGGTTATTATGACGCGGCACGCTATTTCTATGATGGCTCGTATATACGTCTTAAAAATATAGAACTGGCTTACACGTTTACAAAAGGCTGGGTCAAAAGTCTGGGAATATCCAATTTAAAATTATATGTAAACGGTAATAACTTATGGGTGTGGACACGTATGCCGGACGATCGTGAGTCTAATTTTGCTGGAACCGGATGGGCTTCACAAGGAGCATATCCTACGATAAAACGTGTTAATTTTGGCTTAAAATTCACATTATAAAATGATATAAAAATGAAAATATATATACGTACATTAATATACACCACCTTTTTGGCTGCATGTTTAGGTATGACTTCCTGCGAGGATTACTTGGACAAAGCACCTGAAAGTACAGTCTCTTCCGAGGATGCTTTCAAGAACTTTAAGAATTTTCAGGGTTTTACTGAGGAGCTATATTATTGCATCCCTGATTTTGCACATGGATATTGGAATAATTCTTTTAATTGGGGAGAAGATGAGATAATTTCTTTTGGTGTGGATTATCACATGGGATATAAGGTTGATATGGGAGACTTTTGGGGGTGGCAGTCTGAATTTGACGGTTGGCAGTCAGGATGGATGGACCGTTCCAGTACAGAGGCGAATTCATCAGACCGAATGAAAAAATCGATGTGGCCGTTGGCTTGGTATGGTATTCGTAAAACCAATTTAGGATTGGAAAACTTGAGTAAGATGACTGAGTCTACCCAAGAAGAAAAAGATTTGATCGCTGGTCAGCTTTATTTCTTTCGTGCATGGTTTCATTTTGAATTGATGCAGTATTTTGGTGGTCTGCCTTACATCGATAGTGTCCTTTCTTCTTCTGAGCCGTTGAGAAACCCACGTTTAAGTTATCAAGAATGTGCTGACCGTGCAGCAGAAGATTTTCGTCGTGCAGCTGATTTATTACCGATCAATTGGGATAATACTAATGCCGGAAAGGTGACTTATGGAAATAATCAACTGCGTATAAACAAAATTATGGCTTTGGGTTATTTAGGTAAAAATTATCTTTGGGCAGGTAGTCCGTTAATGAATTATGCATCTCAAGGAGGTACTTCTTATAATGCCGATTATTGTAAAAAAGCTGCAACTGCATTTGCAGAATTACTTGATTTAGTTGAAAAGGGACAGACGCAGTATGCATTGGTCGATTTTGAGCATTATTCTGATATATTTTATACATATAAACAGAATTTTATGAATCCAGGCTCTACGGAAGCTATTTTTCAGACCCCTATGTATGATGCATGGATGGGATCAGGATGGTCTTTAGGCCCTCAATTCGTTGCGTCTATGATGGCAGGTGAAACAAATAATGTCTTATTTACTCCAACTGCTAACTATGTGAATTATTACGGTACGGCAGACGGACTGCCGTTGGATGATCCGGATTCTGATTTTGACGAAGAATATCCTTGGCGTAATCGTGATCCTCGTTTTTATCATGATATTATATTCGATGGATTGCAAGTGATACAAAATACCAGTAAATTTAATGCAGAACAAGAAGCGGCAAAAATACAATTTGCTAATTTGTATACAGGTGGTAATTATCGTGACATAGCTAGCCAAAGCCGCACGGGATATCTTCTTCGTAAATTTGTTCCGCTTACAGTGAATAATTATGATGAAGGTCTTCGTGACTATGGAGATGCGCTTACTATTCAGGTCAGTTGGATGCGTTTAGCAGACATCTATTTGATGTATGCTGAATCTGTAGTAAACGGTTATGGTTCACCTACGGCAAATGCTTCAAGCTTGGCATTGACAGCACTGGATGCAGTAAATAAAATAAGAAAACGTGCTGGCGTGGATGATGTTGCTGTAAAATATACTGGCTCTGTAGATAAGTTTATGGGGGAGTTAAGAAGAGAGCGTGCGGTAGAGTTGGCATATGAAGGACATCGTTTTAATGACTTGCGTCGCTGGTTATTACTGAATGAATACCCTTACAATATTAAAACATCTCAAGAGTTTGAACGTGTTGGTGTGTTTGATGAGGCTGATCCTACACAGAATCGTGTAGCAAACTTTAGAGAAGCAACAATATTACAACGTAATTATTCGGATAAACATAACTGGATGCCTTTGAAAACTTCAGATGTAACTATTTATCCTGAATTTAATCAGAATCCGGGCTGGTAGTAATTTCCTTAAACTAATTAAATAGAAAAGAAAAATGAAATATATACGAGTAAAATCCATTTTATGTGTGGTAGTTGCAGCTTCATTCCTATACGCAGAAGCACAAACTCCGCAGGTTGGAGTGCAAGAAGCAAATCCTGATTCGTTGGAAACTACTCAGAAGGAAACTGTACAAGTGGCTTTTCGTAAAGTGAATCAAAATGATTTGTTAGGAGGGGTTTCCTTTGTAAATGTAGAGGAACTTATGAAAAAGAACTACAACACCTATAGTCTTACTGATATGCAAGGTTATGTAGGTGGTTGGAATGGAAGCAGTTTGTGGGCAATGGATAGTTATCTAGTACTAGTGGATGGAGTACCGCGTGATGCTGATAATGTGATGCCTTCAGAGATTGCGCAGATTTCTTTCCTGAAAGGTGCATCTGCAGTAGTACTGTATGGAAGTCGTGCAGCAAAAGGAGTTATCTATATCACTACTAAACGTGGAAAAGTTGGTGGAACAAGTATTGACGTACGTGGTAATACTGGGTTTCACGTGCCCGTCAGTTATCCTAATTACCTGGGATCTGCTGAATATATGACATTGTATAATGAAGCTCGTGCCAACGATGGATTGGATCCTACATATACTGAAAAAGATATCTATAACCATGCTTCCGGTTCGAATCCGTATCGTTATCCCGATTTGAACCTTTATTCTTCAGATTATCTTAAGAAAGCATATAATGAATCAGATGTGACGGCAGAAATATCCGGCGGATCGGAGAAGGCACGTTTTTATACCAATATCAATTTGTATAATGTAGGTTCATTGTTGAAATATGGTGAAGCTGATAAAGATCGCGTCACACGTTTCAGTGTGAGAGGTAACATTGACGTTTCGTTGGGGCAGTATGTAAAAAGTTACGTGAATGCAAATGCTACATTCTACGATGGGCGTGCTGCTAGTGGTGATTTTTGGGGAGCTGCATCTACATTACGGCCTAATCGCTTGTCTCCATTAATTCCTGTTGATTATTTAATGCCAAATGATGAAAATTCGTGGACCATGGTTAAGAATAGTAATAATTTGATCGATGGCAAATATCTATTGGGTGGAACTCAACTCGACCAAACGAATGCGTTGGCAGGTCTTTACGCATCGGGTGTCAATACATTTACTAGTCGTCAGTACCAGTTTGACATGGGTGTTGAGATTGATTTGTCGTCAGTTTTGAAAGGCTTGTCTTTTCAGACAAAGTTTGCTGTAGACTATGCAACTACTTATAATAAATATTATAGTAACAGTTATGCCACTTATGAACCGAAATGGGCTAATGTTAACGGCAAAGATGTAATCATCAGTTTAACTAAGTATGGTGAAGATAAAAAAGATGGTGTACAATATGTGTCCGGTAGTTGGAATCGCCAAACTATAGCTTTCTCAGGACAATTTAACTATAATACGAAGATCGCTGATGCACATAATCTTTCGGCTATGTTGATTGCAGCTGGTTATCAGCAAGGAGAAAGCGGTGTATATCATAAAACGAGTAATGTAAATCTGGGTTTACAAGTTGATTATGATTATTTGAATAAGTATTATGTTAGTTTCGGAAGCGCGTTGGTACATTCAGCCCGCCTGCCTGAAAATAACCGGAATGCATTTTCACCTTCTCTAACATTAGGATGGCGGCTTGGGAAAGAAAATTTCTTGGCTGATTCTTCTATAGTGGATGAATTGATGTTGACAGCTTCAGGTTCTATACTGCATACAGATTTGGATATTGCAGATTATTATATGTATCAGAGTACTTTCAACCAATCAGATGGAGCATGGTGGGGATGGGCAGATGGAAATCAAAGTCATGCTACAGAGTCGAAAAGAGGTATGAATAATGATCTATCTTTTATTAAACGTAAAGAGTTTAGTGTTGGCTTACGTGGAGCTTTGTGGAAAAAGTTAATATCTTTTGATGCATCTTTCTTTGCGAACACTATGGAAGGAATGTTAGTACAACCTTCAACAATTTATCCTAGCTATTTTAAGTCATACTGGCCTGAAAGTACATTGATTCCTTATGTAAACTATAACAACAGCAGCCGCACCGGATTTGACCTAGCTTTGAATTTTGAGAAGAAGATTGGGAATGTAAACGCGAATTTGGGTATGACTGGTACATATTATACTAATAAACATACGCGTGTAGATGAATTGTATGCCGATGAATATCGTTATCATAAAGGGCGTCCTACAGATGGTATATGGGGATTACGTACAGATGGTTTCTATCGTGATGAAGCGGATATTGCCGCATCTCCTTCTTCTTCTTTTGGAGAAGTAAAACCTGGTGATATTAAGTATATTGATCAGAATGGTGACAATGTAATAGACGAGAAAGATGAAGTTTACTTGGGTGAGCGTTATGGTTGGCAGGGAGCACCTTTCACAATGGGAATAAACTTGACACTCAAATGGAAAAATCTGACTTTTTTTGCGTTAGGAACCGGATATTTCGGTGCTTCAGCTATGAAGAACAGTGATTATTATTGGGTGTATGGTGATAAGAAATATTCGGAAGTTGTGAGAAACCGTTGGACTCCTGAAACTGCTGAAACGGCGACCTATCCTCGTTTGACTACCTTGAGTAATACCCACAATTTCCGTAATTCGGATTTCTGGATGTATAAAACGAATAGGTTTAATCTTGCTAAGATACAGGTAACTTATGATCTTCCCAGCTTCCTGTTCCGTGGTTCTTTTGTCCGTAGTTTGTCTGTTTATGCTTATGCTTCAAACTTATTGACAATATCTAAAGAGCGCGAAATATTGGATTTGAATACCGGCTCCGCTCCCCAGAACCGATTCTATAATCTAGGCTTTAAAATAGGTTTCTAATAATGTACATTTTATACATAAAAGAATAATCTTATGAAAGAGATAATAACTATTATAATTGCGGCTTTCCTGTTGGTTGGGTGTGATGATTTATTTTCACCGGCAATAGAAAATAATAAGCAAGTGAGCGACGGAAAGAACGATCCTCTTTTCGCAGAAGGCATTTTAGCAAATGCTTATACGCGAAATCCATATAATTCGCAGTCATTTAATGATGTGGCAACTGATGATGCGGTAACAAATCAAACAGATAATAGCTATCTGAAAATGGCTACTGGTTCGTGGACCTCCAATAATAATCCTATGGAACAGTGGTCCTCATGTAAAGCAGCAATTCAATATATTAATTTGTTTTTGGAAGAAGTCGACGAAGTTTCGTGGGTAGACGATTCATTGGTTAATTCCTTATTTTGCGATCGTTTAAAAGGAGAGGCATACGGATTACGTGCTATGTTTATGTTTTACTTGTTGCAGGCTCATGGCGGTTGGACGGCAGACGGAAAATTGTTAGGTGTTCCTATCGTTAATAAGGCGGAAAATGTAAGTGATAATTTCAATTATGCCCGTAATAGTTTTGATGAATGTATTCGTCAGATTTATGACGATGTTCAAATGGCAACAGATTTATTACCGTTGGATTATGAAAATATAGCTTCGGATGCTCAGGTGCCGGAGAAGTACCGTTTGAAAGGAACGTCAGTCAGCCAATATAATCTTGTGTTCGGTGAGATTTTCCGTATGCGCATGAGTGCTCGTATAGCAATGGCTTTTCGTGCTAAAGCTGCTTTGTTGGGAGCTAGTCCGGCGTTTGCTGATGGGACTACGGTGACATGGAAAGAGGCCGCAGATTATAATGGTGAGTTACTCGATCTAATCGGGGGAGTTTCCGGACTTGCTTCAAATGGTAATACCTGGTATAAAAATGCAGATGAAATAGCTAATCTTGGAGCAGGAGCGAATCCCAATGAGATGCTTTGGAGGAACAGCAAAGATGCTACGGCTTATGAGCTGGAACAAGCGCAGTTCCCACCTAGTTTATATGGTAGCGGGCAAATAAACCCGACACAAAACCTGGTAAATGCCTTTCCTATGGCGAATGGATATCCTATCACAATGGACGAAGCTAATTATAACGAGAACAATCCTTATGAGGATCGTGACCCACGTTTGAATCTTTATGTTGTTGTAAATGGAAGTAAGGTTGGGATCGATGAGAAAGTGATAGATACCAGTGTAGATAATACGACTGATAATGACGGGCTGAACAAGGAGAATAATCATTCTACCCGTACCGGATATTACCTTCGAAAGCATTTACGTGAGGATGTATATCTTAGTTCTACTAGCCAAAACGGTCAACCGCATTATAGTCCTCGTATTCGTTATACTGAAATTTTCCTCAATTATGCAGAAGCTGCAAATGAAGCGTGGGGACCAACAGGAACAGGAGGACATGGATATTCAGCCTATGACGTGGTGAAAGCTATCCGTAAAAGGGCCGGAGTGGGTGCTGATAACGGTGATGCATATTTAGAGAGTATTAAAAATGACAAGGATAAAATGCGTGAATTGATTCGCAATGAACGTCGTTTGGAATTGTGTTTCGAAGGATTCCGTTTTTGGGACTTACGCCGTTGGAAAGTCAGTTTGACTGAACCGGCTAAGGGAATACGTATCAGTCAAGGCAATTATACGGAATTCACGGTTGAGAATCGTAATTATGCAGATTATATGAATTATGGCCCGATACCTTATACTGAAGTGTTGAAGTTCGACGAACTGAAACAAAACCAGGGTTGGTAATTAAATTTTAAAACTTAAAGATATAAGAAAATGAAAAAGTTATATTATATATTCTCAGTAATTTCGTTGATGTTCTTTTCTGCTTGTGAGAATCAAGATTGGTCTTTTCCGGATTATGGAAAAACGACAGTTTACTTCTCTTATCAATATCCCATTAGAACAATTGTGCTCGGCAATGATGAGACATTTGACAACACGGTTGATAATCAACATAAATGTATAATTAAAGCAACGATGGGAGGTGTATACGAGAATAGTACAAATCCTACAGTAGACATTAGTGTTGTTAATTCGCTATGTGATAATTTGAAATTTGAGGGTGGTGGAAGCGTGCTTCCAATGCCTTCTGAATATTATAAATTATCTTCCGATAAGATTATCATTCCGAAAGGAGAGATAAGTGGAGGAGTGGAAGTGTGGCTTACAGATGCCTTTTTTGCCGATCCGAAATCAATTGAAACAACTTATGTAATTCCTTTAGTCATGTCGAATGTACAGAATGCTGATGCTATTTTAACAGGTACGCCCAATGTCGATGAACCGAACCGCTGTGTAGGTAGTGATTGGAGTGTACTTCCGAAGGATTATATTTTGTATGCTGTGAAATATGTAAATCCGTGGGACGGGATTTATCTGCGACGGGGAGTAGATATTGTCACTGTAGGTGGTGTTACAACGACCGTAGCTCGTCATCAGCAATATGTAGAGAATGATGAAGTATGCGAGTTTTCAACTATTTCTTTGAATAAGGCAGGATGGACTTGGGGTACAAATGACCAGGAGTGTAATTTGATTCTGACTTTCAATGAAAATAATGAATGTACTCTTTCTTCCGATACTCCCGGATGCAATGTCTCCGGCAGTGGGAAATATGTGGAAAAAGGAGAGAAAAATTCTTTCAATAATAAAGATCGTGACGTATTATATTTGGATTATACGGTTGATTTGGGAACTACAACTTATGCTACCAAGGATACTTTAGTAATGCGTGACCGTCAGGTGAAAGCTGAATGGTTCAAAGTTGTAAAAGAATAACTTAAAACATGGAAAAGATGAAACGATATATGAAACTACTTTCGATGATTGCTTTAGGGCTGTCTATAGGATCGTGTGTGGACGATGCTGTATTACCGTACGAAGTGCAGAAACCGGAAAGTATTGCCCAGTATGAGTACTTGAATGCATACGATGTTCTGAAATCTTATATAGATCGTTCTAAGTACCCCAATTTCAAATTGGGGACAGGAATAACTGCAAGCGATTTCAATAAAAAAGGGATTGCCTATGAGTTAGTGACTACCAATTTTGATGAGATGACAGCAGGAAATGCAATGAAGTATGCGTCTTGTGTATCAGATGAAGGAACTATGAATTTTAATACTGTAAGTGATTTCGTTCAGACAGCAAAAGAGGCAGGTATTACAATTTATGGACATACATTGGCATGGCATGCACAGCAAAATAATAAATATCTTAATGGTTTGATTGCTGATAAAGTGATTCCTGTTGATCCATCTACTGCAAATCATTATTTATCAATGCATCAGGATACTAAAGCTAATCCGTGGGATGGACAGGTATATTATACATTACCAAGTGGGGCTGTTTTGTCACAAGATACTGAATATACTTTGGCTTTTAGAGCTAAGGCATCAACTCCGTTTAATTTTCAATTGTGGTTGATGACTATGTCCTCTGTAGACACTACTATTAATGGAGGGACACAAATAGGAACGGAATGGAGTGATTATTCTTTTTCATTTAGCGTTTCGGCAACAGATGCAAATACTATAAAGTTTGTAGTGGGAGAATTGGAGGGTGATTTTTGTGTTGATAATGTTAAACTAACTGCTGCTAGTTCTGATGAGAATTTAATTAAGAATGGTGATTTTGAAGAGGAAAATTTATTTAATTGGGAGAAGTATAGTTGGCATGCTGTAACTTATGCTATTGCTACTGATACAGAAACCAGTGGTAATGCAGGTTATTGTCTTAAACTGACAAATGAAACAGCGAAGCCTAATAATTATAGTTCTCAAGCTTGGTATAAATTAGAAACGTTTCTGAAATCAGGAGTTGAATATACTTTTACTTGCATGGCAAAAGCGACAGGAGCATATGATGTGGCGGTATTCCTTCAATCTACTGTCGGAGGTGAACAAGGCTATTTCCCAAGTTTGGCTGTTGGGACTTCATGGAATAAATGCAGTATATCAATTACTCCGGGTAAAGAGGATTACTTTGATAAATTAACTTTGAATTTTGGAGATTTTGCTGGAACGATCTTGCTTGATAATGTGAAACTTGTTGAATCAGGTTCTGATGAGAACTTGATTTCCAATAGTGATTTTGAGGCAGCCAATATTGAAGGATGGTCTAGTTGGGACGGCTATGAATCTTTATCGGCCAATGGCGAAGGATATTCTACTGGTGAGCAAGTAGAAGAAATGCCGGCTGAGGAAAAGAAAGCTAAACTGACAGAGGCTATGGAAAATTGGATTCAAGGTATGATGCAGGCGTGTGGAGGTTATGTGACAACTTGGGATGCTGTGAACGAAGCTCTCTCTGGAGGAGACAATAATGGAGACGGAGTTTACGATTTGCAGTCTGCAACTCGCGGAACTGTATCTGCAGAAGATGCAAAAAATAATTTCTATTGGCAAGATTATTTGGGTGATGTAGATTATGTTCGTATAGTAGTCAGACTTGCCCGCAAATATTTTGAAGAAACCGGAGGGAATCCATCAGATTTGAAACTCTTTATTAATGATTATAATCTGGAATCTGATTGGGATGATAATGGAAAGATGAAGAGTATGCTCAAATGGATTGAACGTTGGGAAGAAGATGGCATAACCAAGATTGACGGTATAGGCACTCAAATGCATGTGTCATGCTATATGGACCCTATGACGCAGAAAAGTAAAGAAGACCATATTGTGAAGATGCTTGAATTGATGGCGTCAAGCGGAAAATTGATAAAAATATCAGAATTGGATATGGGAGTAGTAGGTACGGACGGTATCGACGTGAAAACAGAAGATATCACTTTTGAACAGGAACAAGCTATGGCTCAATATTACAATTTTATTGTGCGGAAATATTTTGAGATTATTCCGGTTGCACAGCAATACGGTATTACTCATTGGAGTCCGACAGATAGTCCTGCAAATTCTGGCTGGCGTGCAAATTCACCTATTGGGCTGTGGAATCTCGAGTATAGTCGCAAGCCCGCTTATGCAGGTTTTGCCGATGGATTGGCTGGAATAAAAAGTGATATTATCGAAGCAGAGTAGTATTTAAGGTAAACTCGTATGTAGGATAACTGATAGCGGGGAACATCCGGTAGTGTGATGAACCCCGTTTGTTATTCTATTAAATAGAAAATTATGAGAAACAAGTTGAATTTATTGATGCTCATAATCTTTATGAGCATGTTATATGCCTGTTCGGATGATGCAGTGATAGTGTCGGAAGAGGTTCCAGAGATTCCGAAAAAAACGGATGCTGAAGAGCCGGATGTCTCGGGGTTGCCTCGTCTGCGAGTTGTAGGACGCTATTTGAAAAACGAAAGGGGAGAGAGTGTCAATTTACATGGATTCGCTCAGACCTACAGTCCTTTCTTTAATCAAAATTCATGGAACAATTATGATGTGTCAGGTTGTTTACGTTATAATCAGGGACTGATAGACAAGATGCTTGATAAAGGTTGGAGAATGAATTTTATTCGTTTGCATATGGACCCCTATTGGAGTGACGATCCGACTCAGGAGTCTGTACGTTACGAAGGGCATGAACGATTCTCTCCAGTACGTTTTGAAAAATATCTGAGTGAAGTGTTTATACCCATGGCAGAATATGCCATTCGCAAGGGTTTGTATGTTGTAATGCGTCCGCCTGGAGTATGTCCGGAAAAAATAGCTGTAGGAGATGATTATAACCAGTATCTTGAAAAAGTGTGGAGCATAGTGTCGAAACATCCTAAGATTAAGGCTAATTCCGGTATAATGTTTGAATTAGCTAACGAACCGATAAACATCCTTGGTACTGATGGTACTTATGGCAGTAATAGACAAGTATATTTTGATAACGCAAAAAAGTTCTTTCAGACTATTGTTGATAAAATACGGGTGAATGCAACAAATATCATATGGATTCCGGGATTATCTTATCAGTCTTCTTTCAGTGGGTATGCAACTAATCCTGTGGAGGGTGATAATATTGGTTATGCAGTACATGCGTATCCGGGTTGGTATGGTAGTGATGCAGAAGAACCTAGTGCAGAGCTTGGTGGAGTGACGGGTGGTGGATATGAGAGCTTTCAGCGTGGTTGGAATGCGCAAGTTCAACCGATAGCTGATATTGCTCCGGTAATGGTCACGGAGATGGATTGGGCACCTGCCAAATATGATTCTTCTTGGGGAAAAAGTATAACGGGAACTGTAGGTGAGGCAGGATTTGGAGCTAATTTTAAGTATATTGCCGATAATACAGGCAATGTGAGTTGGTTGGTTTTTACGGATTGTAGTTTACTGGCACAATTTAAAGATGAAGAAGGACTTCCGGGAGCATATACTTTTCTGAATGATCCGGAAGCCTGTCCTTGGCCTGTGTATCATTGGTTTAAAGAATATGCAAGTGAAGAGGTGACTGAAAGTGAAATAACAGAACTTGAGATTGTTGGTGTAAAAGGGTATGTCGATATTTTGACAGGAAGTGACAGATTTTTGGTCGTAAAGGCCCTTTATGCGGATGGGCACCAACGTATGGTGACAAATGAAGTAACCTACAACAGTACTAATCCATCAATAGTAAAAGTGGAGGCTAATGGAAGAATAGTTGCATTGAAAGATGGCACATCTACTGTGACTGTTAACTACACTTCACAACAAGGTAGTAGAGCAATTAGTTTGGAAGTTCATGCTACGACATTCCCACTGACTGAGAAGGGGTTTGACGCTTCTATTTGGGAAACAGGTACATTTGATGAAAGTACGAAAACACTGGTGACGGGTAATTATGGCTTCGGTGGTTGGCAATACAGTAATGGTCTGGACTTGTCGGGATATAGACAATTGGTTGTAGAAATCGGAAATGACAACGATTGTAGTGCATCGTTCCGTTTGTTTGATGTGAATAATTACTGGTCGAATCCTGCAGTATATGATTTTGGTAACTCACGTCGCATTATGGTGGACTTGAACAATATGCTTAATAATAATCAAGAGAAACTGGATCCTTCTCATCTATATATTATTGGTTTTTGGACGGTAGGAGGTAAGCCATTGGTGATAGAGCGGATTTCTTTAGTTGAATAACAAGATATATATTAATTGTTAGATGAAAAAGATTATTTTATTAAGTTGTCTATTGTGTGCAGGCATATTTGCCTTTGCACAAGACCCTAATTTCCATATTTATCTTTGTCTTGGACAATCCAATATGGAAGGAAATGCAAAGATTGAAGCGCAGGATACGTGCAATGTCAATGAATGCTTTCTGATGATGGCGGCTGTTGATTGTCCGTCTTTGGGACGCGTCAAAGGACAGTGGTATAAGGCTGTTCCTCCGTTGGTACGTTGCCATACAGGGTTAACACCGGCCGATTATTTCGGACGTACGTTAGTGGAAAGGTTGCCTGATAATATTAAGGTAGGTGTCGTCAATGTAGCTGTTGGTGGTTGCAGGATTGAGCTGTTTGATGAGGAGAATTGCGAAGAGCATATTGCCTCTCAACCGGAATGGCTGAAAAATACCGCGAAAGCGTATGGTAATAATCCTTACCGCAGACTAAAAGAATTGGCTGTAGAAGCTCAAAAAGCCGGTGTGATTAAAGGTATCCTCTTGCATCAGGGCGAGTCTAATACCAGTGATAAAGAGTGGCCTCAAAAAGTAAAGAGAGTCTATGAGAATCTGTTGAGGGATTTGAATCTTCAGGCAAAGGATGTTCCCTTACTGGCGGGAGAAGTGGTGCATGCCGACCAGAATGGCAGATGTGCAAGCATGAATGAGATAATCAATACGCTGCCGCAAGTGATTCCGACCGCATACGTGATTCCTTCTTCGGGCTGTCCTGCCGCAGAAGATAATTTGCATTTCACGGCAGAAGGATACAAGAAATTGGGAGTTCGGTATGCCGAGAAACGACTCATTTTGTTAGAGAAAGAACCAAACTCCGGGATTACTACTGAACCGGCATCCACTAATATTCCGGGATATGACTATCCCCGGGTGGATAAAGAGGGGCGTGCTCATTTTCGTTTCTATGCTCCGCAGACTAGCAGGCTACAGGTGGATTGTTGCGGAAAGAAGTATGATATGTGGAAAGATGCCGGAGGACTCTGGACAGCAACGACCAACCCTCTGCCTGTAGGATTCCATTATTATTTCCTGATTGCAGACGGGGTGTCGGTAACAGATCCTTCCAGTTATACGTTCTTCGGTTGTTGCCGTATGGCAAGTGGCATCGAAATCCCTGAAGGTGAGGAGGGGAATTATTATCGTCCTCAACAGGTACCTCACGGGCAGGTTCGTTCCTGTACGTATTACTCCGAAACGCAGAAAGAGTTCCGTCGGTGTATGGTATATACGCCGGCAGAGTATGAAACTCATCCGAAGAAGCGCTATCCGGTATTGTATCTGCAACATGGCATGGGTGAAGATGAAACCGGCTGGAGCACGCAGGGAAAGATGAATCATATTATGGATAATTTGATTGCATCCGGCAAGTGTGTGCCGATGTTGGTAGTGATGGATAGCGGAGATGTGGAAGCTCCGTTCCGGGCGCGTCCCGGAAAGGATATAAATGAAGAGCGGGCTCTGTATGGTGCAACTTTTTATGATGTTATCCTGAAAGACTTGATACCTATGATAGACCGTACGTTCCGCACCAAGACCGACCGCGAACATCGTGCAATGGCAGGATTGTCGTGGGGAGGACACCAGACTTTTAATACTACACTGCCCCACCTAGACAAGTTCTCTTATATAGGGAGTTTTAGCGGAGCAATTTTCGGATTGGATATGAAAACTTGTTTTAACGGAGTATTTTCCGATGCGGACAAGTTCAATAAGAAAGTGAATTATTTCTTTCTCGGCTGTGGCACGGAGGAACAAATGGGAACAAAGAAAATGGTAGAATCACTTCGTGAATTGGGTATCAAAGTCGATTATTATGAATCAAAAGGTACGGGACATGAATGGTTAACTTGGAGACGTTGCCTGAAAGAGTTTCTTCCAAACCTGTTTAAACATTAAATAATATGAATATGAAACTTAAACAAGCTGCGGCAGTATTGCTGTTTTTAGGGATATTGCCACATCGTTTATCTGCGCAAAACCCGATTGTGCAAACTTGCTTTACTACAGACCCGGCTCCTATGGTGCACGACGGCACCTTGTATGTGTATACGGGACACGATGAAGACAAAGCGGATTTTTTCTGGATGCAGGAATGGCGCGTGTATTCTACCAAAGATATGGTGAACTGGACCGATCACGGCTCTCCTCTTGCCATCGAATCATTCGACTGGGCGGACGACCGTGCCTGGGCAGCACAATGTGTAGAGCGTAATGGTAAGTTTTATTGGTATGTCTGCCTGCATTCCAAACTTTCCAATACGATGGCAATCGGTGTGGCGGTAGGCGATTCGCCTGTCGGTCCTTTTAAAGATGCCATCGGCAAACCGCTTCATGACGGAAGCTGGGACTATATTGATCCTACGGTCTTCATTGATGATGACGGTCGTGCTTATTTGTATTGGGGAAATCCGAATATCTATTATGCAGAACTGAATGACGACATGATTTCCTTGAAAGGTGAAGTGGGCAAACTGGAACAGACTGTTGAGAGCTTTGGTGCACCCAATCCGGAAAAACGTGTCAAAGGTGTTAAGTATAAAGATACTTATACAGAAGGTCCATGGCTTCATAAACGGGAAGGAAAATACTATCTTCTTTATGCTGCCGGAGGTGTACCCGAACATATTGCCTATTCCATGAGTGACGGACCTCTTGGCCCGTGGAAGTATATGGGAGAAATCATGCCTTTACAAGATACGGGTTCGTTTACTAACCATTGTGGAGTGATAGACTATAAAGGCAATTCTTATTTCTTCTATCATACGGGTAAACTGCCGGGTGGTGGAGGCTTCGGGCGAAGTGCGGCGGTGGAGCAATTTAAGTATAACGCTGACGGCACTTTCCCGATTATTAATGCTACCTGGGAAGGGGTGTCACCGGTAGGTACGCTCAATCCTTACGAAAGGGTGGAAGCTGAAACTATTGCGTTTTCTGAAGGTGTGAAGTCCGAGCCAAATGTGAAAACCGGTATATATATATCTGAAATTCATAATGGAGATTATATAAAGGTACGTGAAGTGGATTTCGGCAATAAATCCCCCAAACGGTTCACTGCTACCGTTGCCAGTGCCCTTCGTGGCGGAACACTTGAAGTACGTACAGACAGTATAAGCGGACCATTAATTGCGGAACTGACTATTCCTTCAACGGGAGGTTGGGAATGCTGGAAAACATTGCAGACTGATATTGTAAAACCGGTCACAGGAATACAAGATATTTATTTTGTATTCAAAGGACGTAAAGGCTGCAAACTGTTTAACTTTGATTGGTACAAGTTTAACAGATAAACATGCTAGAGAGCAGTTGGGTTACTCTTCCTTTTTACTCAACTGCTCTTTCATATACATTGAAGGCGGCATTCCATACAATTCTTTGAATGTTGTCGAGAAATTATTAGGATCAGTGAATCCTGTTAACATGGCTATCTCGGATATGGTATGCTGTTTTTCGGACAATAGACGAGCGGCTTCTTTTAAACGTATATTACGTATAAAGTCACGGGTTGTCTGGTTGGTGAGCTCTTTGAGTTTCCTGTGAAGATGTACGCGGCTGATACCTACCTCGGTGGTGATTGTCTCTATTGTCAAGTTAGGGTTACTGATGTTTTCATTGATCACTTTCATAATACGTTCCATCAATTTCTCATCGGGTGATTTCACTTCCAGTTTCTGAACCTTGTTTTCCAGATTTTGCTGGCCTGTAAATACTTTGCGTAACTGCTGCCGTGTATTAATTAGATTTTCTACCGTCTTTTGCAGAATTTCGATATTGAATGGCTTCATGATATAGGCGTCGGCTCCTGTATTCAGACCTTCCAGGTTGTCTTCTTCCCTCGTTTTCGCAGTAAGCAAAATGACTGGGATATGGTTGAGGTTTACATTCTGCTTGATCTTCCGGCATAAGGTAAGTCCGTCCATTTCGGGCATCATGATGTCACTAATGACTAAATCCGGAGCCTTTTTAAATATTTGCTCTAATGCTTCTTTACCATTACGGCTTTCCATGATATGAAATTTGTCCCCAAACTCCTTCGCTATATAATTTCGGATTTCTTCGTCGTCTTCTACAATTAATACGTGATATTTAGTTTTTACCCTGACTTTCTTTTCTTCCTCATTTTCTATAATGGGAGAGATGACAGGAACAGTTGGTACGGCTACTGTTACCTTTTGCTCATTGTTGTCAACTTCTTCAGGTCGTAGATGCTTGTTACCCAACGGTAATCGGATAATAAAACGGCAACCCGGTTGTTCTTTATTATTTTCTACATAGATAATTCCATGATGTAATTCCACTAATGAACGAGTAAGATGTAATCCTATTCCCGTGCCTCCTTTCGGATTCTGTTGGCTGTTACGGATCTGATAGAAACGTTCGAAGATATGTTCTTTCTCCTGTTCATCGATGCCTGTTCCGGTATCCGCGATAATTATTTCGGCATATTGTTTCAAGGGATCGGGCAGTGTATTGTCTTCTCCCGTACGGATGGTAATATCTATGTTTCCTTTTTCAGGAGTAAACTTGAAGGCATTAGACAGAATATTCAGGATAATCTTATCAAAATTACCTGTGTCTACCCATACATTTAGTTCCCGGAGCGTACTGTGAAGTTGTAGCCGGATCTCTTTTGTATTTGCCTGTTGTCCGAAAGTAGTGCATAAATCCTCGATAAAAGGAATGATATTGGTTTCCCGGAACATCAGGAACATTTGGCCTTTATCAATTTTCCGGATATCCATTAGTTGATTGACGAGGTTTAGAATGCGCTCTGCATTTCTATAGATGATATGATATGTTTTCAAACGTTCTCTGTTGTCCTCATTCTTAATCAGTTTCTGTAGAGGGCTGATGATTAGAGACATTGGAGTGCGTATCTCATGAGAGATGTTGATAAAGAACTGCAATTTCGCTTCATTGATTTGTTCGGCATGGATATGTTGCAGCATTTCCTGATGCATTCTGTACCGATGTCTGATCTGAAGAATAATGATAAATATAATGGTCAGTAATAATAAGGAGTAAATAACTTTAGCCCACCATGAAGCATACCATGCAGGAGATATATAAATGGTAATTTCTTTTATATTTGAATACACCGTGTTGTCTTTTGCTCTGATTTTAAAGTTATAGGTACCGGGTTTCAGATTGCTGAATGAGATACGGTTTATACCTTTTGGCAGGCTGATCCATTTTTCGTCGTTGATGGAATAAAGGTAGTTGATATGTTCGGGGGCATTTAGCTCCAGAGTGGCAAACTCGATACTGAACACATTGTCTTTATGGGATAAATAAAACTCTTTTGCATTAAATACAGGGCAGTTGATAATATTATGAATGCCGGATCTCATCCCTTTCCTGACCGGATTGTTATGCAGGAAAAAGTCGGTAATCCGTATGTTCCATATTTTTGCCGGATTGATAATATCTTGGGGGCTGAAATAGGTGATGCCATTCATGCCGCCAAACCAGATGGTGCCTTGCTCATCTTTGAATGAGGCATTCTTGTAGAACTCATTCCCTTGTAATCCGTCACCTACATAATAATTGATGAATTTGTTATTTTTCTTTTGAAATTGGGATACTCCTGCGTTGCTGCTTATCCATAGGAAATCATTCTCGTCTCCTTGTATTGCATATATTGTATTGCTGGGCAATCCATCTGCGGTGGTATAGGTCGTTATTTCTTTGGTCTCCTTATTCCAACTTGACAGCCCTTCGGAACTTCCAAGCCATATAATTCCATGGTTGTCTTCATAAATTGAATAAATCACGTGTTGGGGTAGTATCTTGTAGCTCTGAAAATCAGGGGTGTCAAGGTCAATGCAGTTCATTCCGTCGTAAGTTCCTACATATAGCTTGTTGTCATTGGAGTAGTGCAGGCAACCTATCCATTCATTTATCAATGAAGAATTGGATTGCACAGATGTAAACTCCTTGGTTTTAAGATCATAATAAAACAGCCCGAAACCCATTGTCGCAACCCACAAACGTTTGTTCTTATCTTCTGCAAAGTCATATACACGTTGTATATAGTTGTTGTTCTTATCCATTAGCTTGTACTGGTAGCTACACTGTCCTGTTTGTTTATCCAGCTTCCCCATACCGTTGATAAATGATCCCACCCAGATGTTATCTTCAGAATCCTCATATAGCTTTATAACGGTTGAAGGCACTGAGTTGGGATGATTGGTATGTGAGAAGTGTTTTGCCGGTTCTAACTTTTCTGTAAGAGCATAAATTCCATCATTATCCGTTCCTATCCATAATATGCCGTTGTTGTCCTTGCAAAATGAAGTAATGCAACTGGAACCGATAATATTCTTGTCCATGGACTTATGGCCTATATACTTGAAACTGTTGGTTCGGGCAGGTATTTGTATGATCCCTTTCTGATAAACAGCCAGCCATAAGTTACCGGAGTTATCTTTCAGAATAGAATGTATTTTCGATTTATTGGAGTCAAAGTAACTGTTATCGAACCGATATTCGGAAATTTCATGAGTCTTGTTGTTATAGATATTCATACCTTTTCCGTCAGTTCCGATATATAACTCATTCGGGCTGGCGGAATAAAGGAAGCTGACAGGAAGTTCTTTTTTTTCTTTGAAGTCAACGGGAACGAAAGTATCGGATTTCTTCTCATAGGCGAATAATCCTTTTCTCATGCTCCCTACATAAATATTTCCCTGTGAATCCTCACAAATACTGTTGATGTATCCGTTGTCTTTAGACAAATATAGGGAAAGCCGGTTATCGGGATCGAGACGATATAATCCTTCTTCTCCTTTGGACATCCAGATATTCAGCTTTCTGTCTTCAATCATATACCCCGGTGAGGTTATGGAAGCATTAATCTGTTGAACAGTCAATTGGTTGTTTTTGATATTCAGTCTACACAATACATTGCCTGATATCCATATTTCCCCGTTTCTTCTTTCGATTATGGAAACGATGTTGCTTTCAAATATTTCTCCATTGTCTTCCCATTTCGCGAGTGGGGTAAAGTTATCAGTGGCGGGGTCATACATTTGGACTCCCATATATGTACCGATAAGCAGATGACCTTTGCTGTCTTCAAATACGGTACGGACAAAACTATGGGCCAATGAATGTTCATTGGCGGGTTCATGTTTGTAAATAGTGAATTTTGCACCGTCATAACGGTTCAGCCCGTCTTCTGTCGCAATCCAGATAAAGCCGTTCCGATCCTGATACATATGATTAATCAGACTGCTGGATAGTTCCCTGTCAGCAGTAAATAACTTGGGAGATTGCCCGTTGCATAACAAAGAAAATAATAGTAATAGAAAGGTTAATACACTTTTCATGTTCATCAGATCAATGTTTGTAGTACAAAAGAAACTAAAAACCTAAATATAACCTAATAAAAGAGGAACATTTTAAATGGCTTCTGAGGTTCAGGTTTGATGTTGTAACAAGACTAGGTGGACAATGTAACATGGATAAAGATGCTACCTGTTTATGACATAGGTTCTACCGGCCTTTGTCTCAATATCATATTCATATACCTTTGGCAATTGAGGAGATTGAGGCTCCAGCCCTTTTGCTGTCAGAGGCTTCTTAACCGGAGTGGCGGTGAATAGCGGATTCGGGCATTCTCTGTCTGCTTGTTTCAAGCCTTTTCCTTTCAGTGGAACATAAGACCGGATACGGAGGGTGCCACCTATATTAGATCGGATGATTGCTTTGTTCAATAAATTATTTTTCCAATCCATATCAACTGTAAAATTGCCCCGTGCTACTAAACCTTTCACACTTCCTTCTTTCCATTCATCAGGCAATGCGGGCAATAAATGTACGGCACCGTCATGACTTTGAAGTAACATTTCCGCTACTCCGGCTGTATAACCGAAATTACCGTCAATTTGGAAAGGTGGATGGGCATCCAGCATATTGGGATAGGTACGTCCGTTCGGATATTCTTTGGCCAGATTATCATCAGGCAATAGTTGAATCATATTTTTGATGATTTGGAAGGCATGGTTTCCATCCAGCATACGTGCCCAGAAATTGACTTTCCAACCGATGCTCCAACCGGTAGCCTTATCACCGCGTTGTAGCAATGTGTTTTTAGCTGCCTGAAATAATTTCGGATTTGAGTAAGGAGAAATTTGGCTGCCGGGGTATAACCCGTACAAATGTGAGATATGGCGGTGCTCGTCCTTGGGATTGTCAACATCTTCCAACCATTCTTGCAATTGGTTATGTTTTCCTATTTGCATGGGTGGAAGTTTCTCTAGTGTTTGTTTTAGAGAGTCTTGGAAAGAGGGAGTTTCACCTGTGATTTGTGAAGCCAATAAAGTATTATGTAGCGCGTCAAAAGCGATTTGGTTATCCATGGTGCATCCGGCAGTGATCGGACCATGTTCCGGTGATACGGAGGGAGCTACCACCAGCCATTTATAGGTAGGATGTTCCACCAGAAAGTCCATATAGAATTGTGCGGTTCCTTTCAGTATCGGATAATATTCTTTTAGAAATTCTTTATCTCCGGTGAAAAGATAATGTTGCCAGATATGTTGGGCCAACCAGGCACCGCCGCTAGGCCACATGCCGGCTGCTGCAAAATCGACTACACCACAGATTCTCCATAAATCGGTGTTATGATGTGCCACCCATCCTCGGCAACCATACATGGTTCGGGCTGTTTCTGCTCCTGTGACAGATAAATCTTTCAGCATAGAGAATAACGGACTATGTGTTTCACTTAAATTAGTGACTTCTGCCGGCCAATAGTTCATTTCTGTATTAATGTTGATAGTGTACTTGCTATCCCACGGGGCATGTATGCTGTTATTCCATATTCCTTGTAAATTGGCTGGTTGTCCTCCCGGTTGTGAAGAAGAAATCAGCAGATAACGTCCATATTGGAAAAGCAAGGCTGCCATTGCCATGTCTTTGCCTTTCCCGAAGTTCTCAATTCGCCGGGGAGTTTCTATTTGGGACGCCTCACTTGACGGCAAATGAAGTTGGACACGGTCGAATTGTTTTTTATAAAAGGAGATATGGTTTTTAAGAGCTTTTTCGTAAGGAATGAGTATTGCTTTTTCCAGATAATCAGTAGTCCGTCGGGATTCATCTGCGCTTACATTCTGGTAGTTTATGTAGTTTGTAGCTGCCGATATGTAAAGAATTGCTTCTGTACCGCCGTTTATCTGAAGAATATTGCCCGCCGGGTGGATAATACCGTCTGTTTTCACTCGAATCTGACATTCTGCCCGTAGTGCGGCTTTCATACCTTCCTGTTCTTCTCCCTGGCAGGTGATAGTCAGTTTGTCATTTTGAACATTGACCTCATTTTTCAGCGGACAGTTGTATGACACATTGAAACTTAATGCATTGGGTTGACTCGCCTTGATATGCATGATGATGACATTATCCGTGAATGAAGCGAAAGTGGTGCGGGTGTAGTTTATGCCATTCACTTGATAGCGGGTAGTGGTTGTTGCATTTTCCAGATTCAAGTCGCGGTAGAAGTCGGCGGCATCCTTATGCCCGGGGAATTCCAGATACAGATTTCCCAATGTCAGATAGCTCATTCCGTGTTGCCGGGTTAGAAAATTGGCATCGATGAGCCTTTGTGCTTCCTGATTTCTTCCTTCGAATATCAGTTTGCGCACAATAGGCAGGACATGTACTGCATTCGGGTTATTATTGTTATAGGGAGAGCCTGCCCAAAACGTTTCTTCATTAAGTTGCAGTTCTTCACGTTCGGTTCCTCCATATACCATGGCTCCAAGGCGGGAATTGCCGATAGGAAGAGCTTCCGACCAATTTTGGGCCGGTTGGCTGTACCAAAGTTTCAAATCTTGTCCTGAAACTAAATTACTTATTAGCAGGAGCAACAGGAAGAGTGTGTTTCTATTCATATTATAGTATTTGCTGCAAAGGTAGATTATTTATTTGTTATGAAAGATAAAATATGTATCCGATTATTGGTCTGTAAGTTGCTTCTTCCTGTGTTTATGTTACCAATACTATAGTGTATGTTACATTTTAGCAATATCACACCTCTTCCACTCTTACAAGCTTCCATCCTTGAAATACTGGCGCGATACTTTTCAGCTTCTATACTTTCCTGAACCACACTGGTATTCAAATAGCAAACCTTAAGATTTACATATGTTAATCTTAGGATTTACAATGATAAATCTTAAGGTTTACTTTTGATGGTATAAAAAGGGTATTTGAAGTATTATTTAGTCCCGCAATCACTCATTCCGAATGAATCTGCGACAATCCGAATGAATCTGAGTTAATCTGAATCAATCTGGCATAATCCAAGACAATCTGAGGCAATGTACGTCCATTTGTGAAATGGAGATGATTTACCTTTGCAAAGTAATCGATTACAAATAGTCTCAAGTAATAACTAAAAAAATAAAAAGATTATGGCTTTAATTTACAGGGCGATACAATCGGGAATCGCAAATAAAGAAGGTGAGAAATTGTGGCATTTGAGTTTGGTAAAAATGAAAGATGTAATTGTGACGCAGACGTTGGCTGAGCAAATAGCGGAAAAATCCTCGTTGAGTGCAGGTGATGTACATAATGTGATTAGGAATTTAATGTCTACCATGCGCATGTATTTGCTAAATAGCTATACAGTGAAGTTGGAAGGATTAGGCTCTTTTACGATGATTGCACAAACTAGAGGTAAGGGAGCAAAAACAGCAAAAGAAGTAAGTCCTAATCAGATCACTTACTTACGTTGCCAGTTTACCCCGGAATATACGCAGCCGGCAGGTAGTATACGTACACGTGCCTTGATACAGGGTGTGAAGTTTGCGTCAGTCGAACAGTTTAAAAACATGCTGATAGGTGGATTGAACGAAGGTGGCGATGAAGAAGATAAGGATGATAATGTGGGAGGTGGTGGCTCTGGGGAAACACCGGATCCGGCAGCTTAGTTGAAATGATTCTTTAATTTGATAAGAGGGGATATGTCGTTATGTACGATCTGTCCCCTCGATTCTTTTTGTTTTATGTCTTGCTTTGGATACTACTTATAACGTATGATTAACCTGCTTGAATAATGATGTTATATCCATAAACTTATTGTAATTCACGTTATAGGGGTGTCCTTACTGTCACCGAATATTTCACTTTAGAAACAACGGGCAATTGAAAACTGGATGCCGGAAGCCCTTCCGTGTTATAGATGGAAGAAGGGGGATTGTTTTCCCATGCATAGCGGATACTTGCCGGTATCCCTTTTCCGTCCCATTTGACTATAACGGTATTGCTTTCGGTATAGGCTTTGACAAACTTATATTTTCCATCATTGGCGGCAACGGCAATGCCTTCCAATGATTCAGCTTGTTTCAAGGTGCCCGTTCCTTGCATGAAGGAGACAATGATTCGCCCGTCTTTCAGTTCTGCCGATTCTGCCATAGGCCCTTCTGCTACGATATTTTTCTTGCCGAAAGCAAGTTTGTTCATTTGAAGTACACAGCGGTGTGCCAAATCTTTCTTGTTGAGCGGATGGATATCATTGCTCTCCCCCAAATCAATGGCAGTGGCCAGACCGGTATTCTTTAGCTGAAGACTCGCCTTGCGTTGGGCTTCACGCACTCGTGCGTTGCCGCTTTCTACAGGTACTTTACTTCTCTGCTGGTAATTGGCAAGTTGCACGATGATGAAAGGCAGATTCTTATTATTCCATTGTGTACGCCAGTCGTTGACGAGGTCAATCAGGTGACTTTCATAGAGCTTGCTGCCTTGAGGCCCTGTGTCTGATTCTCCCTGATACCAGATAATGCCCCGTATTCCATAGTTACGCAAAGGATGTATCATGCTGTTGTATAGTCCGGTTGGTTCATTCTGGAATCCGATAGTTGAAGGAATACGTTCCATAGTACACCCCATTTTATGTTTCCATATGGCGGCTAACGGAAGTGTCCGGCCGGCTATTTCCAATTGATAAGGCTTTCCCTTTACAAACTCCGGACATCCGGCGCTGCTGACAAGACGGATGACAATCTCATTTTCACCGGCACGGAGCGTACCTGCCGGAACTTGATAGATACGTGGCGGATATTGATAACTCGTTCTTCCTACACAGACACCGTTTATATAGGTAGCATCCGAATCTTTCAGCGTTCCTACGCGCAAAGTTGCTTTTTGTCCGGCCAGCGATTCGGGGATGCTGATTTTCTGGCGGAAATAATGCACTCCATTGAGAGGGCTGTTCCGGCTGCCGCCCCAATTGGAGTTGAATACATCTATTTCTTCCCAGTCCGAAGCGTCGAAGCTCTCGTGTATCCATTTTTCTTTGTTACCAAGGTCATCGGCCGCTTGCCGTTGATGCCATTGGCTTACCTGCGCTTGTTGAGCGTTTTTTACAGAATCCGGATAATCGGGATTGGAGTATTGCGACGACCGGAACTTTTCCTTGAAATTCTCATATTTCTCGAGCGACTGCCGTGTAGACCAGGATGCTATCTTCGTCCCGCCCCAACTGCTGTTGATAATACCGATTGCCACTTCCTTTTCTGCCTGCATTTCTTTGGCAAAGAAATAACACAAGGCTGCAAAATCCAGTGCGTCTTTCCGGTTGCATGTTTTCCACTCGTTTTCGCTATTCTCTTGAGGGGCGATGAAGTTGTAGGCATATTTGGTTTTAGTATACCGGATGAGATTGTTTTCATACGACATTATCTCATCCTTATACTTGTCCATAACCCGTTTCACGGTAAGCTCCATATTGGATTGTCCGCTGCACAGATATACATCACCGACATATACATCCTGTATACTTGTTTGGTTTATCTTCAATTCATAAGGGCCGCCTGCCTTATGTTCAGGCAGATTGATACTCCATTCTCCTGTTTTGGAGGCGCGTGTCTTGTATTGTTTGCCGTTGAAATCAACTACAATTGTCTCTTTAGGCTCAGCCCATCCCCAAATGGGAATGGGAGTTTCACGCTGCAGTACCATCCGATCCGAAAAGATTCCGGGAAGTTTTACTTCTGCCTGAGTGCTTATTGCATAAAGTAACAGGCACCAAATGATATAAATGTTCTTTTTCATGGATATTTTTTGGGGTAAGATTACCTCTTATATAGAAATAAGGGTAAAAGAGGAAAAGCCTGTTATTTTTTGGCAACCAACACGATATTGTTAATATCCACTTTTTTATTTTTTCCCATCCCGATACTGACTTTAGTTATGGAACTTGGGTCAATACTGATTTTTCCGGCTTTTTCATCTTTAAAAGCATTGAATTGTACTTTCTTCTTGCCTTGGGTATAGAAACCCATGGAAACTTTTACTGTTTCATCGTCCTGGGTATATTCTATTTTTAAAGAGCAAATGGCATTTGTGGCGTTTTCATCTAATTTTTCGAAGTTGGATGCTTCAAAGTTTATTCCGGTGTAATCACTGTAATCGTCTTCAGGAAATACCAAGTTTCCGAAACTGGTCGAAATCAGGGTTTGTCCTTCGACTGTCAGTTTATTATTGGCTTTGCACTGGCTGACTTCAATCGTCTTGTCCGCTTGTGCGTAGGCACTCATTATTCCCAAACATGCAACTAATGCTGCTACTAAAACCTTTTTCATGTTATTTTCTTTTAGAGGTTAATAATTAATTTAATCTGTGGACAAAGTTAGGCTATCTTTTCGAAAGGATAGAAAAAACCTGTTTCAATAATTTTTGTATATGTTACATTCTTCTTTCAGTATGAGGGGAACTGAATTTAAAAACAAATGAAACGAATTAAATAGTCCGGTTTTGAAAAGATTTGCTTTCTTTGCATAAAGAAAAGGACTGTTTACTATGAAAAGGCTATTATTGTTGATGATTGTGTTTTGGAGCGGGATTGTACGAATGGCCGCCGAGAATACATTGTTCTATGATTCCAGACAATTAACTTGTGACCTCATAACTTCCATTTGTCAGGATAAGGATGGATTTATCTGGATAGGGACAGATTATGGACTTAATAAATTCAATGGCGTACAATTCACTCATTATTATAATAACCCGGAGGACAGCACATCCTTGGCTGACAACTCGGTGAAGGCTTTGATGCTTGATGATGAAGGTACTTTATGGGTGGGCGGTATAGGCGGACTGCAATATTATGTTCCTGAAGAAAATGCTTTCCGGACAATTGCGTTTGACGGCAGTTCGTTCCTGCATATCATGTGCGTAGTCCAGTTGCGTTCGGGAGAGATATGGGCAGGCTCTTCCGGAAGAGGAATTTTCCGTATCCGAAAGGATACGGGCACTGGAAGCCTGATAACGGATATCCCCGAAGTGTCCGAACATGCCCATTATGGAGCGATATATGAAGACCGGCAGGGAACAATATGGATTGGAGAAAATGGAACCGGCCTGCTCCGATATGAGCCTTCCGCACGGACAAGCAAAATGTATGCAAAAACTGTTTTAGATGGTGGCTCTTCAATTTCCGGAATGGCTGAGGACCAGTCGGGCAATTTTCTTCTCTCCACCAGTACTACTGCCTATTATTATGATAAAGAATATGACCGTTTCACCCCAATAGAGCATAATGAATCTTGGCTGCCGATGCGCTCTATACTTGTCAGCCAGCAGGGGACACGCTATCTCGCGACTTTTGGCAAGGGGCTGAAAGTCATACAACCCGATTTGAAAGAACTTCGTACAGAGTCGGTCACTCTTCCATTTTTTGATTTCAATAATACCAAGGTACGCACTCTCTTTGAAGATCGTGACCAGAACCTGTGGATGGGGTGTTATCAAAAGGGGCTTGTCATGTTGTCCAAAGAATCTACGCCTTTTCATTTCTGGAGTATTCCCGATCGTGAATATCCGGGAGCCGGGGTGATTACCGCTTTGCATAAAGATGACGAAGGACATATTGTTAGTGGGATAGAGAACGAAGGAATATTTAAAATAACTTCTGAAGGGAATATAACCGAGCATTTGCTTGCAGGAAAGACATACTCATCCATATACAAGGATTATAGTGGCAATCTCTGGTTTGGCGGATATTATTCCGGACTTTATATGCAGGATACTGCAGGAAATGTGCATTTCATGCTGCCGGAGATTAAATTGAGGGACATAAAGAAAATCACAGGTGATGACAAAGGTAACCTATACCTTTCTTTATTCGGTTCCGGATTTATACGTTACCATATTCCCACCCAGACTATAACAGAATATCAAAGCGTTTCCGGCGGGATGAGGAACAACTGGATTTATGCATTGCTTTGCGATTCTAAAGACCGGTTGTGGATAGGGCACTGTAATGGCGTGGACTGCTTTGACCCCAAAACAGAAAAGTTTACTCCTGTGCCGAGTCCCGTATTGGGCAATTTTATTACCTATTCATTACTGGAAGATGTGCGTGGAAATATCTGGGCGGGAACGAACAAGGGGCTTATGTGCTATCATCCTGCAACGAAGGAACTGGGGTATTATAATGAAGAGAACGGGCTTTCTAATAATTTTGTATATGGATTGGCGGAAGATGAAAAGGGGAATATCTGGTGCAGCACCCTGAAAGGAATCAACTTGATAAAGGTGGCTGAAAATAAGATAGCTTCCTATTATTCGGAGCGTGGCTTGGTGGACAATGAGTACACCATCGGAGCAAGTTTCCAGTCTATGAATGGAGTAATCAATTTCGGTGGTGTGAAAGGAATTACGACTTTTCATCCCGATAGTGTTACTGTGCCGAAAGGGAAGGCGAACGTCATTCTTTCCAATCTTTATTTAGGAGGGGAAACTGTGACAGCTAAAAGCAAATCCGGAGGAAAAACAATTCTTGATGCTTTTGTCACACGTGCGGATAAAATCAGTCTGGCTTACGAGGACAACACATTTACAATGGAGTTCTCTACGCTGGATTACCGTAATTCGAGTAATATCTTTTATGAATATCGTATCAGGGAGTATGAGAAGAACTGGACTCCCACCCAATTGGGAGTGAACCAGATTACCTACAACCATTTAAATTCCGGTAGATACACATTTGAGATACGTGCCTGTGAGAACGGGCAGTACACTCCTGTCAAGGTGATTCAGATTGATATTGCGGCTCCGTGGTGGCGTTCGGTGCCGGCATATGTCTGCTATGTCTTGATATTGCTTGCCGTTGCGTTCCAGATTTATCTGGCTGTCCGCCGTAAGCATCAGAAAGAAATGAGCGAGGAGAAAATCAAGCTCTTTATAAATCTTTCGCATGAAATCCGTTCTCCGATGACTTTGATTGTGAGTCCGCTGGAGAACCTGTTGAAAAGAGACTATGATGCCGAAACGATGAAGATGCTGCGCTTGATGCAGAAAAATGCCGACCGTATTATAAATTTGATGAACCAGTTGCTAGATATGCGTAAAATAGAGAAAGGGCAGTTGCATATTCATTGTGTCGAGACTGATATGGTGGAATATATCAGGGAGTTGACATCCCTGTTCACTTATCAGGCACAGAAAAGGGACATAAATCTGCATTTTGACTATGAGCGGGATGGGCTGTCTGCCTGGATTGACCCTGATAACTTTGATAAAGTATTGGTGAACCTTTTGTCGAATGCCTTTAAATATACGCCGGATGGGGGTGAGATAAAGATTTGCCTGCGTGAGAAAGTAAATGAACTTGCTGCCGGAGATTTACAGCATTCCATTGAAATAGAAGTGACGGACAGCGGAACTGGTATTGATGCCAACAAACTGGAGAAGATATTCGAACGCTTTTATCAGGCACCTTCCAATGGTTCCAACGGGAGTCTCGGCTTCGGTATCGGACTGAATTTGTGCCGGATGATAGTCAAGTTACATCATGGCACTATCAATGCCTGCAACCGTCAGGATACACAAGGCAGCCGTTTCATAATCCATATCCCTTACGGGAAAGACCATTTGAAAAAGTCTGAGCTTGCGGATACGGAGAACAAAGCTAATCCGAGAATTGCTCCTGTCCTTGAGTTTGCTCACGAGAGCAATGAGGATGTAGCCCGGATAAAATATCATAAGACAAATTATAAGATTGTGATAGTGGATGATGATGATGAGATTCGTAATTTCCTCGAGACGGAATTAAGTTTGCAACATAAAGTCTATGTCTGCCGTAATGGTAAGGAGGCTCTGCAGACCATTTTGAAACAACAACCGGATCTTGTTGTCTCCGATGTCGTGATGCCCGAAATGGACGGAATCTCACTATTGAAAGCTATCCGCAGCAACCCGAACGTAAGCCATATTCCTTTTATTCTGCTGACATCAAAGGCGGAGTATAAGGATCGTATCGAAGGATTGAGCAAGGGAGCGGATGTGTATCTGGGCAAACCGTTTGTTGTTGAAGAATTGAGGATACATATCAAGAATCTGATTGAGACAAGGTTGCTGCTGAAGGGAAAGTTCTCCGGTGTCAGGGATCAGGAGGGGAAGATTGAGATGGCAGAAAACAAGTCGGGAGATGAACGGCTGATGGAACGGGTCATGAACGTCATTAACAAGTTCCTTGACGATTCGGAATTTAATGTGGAGATGCTTGCCCGTGAAGTGGGGTTAAGCCGTGTGCAGCTTCACCGGAAGATGAAGGACATTACGGGTGTTTCGACTTCCGCCTTTATCCGCAATTTGAGAATGAAAAAGGCGGCCGCCTTACTTCAGGAAGGGAAGCTGAATATTGCTGAAATAGCAGATGCGGTGGGGTTTGATAACCAGGCGAACTTTTCTACTGTCTTTAAGAAATTCTATGGTATGTCTCCCTCGGAATACGCTGTATCTATCAGAAATAAAGACGAATGATACCAATTTAAAAGTCCGTCTTACGTATAGTAAACATTGCGTTACATTTTATAAAGTGTCTGGAAGCACAAGGTTGTAACTTTGTATCGGTTGGAAATAATATTTAAATGATTGATACATGAATACACGAATCGTTGTGAGCGGGCTTTTATGGATTACCTTGGCAGTAATCGGATTGTCCGGATGCTCGGTAGAGCATCCGTCAGTGGAAAGTACGGAATCCGGCATTACTCAAGACGGGGATAATCTTGATAATGCGACTGTCATTCGAATAAATCCTTCGGATAAATATCAGACAGTGGAAGGGATTGGTGGCGGAATTGCCAATTATGAGAGCTGGTATTGCCGGCATCCCAATAAGAAAGAACTGTTTGATTTGATTTTCAAGGAGCTGGAGGTCTCCATGATTCGCATAGGAAACTGGTATGAAAAGAAAGTGTCGGGTGAGAATCCGGATATTCTCAAACAACAGAAAGAGCTTATGGATGCGGCAGACCTGAGGTTGGGGCGCGGCAATTTCTCAGTTATGATGTCCAACTGGCTCGTGACTCCCGATTTGATAGACCGACCGGGGGAAAAAGGAGCGACACTCAAAAAGAATAGTGACGGAGAATATATGTACAAGGAATTTGGTGAATGGTGTCGTATGACACTGGAAGCCTATCAGGAAGCGGGTATGACACCGGATTACCTGAGCATGATGAATGAACCGGACGGAGATAATAGTGCAGGAAATAAGGTCTGTCTAGGCTATGGTGCTGATAACTCGAGAAAAGCGGATTATGGAAAAGCCTTGGAAGCCACTTGCGAAGCATTGAAGGATATGTCTGACTGTCCCAAGCTTGTCGGGCCCGAAGTGCTCGGTATCGGGTACGGGACTTTCGGAAATTATTATAAAGCTTTGAATCCCGCTTTGTTGGATGCCGCTGCTTTTCATTGCTATCATGGCGGCAACACTGCTGATTATAAAGATAACGACCGTTATTCATCCGCCCATGCATTTAAATCGGAATTTTTGAACCTGTCCCGGCAGGTCGGTGACAAGCCGGTGATGATGACCGAAAACTGTTCTTATCATCCCGCGGTTCCTGAAGATGCTGTGAATATCGCCCATTTTATTTCCAACTCTTTCCGTTATGCAAATGCCGCTGTTTATTTACACTGGGCGTTGTTGTGGGGATATGCAGATGCTACTGAGCTGAAAGAGGGAGGTGACGGTTGCATTGCTGTCGAGTGGCCTTGGAGCAGTTCGCGTTGGACTACGGAGAAAGGCTATGTAGTAAGAAGCGAGTTTTATGGACTTAAGCACTTCACAAAGTATGTAAAACCCGGTTGGCGGCGGATTGGGACAGAGTTTGAACTTCAGGAGACGGAAGTGGTCGCTTTTCAAGACCCTGATGAGCGCCAGATAGCTGTTATCTTGATAAATTACTCGGAACAAAAGGAAAAAACAGTCAGATTGGAGAGTATCGGGAGCAAAGAAGTTTCTTCCGTAAGGAAAGTAATACGGACGGATACACGAAAAAACAGTTGGTATCAGGAACTGAAAGATACCGACCCGTTTGTTGGATTTGTGCTGCCGGCAATGAGCGTCACTACAGTTTATTTCAAATTAAAAACAAATTGAAACGTATTTAAAAGGCTGATAAACGTATGTACAAATGGATGTTACATCTCAAATAGTGTCATTGGATACGAATTTATACTTTTGTATCGGACGGTTAGCCGGATGATTTGATACGAGATTATGAAGCAATATTTTATAAATGTAATATATATGAAGAACAATTATTTCTTAAGATGTGTGCTGCTGGCCGGATTATTTCCGGTTTTCATGATTTTTGCAGTCACTCCTGCTTGTGCGGCCGGAGGTGCATTTTCTCCTCTTCCGCATTCTGTCTCCGAGGGAGATATTACAGTTACCGGTAAAGTGGTTGATGAGGGCGGGGAACCTTTGATTGGGGTTAGTATTCAGGTGAGAGGTACCAGTAAAGGTACTACGACTGATGTGAACGGTAGCTATACGTTGAATATGGCATCAGGTTCCACGCTTGTATTTTCATATATCGGGATGAAAACTGTCCAGCGGAAAGTTGCGAAAGGCGGCAGGATGGACGTCACCATGGAGAATGATGAGAACATGCTGGACGAAGTCGTGGCAATTGGATATGGCTCGATGAAACGTTCGGACTTGACCGGCTCGGTAGTGTCCGTCAGTGCCAAGTCTATTGAGGAATCAATGGCTTCGACCATTGACCAGGCATTGCAGGGACGTGCGGCAGGACTGCAAATGACGCAGAACTCCGGTGTTCCCGGTGGAGGTACTTCTATCCAGATTCGCGGCGTAAATTCACTAAACAGTACCAATGAGCCTATCTATGTAGTGGATGGAGTAATCATTTCCGGTGAGACAGGTTCCAATACGAGTAACGCCATAGCGGGCATCAATCCGGCTGATATTGAAAGTATCGAGATTCTGAAAGATGCTTCGGCCACGGCCATTTACGGTGCACAGGCGGCTAACGGAGTAATATTGATTACTATGAAATCGGGAGTGACCGGTAAGCCGCGGATTAATTTCCAGATTTCTATGGGAAATCAGGAAGTACCGAAGAAAATCGACATGATGAATTTGCGTGAGTATGCCCGTCACTATAATGAATTGTACGCTCTTATAAATGCCAGCAGAGTGAAAGATGCTTTCAGCCATCCCGAAACTTTAGGTGACGGTACTAACTGGCAGGATGAGATATTCCGTAATGCTCTGTTGCAGAACTATAACCTGTCGGTTCGCGGTGGGACAAAAACGGTCAGTTATAACTTGTCCGGCGGATATCTGAGCCAGGATGGTATTTGTATCGGTTCGGATTTTGAACGTTATACCTTCCGTATGGGAACAGAGATACAAGCTACTTCCAAAGTTCGTTTCGGAGGTACGGTGAATGTGTCCTATACCAAGCAAAGTACAGGTATGGCCAACTGGTCTA
The DNA here is from genome assembly GCF_040918965.1 of Bacteroides sp. RTP21281st1_H5_RTP21281_210402. Taxonomy (NCBI): domain Bacteria; kingdom Pseudomonadati; phylum Bacteroidota; class Bacteroidia; order Bacteroidales; family Bacteroidaceae; genus Bacteroides; species Bacteroides sp. RTP21281st1_H5_RTP21281_210402. The sequence goes on along the minus strand of NZ_JBCOWR010000007.1, from coordinate 71,059 downwards.
TCATTCCCAATGCGCTTTATCAGGCTCCTGACGTTCCGGTGCGTGATGCAAGCGGTAATTTTACCGGGCCGGAAGAGGACGACCAGGCGAACTTGAGCAATTATAACAATCCGGTGGCATTGGCTGCATTAACCCAGCGGAATAATGAAAAAGGTGGTGCACGTGCCAATCTTTTCATGAAAATCAATCCTTGGAAATGGTTGACCTACCGGACTGACTTTACGGCAGACGGCAATATCGACAATTATCAATATTTCCTTCCCGAATATGAACTGGGATGGGCAAAGAACCCCTATCCTACGAATGAACACTCCAAAAACTACAGTCTCTACTGGGGCTGGAAGAATGTAGTGACGATGGAAAAGACATTCAAGCGCAAGCACAAGACAAGTCTGATGCTAGGACATGAGATGACTTCCAGAAATTCAGATTATCTTCAGGGAAAACGCACCCATGGAGATAATGTGCTGACAGACTTGGATGCCGGTGACGCCGCTTATTCGACCAATAGCGGAAGGGCAAGCAAAACAACTTACCTTTCTTACTTCAGCCGTTTGTTTTATAGTTATAACAACCGTTATCAGTTGACGGCTACGGTACGGCGTGACGGAACTTCCCGTTTTGCCAAAGGAAACCAGTGGGGGACATTTCCGTCGGTAGCTGTGGCATGGCGTCTTTCCGAAGAGTCATTCTGGCGTCCGCTGAGAGATGTGGTCAACAATTTCAAGTTACGTTTGAGCTATGGTGAGGTCGGAAATTCCAATGTCAGCTCCTTTGCTTATCAACGGATGGGCACATACGTACAATCTATCTGGGGGACGAGTTTGCAGACTGCCAATATCGCCAATCCCGATTTGACATGGGAAAGTACCCGTTCCTGGAATGCCGGTATTGACCTGAACTTCTTTAATAACCGCGTGGAGCTTATTTTGGACGCATATATCAAAAAAACAAGAAACCTCTTGTTGCAACAAGATTATCCGGGATATATGGGAACTACCGGCAATGGGGCTGCCGCTGCCCAATGGGCGAACATCGGTTCTATGGAAAATAAAGGTTTTGAATTTACATTGAATACCGTGAACATTTCCAACAGGGATTTCCAGTGGCGTACGAACGTGACGTTCAGCTTGAACCGCAACAAGGTGGCAAGCATGAATACGCAAAACGCGTTTATTGACAAGACCTATCAGAATAGCGGCCAGACCGAAGTAATCACCCGTACGGCAGTCGGCCATCCGGTCAGCCAGTTTTATGGTTACAAGGCAATCGGGCGTATCAACAGTGCTTCCGATTATTTGATAGATAACGGGGATGGAACCAGTACGGTGAAGATTGCCACTCCGGTGCTTCGGGTGGGCGATTGTGTCGTTAATTCGGGCACGGACAAAGGCAGCCTTGTCAAGCAGGTATATATCGGCGACTATATTTACGAAGATTTGAACAATGACGGAGTAATCGACGAGAAAGACCAGACCTATCTGGGAAGCCCGTTGCCTAAGTTTACCTATGGTATCAACAATACTTTCAAATACAAGAACTTCGATTTGACCGTTTTCCTGTACGGTTCGTATGGAAACAAGGCGATGAACTATTTGTCCCGCCGTATCACGAACCCTAATTCGAGCGGCAATGTGCACCGGTCGGTTGCCAATCATGCGCGTCTGGGGTATCTGGATGGTAATCCGGAGAACACTAATGTATGGAACATGTATATTCTGCCCGGTTCTAACGGCTTGTGCCGCATGTCTGTCAATGATGCCAATGACAACGACCGTATCAGCAGCCTTTACGTGGAAGATGCTTCTTTCCTTCGCATACAGAACATCGCTTTGGGCTACACACTGCCCAAGCAATGGCTGAAGAAGTTGAAGATAGAGAATGCACGGATTTATGCGAATATCAAAAATGTATATACATTCACGGGATATGACGGCTATGACCCGGAAATAGGTTCCACACAGGCACAGTATTCCTATTCCGGCCAGAGTATGTTGATGTACGGAGTGGATACGGGACGTTGCCCTTCTCCCCGGATTTATACGTTTGGCATTGACTTAACCTTTTAAATAAAAAAACTTCCATGAAAAAGAATATCATATTATCAATGGTTTTTGGAATGGTTGCGATGGCAAGCTTTACTTCCTGCAATGACTTCCTGCAGGTGAGTGCCACCAACCAGAAAGAAATGGACAAATCCTTTACTACCTATGACGAACTGCGTCTGGCTACGGCTTATCTGTATATGAAGCCTTGGTTCGGCTTTCACAGTACACGCCTGTTTGCGATGGGAGATGCACGCGGAAACAATATTTATGGTGATAACAACAACGAGACAGGCTATGCTCCTTACTGTCTTTTTACCGACAAACCGAATACCCCCGGTCTGGCAGATGCGTGGAACTCGCTTTATATTGTGGTCACACAAGCGGATTATATCATAAACGATTACGCTCCTCAGGGACGGATGCATTTTGAAGAAAGACTGGCCGATAGCTGTGAGGGCGAAGCGCGGTTTATGCGTGCGGCGGCTTACTATTATCTGGCTTCTTACTGGCATGATGTACCTGTCATGGAGAATCCGGTGGAGCATACAAACGCTTTCAATCTGGCACCGACACGTTTTGAAGATGTCATCCGTTATGGTATCCGTGATTTGGAGTACGCAGCGGAATATCTGCCGCTTTCGGATGCGGACGGGAGAGTGACAAGATATTCGGCATTGGGCTTGCTGGCGCGCTATTATGTCACATTGGCGGCGTACGCCCGTGGCGGACATTGTACGCAATCCACTCTCGACTATTATGAAGCGAGTGATGCCCACGACCTTGCGGAAATACTTTACGGACTGGCTAAAACGGCTGCCGGAGAAGTGATAACCGGCCAGGGCAGATACGGGCTGATGGAAGATTACGAAGAGATTTTCCGGGTACAGAACAACAACTGCAAGGAGGTGCTGTTTGCATTGCAGCCTTTGCAGGGTGTCGATTCTTACGGAATGGGGAATAGTAACGGAAGCGGCCTTTGTTCTTATTCGGAATTGTTGAATGGATTGAGTGCCTACAATTCTTCTTATATTTCTTATGATTGCCTGCGTATGCTGGTCAATTCGGGCGGACGTTCCCGGTTGCGTGCCAATGTGCTTTGTCCTGGAGAATACTACGACTATATAGGCACGCATACTGCCGAGGGCGGATGGTCTGCCGGATACAAAGGCGGGCAGAAAGCGGCCGGATTGGAAACCAATAAAAAGGTGGCGTTCAAGAAACAAGTGGTAGGCAGTGCGGAAGACACTAACAATATAGCTATTTCTGGAAATTCCGGTTTCTGCACACCGATGTTGCGCCTTTCGGAAGTTTATCTACTGTACGTTGAGGCATGTATGGGGACAAAGGATGAACTGACCGACCGGAATGCCTTGCAATATTACGATGATGTCCGGAAGCGTGCCTACAAATTGGAAATTGAGAATGACCCGGACTTCCGGTATTACGATACCAATTTCCTTACACGCAATGACTTGATGAAAGAATATCGTATGGAATTTTTCATGGAGGGGCTTTGGTGGCCTACTTTGGTGAGACGCTCCTTCTATGATATGAAGTGGGTGACAGAGTTTATTAACAATGAACTGGTTATCATGGCTGAAGGTGCTGAAGGAGAACTGGTGCGTAGCGACGAATGGGACAGTAACAGATGGTATGCTTATTACTATACGGTGAATAAGACAACGGAACAGGCAGCGTTCAGTTCGGACAGTCCCCGTCAGAGCGACGCTTCCAAATTGGCGGTGAGGGCAACCCATGCTCCGTTGGCGGAAGGGGATTATGTACACTCAAAGACATCCGATGATAATGTCTGGGCATTCTCTTACCCGGAAGTGGAAAGTACACGTGACCCGTTATTGAATACCGCGCCTGTTGCTTATGATTTTAACAAATAAGATTACTGCTATGAAAATGACAGATAAAATAATAAAGAATTTGTGTTGGAGCGCTCTGCTGCTGTTCTCCTTGTCAGGTATGTTCTCTTGCTCTGATGATGACGATGATGTCCGGATATACAGCGTGTGGAGCAATATGCTCGGTGAAGATGCCAGACAGATAACTTCCGTATATACAGGGACATGGATTCGTCTGGACGGTAGCGGGTTCAGTGGTTTGCGGGCTATTTATTGTAACGGTTTGCAGGTGACGGAATACAATTCCACTTATATGAGTGATTCTCACCTGACGTTCAAGGTTCCTTCCGGTGTTCCGATGGCTCATGAGATAGAGGATGAGTCGGTGAGGAACACAATCAGGATTTTGACTTCTCATGGGGAAGGAGTTTATCGTAATTTCATCTTTAAGGATGTCAACAAGATGCCAAGTGTGACGGATGTGTCTTATACATTACCCGAGGCGGGAGATTTCATCACTATTATGGGTAAGTACCTCAATAGTACTTCTGCCGTTTACTTCCCGGGTAATGACGGAAATGAAGTGCAGGTGCCTTATATTGAAGGCAATGAGGATTTGGTCATATCCGGTGACGGTACGCAGGTAACTGTCAGGGTGCCCGAAGGAGTAGGTGAACGGAGCGGTTCTCTCCGCATAGAAATGGCGGAAATAGGGGATAATTATTACACACCGAATTATATGTTCCATGACAAGGCAATGTTTGTCCATGATTATGACGGAACTTCCGCCTTGAATTACGGAGTAAGTTCCGGTGCGCCAATGAATTGTGCTTATTATCCGGCAGACGCGCCGGAGGCTTCCGAAGTTCCTGCCGGAGCCAAAGCGTATGTCTTTAGTATTCCTGCCGGTGCTCCGGCAACATTTCCGGTAGTTGCGGACAACAATTCGCCTTTTGGATATTTCCGTTTCAATACGGGAAAACAACTGGAATATCTGATTGGTCAGAGCAATGGGGAGTTTGCCAGAGAGACGGATGCCCGTAAAGTTGCTTTGCAGGCCGACATTTATATGAATCACGACTGGAGTACTGGTATCGTAGGGTGGCGTATGAACAAAAACGGCGGAAGAGGCAATGGCGAAAGCGCATGGAATGTGGCTTCGTGGACTAATAACAAGCCGTATAAATTCAACGGGCATTGGAAAACGCTTACTTTCCCGATACATACGAAGTTCGTTACGTTAGGAGAGGCGGCGGATGCCTGGAGTGCGGACAGTGGTATACATTCACTGTTTACCATACTTAACTTTGACATCTTGTCGACCGGACTTACGATGAAAGAGGCTGCCGATTTCCGGATGTTCGTGACCAACTTGCGTCTGGTACCTTATGTGACTCCGGAAGAATAAAGTGTAAACATGAAACAGATTAGATATGAAAACATTTAAATCGATTATACAATCAGGAACAATCACCTGTCTGATAATGACCTTTATTATGGGATTGTTCTCTTGCAGTGATGACAATGAAACGGCAGCGCAATTGTTGCCGCCTGCTATCCTGAAAGTCAGTGTTTGGGATGAAAACTCCGGGGAATGGAAAATTCCTGAAGCAGAAAGTAAAATCCGCATTGGTACTCCTCTCCGCATTGAGGGTACCAACATGGCGCAGACGATTGCCGTCTACATCAACGGTGGTCTTATCTCCGGTTTTCAGGCGGAAGAGAATGCCATAGAACTTGTGATACCGGACATTCCGGTAGATGAAGGGGAGATTAAGGAAGTGAACCTGAATTTGATACGGGTGGTAAATAAGGCGGGTGCCGCTACTTGTACGGCCGAAGATTTCCAGTTCTTCGGCAGGGCAGTCACAGTAACCGGCTTCTCTTTGTCGGAAAATGGCGGAAGAACGTGGACGGCAGTGCAAGAGCTGCCGATAGGCGGTAAGGTACGTATTGAGGGTATCGGGTTGAAAACAGCCAATGAATTGTATATCAATGGTGCTTCCGTTGACTTGACAGGCATTCCTGCCGAAGAAAAGAGCGACGCTTTCTTAATTGTAACTATTCCGGAAACTCTGCCTTTCGGAAGTGCTGTCGGGAATTCGGACAACCGGAATAAGATGCGGCTTGTGACTGCCTATGATGACCGGACGCTGGATTGTATCGTTATAGGCAAACAGGTTGAAATCACTGGTATTACAGATGCAAACGGCAATGTAATTACGGAAGCAGGGCGTAATTCGGTAGTTGTCATCGAAGGAAAATACTTTGCAACTTTCCAAAGACTGGCTTTCAACAATCAGGAAATAGTGCCGACAACGGTAGAAAGTAACCGTATCACTTTCACGGTTCCGGTAGATACGGAAGATTTTACTGTCGGTGGCGGAGAGCTGACTGTTGTAAATGCGTATGACGAAAATGGTGTCAGCCGTGAATTTACTCTTTTGGGGTTTGTCCCCAGTGTGACGGAGATTTCATATACAATGCCTAAACCCGGTAATGTAATCCGGCTTACAGGTGTCAATCTGTATGATAGGGCGAAAATCTTCTTCCCTTCTTCGACAGGTGAAAAGGAAGGTACGATTCAGAGCGTGTCATCGGATGCTACTTCCATGGAGGTACTTGTGCCTGAAGGTGTGGGAGATAAAGCCGGATATATCCGTATAGAGAGTGAAGGTGCGAATGTTGAAGTAAAAGGAATAGTCATGTTCTATAAACAAGGAGTGTTCCTGCAGGAGTTTACGGATGAAGAGTTGAAGTTGGGAGTTTCTTCAGGAAGTCTGACACAGAATAAATCTGCACTATATAACCCGGAGAATCGGCCCATAAACGATACTAACCCAGTGAATCCCGATTACTTTATTTACTTTAAGAATAGCTCTATTCCGGTGAGTACCAATAATCATGGAGCTTATTTAAGGTTCTGTACAAGAGCGCAGATAGAGAAAGTATTGGCAACGAATACGAACCTGACAACAGAGACTTTGATTAAAGACATCGCTATGCAGTTAGATGTGTATATGCCTGCACCTTGGATAAGTGGAATGTTGGCATGGCGTATAGATAAAGATGCAGGCAGTGTGAATGGCTCTCGTGTTTTGAATGTGGCTCCATGGACTGTGGGGAATTCGTTTGATTTTGGTGGCGAATGGCACACTCTTACCTATAAGTTTACAGATCTTGTATTGGCTACCGGTGAGGCGGAAACTATGACTTTGGGAGTTTGGTTAGGTAAATATGGAATGACAGCTAAGGACGTGGCTAAGATAGCTACCTCTTTGTTTACTTTCGTTAATGGTAATTGCATGTATAGAAGTGGTCAGACCGCAGATCCTCAATGGAACTGTGTTCCTATCACTGACTTTGAAATGGGACTTGCCAATATGCGCCTTGTCCCTCTTGCACCTATTGAATTTGAATAAAAAAGAATCACATGAGAGTATCAATGAAGAAAATCATATTTGTGTTTTGTCTGTTCGCCGCAATAGCGGCGAACGCAAAAGAAGAGCCCGTCCAACTTTTCCCCCGGACGTACGGTTACTTCTCCAAAGGGGATAGCGAAACGTGTACGATTACTTATAATCATGCCTACGGGCAGTACGGTTGGAAGAATACTAAGAATATGGATCTTTCTGCTTATAACTATATTGTATTGGAGATAGAACCGACAGATTCTCGTGTAGAAGTTCATGTCCTTTATGATGGTGCTGAAAAGAGTACCCGCATAGGGGAAATAGATGCCGGAAAAACAAAAGCTGTTTGCGAATTTAATAATATGCATAAGGTGAAGGCCATTTACATGGCTAAATCAAAGGTTGGCGTAACTAAGATTGTCAGGTTTGTATTAACAGATGAGATTGATTAAAGTGTTTAGTTCTTGAAATAAAAAGCTGATAAGAAGATTGTTGGAAGGATTCCTTTAAAGAAATAACCCTCGCTACGGAAGTAATTCTGTAGCGGGGGTTAATTTTTGTGTATAATTTTTCTTATTTACTTTCTCTCTTATTCTTCGATTCGTTCATAAACAGGTAGGATTTCTTGTATCCGCCGTAGTCTACAACCAGCTTTTCGAGTACGATACCCGGGTCAAGTGGTTTGAAGGTTAGTGTCTGTATTCCGTCTGATGTATCCGGTACATTCAGTTTGGCTTTTTTCTCGACAACGCGTCGTGCTACTGTCGGATAATATATGCTATACACATTTTCGGGAAGCTCGTTCAAGTTGTGATTGAAGTTGATAGTCTGCTCTTTGGCACCTTCGAATCCGATACTATATTCGTGTCCTTTACGGTCATGGAATGCAAGGGTCGATTTAACTATTACATGGACAGTTGCCTTTTTGATTTCTTTCGGCAGTTTTATTTTGTAGGAGATGGAAGCACCGTCGGTTGGCTGTGTGTAGGGCATCAGTGCCATGCCGCTCAGAGTGCGTCCCATATAAGGAATCACAGTCCATTCCGTGCCGGATGCCGGTTGGGCGGTGTAATAATGTTCGGCTTCAATGGCTACATATCCGTTCTGTCCTGTAAATACAAATCCGCCGACAGCTTTTTCCGGGTTTTTGATACGGAAAATCTCCGGCAACGTATCAGCAGGGAAATTGTCGTTCCATGATGTATAGCCGATATGTTTCTGAATCATCATGTTCTTCCATTTGCCGCCGGACATGACGTTGTTGTAATCATCACTCAACGCTTTGTCCCGTGCAAAAGCCTGCTCCACTTTGTCCGCCCATTCGTTAGCTTGCGGATTGTTTTCTTTATACAGTTTATGGTTCATGGCCTGTGCGTAATACATTTCATACAAATTTGCCATTGCCTGAACGGGGAAGAGAATCAACTGCTTGTAGGCATCCTTATATTCCGGTTTCAGTGAGAGGTATTGTCTCAAGGCTTCCGCTTCCAGCTTCAAGTACTCGTCGGATACTTGTTTCCATTCACCTGTTTCCAGATTATAAGTTTTACGGTCGAGCATTTCTCCCGTTACGCGTCCGTTGTATTTGCTATACAGGTTTAAGATACGTGCTGCTTCGTCTGCCTGGTCTTCGCCAAACTGTTGTGCGCAGAAACGGCGGGGATGATCCAATAAATTGGAAACGTTGAACTGCTTGGGATTCCACGCCATATCCATAAAAAGAGTAATGGGATATTCCATTGGTTTGAGGTCGCCTACGTTCAGTATCCATAACTTCTCTACACCGTAGTCATAGGTAAGTTGAAGCTGTTCCCACATATTTTGTATAGGAGTGACATTCAGCCATTTGGAATTTCTTGGAGCACCTACATAATCTACATGGTAATACATACCCCAACCACCCGGATGTTTGCGTTCCTTGGCGTTTGGCAGGCGGCATACGTTCCCCCAGTTGTCATCACATAGCAACATGATTACGTCATCGGGTACGCGCATTCCCTTGTCATAATAATCCAGCACTTCCTTGTATAATGCCCATAGTTGGGGAGTCTCTTTGGCAGGACGTTTGGTGACTTCTTCAATAATCTTCCGTTGGTTTTTGACTACATTTTCCAGAAGTTTCACATTGGTGCTTTTACTCATGGCTGCGTCACCGTCTCCGCGCATGCCGATAGTCACAATGTCTTCCGTTCCCTGCATGCGTTCGATACCTTCACGGAAGAACTGGTCGATAACCTTTTTATTGGTGGAGTAGTCCCATGCGCCATATTCTTTGCGTTTACGTGACCATTCCTGATGGTTGCGTGCCATCGGTTCGTGGTGGGACGTACCGATAATAACTCCCATCTCACTTGCAGTCTTGCTGTTCAGCGGGTCGTCCTGATAGAAAGCCCAACTCCACATGGCAGGCCAGAGGTAATTGCCTTTCAGGCGTAGTATCAGTTCGCAGACTTGTGCATAGAAGCGGTGGTCGCCATAATTGGTGCCGTAAGTATGTTTCACCCATCTGGTGAGGCATGGCGCTTCATCGTTCAGGAAGATACCCCGATAGGTTACGGCCGGTTCTCCGTCCGAATACTGCCCCGGTTTGATATACACATTCTGTTGTTTCTTGACAGGAACATCTGCCCACCAATACCAGGGGGATACTCCCATTTGTTCGGAGAGTTCATAGATACCGTAGATAGTACCGCGTCGGTCACTGCCGATGATAACCACTGCTTCTTCCACTCCCTTGCATGGATTGGAGATGACTTGCAGGATGTATTTTTCGTTTTTTCCACTCAGTTCCTTCGGGTTGATTTTGCCGGTAGCCATCAGTTTCTTAATAAAAGGAGTGTTGATAGTACCTGCGATGATACATCGGCCGGAACTTGCACTTGTCAGAAGCTCGGGTTTCGTTCCGCATACTTGCAGTATGTCTTGCCGGAGATTGCCGGCAGCTGTCATTACCCCTTTGTCTTCGGAAGGGTCTACATATATCGGACAAGGAACCCCATTGGAGATTAACGGGAAATGATTTCCTGCCGGTGTGAATACTACGAACTGTTCAGCGGCAAATGCCGCTATACTCACAAAGGAGAGATACAGGACTAAAAATAATTTTTTCATGGTTTCAATAACTTGATAAGTTGTTAATTATTTATCTTACTTTTCACTGCAACAGAGTCTTTGCCTGTTCAATGTTATGACGCAAAGGTATCTGATGTTTATAAGAACGGGCTTTTCATATGTTACAATTGTTTATACGGTTGATACCGGTAAACTTTTTCCCGAAGTTTTTCTTTCGTAAGATAAATAAGAAGGCTGCAAACTGTTTCGTTTACAGAAGAAATCTTTTTGATTTTGTATCAAACTCTTTTTGTCTTGTATACCAGGGGCGGCATTATGAATGCTGATATGCGTCAATAGCCTTCTTTACCGAGCCATGCAGCAATAACAGCTTTTGCGCATGTTCGTAGTCCAGACCCAGTTCTTCCATAATCATCCGTGTTCCTCTTTCCACTAACTTCTGATTGCTCAACTGCATATTCACCATCTTATTTCCTTTCACCCGTCCGAGTTGAATCATCACCGAAGTACTGATCATATTCAGAATCATTTTCTGTCCGGTGCCGGATTTCATGCGCGAACTTCCCGTCACATATTCCGGCCCGACAATCATTTCGATGGCTACATCGGCTTCTGCCGCCATCGGAGAATCGGGATTACTGGTGATACAACCAGTCAGGATGCCATGCTTGCGGGCTTCCCGTAGAGCACCGATTACATAAGGCGTAGTGCCGGAAGCCGCTATGCCGATAACGGTATCCTTATCGTTGATATGATACCCGGTAAGTTCTTCCCATCCCCGGTTCATATCGTCTTCGGCGCCTTCCACCGGATTGCGCAGGGCAGTATCTCCACCTGCTATCAGTCCGATAATCCACGTAGGCGGCATGCCGAATGTCGGCGGTATCTCCGAAGCATCCAGTACGCCCAGGCGACCGCTTGTGCCTGCACCCATATAGAAGATGCGTCCGCCCTGTTTCATACGGGGGACAATCAGGTTGACAAGTTGCTCGATTTGTGGAATGGCTTTCTGTACGGCCAGTGCCACTTTCTGATCTTCACGGTTGATGTCTTCTAATATTTCTCGTACAGGCTTCTTTTCTAAATCGTCGTAGAGGGATGATTGTTCGGTTATCTGCATTGGGATGATTACAAATATCTGATTATAAGTTACTAAGAATAAACTATAATTGGTCGCACGGAACAGTGTGATACCGGATTAACCCTTCCATCGGGCTTTGGAGAATCTTACCGATGCTGACGCCCGTTTCCTGTGCGGCTTCCTGCAATATCTCCCTGTAACAATAAGCTACCGAACCGATGAAATGTGCCGGATACTGTGCATAGTCATATTGCATCACATTTCTTCGTAGGAAAGCGATGAAACTGTTGAGGACTAACCGGCGGATGCCAGGCTCTTCCAAATGCTGCGCGATGAAAGGAGAAAGGCTTGCCAAAAAACGGTTCGGGAAAGGTTGACGGTAGACCCGGTCGATGATTTCGGGAGCTGTCAGGTCGAATTGTTTGAGGAATGCTTCCTTTACGGCAGGGGAGAGTTGGTTTTTCAGGATATCACCTACTAACAATTTTCCCAGCACTGCGCCGCTTCCTTCGTCGCCTAAGATAAATCCCAGTGGTGAGACGTTGTTGACAATTTCTTTTCCATTGTAAAAGCAGGAGTTGGAACCTGTTCCGAGGATACAGACAATACCTGCCTCGTGTCCGCATAGCCCGCGGGCAGCAGCCAACATATCCGAATAGGCTTTGATGTTGCCGACAATGGGTAAACTGTCGGCAATCGCCCGCCGGATGACGGGGGCTTTTTCGGGTGTACAGCCTGCACCGTAGAAATAGACGGAGTTAATCGTTCCTTCCGGTAGTTGCGGCAGGAGTGAATGGGCCAGTTCCTGTTGAACTTCTTCTTCCGATTGGAAGAAAGGGTTGAGCCCTTTCGTTCCGATTCGTTTGATAGGTGTGTCGTTGAGTACGACACACCAGTCGGTCTTGGTAGAACCGCTATCTGCAATCAGTATCATATCTTGATGTATATTTTCTTTTTATATAATATATATCCTATTGCCCAGTTGAGCAGGACGAATAGTATGGCATAAGCAAGGGAGCCCCCTTCATTCCCGAAAACGGGTTGTAGGACATTGGTATAAAAGGCCTGCTGCAAGGAAGTGCTTTCTCCCTGGCAAGTGACGGTTATGACGCCTAGCAGGATGGCGAGAACATCTGCCAGTACATAGATAAAGAGTGGATTCACTCCGAAAGACTCGAAAAAACGGCTCCATTTCTTGTATCCTTTTATGTCGATTATCCAAACAAGCAAAGCCAGCAGACTGGAACCTAGTCCGCAAGTGACCAGGACAAAAGTCGGTGACCATATCTTTTTGTTGAACGGGCAGCCGTAGCTGAGCAGGAAACCTGCGAAAGTGAGGATAGTTCCGATAAGGAAGAGCCGCTCTAGTTTTTCGCGGATATCTTTTACTTCCATCAATAGTTTGCCGACGCAGAAACCTATCAGTACGTGTGCGATGGAAGGAATAGTGCTGAGAAGCCCTTCTGGGTCGATGTGGTTGTCCTGATACATGTGTGCGTCTCCAAGGATGCTGCGGTCTACAATGGAAAGAATGTTTGTTTCATTGTAGGCGAATCCGTTGCCGGTGATGAGGATGATAAAGTAGCCTGCTAATAATACAAAAATCAGATAAGGTATATACTTGTGTTTGATAAGCAAAGCGATTAATGCGGACGCTCCGTAGCAAAGGGCAAGTCGCTGCATCACTCCCAAAACCCGGATTTGGGCAAAGGGGAGCGGGTCGTGATGGTAGCAAAGCAAGGCAAACCAGTTGATGGCAATGCCGATAAGGAAGATGACGATGGTTCTTTTGATAATCTTCAGGGCAGCGGGGGTACTGAACGTGAAGTTATACTTTCTGAGTGAGATGTAGGTAGAGATTCCCATGATAAACATGAAGAAAGGGAAAACCAGGTCTGTGGGGGTAAGACCGTTCCATTGAGCATGTTTAAGAGGAGAATATACGTATCCCCAAGACCCCGGATTATTTACCAGAATCATTCCTGCGATGGTAATGCCCCGCATTACATCGAGTGCCAACAGGCGTTTGTTACTTGTTACATTCATGACTGTTACTTGTTAATGTGTTAAGTTATTAAGTAAATTGTTTATTGTTTCTTTCCAAAAGAATCATCCAACCGGTTGCGAATCATTAATGAAGCGATAATGCCGGGTATGGTACAAATACATACCCAGATAAAGAAGCTGGTGTAACTGGTGTGTTCCTGTATCCAGCCTGCGGGCATTCCCGGAATCATCATGCCCAGTGCCATAAATCCCGTTCCGATAGCATAATGGGCAGTCTTGTGCTCGCCTTCCGCAATATAAATCAGATAAAGCATATAAGCTGTGAAGCCGAAGCCGTAGCCCAGTTGCTCGATAGCTACACAGATGGCTATAAACAGGGGATTATCCGGAGTGGTGGCAGCCATCCATACGTATAAAATATCCGGCAGGTTGATGGCTAGTGCCATGGGGAGTATCCATTTCCTGAATCCGTCTCGTGAAACAAGGAAGCCGCTGATAATTCCACCGACTAGCAGGGCTATGACACCTATCGTGCCGTAAATCATGCCGACTGTTGCCGTAGATAATCCCAGTCCGCCTTTATCCGTAGTATCGAGCAGGAAAGGAGAGGCTATTTTGGTTAATTGCGACTCTCCCAAACGGTAGGTGAGCAGGAAGAAGAACATAAGTCCCAAATGCTTTTTTTTGAAGAAAGTGACGAAAGTCAGGAGAAAATCTTCCAATAACTTTCCCGGTGTCAGTCCGGGGCGTTTGACATCAGAACTGGGGCGGGGCAGAATAAAGCGATGGTATAGGGTAAGCGCAAGAAATAATCCTGCCATAAAGTAAAATGTGATGCTCCATGCCAAAGGAATGTTGTTTTGCGATGTCTCCAACCATCCTGCCAGCATCACAAGAATACCTTGACCGAAAATATTGGCGAGCCGGTAGAATGTATTTCGGATACCTACAAAGAAAGATTGCTCTTTGTTGTTGAGCCCGAGCATATAGAAACCGTCCGCTGCTATGTCATGCGTAGCCGAACTGAACGCCAACAGCCAGAAAAAGGCAAGGGTGAATTGCACATAGTGGGGCGTAGGAATAAAAAAGGCTATTCCTGCAAATCCGGCAGCAATGAGTCCTTGCATGGCGATAACCCAGGCACGCTTCGTTTTAACCAAATCGACGAAAGGACTCCACAAAGGCTTGATAGTCCAGGGGAGATAAAGCCAGGAAGTATATAAGGCTATTTCCGTATTGGATAATCCCAGGCGCTTGTACATGATGACGGCAATAGTCATTACCGCTACATAGGGCAGCCCTTCTGCAAAGTAGAGGGTTGGAATCCAGCTCCAGGGATTTTTGTTTATGGTTGGCGTTGTCATGGTATCAGTCTGATTTTATTTATATTGTCTCTCAATCATACTACCGGGGTAGTAGTGAGATAGTATCTCTTCGTATTTATAACCTTGTTCTCCCATTACGGCAGCACCAATCTGGCAAAGCCCTACTCCATGTCCCCATCCGGCACCGGTGAGGATAAAGCGGGAAGGGATTTCTTGCTCTTTTTCTTTGTATTTTCTATCTTCTTCTTTGTATTCCTTATCCACAACGAAGGCTGAACTGTAGAGATGAGAGGTCGATAACGTACGGCGTATTTCCAGTTCTTTTCCGATGGTGAGTGTGCGTAGCGTGCCTACTATCTTCAGTCGGACGAGACGACCGGACGTTCCTCTTTCTACGGGAATTAAATCTATAATCTTCCCGAAATCAATGCCCGAGCGTTTGTGAATCAGTTCGGACAGTTCTTCTTGGGAATAGCTTACCTTCCAACGATAGAAGTCCGCAGTCTCCTGGTCGTAGTTATTTAAAACCTGACTGAGAATCTTCTTGTCCTGTGTGTTGCAGAATGCGACGGGCGAAGTGCGTATCCATTTGTCGGCTTCGGCTTCTATGGTCAGGTCAGGAAGTTTGTTTGTAGTTTGGCTGTCCCGTTGTCCGATAAGATAGGGATGCCTTACATTCTCCCAGCAGTTCTGGAATTCTTCAAAAGCGCCGCCGCAACATTTGGAGAAGCGGGCGTCACAAATCTTTCCTTCGTACATAAGTGTTTCACCCCGTGTAGCGGAAACAGCCTCAATAGCCCGTGACGTTGAGGCACGTGTGATTCCTTGATAACGCTGGCAATGGTCGTCGGCACATACATCAAAGTTCTTGTGGGCTTCATGGTCATACCATTTGATAAGTTGAGAGTGGGCTGCGTTATCCGGCTGCACAGTAACTCCCAATTCTCCATTCTCAACTCTCAATTTATTCAACAGCCAGCTTCGGGAAATAACCGCATGTGCTTTCAGGAGTTCCAAAGAAGCCGTTACGCTCATTTCTGATGAAATCACGCTGGTGAGATAATCTTCGATGGAAATTATATTGATGGCGGTCAGCTTGTCGTCTTCAACGATAATCTTCAATTCACCTTTGAATCTCTGAACTTCTTTACGTTCCCAATGGAAATTGATACCGATGGTTACGTCCTGCAATTCAAAAAAAGAAGACGTAGTTTGTTGGGGAGTGAAGGACAATTCATCATATTCTTTTTCCTGCCAATAGATTTTCCCTTTTCGATAAACGGCTTGCTGTATTCCGGAGATTGCTATTCCATCAGAAGAAATGAATTCATCCGGGAAAGAGAATTGAATCTCTTTCCCGGAAAGAATACCAACTGCTATTTGAGGCTCTGTCATAAGGCGGCTTTAATGCGTTCTGCTATTTCTTGTAGTTTTTCTTTAGATATCGATACTTCCTGATAGATGTCATATACCTTTTCAGGAGTCAGTTTCTCCATATCCTCTTCACGTACTATAGGGAATATGCCGTTCATTTCAGCAATAGCAGGACTGATGAGAATTTGTTCGTCTCCTTTTGCGAAATAGCAGTCAGGACGGTGTTTGCTGCGTAAGAAGATGCAGCATTTGTAAGGGTATCTGGTTGCGGCTTCAAGTTCGTCTTCGTAGTTATCTCCAAAAAAATCTTTGGTGCGTTCCAAGCCATACCAGGCAAGAATATTCATCATGGGTTCCTTGCCGTTACTATCAGCGGATAGAATGTCGTATATCAAATAGAAGATCTTTACCATTGTTTCCTTACTATCCGCTTGAACATTGATTAAGCTGGCCGGTGCGCATACATAATTTATTTGTAACTGATCGTCGTCTATTAAATCCGTACAATCGTTGGAGAGATCGTAAGAAATTCCAGCCATATATTCTTCTTTTGTACAGGCTTGAAAATGGGCATGATCGGGAGCGGAAGCACCGCATTCCGGCCCGTTATACATGAGGAAGTATTCTCTCATGATATCGGTGAATTCTATCATGTCATCAAAATATCCTGCTATGGATTGTGGGCGGTGCTCTTTGTCCGCGATGGTGAAGTGGTGTTCAAATACGGGGTAGGGGTTGACCAGTATCTGATAATTCTTATAGCTGAGGAATTCTTGTTCTTGCGGACGGTTTTTCTGGCAGAGGAAACAAGGTCGTGAGTGAACAGAGGCAGCATCTGTTTGTGCCGTAGCCGAAAGAATACGTTTCGGGTTAAGGAACGCACCTGCTTCTATGAGGGTCTTACCTATCCATTTGGAGAGATCTCTTTTTTGCTTTTTATATTGTTCCAATGTCCGATAATTCTCTTTGGCAAGTTCCCATGAAAGGGTCTGCTTTTGGAATAACTGTTCGATTTCCTGCTGAAAATTCTCTAATGTCGTTTTTTGTTGCAGGATGCGCTGTTCCAATTCCCACGTACGGAGCCGGTCTTTGTATAGATTATTCCGGTTGACTTTCTCAACAGGCAACGCGGCATCCGAATTACCTTCCCAACGGCGGCAGAGGTAAACGACATCATACACCCGCCCGATTTGATAGTCGTGTGAGATTCTCAGGCCGAGTGCATAGTCCTCTCCGTAACTTGTGTTCGGCACATTGATTTCCCGAAGAATTGGAGTATAAAAAGCTCTCGGTGCTCCCAGACCATTAATGCGCAAGGCGTTATTCCGTCCGTTATCGGGTGTCCATTCTTTATGGTCGATGATGCCGGGAGCTATCTCGTTCATGTTGAAGTCCGTCATCATGTAAGTGCCGATAACCATCGCGCAATTCTGTTCATAGAAAGCATTAACCATAATTTGCAGCGCATGTTCGTCTTTATACACGTCGTCGCTATCCAGTTGGACGGCAAACTTTCCGCATTTCTCGTGATGGATACCTACATTCCAACATCCACCTATACCGAGGTCATCTCTTTCGGGAATGACGTGAATCAGCCGCTTGTCCGAACTAAGTTCACGTAGAGCTTCACTGGTTCCGTCTGTCGAATGGTTGTCGATGACAATGACATTGAACGGAAAGGTCGTTTGCTGGTTCAGTGCCGAGCATACGGCATCTTTGATTGTGCGAATACGGTTGCGTACAGGTATAATAACAGAAGCTTCATATTCAAAAGTATGGGAAGAGAAGTCTACGGGACAGAAGTTGGGATAAAGATATCCGCCAATCTCCTTCAAATGGTTGGTGCATGCCTGTTCCATTTCAATCTGTACCTGGCGGTTTTTAGGGTCTACATAATCGAACTGCTTCTCACCGCTTTTCCGCTTGTCGCTTTCTACTTCGGTATATAGATATTCGTTGATATGTACCAGTCTGCTCTTTTGGGATGTTTTAAGTCTCAAATCATACAAGCCTGCATATTGATATTCCTCTTCCGTATCTTTTATCGCTTCCTTGAATGTGTTGGCATTGAACAGTAATACCGAACCGAAATCGAAATCATCTCGTAGGCTACCGGGTTGATAGTCAATGACCGGAGCAGGTTTTAGCACACCGTCCATTTGTTGGTAATGGTCTGCATAGACCATGCCTGCTTGGGTCATTTCCATGACTTGAACTATTCTTTCAAGAGCGAACATGCCTAGTCGCAGCGCAGTACGTTTGGTGTAAACTAAAGTATATGCTTTATCAGAATGTTCTGCAATAGCCCGCATCGCTTGTGTCGATTGCATTTTCTCTACGGAGATGAGTTCACATCCGGGGATGCAGACATTGGTAATCGGTGATGCCAATAAATAAATCTTGTCTACCAGTGTCGATGCCCGTAACTCCTTAACCGTCTGCATCGTTTCTTCCAACCTGCTGAAAGGAAGAAAACAGTTGATTGTTGTTTTCATTATTTTATTTCTTGTTTTGTAGTATGAGTTGTGAAAGATGTTTCTTTGTCTTGTCTTTTGATGAACAAACAAAGTCCGAGGAATGTGAACAGGGCATTGATAATCAACAACTCGTAACTGATTTGGTAACCGTTAAACCACGCTTCCGAATTTCTTTGCAGGATATAGCAAAGGACAGGAGAAGCAATAGCTACCAACGGAATATATTTATCATAAACTTGTTTCTTAGTGAAAATACCGAAGGCAAATAGTCCTAAGATAGGGCCATACGTATAACTGGCCAACGTATAGATAGCATCAATCACACTGGTATTGTTCAGCAGATTGAAAACGAAAATGACCGCCCCCATAACGACTGCCATGCCAATGTGTACATGCTTGCGAATCTTGCTAAGTGCCGCGTCCCCTTCTTTCTGTGCATGTAGGATGTCTACGGTAAAGGAAGTGGTCAGTGCTGTCAAGGCAGATCCTGCCGCTGAATAGGCGGAAGCTATCAGCCCGATAATGAACAATATCCCGACTATGCCGGGAAAATAATCTCCGGTGGCGACCATCGGAAATAGCTCGTCGCTTTTTCCTGGATTCTCAATACCTTGCTGCGTTGTAAAAGTATAAAGCAATACTCCCAACATCAGGAAAAGCAGAATGACAAAGAACTGGGAAATTCCGCTTGTAATCATATTCTTCTGTGAATCCCGGAAATTTTTGCAGCTTAGGTTGCGCTGCATCATATCCTGGTCGAGCCCGTTCATGGCAATGACGGTGAATATCCCCGCGAGGAATTGCTTGAAGAAATACCGCTTGTCATTGACATCATCAAAAAAGAATGTCTTGGAGAAGTCACTGTCCGAAATCGTAGTGACCAGACCGTTGAAATTCAGATGCAGACTGGAAGCGATATAATAGATACAAAGGACGACAGAAACTACCAGACAGAATGTTTTCAGGACATCTGTCCATATCAATGACTTCACCCCGCCGCGGAATGTATAGAGCCATACGATAAATACGGTTAGGATAACATTCAGCAAGAACGGGAGATGAAAAGGTTCGAAGATAAGCAGTTGCAATGTCAGGCAAACGAGAAAGAGCCGGACGGCTGCCCCCAACATCTTTGAAATAAAGAAGAACCATGCGCCCGTCTTATAGGATGAACTTCCGAACCTGTTTTCCAGATATTCGTAAATGGAAACTAAATTCATGCGGTAAAAGAGAGGAACGAGCACAAACGCTATGATAATCTGTCCGACAATAAATCCCAGTACCATTTGCAGATAAGAAAAGCTGCTTGCCTGCACCATACCCGGAACGGAAACAAAAGTAACTCCGGAAATCGTGGAACCGATCATGGCAAAGGCTACTATATACCAAGCTGATTTACGATTCCCTACAAAGAATCCTTCATTGTCGGCTTTGCGTCCTGCTATATAAGAAATAGTGAACAGGATTATAAAGTATGCCACAATAGTAATAGATATGACGGCTGGGCTCATTATCTGCTGTTTAAATTCGTTTGGAGATAAAATATCTTGAATTATGTAGCAAATATAGCTGTTTTCGATGATATAATCCAATAAACAGATGTAATAAAGAGCATTCTTCCTCTATACAAATTATCAGCCAGTGTTTTTTCTCAACCATTCTCACCCCTATGAGAAAAAATACTCATACTTATGAGAAAATTTTCTCATAGGTATGAGTATTTTTTCTCGTAAGAGTGAGAATAACCCCTCGCCAGAGCATGCTGACAAGGGGATTATGTGGAACTCAAATGGATTATTGTTTCTTGTAAAGAAGGTATTTCTTGGATGCACCGGCATAGATGCCAGTATTTTCAAAATCACATAGGATGCTTCGGGTATCTTTGGAAACCTTGGGAATACATACATCTACTTTGACACACGACTGGCTTTGTGCAGGGTCGGCAATATGCAATTCCGCATTGTCCTGATGGGTGTTTTTGAGCATTAGTGTACATGCTTTGTCCACCTTTACGGTAATCTCCTTATGAGTGAAAGTTCCTTTCCTATAAAATACCATTTGCCAGATATTCAGCTTTTTGTGTCTTACAATCTGCATCGAATCCGTATTGACTAGGATTTCAACAGGATTCTTTTTATTGTATGTGTCCATCTGCCGGGCGGAAGTTATCCCCGGTATTATGATATATGCATAGGTGGCGTTGTGAGGAGTAGTTCCGTGGTCAAATCCAAGAGTGAAGACTTCCCGGTGTTGCATCTCTTTCGATTCGGTATGGTTAATGTCATACCATGAGCCTGCTTGTTGCTCATTGTTCAGGTATATCCGCCCGCCTTGCGGAAAAATATATCCGATTCCGTTATGTAAAGTCCAGTCGGGAGAATCGTAGGAAAATTCTCCTTTCTTTATAGCTGTTTGTTTCTTGTTCTGTGATACTAGTATATTCTTGTCGTTCAGCAGGCATTGGTTGATTGTAGTGTATATAGGCGCGTGAGAAGTAGAATTGATTCCTGCTCCTAAACATACCACTTCATTATCGAAGAAGAACCATGCTTTTTTAGCACCGGTATTGACTCCTGCATAGTTATCTGTGTAGGAGTAGGCGGATACTCCGTAGATACTGTCGGATACACCGCCGGCAAAAGTCGATGTTCCCCTGGTCTGCCAGTCGCTTGCAGCCATCGGAATCGTAGCCAGTTGCGGAGCGGTTGTTCCGGGGATTCTGCACCAGTTCCATACAGGAAGGATATTAACGTATTCGTCTCCTTGTGTTGCTATATTGGTGCATCCGTCCGACAGGAAATAAGTCTTTAAGTTTTCTCCGTTACCGTATTCGCAACGCATGGTGCGGGTGGATACCATGCGGACATCGAAAGTATATCCGGGACGTACGTGCAGGGTATAATCTCCCCGGAAATAATGTGTGTGCAGTGGTTGCAACTTGTAACTGGCAGGCTGCTCACCTTTCAGACGTGCGATGATGGCCTTATATTCGTCGGCATGTTCCGGATCGAGAACAATCATTCGTTCGGCAAACAGTGCAGTGGCACTTTTGTCGGTTATATCTTTCCGGCTTATACCTCTGCCGAGTACGTCGAAGAGCATATGTTGGCCACGAATGGTCTGGTAATAAGTCCCGCGCATGAATTTGCTCAGAATCCGTATCTTTTCGGCATCCAACGCATATCGGGTTCCTTGCGTGTACATGGCTACCTGTGTGGTTCCTTTCAGAATTTCATCGCCGTATCCGCCGATATAAAGCTGTACCCCATGTTGAAAGTAAGAGTTGTCATGTTGGAAACCTTCTTTGACTGTGTATTCTATCGGGCTGTAAGCATTTTCGAGAGCCGTTTTCAAGTCGGTTTCGTTCTTTTCCAGACAGGCACGGTAAATCCAGTGAAGCGCAATGTCTGTCCGGTTGGCACCCGTCCATTTGGCAGGATCTCCGCCATCTTTACGTATGCGTTGCAAGGTTTTGGTTTCCAGTGCTGCCGGTATCTGTTTTTGACCGGTACGCATCTGTATAAGCAATATGCCGATTTTCTGTGGTTCGGCAATTTGGTTGTACCACCAGTTGTTACAGTGCGGATTGCGTTCATACCAATATTCCAGTCCTTTCACTATCTTATTATAGATATCTTCACTCTGATAGTAGGCGTTCTGCGGATTGGTATAGGCAAAAGCAAAATCATACAGTCGGTTTATGTGGATGAGAGGCTCCCAATTGGTGCGGTCGCGGCGGCTGTAGTCTACGTCGGTAAAACAGCCTTTGTCGGAGTTGTATTTGTTTAAAGCCTCGCCAATAAGTGGATTTTGTGCAAAATCTTTTCTTATTTTCTCCATTAGAGTTTCAAATTCATCATGATTGGAGATAACTTGCTTGTTGACTGTATTCTTATTGCTATCAGCTATGACAGGTGCAGACGTACACAAGATTAAAAGTAATATTCCGATAATGCGGCAAATAAGTTTCATGCTGGTTTTATTTTAAATGGTTGTATCAAGTCATTGCGGGACAAAGATATGGAAAACTATTGAATGAAAAAACAAGACTTCCTGTTTTGAGTGAATGTAAAGAAACAAACTGGGACTGTGGATGATAAAAAATGCCGGTTGTAATGGAAGTTACAGCCGGCATCCCATTTAGGATAGAACGTTTCTTATTTATTTTTCATCATTCTGACGAATTTCCACTCGGCGGATCTTGCCGCTGATTGTTTTCGGAAGTTCTTCCACAAATTCAATCACACGCGGATATTTATAAGGAGCAGTCACTTTCTTCACATGATTCTGTAATTCCTTAATGAGTTCTTCTCCGGCACGTGCTTTATAGTCTTTGGATAGAACAATCGTAGCTTTTACTACCTGTCCGCGAATCTCGTCGGGCACTCCGGTAATAGCACATTCCACAACAGCCGGATGAGTCATCAACGCACTTTCCACTTCGAACGGGCCGATGCGGTAACCGGAGCTCTTGATAACGTCGTCTGCACGACCGACAAACCAAAGGTAGCCGTCTTCGTCTTTCCAGGCAACGTCTCCAGTATAATAGATACCATCATGCCAGGCTTCGTGTGTACGTTCCGCATCGCGGTAGTACTCTTTGAAAAGTCCGAGAGGCTTGCCTTTGCTGGTGCGGATTACGATTTGTCCCTGCTCTCCGGCTTCAACCGAACGGCCTTCGTGGTCGATCAGGTCAACATCGTATTGCGGATTCGGCAGTCCCATGCTTCCCGGTTTCGGTTCCATCCAAGGCATGGTGGCGATAGTCAGGGTAGTTTCCGTCTGTCCGAAACCTTCCATCAGTTTGATACCTGTCAGTTTCTTGAATGTCTCGAATACGGCAGGATTCAGAGCTTCACCGGCAATCGTACAGTATTTGAGTGAAGACAAGTCGAACTTCGTCAGGTCTTCGTGAATCAGGAAGCGGAAGATAGTAGGCGGCGCGCAGAGGGAAGTGACATGATAATTCTGTATCATTTCCAAAATGGCGGCGGGAGTGAATTTCTCGTGGTCATACACGAAGATGTTTGCCCCGGCAATCCATTGTCCGTAAAGTTTCCCCCATACGGCTTTTCCCCAGCCCGTATCAGCGATGGTAAGGTGAAGGCTATTCTCGTCCAGATTATGCCAGAAGCTGCCTGTTACGATATGACCTAACGGATAGGTAAAATCATGTGCCACCATTTTAGGTTCGCCGGTAGTGCCGGAAGTGAAATACATCAGCGAAATATCATCGTTGGTATTTGCATGCCTCGGACGTACGAACGGGGCGGCATTCTCTATTCCTTGATGGAAATCTTCGAAACCTGCGGGGATTTCCGGACCGACACTGACCAGTTTCTCGACAGTCGGGCAGTCGGGAAGGGCATCTTTGATATGTTGCAGGATGATTCCTTCACCGGCGGCTACAATCATTTTGATGTCGGCAGCGTTGCAACGGTAGATAATATCCTTTTTTGTCAACAGGTGAGTGGCGGGGATAACGGTTGCTCCCAGCTTGTGAAGGGCAATGGTGCTGTACCAGAACTCGTAACGGCGTTTCAGAATCAGCATCACCATGTCGCCGCGACCGATGCCCAGGCTTTGGAAGTACGAGGCGGTCATGTCCGTATAGCGCTTCATGTCGGCAAATGAGAACTGGCGGCTCTCGCCTTTGTCATTTGTCCAGAGCAATGCGTTCTTGTCGGGTTGTTCGGCAGCCCAGGCATCTACTACGTCATAACCGAAGTTGAAGTTCTCCGGAACGTTTATTTTCAAGTTTTTGTTGAAATCCTCTTGTGAACTGAAAGAGGTCTGTGATAAAAATCTTTCTACCATGATATTATTACATAATTACTGCCAGAAAACGTACCGTTTTGCCATCGAGCGCTTTCATGCCATGTGGGAGTTTGGAATTAAAATAGATACTGTCGCCTTGGTTGAGGATGATTTCTTTGCCTTCGATATTGATAAGCATGCGTCCTTCAATCACAAGGTTGAATTCTTGTCCGTTGTGTTTGTTATAATGGATAGGTTCGTCGTCCCCTTTCGGTTCAACGGTAACGATGAACGGGTCGGCAGTGCGGTTCATGAAGCCCGATGCCAGTGACTGGTATTTATAGGCTTTCGTACGTTCAATGCTGACGCCTTTGCCTGCGCGGGTTACGAAATAACTACTCATCTTAGGTTCTTCGCCGAACATCAGGGCGTCGAGGGCAACATTATACGTACGTGCAATCTTCTGCAGCATGCTGACAGAAATGTCGTATTCTCCTGTTTCTGCAAGTCGGTATTCTTCAGCAGAGATGTCGCTGTCGCGGGCAATGTCCTCAGAAGTCAGTTCCAGTACATCACGCAATCCGCGAAGGCGTTCTGCTATCTGTTTAATTTGGTCATTCATACAAGTAGTCGGTATTTTATGATTAATAATTTTGTGGTTTTATTTGGATGCTTTCATCGCTTGGATGATAGCGGAAGTGAAGCCGTTATGCTCCAGTTCATTGATTCCTTTGATAGTGATTCCGCCCGGGGTAGTCACTTTGTCGATTTCTACGCTGGGGTGGGTGTCATTATTCAGAATCAGTGCGGCTGCCCCTTTCAGTGATTGGGCTACCATGGTCATGGCGTCTTTCGGGCGGATACCCATTTCGATGCCGGCTTGCATGGCTGCTTGCACGTATTTCAGGACGTAGGCGATGCCGCAGGAAGCCAGTGCGGTGGCTGCCGCTATTTTATCTTCGGGGATAAGCATCACTGTTCCCATTTCTTTGAAGAGTTGGAGAACGAATTTATCCTGTTCGTCGTTGGTATTTCGTGCGGCAACGAGTGTCATGCTTTCCAGTTCGCTGATAGCGGTGTTCGGGATAAGGCGGAACATCGGCATTTCCGGTGATACCACATAATGCGCCAGTTCCTCGAAACTGATGCCGGCGGCTACCGAGATAAGTATCTGTTTGCTTTTTAGTTTCAACTCGCGCATTACGGGTTGCATGAACCAAGGCTTTACGGCAAGGATAACGATGTCTGCTCCCAGCGCCGCTTCGGCATTGTTGTGAGTTGTAGAGATACCCGGAAATTCTTTTTTCAATTGTTCCAGTTTGCCTGCACTGGGGTTGGATATGATGATATCCGAGTCTTCTATCAGACTTCCTTTTGCCAGGCCGCGAGCGATGGAACCGCCCATATTGCCTGCACCGATGATAGCTATTTTCATATTACGCTTGTTTTTAATGAGTTGTCATAGACAAAGGTAACGGTAAATTGCGAAAAAACAAAAAGCAGCCTGAATAAGAAATAAATTTCTGATAGAGACTGCTTTTATCGTTGGCTGTTTATTAATCAAATGAGCGTTTAGAGTACCTTCTTGAAGCGCGCAAGGAACTCGTCCGCTTCTTCCATGCTGAGACAGAGAGGGGGCAGAAGACGAAGTACATTCGTGCCGCTTGCTCCGGTAAATACATGCTCGTCATAGATGAGACGGCTGCGCAGTTCTTTGATGGGTTCCTCGAATTCAAGTCCGATCATAAGTCCGCGTCCGCGTACTTCCTTGATTTGCGGGAATCTCTTGAGTTCTTCCAGCAGATAGTTACCTACTTTAGCTGCATTCTCTACCAGACTTTCCTGTTCGATGGCATCCATCACTGCGAGGGCTGCCGAACATGCCAGATGGTTTCCGCCGAAAGTAGTTCCTAATTGCCCGTACACAGGTTTGAACATCGGGCTGATAAGAACGCCTGCCATCGGGAATCCGTTTCCGATACCTTTGGCTACGGTGATAATATCCGGCTTGATGTCATTGTATTGGTGGGCGAAGAATTTACCGCTACGTCCGTATCCGCTCTGAATTTCATCGAGAATCAGGATAGTTCCTGTTTCGGTACATACTTTGCGGAGTTCCTGCATGAATTCGGTAGTCGGTATCTTGATACCCCCTACACCTTGTATTCCTTCAATGATAACGGCGCAAGTATCTCCCTTGGACAGTTCTTGCTTCATCGCTTCGATGTCGTTCAGCGGAAGATAAGTGACGTGTCCGTTGTTGTTGATGGGAGCGATGATGGACGGATTGTTGGTTGCTTCTACTGCTAGTGAAGTACGTCCGTGGAAAGCTTTGTTGAAAGATACGATTTTAGTGCGTCCGTTGTGGAACGAAGCCAGTTTCAAGGCATTTTCGTTGGCTTCGGCACCGCTGTTGATAAGAAACAGGCTGTAATCATCGTAGCCGGAAATCTTTCCCAGTCGTTCGGCTACTTCCTGCTGAAGCTTGTTGATTACCGAGTTCGAGTAGAAACCAAGTTTGGCTACCTGGTTACTAATCATCGCTACATAGTGGGGATGTGCGTGTCCGATAGAGATAACGGCATGACCGCCGTAGAGATCCAGATATTCTGTTCCGTTCTCGTCCCATACCTTACAGCCATCACCTTTGACTATGTTGATATTATATAAAGGGTATACGTCGAATAAATTCATAATTCTTTTGTTTTTAAAAAGCCGATGGCTTTAAGCGCAGTCCTACGGTTTCTTCCAGGTTGAACATCAGGTTCATGTTATGAACGGCCTGTCCGCTGGCACCTTTCAGCAAATTGTCGATACAGGAGATTATCAACAGCTTGTCGCCATGTTTCTCGAGGTGTAATAGACACTTGTTGGTATTGACTACTTGTTTGAGGTCTATATTCTTGTCTACGATGTGTACAAACGAGTCTTTCGCATAATATTCTTCGTACATACGGACGATTTCTTCCAGTGACACTTTGGTCTTTACTACTATCGTAGCGAAGATGCCGCGCGGGAAGTCGCCCCGGTATGGAATAAAATCAATGTCCGAATCAAAACTGTTCTGCAACTGTTGCAGTGACTGTTTGATTTCCGGTACGTGCTGATGGTCGAATGCTTTGTACACACTCATGTTATTGTTTCTCCAACTGAAATGACTGGTAGCTCCCGGTTTCACTCCGGCTCCGGTACTTCCCGTAATGGCGTTTACCATTACGTCGTCTGTCAACATCAGATTCTTTGCCAGCGGAAGCAAACCTAACTGGATGCAAGTGGCGAAACAACCGGGATTCGCTACATGCTTCGCCGTACAGGTAGCACGGCGGTTCAGTTCCGGCAGACCGTAGATGAAGTCATGGTCGTCACTCTTGATACGGTAGTCCATGGAGAGGTCAATAATCTTCAGGTCTTCCGGTATGTTGTGGCTTTCCATGAATTTCTTTGTGTCGCCGTGGGCTGTGCAGAAGAAAAGAACGTCGATTTCGTCCAGAGGTAATTGGTCGGTGAATCTGAGGTCTGTTTCTCCATATAAGCCTTCGTGTATGTCAGTGATTCTGTTTCCGGCATTACTGCTGCTGTTGATAAATACGATTTCAGTTTCCGGATGGTTAAGCAGCAGACGGATTAATTCGCCTGCCGTGTATCCTGCGCCACCAATGATTCCTGCTTTAATCATATCTCTTCGTCTTTATGGTTGTTATAGTAAACACGCAGCGGAGTGGAGGTCACTTTGATAAAGCCTTTCGCGTCTTCGGCTGTCCAGCCTTTCTGCATTTCACCGTATTCTCCGAATTTGGTTTTCACGAGGTCGTCTTCCGATTCCACGCCTACGGTAGAGAAGGAAAGCGGACGAAGTTCGAGGATAGCCGTACCGTTCACGTTGCGCTGGCTTTCCTGCAACATGGCTTCGATGTCGCGCATCACAGGTTCCAGATACTGGCTTTCGTGCAGGAACATACCGTACCAGTTGGCTACCTGATCTTTCCAGTATTGCTGCCATTTGCTCAGTGTATATTTCTCAAGGAAGCGGTGAGCGCCGATAATCAGCATCGGAGCGGCGGCTTCGAAACCTACACGGCCTTTGATACCGATAATCGTATCTCCTACATGCATATCACGCCCGATACCATAAGCGGCACCGATTTCTTCTACTTTCTGAATAGCTTTGATAGGGTCATCGAACTTCTCATCGTTGACAGCTTTCAGTTCACCCTTTTCGAAAGTAAGGCGGAGCTGTTCGCTACCTTCTTTTTCAACGTGTTTCAGATAAGCAGTTTCCGGCAATCCCTGTGCGGAATCGAGGATTTCGCCACCACAGATGGAAGTACCCCACAGACCTACGTTATACGAATATTTCAGTTTGGTGAAATCCGCGCTGAAACCATGTTTGTTCAGATAGTCTATTTCTTCCTGACGACTCAATGCCATGTCACGGGTCAGCGTGATGATTTCCACATTCGGAGCCAGTACGAGGAAAGTCATGTCGAAACGAATCTGGTCGTTACCTGCTCCGGTAGAACCGTGGGCGATAGCGTCCGCGCCGATTTCGTTGGCATAACGTGCGATAGCCAATGCCTGAAAGATACGTTCGGAACTGACCGAAATCGGATAAGTACCATTACGCAGCACATTTCCGTAAACCATATATTTCAAGCTCTTCTCGTAGTATTCCTGAGTGACGTCTATCGTTACATATTTCGCAGCTCCCAGTTTATAGGCGTTCTCTTCATTCGTTTTCAGTTGTTCTTCACTGAAACCGCCTGTATTGGCACAAGCTGCATATACTTCGTAACCTTTTTCTTTGGCGAGGTACATGACGGTGAACGATGTGTCCAGTCCGCCGCTGAATGCCACCACTACTTTTTTCTTCTTTTCTTCCATAGTGCTGTATATTTTTAAATGTTATTTCTTTCTTGTTCTTTTTTAATGTTCCGCGGTTCTGTCGGGTCGTACAGCATGGCTGTGCAGATGCAGAACTTGCGGTTCTTGGCAACCAGAATATCATGGTTGATACATCCTTCACATCCTTTCCAGAAAGCCTCGTCGTCTGTCAGTTCGTTGAAGGTAACGGGGACGTAGCCCAGTTCCGTATTCATCTTCATCACGGCTGCGCCGGAAGTCAGACTGAATATTTTCGCTTTCGGCCATCGGAGACGTGCCAGTTGGAAAGAAGCCTGTTTGATACGTTTCGCCAGTCCCAAACCACGGAAATCGGGATGAACAATCAGACCGGAAGTAGCTACATATTGCTTGTTTCCCCATGACTCGATGTAGGTGAATCCTGCGAATTCTTCTCCGCGGAGTGCAATAATGGCTTTTCCTTCTCTCATTTTTGTCGCTACGTATTCGTGTGTGCGTTCCGCGATTCCTGTTCCTCGTACGGCGGCAGCATTTCTGATAGTTTCCAAAATAGTGTCAACGTAAACCTCATGTGAGGCGTCGGCTACCATAACATCTATTTGTTGAGTGTCCATTTCTTTATATATATAATATAGGTATAATTATTCGATATTCGGAATGATGAGTGACAAGAGCTGACGTATCTTGCTGGTAGCAACTCCTTCACGCAACACCAGCATAATCGTATCGTCTCCGGCAATGGTTCCGAGAATTTCGGTGAACTCATTGTTGTCGATGTCATAAGCCATGCTGCTTGCATAACCGGGACGGGTACGGATAACGGCTATGTTACCGGAGAACTGCAAGGAGATGAATCCGTTGTTGCGTAACATTTCGCCGGCACTCTGGTCGGTAGAACGTTTATACATAATGTTGTTCGGCAGTACATATACATACTTACCGTTCATACTGGCAGCTTTGGCTACTTTCAGTTGTTTCAAATCTCGTGAGAGGGTGGCCTGCGTCAGTTCGAAGCCTTCGCGGTTCAGCTCTTGCAGCAGCTCTTCCTGCGAGCCTACCTCTTTGCTCGAGATAATCATTTTGATGGCGTCTAACCGATTTGCTTTCTTCTTCATTGTATAATTATTCTAATAACGCTGCAAAAGTATGCATTATTCGGGAGAAAATATGCATAAAACCATGCTTTTTTTGCATAAAAGTGAAAAATATGCTAAACTGTGGAAGTTTGGTTTTCTGTTTTGTGTCAAAATGTATATCCTTTCAATCAAAATACGTAAGGAACACGAGGCGGGAATCGCCTATCTTTGCAATGTAGGTAAATGGATACCTTAAATATATAGACAGAATACCATGAAACAAAACTTTTTTGCAGTCGATCTGGGCGCAACGAGCGGCCGTACAATCTTGGGAACTTTCATTGAAGGCGGATTAAACCTCGAGGAGATTAACCGTTTCCCCAACCATCTGATTGAAGTCGGTGGGCATTTTTATTGGGATATTTATGCATTATATCGTCATATCATTGACGGCTTGAAGCTGGTGGCTCACCGTGGAGAATCTATCGCTTCTATTGGTATTGATACATGGGGAGTGGATTTTGTGTGCATCGGAAAGGACGGAAACCTGCTTCGTCAGCCTTATGCGTATCGTGACCCGCATACGGTAGGAGCGCCGGAAGCTCTTTTCTCCCGTATTTCCCGTAGCGAAGTCTATGGCAAGACGGGTATTCAAATAATGAATTTTAATTCACTTTTCCAGTTGGACACTTTACGTCGTAATAATGACAGTGCATTGGCGGCGGCGGACAAGATTCTGTTTATGCCGGATGCATTGAGCTATATGTTGACCGGAGAAATGGTGACGGAATATACGATTGCTTCGACAGCCCAACTGGTGAATGCACAGACCCATCGTCTCGAACCGGAACTGTTGAAAGCAGTCGGCTTGAGTGAAAATAATTTCGGTCGTTTCGTATTTCCGGGTGAAAAGGTGGGAGTACTGACAGAAGAAGTACAGAAGATTACCGGATTGGGCGCTATCCCTGTGATTGCGGTAGCCGGACACGATACTGGTTCTGCTGTTGCCGCTGTTCCGGCATTAGACCGTAACTTTGCTTATCTAAGTAGCGGAACATGGTCGCTGATGGGTGTTGAAACGGATGCTCCGGTGATTAACGCTGAAACGGAAGCGTTGAACTTCACCAATGAAGGCGGTGTGGAAGGAACTATCCGCCTGCTGAAAAATATTTGTGGAATGTGGCTGTTGGAACGCTGCCGCTTGAATTGGGGGGATACGAGTTATCCCGAACTAATTAGCGAAGCGGATTCCTGTGAACCGTTCCGTAGCCTGATTAATCCCGATGATGATTGTTTCGCAAATCCTGCGGATATGGAGAAAGCCATAGCAGAATATTGCCATGCTACCGGACAGCCTGTTCCCGAACAGCGCGGACAAGTGGTACGCTGTATCTTCGAGAGTCTGGCTTTGCGTTATCGTCAGGTATTGGAGAACTTACGTTCGCTTTCTCCCCGCCCGATCGAGACATTGCACGTGATTGGCGGTGGTAGCCGTAACGACTTGCTGAATCAGTTTACAGCCAATGCCATTGGTATTCCGGTGGTTGCAGGCCCTTCCGAAGCTACTGCTATCGGTAATGTGATGATTCAGGCAATGGCGGCAGGAGAAGCTACGGATGTGGCAGGCATGCGCCGGTTGATAAACCGTTCCATTCCGTTGAAAACTTACCATCCGCAGGATACGGAAGCGTGGGATACGGCTTATATCCATTTTAAAAACTGTATCCGATAATTAAATAAATAACCGACAGAATAATCATTTTAAACAATAGAATATCATGAAAAAAGAAGAACTGATTCAGAAAGCGTATGAGATTGCTGTGGAACGTTATGCAGCAGTAGGTGTAGACACCGAACAAGTATTGAAAACTATGCAGGATTTCCATCTGTCGCTTCATTGCTGGCAGGCTGACGACGTGGCAGGATTCGAAGTGCAGGCAGGTTCATTGACAGGCGGTATCCAAGCTACCGGTAACTATCCGGGCAAAGCCCGCAACATCGACGAACTGCGTGCCGATATCTTGAAAGCCGCTTCTTATATCCCGGGTACTCACCGCCTGAATCTGCATGAAATCTACGGAGATTTTCAGGGCAAGGTAGTAGACCGTGACCAGGTGGAACCGGAGCATTTTAAGAGCTGGATAGAATGGGGTAAAGAACATAACATGAAACTTGACTTCAACTCTACTTCTTTCTCTCATCCGAAATCAGGTGATTTGTCACTGTCTAATCCTGACGAAGGCATCCGACAGTTCTGGATTGAGCATACAAAACGTTGCCGTGCGGTAGCCGAAGAAATGGGTAAGGCACAGGGCGACCCGTGTATCATGAATCTTTGGGTACACGACGGAAGTAAAGACATCACCGTAAACCGCATGAAGTATCGTGCATTGCTGAAAGACTCTCTGGATCAGATTTACGCTACCGAATATAAGAATATGAAGGACTGTATCGAATCCAAAGTGTTCGGTATCGGTCTGGAAAGCTATACAGTAGGTTCCAATGACTTCTATATCGGATATGGTGCTTCCCGCAACAAGATGATTACACTGGATACCGGTCACTTCCACCCGACAGAAAGTGTGGCTGACAAAGTATCTTCACTGTTGCTCTACGTTCCTGAACTGATGTTGCACGTAAGCCGTCCGGTTCGTTGGGATTCAGACCACGTTACTATCATGGACGACCCGACTATGGAACTGTTCCAGGAAATCGTTCGTTGTGGCGCATTAGACCGCGTACACTATGGTCTTGACTATTTCGATGCTTCTATCAACCGTATCGGTGCTTACGTAATCGGTAGCCGTGCCGCACAGAAATGCATGACCCGCGCCCTGCTCGAACCGATTGCCAAGTTGCGTGAATACGAAGCTAACGGACAGGGATTCCAACGTCTGGCTCTGCTTGAAGAAGAAAAAGCTCTTCCCTGGAATGCTGTATGGGATATGTTCTGCTTGAAGAACAATGTTCCGGTAGGTGAAGATTTCATTGCGGAAATCGAAAAGTACGAAGCCGAAGTAACTTCTAAACGATAAGTTATGGATATTTTAATCGGCTTGTTGATTATAGCCATCGGTAGTTTTTGCCAGTCCAGTTCCTATGTACCTATCAAAAAGGTGAAGGAATGGAGCTGGGAAAGCTTCTGGTTGATACAAGGTGTATTTGCCTGGTTAGTGTTCCCGTTCCTGGGTTCACTGCTGGGCGTGCCCCAAGGGAGCAGTTTGTTCGACTTGTGGAGAGCGGGAGGTGCTGGAATGAGCATCTTTTATGGTGTATTGTGGGGAGTAGGCGGTCTGACGTTCGGACTTTCCATGCGCTATCTGGGTGTTGCGTTGGGACAAAGTATCTCATTGGGTACTTGTGCCGGCTTTGGAACACTTCTTCCGGCTCTTTTCGCAGGGACAAATTTGTTCGAAGGTAACGGACTGATTCTTCTGCTGGGTGTTTGTATTACGTTGGCAGGTATCGCCGTTATCGGATATGCCGGCAGCTTGCGGGCGCAGAACATGAGTGAAGAAGAAAAACGTGCTGCCGTAAAAGACTTCGCATTGACAAAAGGGTTGCTCGTAGCATTGCTGGCAGGTGTGATGAGTGCTTGTTTCGCTTTGGGACTGGATGCCGGAACGCCTATCAAGGAAGCTGCTTTGGCAGGTGGTGTTGAAGGACTTTATGCCGGACTTCCTGTAATCTTCCTCGTTACGTTCGGTGGATTCCTGACGAATGCAGTGTATTGCCTGCAACAGAATGTGGCGAATAAATCCATGGGTGACTATGCGAAAGGAAAGGTATGGGGCAACAATCTGGTGTTCTGTGCCTTGGCTGGTGTACTGTGGTATATGCAGTTCTTCGGACTGGAAATGGGAAAGAGTTTCCTCACGGAAAGTCCTGTTTTACTGGCTTTCTCTTGGTGTATCCTGATGGCGTTGAATGTCACATTTAGTAATGTTTGGGGAATTATTCTGAAAGAATGGAAAGGCGTGTCAAACAAGACCATAACTGTGCTGATAGCTGGTCTGACCGTACTTATCTTCTCATTAGTGTTCCCAAATTTGTTTTAAAAAATTTAGGTGTGGGTTATACAGATTACGCAGTTTTTTTATAACTTGCGGCAAAATCAGTGTAATCTATGCCTAATTAAAATTATATTATAGAATGAAATCAATCTTAGAGAATCGTCCGGCACTTGCCAAAGAAGTAAATAAGGTAGCAGAAGTTGCCGGATACTTGTGGCAGAAAGGATGGGCTGAACGTAACGGTGGTAATATCACTGTTAATATCACAGAGTTTGTAGACGATGAAATCCATCAGATGAAACCGATCAGTGAAGTTAAATCTATCGGTGTGACTCTTCCTTATCTGAAAGGATGTTATTTCTACTGCAAGGGAACTAATAAACGCATGCGTGATTTAGCTCGTTGGCCGATGGCGAATGGTTCGGTGATCCGTATTTTGGATGACTGTGCCAGCTATGTAATTATCGCAGACGAGGCTGTGGCTCCGACATCGGAATTGCCTTCTCACTTGAGCGTACATAATGACCTGTTGAGCAAAAACTCTCCTTATAAAGCGTCTGTACATACACACCCGATAGAACTGATTGCCATGACACATTGTCCGAAATTCCTGGAAAAAGATGTGGCTACCAATCTGTTATGGAGTATGATTCCCGAAACAAAGGCATTCTGCCCGCGTGGTTTGGGTATCATTCCTTATAAATTGCCCAGTTCTGTAGAATTGGCGGAAGCTACCATCAAGGAATTGCAGGATTATGATGTTGTGATGTGGGAGAAACATGGTGTATTTGCAGTTGATTGCGATGCGATGCAGGCGTTCGACCAGATCGATGTACTTAATAAATCAGCTCTAATTTATATCGCAGCAAAAAATATGGGTTTTGAGCCGGATGGTATGAGTCAGGAACAGATGAAAGAAATGACAGTTGCTTTCAATTTGCCTAAATAATATTTTTACTAGTCATTGAATTTATAAACTTTAGCAACCGCAGCATTTTCTACCCTGGAAGGTGTTGCGGTTAATCCTTTAAACAAATAGACAACCATGAATCGCATTATTTTAAACGAAACTTCTTACTTTGGTGCCGGATGCCGGAGTGTGATTGCTGTGGAAGCAGCCAGACGTGGCTTTAAGAAAGCCTTTTTTGTAACGGATAAAGACCTGATTAAGTTTGGGGTAGCTGCCGAAATCATCAAGGTGTTTGATGAGAATCAGATTCCTTACGAACTTTATAGTGATGTAAAAGCTAATCCTACTATTGCAAATGTGCAAAACGGTGTGGCAGCTTACAAAGCTTCCGGAGCCGACTTTATTGTAGCTTTGGGTGGTGGCTCTTCTATTGATACAGCCAAGGGTATCGGTATTGTTGTGAACAACCCGGATTTTGCAGATGTGAAATCTTTGGAAGGTGTGGCTGATACGAAACACAAGGCAGTACCTACTTTCGCATTGCCTACTACTGCCGGAACGGCTGCCGAAGTAACCATCAATTATGTGATTATCGATGAAGACGCACGTAAAAAGATGGTTTGTGTAGACCCGAACGATATTCCTGCGGTGGCTATCGTAGACCCTGAACTGATGTATTCCATGCCGAAAGGTCTGACTGCCGCTACGGGTATGGATGCTTTGACGCATGCTATCGAAAGTTATATTACTCCGGGTGCCTGGGCTATGAGCGATATGTTCGAACTGAAAGCTATCGAAATGATTGCGCAGAACCTGAAAGCGGCTGTGGATAACGGTAAAGATGTAGTTGCCCGCGAAGCAATGTCGCAAGCGCAATATATCGCCGGTATGGGATTCTCTAACGTTGGTTTGGGAATCGTCCATTCGATGGCTCACCCGCTGGGTGCTTTCTATGATACTCCTCACGGTGTGGCAAATGCTTTGCTGTTGCCTTACGTGATGGAATATAACGCTGAGTCTCCCGCTGCTCCGAAGTATATCAATATTGCGAAAGCGATGGGCGTAGATACTACCGGAATGAGTGAGGCAGAAGGTGTAAAGGCGGCTATTGAAGCTGTAAAAGTTCTTTCTCTCAGTATTGGCATTCCTCAGAAACTGCATGAAATCAATGTGAAGGAAGAAGATATTCCGGCATTGGCAGTGGCGGCTTTCAATGATGTTTGTACGGGTGGCAATCCCCGTCCTACTTCGGTAGAAGACATTGAAGCTTTATATCATAAGGCTTTCTAAATCTGACAGTGTAGGTTTGTTTTAAATAGACATCCGGAGATGCTTCATAGTATACTCCGGATGTTTTTTGTTTCTTAGCGTGTGTTTTCTGAAAATAATTCCTATTTTTGTCCGGTTCAATTACATGAAAACACGTTGATATGACCGAGGACAATAGTTTAGGACTTGAATTTAAATATCTGATTGTAAATGACATGGATCGCAAGTTCGGTTTATGGGTCAATACGGTCGGTTATCAATCTATCCCGCCCGACTCTCCTTACCCGTTGAAAGAACATCCTTCCGGTTACTTTTTCAATGCTGAAAAAGGCAGGGTGCTTCGTGAGTACCAGTTGGTCTATATCACCAAAGGACGTGGTTTGTTTTCATCAGATTCAACTTCCGAAAAACAAGTTTGTAAAGGTCGGCTGATGGTATTGTTTCCCGGACAGTGGCATACCTATCGTCCTTTGCGGCAAACCGGTTGGACGGAATATTATATCGGATTTGAAGGGCCTGCGATAGATGCTATCGTGGATAATTCTTTTCTCTCTCAGGAGCAACAGATATTAGAGGTGGGAATCAATGAAGAACTGGTATCCTTGTTTTCCCGTGCTCTTGCAGTGGCCGAAGCGGACAAGATTTCCGCGCAACAATATCTTTCCGGTATTGTGCTCCATATGATTGGCATGATTCTCTCTGTTTCCAAGAATAAGATTTTCGAGATGAGCGATGTTGACCAGAAGATAGAGCAGGCAAAGATTATAATGAACGAAAATGTATCCGGTAATGTAGACCCGGAAGAACTGGCGATGCGGCTCAATATCAGCTATTCATGGTTCCGTCGTGTCTTTAAGGAATATACGGGCTATGCCCCCGCCAAATATTTTCAGGAGTTGAAACTTCGCAAAGCGAAGCAAATGCTGGTGGGTACTTCCCAATCAGTGAAAGAGATTTCTTTCTTTCTCGGTTTTCAGTCTACCGAATATTTCTTCTCTTTCTTTAAGAAGCGTACAGGGCTTACTCCGTTGGAATATCGTTCGTTCGGGCGGGAGGAATAAATCGTGTACTGTCCGATACTTATTGCTCCTATTTTGGGAATATCATAAAAACTGCTACTTTTGTGGCAAGATTAATGTGTGTTACAAATCTTATGTCTTCATATGTGCAAACATAGGCTACTTATATTTCGTCTGTTTATTTTTCTGTCTCTTTCTTGGTTTGTATTCCCTCTCAAATCACAGGAATACAAGTTCAAGGCATTGGGTGTTGAAGATGGATTATCTCAAATAACGGTCAGTGATATTTGTCAGGACGAGAAGTCGCGCATATGGATTGCTACTTTGGACGGCTTGAATTGCTACGACGGCAATCACATCAAAGTTTTCAATCATTTCCATAATGACTCTATCAGTTACGGTAATCTGTATGTCACCCAAATGATAGAAGACGGTCAGGGAAGCCTTTTTCTGTTGACCTCTACCGGACTTTTCCAATTTGATCTTGAAACGGAAAAATATTATTTGCTTCCGGTTTCCTCTCCTTCTACCATAGCGAAAGGAAAACAGGGAGTGTGGATTGCCGAAGAGGGAAAAGTATTCTTATATGATAAGGACACCCGTCATCTGAAACAGATGTATAAAGACCTGAAACTGCCGGATACCGGGCCAACTATGGTGGAGGGCGTGGAAGGAACTTTGTGGATTGCCTTGAAAGACGGTGGAGTAATGCGTGTGGATACTTGTGGCGGAACATTTTTGGATATCCCGGGAATAAAAGTTATGAAACTGATTAAGGGCAATGACCGGAATATTTGGATAGGTTCTCAGGAACATGGCGTTTTCTGTTTTTCTCCACAGGGTGTCATGATACACCACTACGAGTATGACGATAAAAGTATGTACGCAGTTCGGGACGATATGGCAAGAGCTCTGTGCCAGGACTTAGAAGGGAACATATGGATAGGATATAGAAGCGGACTAAGCAAGATAGAAGTAGCTACCGGTAAGATTTTTCATTATCAGTCAGACCCGAACCGGATAGGTTCTATGTCCAACCGTTCTGTAACTTCTCTTTATACGGATAAGCAGGGAACTGTTTGGGTGGGTACTTATTGGGGCGGAGTGAACTTCTTCTCCCCGGAATATCAGCATTTTGTCCATTTTCATGCATCAGGCAAAGGATTGTCTTTTCCGGTTGTAGGCGCTATGGCAGAAGATAAAGCCGGAAATATATGGATATGTACGGAAGGTGGCGGACTGGATTTATATCAACCGGAACAGGAGAAATTCAGGCATTTTAATGCGCATACGGGTTATCATTTCAGTACGGACTATTTAAAAGACATTGTCTTTGATGAGGCTGATAATTGTTTGTGGATTGCCGCCGACTTTACTAATAAGATAAATTGTTTTCATCTCGATACTTATCGGAATGATATATACGCTCTTGAATCGCC
Source organism: Bacteroides sp. RTP21281st1_H5_RTP21281_210402 (assembly GCF_040918965.1). Classification (NCBI taxonomy): domain Bacteria; kingdom Pseudomonadati; phylum Bacteroidota; class Bacteroidia; order Bacteroidales; family Bacteroidaceae; genus Bacteroides; species Bacteroides sp. RTP21281st1_H5_RTP21281_210402. The sequence goes on along the minus strand of NZ_JBCOWR010000007.1, from coordinate 32,066 downwards.
CGGAGAAGATAAGGTGGGCGAAGCTCTTTTTGCATTGGCTGGTACTCCCCGGAAATTATATATTGGCACTACCTCGGCAGTGGTCAGCCTGGATAAACAGACATTGAAGCCTGAAATACTAATTCATCAGAAAGAACTGTTTACACATAATTATAATACCTTGCTGCTTGATTCGAACAACAGACTGTGGTTTGCTTCTGATGAGGGTTGTGTTGCCTATATAATTGATGAAAAACGGTTTGAGACATATAAGATAAACCTGAAAAAGAAAGTCAGATCCCAAAAAGAACTTGTCAATGTCATCTATGAAGACAGGGAGGGGGATATTTGGGTAGGAACACATGGAAACGGGCTTTTCTTGTTGGATAAGAAAGACAGTTTGTTTCACTTGCATACACCTGAGAATGTGTTGTCGGGAGAAAATATCAGGGTGTTGGGCGAAACACCTTCCGGCAATTTGCTGATTGGTACCGGTCATGGGTTGTCGATGTTGGAAAAGAAAGAAGGGAAAATAATTAACTTTAATTCCAATACAGGATTCCCGCTGACTCTTGTAAACCGGAAATCCCTGCATGTATCCCGCAATCATAATATTTATATGGGGGGAGCTACGGGAATGGTTTCAATCCGTGAGAGCAGTTTGCACTATCCCCCGAAAATATATGATTTGGAATTGGCGCATCTGTATGTCAACAACAAAGAAATAACGACTGGCGATCCAACCGGTATCCTGAATAAATCCTTTGCATATACCGACCGGATCAAATTGAACTATTCACAGAATGTCTTTTCCATCGGTTTTTCCACAGACAACTTTCTGCATATAGGCGGCGGTGAAGTGGAATACCGGCTGATTGGCTATAATGACGAATGGAGTGAGAACCGTTTGGGAAATGACATAACTTATACGAATATCTCTCCTGATAATTATGTTTTCGAAATCAGGCTGAAGAACTTCCCGGAAGTTATCAGGTCGCTGAAGATAACGATAACTCCGCCTTTCTATGCTACTTGGTGGGCATATACTATTTATGTATGTGTGATTCTGACTATTCTTTTCTTTGTTATAAGAGAATACAGAATACGTTTGTTCTTGAAAACCTCGCTTGATTTCGAACTTCGTGAGAAACAATACATTGAAGAGATGAACCAGTCCAAACTGCGTTTCTTTACTAATATCTCGCATGAAATCCGAACCCCTATCACGCTTATCCTGGGACAGGTCGATTTGCTGTTGAACTCCGGGAAATTGTCTACTTATGCTTATTCGAAACTGCTGAATATACATAAGAATGCAGGTAACCTGAAATCCTTGATAACGGAACTACTCGATTTCAGAAAACAGGAGCAGGGACTTCTGAAACTGAAAATTTCCCAATTCGACTTGTATTCCCTGCTCAAGGAACATTATGTGCTATTTAAGGAATTGGCTGCCAACAGGAATATTTCATTTACTTTGCATGCCGATTGCGAACAATGTTTAGTGTGGGGCGACCGCTTGCAAATACAGAAAGTGGTTAATAACTTGCTGTCGAATGCTTTTAAATATACTTCAGACGGTGGAAGTATCACCCTTGAATTGGCTGACGGAACGGATGAATGTATGTTTTCAGTCTCTGATAATGGTGCAGGCATATCTGAAGAAGACTATGTGAAGATATTTGAACGATTCTATCAGGTCGAGAATATCGGGCAGTACGGCGGAACAGGCATCGGGCTTGCTCTTAGTCAGGGTATCGTAAAAGCCCATCAGGGAGACATTACAGTAGAAAGCCAGTTGGGAAAAGGTTCTAACTTTAAAGTTAGCTTAAAGAAAGGGGATGCTCATTTTGATTCGTCCGTTTCCCGGATTGAACCGGAACAGGATAAGGAATACATTTATTACTCGGAAGATAAAGAAGCGTTGATTAAAGAGGTGCAGTCGGCAAAGAATGAGAATGGAACTACCGACTGCAAGCTGTTAGTCATTGATGATAATGAAGAAATCAGAAATATCCTGATAGATATATTTTCTCCGTTATATACCGTTGAAACGGCAAGTAATGGAGAAGAAGGCTATGAGAAAGTAAAAGTAATGCAACCCGATTTAGTAATCTCGGATATTATGATGCCCGGAATGCCCGGAACGGAGTTGTGTGCCAAAATCAAGAATAATATAGAAACCTGCCATATTCCGGTTGTACTGCTGACTGCGCTTAGCGCTCCCGAACGAGAGCTTGAGGGGCTGCGAATCGGGGCGGACATCTATGTGGTGAAACCATTCAATATGCGCAGGCTGGTTATGCAGTGCAATAACCTGATTAATACCCGCAGGATTTTACAGAACAAATATGCCCGTCAGTTGGATAATAAGGCGGAAAAGATAGCTACGAATGAACTTGACCAAAAGTTTATCGAACAAGCTACCCGGGTAGTGGAAGATAATATGGAGAATCCCGAATTCAGCGTGGAAACTTTCTCACGGGAGATGGGAGTGGGGCGTACCGTTTTATTTCAAAAGATAAAAGGAATTACAGGGAGTACGCCAAATAATTTTATCATGAACCTGCGTCTGAAGAAAGCCGCGTATTTTCTGCTGAATGCTCCGGAGATGAATATCTCGGATATTGCTTACCGGCTGGGATTTGGAAATCCGCAATACTTCAACAAATGCTTTAAGGAACTTTTCAGTATTGCCCCTACGCAGTACCGGAAATCGCAGGATCTCCCTACACAGGACTCTGCAAAGTGAATAAAAATAGTCATCTGAATTTTTAGACCTGATAAAACGAACAATTCGATAGGGTGGATTATGCCCGAATATCATACTTTTGCGGTGTTGGATAATACCAACTTGTACTTGTGCTTTCTTTTATTTGGTGTGTACGCACACACGGATTTTAGCAAACCGGGTATTGTATAAACTTTATCTAATATAATAATATTTGTATAGTATTATGAAGAACATGTGCGTCTATGATAAGTATAAAATAATATCTTATTGAAAGAATCCATACATTTCTTCTGATTAATTAAGTAGAGAGTTAAACCTTGATAATTAACCAATTTAATTTTATTCTAGTTATGAAAAATTTGCTGAATGGGGCAAAAGTGCGGTTATTGCAGTCGTTTCTTTTGATTTCCTTGAGTCTCTTTTTCCTTGCCGGTCCGACTTATGCACAAGGTGGATTTGCAGTGAAAGGAGTGGTTGTGGATAAGACAGGATTTCCTTTACCCGGTGCCAATGTGATGGAGAAAGGAACATCTAATGGAGCTATAACAGACTTGGATGGGAATTTCTCTTTGAATGTTTCAAAGAAAGGAGTTACTCTGACCGTATCGTTCATGGGATACACTGCTAAGGATGTAGTGGTGAAAGATAAAACGATGAATATAACACTCGAAGAGAATTCCAAGTTGCTGGACGAAGTGGTGGTAGTCGGTTACGGTACGATGAAAAAGCGTGATGTGACGGGAGCTATTACCTCTATTTCAAGTGAGGCTATCGAGCAGAAGATGGCAACCAATGTGTTTGAAGCATTGCAGGGTACTACTGCCGGTGTGCAGGTAGTCTCCGGTTCAGGACAACCCGGTGAGTCTTCTTCTATCAAAATCCGTGGTACATCTACTTTCTCTGCCGAAGGAGTCACTCCCCTTTATATCGTGGATGGTGTGCCTTTGGAAAGTATTGACGGTATCAACACCAATGATATTACTTCCATGGAGATTTTGAAAGATGCCGCTTCAGCGGCCATCTACGGTTCGCGTTCTGCAAACGGTGTGATTATTATCACTACCAAGAGCGGACAGGAAGGTAAAGCACGTATTGATATAAAATATAATCACTCATGGGGTACATTATCTCATAAAGTGCCGCAGGCTAATCGCAGAGAACGTCTATTGTACGACCAGTACCGTAAAGAGTATTTTGAAACGTATGGCGGCGGTAATCCGAATGAAAGTATCGATATCCTGGACGACCCTTTGAACTCGTTCTTCAATGTAGATAACGATTATTTGGATATGATTACGACTACTGCACAGAAAGATCAGGTCGATGTCAGCGTAGGTGGTGGTACGAAGAAACTGAAATACTTCATTAATACCGGTTATTATAATGAAAAAGGTATTATCTCAAATACCGGTTTCCAAAGATTGAACACCCGTATCAACTCGGATTATTCACCGACAGACTGGATGAATATGGGTAGCCGTATCTCTCTGACTTATTCAAAGAAAAAAGGATTGAACGAAGGTACATTGTTGAGTGCGGTGTTGACTCGCCGTCCTTATTTCAATACTTACTACCCGGACGGTTCTTTGGTCGGAGTTTTCAACGGACAGAAGAATCCGATTGCGCAGATTAATTATACGACAGACTTTACAGATTCATATAAAGCTAACTTCTTCCAGTTCTTTGAAATCAAGTTTAACAAGTATCTGAAGTTTAGGGCAAATATCAATGCCAACTTCTATCTTGATAAACGTAAGAAACTGGAACCGAGCCTTATCACCGACGAATGGCAGAAACAGAATAAGGGATATTCTTATAATTACCTGAACTGGAACTGGATGAACGAGGACTTTATCACTTACGCCCGCAAAATAAAAGGGCACAACTTTAGTGCGATGGTCGGTGTCAGTGCCCAGCAATGGCGTTATGAAAACGAAACTTTTGTGGGCATAAATTCCTCTACGGACTTTATTTATACCATGAATGCATTTGCTGCAAACCTGGACTTATCGGCTACGGGCTCAACATTGAGTAATCACTCTATGGCTTCCGTCTTTGCTCGTGTGACTTACGATTATTTGGGAAAATACCTGTTCACAGCAAATATGCGTCGTGACGGTTCGTCTCGTTTTGCTAAAGAAAATAAATGGGGTAACTTTCCTTCCGTATCCGTAGGATGGCGTTTTTCCGACGAGAACTTTATGAAATTCTCCAAAAAGTTCCTGGAAGATGGTAAGATTCGTGTAAGTTACGGTATCACAGGTAATGAAGCTATCGGAAACTATGACTATATCTATTCTTATTCTCCCAGTTCTATTTACGATGGAGTTGGTGGCGTGATTCCTACCCGCATCGGTAAGGACAACCTGAAATGGGAAGAGACTAAACAATTCAACCTCGGGTCTGGGTACGAAGATGAAAGCTAAGTATTGAATAATCAAATACTTAGCTTTCCTTTTTGTCTGAATTTTCCCTGCATTTTTCCCACACGTGCAAAAAATATAGTAGTAAGTCATTATTTTCTTTGGCTGAACATAGTAAATACACTACCTTTGAAAAGAAATAAAGTTTATTAAATAAAAAGCAATGGAACAAGGTGTTTGGCAAGAAATAGGGCAGTTATATCAAAAGTTTCAGAAACTTGGTATCAATGAAGCGGTGGACTATGATAAGTACTACCTGTATTCTCTTATCACCCATTCCACAGCCATTGAAGGCTCAACGCTTACGGAGCTTGATACGCAGCTTCTCTTTGATGAAGGGGTAACAGCCAAAGGAAAACCATTAGTCCATCATCTAATGAATGAGGATTTGAAGAAAGCGTATGAACTGACCAAAGAGGAAAGTAAATACAATACAGCGATTACCCCTGCTTTCCTGCAAAAATTAAATTCAACACTGATGCGTACCACAGGCAGTGTGCATAGTGTAATGAGTGGTTCTTTTGATTCTTCCAAAGGAGAATACCGTTTATGTGGTGTTACGGCTGGTATAGGTGGACGTTCTTATATGAACTATCAAAAAGTACCTGCCAAAATAGAAGAACTTTGCAGCATCTTGCAAGAACGACAGAAGGCAGTGGAAACATTTCGGGAACAATACGAATTAAGTTTTAATGCCCACCTTAATTTGGCCACTATCCATCCGTGGGTGGATGGTAACGGCAGAACCGCCCGCTTACTTATGAACTACATCCAGTTTTGCTGCAATCTCTTTCCAACTAAGATTTTCAAGGAAGATAGAGATGCATATATTCTTTCTTTGCGTCAATCGCAAGAGGAAGAAACCAATCAGCCATTTTTGGATTTTATGGCAGGACAGTTAAAAAAATCCCTCTCTTTGGAGATTGAACGGTTCAATGCTTCACAAAAGAGAGGGGTTAGCCTTATGTTCTAAGCAGTTATACCTCTCTCCTTTTTTTACAATTTCCCAGTGACCGCCAAAATCAGGACCGATACGGCGGATGATGCCGTTTTTGGGCAACTCTTTTATATGACGAGTTATCGTTCTTCTGCTTTTACTAAGTAAATCAGCAATTCGAGAAGTGATGATTGTGGAATCTTTATTAATTAGTATGAGGATTTTATCTATGATATCTATCATATTATGTATATTTGTGTCAAATATGACAAACCATGAAAAAGTATTTAGCTATTATCTCAGCATTGTTTATGCTTGCCGCTTGCGATAAATCATCCGACCAGCCTGAACCTGAGTTTAAAACAGTGGGCTTGATTGATGAAATAAAGATATCGGATATCGAAGCTGTTTCTTCGGCGATTACAGAGGTGGCTTTCGTAGCCCGGTTCCACGGATTCAACAATCAAGGCTTTACTTTCGATGCAGACGGTAAAGATACCCGCGTGATGTTGAAAGTTCCTTTTGATGCGAAATGTACAACGTTAGTCCTGCCAGAAAACCCACCACAGGAGCTTTTGAGCAACATAGCATTGGATTTCCCCGAAGGATTCGAAATAAGTAATCCGGAGGCAAAGACCATCGCCTTTGTGGAGATAGCTTGCAATATCTCCGCTCAGAACCGTTTTTCGGACTTTCTTTATATGGTTTCAGATTCAGAAAATGTATGCTATGAACAGACATACATCTATTGCGACCGCTCCGCAACCATCACCGGAACAGGCGAAGATTGGTGGGGAAATCGTACAGTCTACAACCTGAATCTTCAAAAAGGATGGAATCTGGTGATCGAAAAAAAAGAACAACAAAATAACTCCGTAACCAACCTGATGCCTTCGGGCATGAAATGGAAGCAGAGCATGTGGATAGGAGGGAGATAAAACATATCTATATAAGAACTTGCTGTTCGTCGATTTCATCTGATTCTCGAAATGCCGATGAATAAGGTAATAGCGGGTGAAAGCAAGGGGTGAATTCAAGTGAAACCGGATACTATCGGCTTCACCTTGCTTCAAAATATCCCTTGAGCTAAATCCAATATCATTATAGCTAATCCAGATATGCTTATAGCTAATCGAAATATGCTAATAGCAAACTCACTGTCAAGTATTAGTAGATGAACTGTCAGATATTAATAGCCTAGTTGTCAGATGTTAACACCTTGGCTCTCATCTATTAATACTTGAACTGGTACATCTATATATTCAACGGATTGCATCTATATACTCACCGTATTGAATCTATATATTCAGCACGGTGGCTCTATATGTCCAGCAATCAGTATAAATAAATTCAAAAGGTGAAAGCGATAATGGAAAACTTTACCTTGTTTTTCCCTACGTTTTCACCCACTATCTCTTTATTCATCGATGTTTCAGATGTAAGGTGGAACTGATGGAACTTATGAATCAAAAGTTTATGTTATACTAATGAGAATCAGTAGTTGAAAACAAATCTGACATGTGGGCTAAAGAGTGCAGAGTGTGGGCTGAGCATCATTCCCTTTTTGCATTCAGATGTGCTTTCAGCCAAAAGTGTCGATTGAAAGGGGCTTTTTTAAAGATGGCTGAAAGCTGAAGGTCCTTTTTTACTAGTGTGTATCCTTCAAGTATAAAAAACTCATCTTTGCAACTTTGGCAGAATGCCATGTTGGAGAGTGATTCACAAATGTAGCACTTTCTATGGATATTAGGATCTTTTGTGTTGACTGTTTTTGGTTTATATTGTGATTGGAGAAAATAGCCGGTTTTATTCATAAATTTTATCCAAAAGAAGGAAAAAGAATAAAATAAACAAGGGCAAACGTAACGGCCTATCCATAAAAATACTATATTTAGTGCAGCTAGAGAGCACTTTAAGTAATGCTTAAGAGGAAAAACGAAAAGTAGTATATATACTATATATTTTCTATTATTAATTACTTAAACACATTTTTTATGGAAGCCAAAAAGTCAAAAAAGGCTGCGATTGAGAATCAACGTGGTTCTTGGTTGCTGATGGGTGCGGTTGTTGCGCTTGCTTTCATGTTTGTTTCGTTCGAATGGACACAGCATGATGTGAGATTAGCGGCAAATTCGTTAGTTAACGACCCCATCTTTGAAGAGGTACTCGTTCCGATTACGTATCCTGAAGAGAAACTGGAACCGCCTCCTCCACCGGAAATTAAAGTAACTGAAGAGTTTACTATAGTGTCTGATGATGAAGAGGTTACAAGTGCAGTGGCAACTGTATCAGAGGATTTGGGACAAATTAACAAGGTCGTTTGGGTACCGCCTGTTGTGGAAACTGAAAAGGTTGAAGAAGACGTCATTCATGTGACTGCTGAAATCATGCCTGAATTTCCCGGTGGGATGGCTGCTTTGATGAAGTATTTGGGTGCAAATATCAAGTATCCGACTATTTCTCAGGAAATGGGTTCGATGGGAAGAGTTATTGTTCAGTTTGTTGTTGACAAGGACGGGACGATTACGAATCCGGCAGTGGTACGAGGGGTGGATGCCTATTTGGACAAAGAAGCTATCCGTGTGATAAGCTCTATGCCGAAATGGAAGCCCGGAGTGCAGAATGGCAAGAAAGTACGAGTGAAATATACTGTGCCTGTGGTATTCAGACTACAGTAGTAACTTGGAATAGATGAGTAATGAGGGTCGGTTCCGCAAGGAGCCGGCCCTTTTCTAATGAAATCCGTTTTCTTTTATTGCCGGATGCTCATAACATTTCTTTCCCGGTTTGCTTCTGTGAAATAAAAAAACATATCTTTGCGTTACGAATAAAAAACGAATGATGGTTTTATGAATCTTCTACTCTGTATAAAAAGACCTTTTATCTGGCTTTCCCGTTTCCGCTATCGTTGCGGATATGGGGTACATTCCCCTTTTGCTTTCAGTCTGATAACAGATGTGATATATGAAAAGCTCCCTTACTATGCTTATGATTATTTGAAAAAGGAACAGAAAAAGTTGGTAAGGGAACGTGGGTACAGTAAGGGCACACAAAAAGTAAATCGTTTCTTGTTCAGGTTGGTCAACAGGATGCAGCCTGCTGCCATTGTTGAGGTGGGGCGTCCTTCGGTGACTTCCCTCTACCTGCAATCCGCCAAACCTTCCGCTTCTTATCTCTTCTCTTCCGATCTTTCTGAACTTTTCCTTGATGCGGATACGCCTGTCGATTTTCTCTATCTGAATGATTACCGGAATCCGGAATTGCTGGAAGAAGTTTTTAGGATTTGTGCACGGCGGACTACCTTGAAAAGTGTCTTTGTGATACAGGGAATCTGTTACTCGAAAGAGATGAAAGAGCTGTGGAAACGATTGCAAGAGGACGAGCGGGTAGGGATTACTTTTGACTTATACGACCTCGGTTTGCTCTTTTTTGATAAAACAAAAATAAAACAGCATTATATAGTCAACTTCTGATAACCTTTGTATGTTTACCTTATATAGATGATTAAAAAAAGAAGATTATGAAAAAGAGCCTTGTATATACAAAGACCGGTGATAAGGGCACTACCAGCCTGGTGGGCGGCAGCCGTGTACCGAAAACGCATATCCGCCTGGAAGCCTACGGCACAGTGGACGAATTGAATTCTCATTTGGGATGGCTGCATACCTATCTGTTGGATGAGGCAGACCGTGATTTTATTTTGGGGATTCAGCATAAGCTATTTGCCATTGGTTCGCATCTTGCCACCGATCAGGAAAAAACACAACTGAAAGCTGCCAGTGTCATCACTTCGGAAGATGTGGAAAGTATCGAACGGGAGATTGACAAACTGGACGAACAGCTGCCGGAACTTTGTGCTTTTATTATTCCGGGTGGAAGTCGCGGAGCGGCTGTCTGCCATGTATGCCGGACGATTTGCCGGAGAGCCGAAAGACGTATTCTTACTTTATCCGAAACTTGTACAATTTCGCCCGAAGTATTAGCTTTTGTCAACAGATTATCAGATTATTTGTTTGTTTTATCCCGAAAAATTAATTTTGATGAACAAAACAACGAAATATTTTGGGATAATAGTTGGAAATGATAGATTTTATTATACTTTTGCCGAAAAATTAGAAAGCAAGACAAATTTAGTATTCACTTTAAATACTCAAAATTATGTATTGGACATTGGAACTAGCATCAAAACTGGAAGATGCTCCCTGGCCGGCAACCAAGGACGAATTGATTGATTATGCCATGCGTTCGGGTGCTCCTCTTGAAGTTATTGAAAATCTCCAGGAGATGGAAGATGAAGGCGAAATCTATGAGAGTATCGAAGATATTTGGCCGGATTATCCTAGTAAGGAAGATTTTTTCTTTAACGAGGAAGAGTATTGATGTTAACAGAGAACAGAACATATAAAAATACCCGGTAGCTGTGTAAAGGCTATCGGGTATTTTTAATGTTTTACGATGTCTTTAGAATACAGGCATTTGCCAGATAAAGCCTACGGATATGCGGTTGGTACTGTAATTCTCCTGTCCCAGCACTTTGGCGCGGGAAGTGAAGTCGTACGAACGCCCTACGTAGGTGACGAAGAAGTGCAGGTTGGTTTCCATCGGATAAAATTCGACACCTGCGAGATAACCCCAGGAAGTACGGTAGTTTCCTTTTTCGATTCCTTCGGAGGCTTTGGTCACTGAAGCCGTCTCATACATACCTTTCACAAAGGCGTTCCATTTCGGCAGAAAACGATAGTTGCATTTGGCTACTACGGAAAGATAGCCGGTATCAAAAGCGTTGTGTCCGCCCGGACGACCTACGATATTGGTGATGATACCTTTGCGGTCGATATCCTCTTTCGAATACATGAAATCTACAAAAGCGTTCCATTTTCCGAGGTTCAGTTCATTTCCTAAAGCGTAATAATACATATTATGGCTCTTGGCTTCGTTCATGACCGAAGCCGACCAACGGGTCTTGAATACATTGTTGAAATTACCGTTCCAGTTCAGAGTATAAACCAATGGCATTTTGCCGGATTTCAGGTCGGGGATATTTCCTTCCGCGTCTTCCGTGATTCCGTAGGTGCTGTCGAAAGAACCGTTGCGGCTGTTCAGGACTTGCAGGTTGAGCTGCTGGTCGGGAGTGATATTATAGCCTACGTTCAATCCAGTCATAAAGTTACTCATATAATCAATCATGTCGCAGTATTGATAAACATCAATCGGGTTGAGGTCGAACTCGAAGCCACCATAAGCGGCACATTGCTTTCCGGCGAAAAGATTGAACTGGTCGTTCAGCTTGATGCCGATACCTGCGTAGTCGATGGAAGTCGGGAGATTGTCAATCATGCCGTTTGCGTCGTTCGAACGGTTGAGGCGTTGGCGATAGCGGTAAGAGAGCCAGTTGTTGATATTTCCTTTCGCTTCGATACGAAGTTGGTGCATGTTGAAGTCACCTTCCTGGAATCCATCCTGGAAGTGCGCGTCGAAACTGCCTTGTATATTCAGGTAAAGATTGAACTTATCCGTTTTCTTCTTTACGTCTGTCAGTTCTTCAAATAAGGGAGTGTTGGGCGAGAATTTGTCTTTCTTCTCTGTTTTTTGTGCATATACTCCCTGTATGCTGCCCGCCAGGAGCAGCATAAGGACTAATTTTTTCATAAGTCGGTCAGGTTTTTAGTATTCGTTAAAGTATTGCTGAATTTGTTTCCAGTCAGTGGTTTTGGTCAATGCGAGCATTAGCAAAACGCGTGACTTTTGCGGATTCAATTCCTGTGAAGCTACGAACTGGTACTTAGCGTCATCTACTTCTGCGTCAAGTGTAGTCGGTCCGGTAGGTACGCGGGAAGAACGGACAACGAGGATTCCCTTTCTGCGGGCGTCTATCAATGACGGGAAGATGTTCTTGTGGATATTTCCGTTGCCCACTCCTGCGTGGATGATTCCTTTGTAGCCGTTGTTGAGCAGCGGATTCATCATATCGGCTTCAATGTTGGAGTAACTGTATACGATACCGACTTTAGGCAGTGAAGTGAGGTGAGTTACATCGAATACAGACTGGGTCGTATGTTTTTTGAGAGTCACTTGGTTGTAGAATACTTTTCCGTTCAGGACATAACCCAGTGCACCGGAGTTGGGAGCCTGGAAAGTCTGTACGTCGACGGTGTTCATCTTCACTGTACTTTCTGCTCCGAGGATAAGTCCGTTCATGGCAACCAATACGCCTTTGTCTTTGGATTCTTTGGCAGAGGCGGTAACTACGGCATTGTAAAGATTCAGCGGGCCGTCAGCACTTAGTGCGGTGGAAGGACGCATGGCGCCTACCAGTACTACCGGTTTGTCGCTCTTGACGGTCAGGTTCAGGAAGTAAGCTGTTTCTTCCATTGTATCCGTTCCGTGAGTGATGACGATACCGTCGATATCCGGTCGCTTCAACAGTTCATTGATTTTCTTGGCGAGCGTCAGCCATACTTCATCGTTCATATCCTGTGAGCCGATTCTTACAATCTGTTCGCCTGTCACGTTGGCGATGTCCTTAATTTCGGGAACAGCATCGAGCAATGCGCCGATGGCAACCTGCCCTGCCGTGTAACTGGTTCCGGTAGCGGAACTTCCCGTGCCGGCAATGGTTCCTCCGGTGGCAAGAATATGAATATTCGGTTTTGCGGCAAATGCCATTGTTACGGTAAGTAGTAGTGCTGATACTACCAGACCAAATCTCTTGAATTGTTTCATAACTGAATGAAGTTTAGGTTAATAATATATATTAGAATATTTGTATAAAAAGCAGTCCCAATGCAATCGCGACGGCTGTCGATACCAGTCCGGGCATCATGAACGAATGATTCAACACATATCTGCCGATTTTTGTTGTCCCCGTCCGGTCGAAATTGATGGCGGCTACCACGGTGGGGTAGTTCGGGATAAAGAAATATCCGTTTACGGCGGGGAACAGGGCAATCAGCATATAAGGGGAGATACCCAACGCAATACCCAGTGGTACGAGTGCCCGCACAGTGGCTGCCTGGCTATATAACAGGATAGACATCACGAACAGTGCGATTCCGAAAAGCCATGGCATTTGGCGTACGATGCCCTCAATGGAGAAAGTAAGCTGTGCCATATTTCCTTGAAGGAAGGTATCGCCCATCCAGGCAATACCGAAGATAGCGATAACCGCTTGCATCCCGGCCGGGAATACAGAACCTTGCGTTGCTTTGATTCCGTCTGTCTTTGTCACTAATAAGATGATGGCTGCAGCCGATAACATGACAATTTCGATGATGGACGACATGCCCAATGTAACAATTTCACCGTCGATAAGGAAGGACGGGCGCATCCCTTCGAAAGAGCCGAAGAGTACGATAAAGGCAGTTGCCAATATGAAGATGATGACGGAAATCATGGCTGAACGTTTGTTCTTGACATCTTTAATCTCCACTTTCTTATCATTGAAAAGTCCTTCTTTCAGCCGTTTCTGATATTCGGGGTCTTCTATCAGGTCTTTGCCGACCTTCATGGAGAATAAAGCGCCTACCAGTACACCGACGATAGTCGCAGGAATCGTAATTTTAAGAATATCGAAGAGGGTGATATCAAATCCTGCCAACAATCCGAGCAGGGCGACAGTAGCGGCGGAGATAGGACTTGCCGTAATGGCTTGCTGGGAAGCGATGACCGCAATGCCGAGCGGACGTTCCGGGCGGATTTTTGTTTCGGTGGCGACTTCCGCTATCACGGGCAATACGGAATAAGCCACGTGTCCCGTTCCGGCAACGAACGTAAACAGGTAAGTAACCAACGGACTTAACAGTGTGACATGTGACGGATTTTTGCGTAGCAAATGTTCTGCCAGCTTTACCATGTAGTCAAGCCCGCCGGCAGCTTGCATACAAGCGGCTGCCGAGATGACGGCTGCAATCATCAGCATGACGTCGATAGGCGGGGCGGTGGGCTGTAAACCAAAAACGAACGTGAGTATCGCCAATCCAACGCCTCCCATAACGCCAAGACCGATGCCTCCCAGGCGTGCGCCAATAATAATGGCAGTCAGAACAAATGCTAATTGTAATATCATAGGTTATTTCTTATTTTAAGTTTAAACACAAAGATAAGTGTTTTCGTTCTTTGTATTTTCTTTTTCTTGTATTAACAACAAAAAACTTATTGAATAGTTTTTGCATATTTATAAAAACAATAACCTTCTTGGTTGGTTATATAAGTACTAACTAAAATGTTATTGTTATAAAACAACCGATATGGAACAGAATTTATCAAAAAAAACTCGTACAGAGAGCGACTTGATAGGAAGTCGTGAAGTGCCTGAGAGCGCATTGTATGGAGTACAGACACTCCGTGGTATTGAAAACTTTCGCATCAGCAAGTTTCATTTGAATGAGTATCCTTTATTTATTCAGGCATTGGCCATCACGAAAATGGGGGCTGCCGTCGCCAATCGTGAACTGGATTTGCTGACCGAGGAACAGACAGACGCTATCTTGAAAGCTTGTAAGGAAATCCTTGAAGGGAAACATCACGAACAATTTCCTGTCGACATGATTCAGGGCGGAGCCGGAACCACGACGAACATGAACGCCAATGAAGTAATAGCCAACCGTGCGTTGGAATTGTTGGGACATCAGCGTGGCGAATACCAGTATTGTTCTCCCAACGACCATGTGAACCGTTCGCAGTCCACCAATGACGCGTATCCTACCGCTATTCACATAGGTTTATATTATACTCACCTGAAACTGGTGAAACATTTTGTCGAGTTGATAGAATCTTTCCGCAAGAAAGGAAAAGAGTTTGCGCATGTGATTAAGATGGGGCGTACCCAGTTGGAAGACGCTGTGCCGATGACCCTCGGACAGACATTCAACGGATTTGCAAGCATCCTGGAACATGAAGTGAAGAACCTTGACTTTGCCGCACAGGATTTTCTGACGGTCAATATGGGAGCAACTGCTATCGGAACCGGTATCACTGCCGAACCGGGCTATGCCGAAAAGTGTATCGCCGCTTTGCGCAAAATCACCGGACTGGATATAAAACTTGCGGATGACCTGATAGGAGCTACTTCGGATACTTCCTGCATGGTAGGCTATTCGGCTGCCATGAGACGTGTGGCTGTCAAGATGAATAAGATATGTAATGATTTGCGGCTGCTGGCTTCCGGCCCTCGTTGCGGATTGGGAGAGATTAACTTGCCGGCAATGCAGCCGGGGTCTTCTATCATGCCGGGAAAAGTAAATCCGGTGATTCCCGAAGTCATGAACCAGATAGCCTATAAGGTAATAGGAAACGACCTCTGCGTAGCGATGAGCGGCGAAGCCGCCCAAATGGAACTGAATGCAATGGAACCGGTGATGGCGCAATGCTGTTTCGAATCTGCCGACTTGTTCATGAATGGTTTTGATACCTTGCGTACCTTGTGTGTGGACGGTATCACGGCAAATGAAGAAAAATGCCGTCGGGATGTGCATGACAGCATCGGCGTAGTGACAGCCTTGAATCCGGTAATCGGATATAAGAACTCAACGAAGATTGCCAAAGAAGCGTTAGAGACAGGAAAGGGAGTTTATGAACTTGTACTGGAACATAATATCCTTTCCAAAGAAGATTTGGATACCATTCTGAAACCGGAGAATATGATAAAACCGGTGAAGTTGGACATTCATCCGAATAGTTGATTGATGTTATAGTAAGTGGAAATAGAATCAATAGGGAAATCGCCGGAGTGGATTCATATCTGCTCCGGCGATTTTACTTATTATATCTTCTGTTTCGTGCGGGAACATTTGCTAACTTATCCGGTCATACGGTCTAATCACTTGTTTCCTGCCTTGAAACTCCAGTTTCATACGCTTGGAACTATAGTTTCAACGGCTTGAAACTAAATGTTTCATTACTTGAAACACTTCGTTTCAAGGCATGAAACACTTTGTTTCACTACATGAAACAGAAATAGCCTCTGGCTGTCTGATTATGTTTGCAGTAGACTTTATCTAAATTGGGCGGTGATAGGTGATAGATCCGGTGATAGGTTGCCAACAACCTATCACCGCTCTAAAAGTACGATGAATAAAGGGCTTGTGGAGCATGGTGATAGGTTGAAAGAGGATTTTCATTTTTTATATAGGAGAGAGTGGTCGGATAATACAGAACTTTCGGCATAGAACGGAACGGCTTCAATTGAATTGCAGTGTCTCTTTGACAAAGAAGATGGCTTTACGCATATCACCTTCGCATTTATCTACAATTGTACGTATATTTGCAAAGCGAGGGGCATACTTGGATGAACTACAACGACTTTGAGCGAACAAAAAACCGATAAATTGTGTTTATTTATTCTAATTATATATCTTTGTCCCGAATTATAAACACGTAAATTTATGAAAAAGATTTTTGGTGCTTTAATGATTGCTGTATGCATTGGTATGGCAATGCCTGCTCAGGCGCAAATACACTTTGGTGTAAAGGGAGGTTTGAACTTGTCAAAAGCAAGTTTCTCTAATGTGAGCGAAAACTTTAAGAAGGATAACTTTACCGGTTTCTTTATCGGACCGATGGCTGAGTTTAATATTCCAATCGTAGGATTGGGGGTAGATGCTTCCCTGCTTTTTGCCCAAAGAGGTATAAAAGTGTCTGAGGGGAATGATGAATACACTGTCAAGCAAAACGGTCTTGATATTCCGGTTAACTTGAAGTATAACATCGGTTTAGGAAGTCTGTTGGGACTTTATATTGCTGCCGGACCTGATTTTTATTTCGATTTTGCAGGAAATAAAACGATTGAAGGTGTAAAAACTGACAAGAAGAAAGCCGAAGTCGGTATTAACGTCGGCGCAGGTGTGAAATTGCTCAATCATTTGCAGGTTGGTGCCAATTATAACATACCGTTGGGTGACACTGCCAAGTTTGAAAATGAAGTCGGTTCTTATAAGACCAAGACCTGGCAAGTATCCGTTGCCTATATCTTTTAACAAAACATTTACTTTAACATAGCAGAACTGGAGGCTTTCGACTGTCGGAAGCCTCTTTTTTTATATCTTTGTGCCTGCAATGAAAAAATATGTAGATGTCATATTACCGCTTCCGCTTCCGAAGAGCTTTACTTACTCTTTGCCGGACGAGTGTGCGGAAGAAGTGAAGATAGGCTGCCGCGTGGTAGTTCCTTTCGGGCGAAAGAAGTTTTATACAGCTATCGTCCGCAACGTTCATTATTGTGCTCCGGCAGAATATGAAGTGAAAGATATATCGACATTACTGGATGCTTCTCCTATTTTATTGCCGAATCAGTTTAAATTCTGGGAATGGATAGCCGATTACTATCTTTGTACGCAGGGCGATGTATATAAAGCGGCATTACCCTCGGGACTGAAACTGGAGAGTGAAACGATTGTGGAATATAATCCCGACTTTGAAGCGGATGCTCCATTGCCGGAACGTGAACAGCGTATCTTGGATTTACTTGCCATAGATGCCCAACAAAGTGTCACTAAACTAGAGAAGGATAGCGGCATTAAGAATATCCTCACCGCCATTAAATCCCTGCTCGATAAAGAAGCGATTTTTGTAAAGGAAGAATTGCGCCGTACGTATAAACCCAAGACAGAAGCACGTGTACGACTGGCAGGAACGGCTGATGAGAAGCAACTTCATATTTTGTTTGATATACTGTCCCGTGCCCCGAAGCAACTGGCACTTCTCATGAAATATGTAGAATGTTCGGGCATTTTGGGAGATGGCGTTCCGAAAGAAATCTCCAAGAAAGAATTACTGCAACGGGCTAATGTCGCTCCAGCGGTATTGAATGGGTTGGTAGATAAGAAGATATTCGAGATTTACTACCATGAAATCGGCCGATTGAACAAGCAGGAGAAAGAGGTGGTTGAATTGAATGCCCTGAATGAATTTCAGCAACGGGCACACGATGAGATTGTACAATCTTTCCGGGAGAAAAATGTCTGCCTGCTCCATGGAGTGACATCTAGCGGTAAGACAGAAATATATATTCATCTGATAGAAGAAGCTATCCGTCAGGGCAAGCAGGTATTATACTTGTTGCCGGAAATTGCGCTGACTACTCAGATAACGGAACGCTTGCAGCGTGTCTTCGGTTCGCGCCTGGGCATTTACCATTCCAAATTTCCCGATGCCGAACGGGTTGAGATATGGCGGAAACAACTCGGAGAAAATGGTTATGATATAATTTTGGGTGTCCGTTCATCCGTATTTCTGCCTTTCCGGAATCTGGGACTGGTGATTGTGGACGAAGAACATGAAAATACGTATAAGCAGCAAGACCCGGCGCCCCGCTACCATGCCCGTAGTGCGGCGATTGTGTTGGCAGCCATGTATGGGGCCAAGACACTGCTGGGAACAGCTACGCCGTCCATCGAGTCATGGCAGAATGCGATGGATGGAAAATACGGCTTTGTACAACTGAAAGAACGGTATAAAGAAATCCAGTTGCCGGAGATTATTCCGGTTGATATACAGGAATTGCATCGCAAGAAGAGGATGGTGGGACAGTTCTCACCGCTTCTGATACAATATATGAAAGAAGCCTTGGAGCAGAAGGAACAGGTGATTCTTTTTCAGAACCGTCGTGGTTTTGCTCCGATGATAGAATGTCGTACCTGCGGTTGGGTGCCGAAGTGTAAGAACTGTGATGTAAGCCTTACCTATCATAAAGGAATCAATCAACTGACCTGCCACTATTGCGGATATACCTACCAACTTCCGAAGGCTTGTCCCGCTTGTGAAGGGACGGAACTGGTAAACCGCGGTTTTGGTACGGAAAAGATTGAAGATGATATTAAAGTCCTTTTCCCGGAAGCTGCCGTAGCACGGATGGACTTGGATACGACCCGTACCCGTTCCGCCTACGAGAAGATTATCGCGGACTTTGAACAAGGAAAGACGGACATACTCATCGGGACGCAAATGGTATCCAAGGGACTGGACTTCGACCATGTAAGTGTCGTTGGAATACTGAATGCGGATACCATGCTGAACTATCCCGACTTCCGTTCTTACGAGCGTGCTTTCCAACTGATGGCGCAAGTCTCGGGACGTGCCGGACGTAAGAACAAGCGCGGACGAGTGGTGCTGCAAACCAAAAGTATCGAGCACCCGATTATTCACCAGGTCATCGCCAATGATTATGAGGATATGGTGAACGGACAACTGGCGGAACGTCAGATGTTCCATTATCCGCCTTATTACCGCCTGGTATATGTCTATCTTAAAAATCATAATGAAGCCTTGCTCGACCAAATGGCGGCAGTGATGGCAAACAAATTGAGAGCTGTATTCGGTAACCGTGTGCTGGGGCCGGATAAACCGCCGGTTGCCCGTATCCAGACATTATTTATTAAAAAGATAGTGGTGAAGATTGAGCAGAATGCACCGATGGGACGTGCACGGGAACTATTGCTGCGCATCCAGCGTGAGATGATTGAAGACGAACATTATAAATCTTTGATTATCTATTATGATGTAGATCCTATGTGATGAAAGAAATTATTCCCCCTTATAAATAACCTTTATTCATTTAATTAACTAACCATGAAACGACTTACTATTATTTCTTTAGCCAGTCTATTTAGTATGAGTGCTCTGTTTGCCCAGCAAGGAGTTACTCAGTGTGGAACTCCGACAGGACAACCGAAATTCCCTTTAGGAACTTATCAGGAATTGCCCGACCCTACGACACCTTCCGAAAAGGAATGGGCGGCAGTCACAACGACGCAAGTCTCTTGGGGTACAACAGACACCCGCTATGCGAAGCATCGGCTTCCCTCATTGAAAAATCAGAAGAGTATTTCTCTGAAGGGTTGGCGTGGCGAACGCGTAAATGCGCAAGCTGTTGTATGGACAGGAGCAGAGTTGAAAGACCTGAACTTCAGCTTCTCCGACTTTAAAGACAAGAAAGGGAACATTCTTCCAAAAGAGGCATTGACTGCCGGATTTGTACGTTATGTGATGACAGATGAACTGAACAAGGATGGGAGAGGGGCTTGCGGTCACCGCAAATCGGTGGACTTCGATTCGCTGCTGGTAGCCGACCCGATTGACTCGAACCTGAAGTCAATGGCATTGCCTGCCCGCACCGTTCAACCTATCTGGGTGCAATGTTGGATCCCACAATCAGCTGCTCCCGGAACTTATAAAGGTGAGTTATTGGTCAACGACGGTTCACGCCTGTTGCAACGTCTGAATCTTGAAATAAATGTTTCTTCCCGCGTGCTTCCTCAGCCGTCGGAATGGGCTTTCCATCTGGACTTGTGGCAAAGTCCGTATGCCGTAGCCCGTTATTATCAGGTTCCTCTGTGGAGCCAGGAGCATCTTGACGCCATGCGTCCTTTGATGAAAATGCTGGCAAATGCCGGACAGAAGATTATTACGGCTACTTTGATGCATAAGCCTTGGAATGGTCAGACGGAAGATTATTTCGATACAATGGTGACCTGGATGAAGCGTGCCGACGGTACATGGGCATTTGACTATACTATCTTCGACCGTTGGGTGGAATTTATGATGAGCGTAGGCATTGACAAGCAGATTAACTGTTACTCAATGGTGCCCTGGGAGCTGTCTTTCCAATATTACGACCAGGCAACGAACTCTCTGAAAGCGGTAAAGACTGCTCCGGGCGAACAGGCTTATGAAGAAATGTGGGTGGCAATGCTTGCTTCTTTCTCCAAGCATCTGAAAGAAAAAGGCTGGTTTGATATTTGCACTATCGCCATGGACGAACGCCCGATGGAGGTGATGCAGAAAACATTGAAAGTGATTCGCAAGGCTGACCCGGATTTTAAAGTTTCGTTGGCAGGAAATTATCATGCGGAGATTGAACCGGATTTATATGATTATTGCATTGTAATCGGTCAGAACTACCCCGAAGATGTACGTATCCGCCGTAAAGCCGAGAATAAGCGCACCACCTATTATACTTGTTGCACGGAAGCGCATCCTAATACGTTTACTTTCTCTGACCCGGCGGAAGCTGCCTGGATGAGTTTCTATTCTTCAAAGAAATATTTGGACGGTTATCTGCGTTGGGCATATAATAGCTGGCCGTTGGAACCGTTGCTCGATTCACGTTTCCGTACGTGGGCTGCCGGAGATACGTATTTGGTCTATCCCGGAGCACGTAGCTGTATCCGCTTCGAACGTCTGATAGAAGGAGTACAGGCGCATGAGAAAATAAATATTCTCCGTCAGGAATTCGAGAAGAAAGGAAATAAAGCCGGATTAAAGAAAATAGAAAAGATGCTGGCTCCGTTCAATTTGGGAGATATGCCGGAAACTCCGGCAGCAGTCACCGTGAACCGGGCGAACCAGATATTGAACTCATTTTGAGAAGGATATAATATAATGGAGATTCATATTCATAGGAGTCTTATCGTTATTAGTATTATCCTTATCAATTAAATCGGTAAATTCAGATTCTCTTAAAAGAATATCAGCATTGGAAACGGAATGCTGATATTCTTTTTTTTCTTCCATTAAGCCAAATCAATAATAGGAGATATATTAATCCTTGACATATTTAAAAACCTCTGGATGAGCATTCTTTTGCTATATCATACCACTTTTTACCTCTGCTGAAGTTTGCTGCGATGTTATATGATATTTTGTCTATCAGTACTTGGTGTACTCCTAGCCTTTTTATCCGTTTCCCTAATCTGGTGTTTTCCTTTTGTTCTTCTGCAATCATTCCCAGATACATAATAGTGAAGTCTATTGAAATATCTAAAGCATCCTCGCCATATTTGGATGAAAGCGTTTTGATTTTCTCTAAAATGACTTCGTTTAAGTCAGGCGTTGTCTGGTTATATATTTCAATAAAGTCATTGTATAAATTTTGTGCATTATGCTTTGTAGCCCAATCTGCCAATCTTCGGAAATACTGCCAATCTTGAGGAGCGTATTTGGGTTGGTTAGGACGAGTTAAATATACACACCATTGGTCGAATTTTCCTTGAGCATATTCAAGGTAACTGCCATCGGCAAATTTGGTTATTGGCTTTCCCATACTTCCATTCTTTTTATAGGTTTATGCTTTATGTTATCGTTTGTATGGCAAAGAAAAGAAAAAAGAATGAAAAAAGACTAGTGGGATGTATGGAAAGGTTCATTCTATTAAGAAATTTTCTGTTATGTCTGAAATTCTTGTTTCGTGAATTTCAATTTCAATGTTGTAGTTTCGGTTTAAAATAGTGATATTTGTCGCATAGAATGTTTTTAAATATGAAGAAAATACTATTTGTTTGTCTCGGAAATATCTGCCGTAGTTCTACGGCAGAGGGCGTAATGCTTCATCTGATAAAAGAAGCGGGATTGGAAGATGAGTTTGTGATAGACTCTGCCGGAATCCTGTCCTATCATCAAGGCGAATTGCCGGATAGCCGGATGCGCGCCCATGCGGCACGGCGCGGTTATGAACTGGTGCACCGTTCGCGTCCTGTCCGTACGGAAGACTTTTATAATTTCGATTTAATCATCGGTATGGACGACCGGAATATAGATGATTTGAAGGACAAAGCCCCTTCTCCCGAAGAGTGGAAGAAGATTCATCGCATGACGGAATATTGTTTCCACATGCCTGCAGACCATGTCCCCGACCCCTACTATGGAGGAGCCGAGGGATTTGAATATGTGCTTGATGTCCTTGAAGATGCTTGTGCCGGCTTGCTTACTTCTTTAACTCAGGATAGCTGATCCGGGTATGATAGGCAATCTTTAATTTCTCTTTGAATACAGCTTTTACGGTTGCGATGTCCTTGAAAGTGATAGGACATTCTTTAAAATAACCTTCAGTAACCTGGGAGTCGATAATCTTGTCGACCAGGTTACTGATACTTTCTTCCGTATATTCAGGTAGGCTGCGTGACGCAGCTTCCACAGCATCCGCCATCATCAGGATAGCTTGTTCTTTAGTGAACGGATTAGGCCCGGGATAAGTGAATAATTCTTCATTCGGCTCTTCGTCCGGATGCTCATTCTTCCATGAAATATAGAAATATTTTGTTTTTCCCCGTCCGTGATGGGTACTGATAAAGTCTTTGACTGCTTTAGGCAGGTTATGTTTATCGGCTAACTTTAACCCGTCTGTGACATGGCTGATAACAACTTGCGCACTTTGTTCATAACCCAGGTTCTTGTGCGGATTGACTCCGCCCGACTGATTCTCCGTAAAGAAAGCCGGATTTTCCATCTTCCCTATATCATGGTATAAAGCTCCCGTACGAACCAACTGGCTTTTTGCACCGATACGGATGGCTGCTTCTGCCGCCAGATTAGCCACCTGCATGGAGTGCTGGAATGTACCGGGCACTGTCTCGGACATTTGTCTCAACAGGTCATTATTAATATTCGAAAGTTCCACCAAAGTAACATTAGAGGTAAATCCGAATGTCTTTTCGAGTAAGAATAATAACGGATAAGCGAATAACAACAAGATTCCGTTAATAAAGAAATAGGTGTACATCCGTATATTCAATTTCGAAAAGTCAGTCGAAAGCCCGTTTTCCGTCATCAGCTCGAAAGCAAAATAAATAGCGGCATAAGTCAATATGACTAATAGCGCCGTACGGAATAGCTGCGACCTCTGCGAAAGCTCCCTTAAACTGAATATCGCGATCATTCCGGCTGCCAACTGAGTCAGAATAAACTCGTGAGGAAAGCGCAGCGATATGGAGCAAATTAATATCGTGATGACATGTGTCAGAAAAGCCGTTCTCGAATCGTGGAATACACGGATAATAATCGGTAGCATCGCATAGGGTATGATATATACACTGGATACATTATGCGTCACCATAAAAGCAGTGATGATACTATAAAATACAATCAATGTGAAAAGTAACGATAGACTTCCTTTTCGCTGATAATAATCTTTCCTGAACAGATCAAGATAGAGCATAAAGCAAAGCATCAACATGCCGACAAATAGAATCTGTCCGCCAAGAATCAACCGGCTTTGTCCCATAGATTCATTGCGCTTGATAGATTCTTTGCGCAGTGATTCCAATATATTGTAAGTTGCGGGACTAATAATTTCTCCCCGGTCGATAATCTTTTGCCCACTGACTACCAATCCGTTTGCCCAGGAATAGTTGTTCAGCATCTCTTCTTTGGCTGTTTGGGTTCTTGGCTCGTCAAAGGTGAGGTTGGGAGTGATATATTCGTTCAGCGAACATTGTCTGAGGATTTCCCGGTTGAAGTGGGCGGAATCCGACGAGAGTAGATACTCATATGCTTTCTTTACAGTATAAATACCGTCGATAGGGTGCGCGTTGGCCAGTTTGTCATCAATGACCATGATAGACGCAGTGCTGTCTTTGTGTAACTGCTGTATGCTCTCCGTAGATACAATTCCCGCCTGATAGATTTCTTTTAAGGTTCGTTCGATGTAGCGCAGGTAATCTATGGAAGGAAGTATTCCTTTCAGATTTGTGTGGTAGTTCTCTTTCAGTTTGGCTATTGCGTCCTTCTCGATTTTCTTGTCAAGTTCGTAATAAGGCTGGAAAAGAGCCATCAGACTATCTTGTTCCCTTTTCACTACGGCATCGTCCTTATAAATAGGAAAGTCGAAAGTAGCTATCAGCTGCCCGTACTTCCAGGGTTTGTTTATGTCAAACTGATAGTTGAACTTGCCGTCACGCGGCAGGAAATAGACAATCAGTGCCACAGTGCCCACAAACAGCAGCGATTTATATAGCAAATCTCTCCATGAAAAACTCTTTTTCTTCTTCAAATGTTCCATATCCACTGAAATTTTTGCGAAAAGTACAAAAAAAAACAATAGTGTGGAAAAAAAGGTTTAATTTTGCCACGATTTACCTATACTAACCCAAATTATGGCAGAAAGAAAAGTAAGAGTTCGTTTTGCTCCGAGTCCTACTGGAGCATTGCACATCGGTGGTGTGCGTACAGCTTTGTATAATTATCTATTTGCGCGTCAACACGGCGGAGACCTGATATTTCGTATTGAAGATACTGACTCTAACCGGTTCGTTCCGGGAGCGGAAGAGTATATACTCGAATCTTTCAAGTGGTTGGGTATCCACTTTGATGAAGGCGTGAGCTTCGGTGGCGGACATGGCCCGTACCGTCAGTCCGAACGCCGCGAAATCTACAAGAAATATGTGCAGGTTTTGCTGGAAAATGGAAAAGCATACATCGCCTTTGATACTCCGGAAGAACTGGACGCTAAACGTGCTGAAATTGCAAACTTCCAATATGACGCATCTACCCGTGGAATGATGCGCAATTCACTGACTATGCCGAAAGAAGAAGTGGACGCACTGATTGCTGAAGGCAAACAATATGTAGTCCGTTTCAAAATCGAACCGAATGAGGATGTGCATGTGAACGACCTGATTCGTGGTGAAGTGATTATCAATTCATCTATCCTTGATGATAAGGTTCTTTATAAATCGGCAGACGAACTGCCTACTTACCACCTGGCAAATATTGTAGACGACCATTTGATGGAAGTCTCTCATGTCATTCGTGGTGAAGAATGGCTGCCTTCCGCTCCGTTGCATGTACTGTTGTATCGTGCTTTCGGTTGGGAAGATACAATGCCGGAATTTGCTCACCTGCCTTTGTTGTTGAAACCGGAAGGTAACGGAAAATTGAGCAAGCGTGACGGTGACCGTCTGGGATTCCCTGTATTCCCGTTGGAATGGCATGACCCGAAATCCGGAGACGTTTCTTCAGGTTATCGTGAATCCGGTTATCTGCCCGAAGCGGTTATCAATTTCCTTGCTTTGCTGGGATGGAATCCGGGCAATGACCAGGAAGTGATGTCGATGGACGAACTGATTAAGTTGTTCGACTTGCACCGTTGCAGCAAGTCGGGAGCCAAGTTCGACTATAAAAAAGGGATATGGTTCAACCATCAATATATCCAGCAGAAACCTGACGAAGAAATTGCTGAACTGTTCTTACCGGTGTTGAAAGAGCACGGTGTGGATGTTCCTTTTGAAAAGGTGGTGACTGTGGTTGGTATGATGAAAGACCGCGTAAGTTTCGTTAAAGAACTGTGGGATGTATGTAGCTTCTTCTTTGTAGCTCCTGCCGAATATGATGAAAAAACAGTAAAGAAACGTTGGAAAGAAGATTCTGCCAAATGCATGACTGAACTGGCGGAAGTGATTGCCGGCATTGAGGACTTTAGCATCGAAGGACAGGAAAAAGTCGTAATGGACTGGATTGCTGAAAAAGGCTATCATACAGGTAATATCATGAATGCTTTCCGTCTGACTTTGGTTGGCGAAGGAAAAGGCCCGCATATGTTCGATATTTCCTGGGTATTGGGTAAAGAAGAGACAGTGGCTCGTATGAAGCGGGCAGTAGAGGTTTTGAAGTAATCGACAAGTACTATGCTTTACGACCTGGCAATAGTCATTTATGACTTTATCGTCCATTTAGCTGCTCCGTTTAGCCGCAAGCCCCGAAAGATGATGAAGGGGCATTGGGTGGTATACGAACTTCTGCGCCAACAAGTGGAGAAAGGGGAGCGGTATATCTGGTTTCATGCTGCTTCACTGGGTGAGTTTGAGCAGGGGCGCCCTTTGATTGAAATGATTCGGGCAAAGTATCCTGACTATAAGATATTGCTGACATTCTTTTCTCCTTCCGGTTATGAAGTGCGCAAGCACTACCGGGGAGCGGACATTGTCTGTTATCTGCCGTTTGACAAACCGAGGAATGTGAAGAAGTTCCTTGATATAGCGAATCCTTGCATGGCGTTCTTTATCAAATACGAGTTTTGGAAAAACTATTTGGATGAACTTCACAAGCGTCGTATCCCGGTATATAGTGTATCGTCCATCTTCCGTCGCGAACAAATATTCTTTAAGTGGTACGGTGGAACTTACCGCAGTGTACTGAAAGACTTTGATCATCTGTTTGTGCAGAATGAGGCTTCAAAACGCTATTTGTCGAAGATCGGTATCAGCCGTGTGACAGTAGTAGGGGATACCCGCTTTGACCGGGTGTTGCAAATCCGTGAAGAGGCCAAAGACCTGCCATTGGTTGAAAAGTTCAAAGGCGACAATGCCTTTACTTTTGTAGCCGGAAGTTCATGGGGGCCGGACGAAGATTTATTCCTCGAATATTTCAACAATCATCCGGAAATGAAACTGATTATTGCTCCGCACGTGATAGACGAGAATCACCTGGTAGAAATAATCAGCAAACTGAAACGTCCGTATGTACGCTATACCCGTGCTGACGAAAAGAATGTATTGAAAGCGGACTGTCTGATTATAGACTGTTTCGGATTACTCTCTTCCATTTACCGGTATGGGGAAATAGCTTATGTCGGCGGTGGCTTTGGCGTAGGCATCCACAATACACTGGAAGCTGCCGTATATGGCATTCCCGTAATCTTCGGGCCGAAATATCAGAAGTTTATGGAAGCAGTGCAACTGCTTGAAGCAAAAGGTGCTTACTCTATTAAGGATTACGATGAACTGAAAACTTTATTAGACCGTTTCCTCACGGATGAGGTATTCTTGCGTGAAACCGGAACGAATGCCGGTTATTATGTGACTAGCAATGCCGGGGCGACGGAGAAGATAATGCATATGATAAATTTCTGATTTGGATGGAAAAAGTCTATAAAATAAATCGGTAATTTTATTTTGATAACAAAAGCCTGGCGGGATATTTCATTAAAGAATATTCCGCCAGGTTTTTGTTATGGTTAGTCTTCTTTATACCACTGTGAATACATCAGATAATTGTGAGCAATCTTTTGATTTAACTCCTTAGCTTGTTCCGGGTCTACTTTCTTAATAAATTTGGCAGGTACTCCTCCCCAAATACTACCCGGATCAATCACTGTATTGCTCAAAACTAAAGACCCGGCTGCAACAATTGCACCTTCACCGACTACAGCATGGTCTAGTATGGTTGACCCCATTCCGACTAACGCATAATCTTTGATAGTCGCTCCATGGATGGTCACATTGTGTCCTACAGAAACATGCTCCCCAATTTCAATTATTGATTTCTGATATAATGTATGTAGCACGCTTCCATCTTGGATATTGACTCCATTGCCGATTCGTATGGAGTTGACATCACCTCTCAAAACGGTGCTAAACCAAATGCTACAGTCATTTCCTATTTTTACATCTCCTATGATAGTTGCGTTATCTGCGAGAAAACAGTTTTCGCCGATTTCGGGAGTGAAGCCCCGTACTGATTTGATTAAAGCCATAAGATATATCTGTTCTAGTAATGTTTTTAATTGAATACTATTCTATATTGTCCGACACCCGGGTGTCGGACATCCTGACACCCGGGTCTTGGTAAGCCTGACACCCGGATGTCGTATGTACTGACACCCGGGTGTCAGGCATATTGTTTTTATATAGGAGCAGTAGCTTCCTGTAGCCAAACTTTTTCTTCTTCGTTAAGCGACGGCGATAACTTTTCGTAAACAGTCTGGTGATAGTTATTTAACCACTCTGTTTCCTCTGCCGTCAACATCTCTTTGATGATTCCCTTTTTGCAGATCGGGCATAGTGTGATAGTCTCGAATTTAAAGTACTCGCCAAACATACCCTCCTTATCTTTGCAAACTAACGTCAGATTCTCCGTGCGTATCCCGTGACTACCGGCTTTATATACGCCAGGTTCATTGGAAGTGACCATGCCCGGTTGTAGTACTACCGGGTTCTCATTCATACGGATACTTTGCGGACCTTCATGCACACTCAGGAAGTGACCGACCCCATGTCCTGTGCCATGAAGGAAATTCATTCCATGCTTCCAAATCGGGAGACGTGCCAGCACATCAAGTTGTGCGCCACGGGTTCCGGCAGGAAACTTGGCCATTGCCAATGCAATGTGTCCCTTTAATATTAAGGTATAGTCTGTTTTCTCTTCTTCAGTGAGCTGACCTAATGCAATTGTTCGTGTGATGTCGGTTGTTCCGTCCAAGTATTGGGCTCCTGAATCTAAAAGTAGAAATCCTTTGGGTTGGAGTGCTACATCACTTTCCGGTGTGGCCGAATAATGTACGATTGCTCCATGCTCCTTGTATCCTGCAATTGTGTCGAAACTTTCTCCCATATAAAGAGATTGGGCGGCTCTGAATTCATGTAGCTTTTTGTCTACGC
The DNA here is from genome assembly GCF_040918965.1 of Bacteroides sp. RTP21281st1_H5_RTP21281_210402. Classification (NCBI taxonomy): domain Bacteria; kingdom Pseudomonadati; phylum Bacteroidota; class Bacteroidia; order Bacteroidales; family Bacteroidaceae; genus Bacteroides; species Bacteroides sp. RTP21281st1_H5_RTP21281_210402. Next base: position 2,849 of record NZ_JBCOWR010000007.1, on the reverse strand, counting down.
TTAATTCTGTTTCTTTGCCGGAAGGAACTGCTTCCTCCAACCATTTGAGGAACTTGACAAGCGCCACGCCATCCCGCTGCATAGCCGCATGAATGCCGGCTATTTCATGTTCATTACGAATCGCTTTTAATAACGCTACGGGAGATTCTCCACGAACAATCAAACAATTCGGATTGATGGAGGAATAAATTGCGAAATTTGTTTTTTTAGGGTCGATAAGGATATTCTTACCGGTAAAGTTACTTAGGAAACTCTCTACTTTATCATAATCGTGCAGACTTACCTGTTGTTCCTTTAAATACGCTTCCACCTCTGGAGTGACTTTCTCCGGAGAGATAAAAAAAGTCGCGTCATCCTGTGTGATTAGTAAATAGCTGACTACTACCGGATTGCAATGTACGTCACTTCCTCTTAAATTGAGACTCCATGCTATTTCGTCCAAAGAAGATAAAAATAAAGCATAAACTCCCTTTTTTTTCAATTCTGTACGAATGGCGTCTATTTTTTCTTCACAGCTTTTTCCTGCATATTTAATATCGTAAATGAAAGCCGGAGAATCAGGTATAGAAGGGCGATCTTTCCAAATACCTTGCAGCGGATCACCGAAAATGTCGACTTGCAACTGATGAGCTGCAAGTTCTTCTTTCATCTGTTCCACCTGTTGTACGGAAAACATTTTTCCGTCGATACTCACAGAGTCGGCAGGTTTTAAGTTCCGGCAGAGAAATTCGGTGATGCTTGGAGTTTCCGGCAACATCTCCTTATAGATTGTAATGCCACTACCTTCCAGTTCTTTTTCAGCTTGCAGGAAGTAGCGTGAATCTGTCCATAGTCCGGCTTTATCCATTAATACGACGACAGTTCCTGCAGAACCTGTAAACCCCGAAATCCATTCGCGCGACATCCAGTGCGGGGCTACATATTCGCTCAGATGCGGGTCGGTGCTCGGAATGATTAATGCCTTGATTTGGTTGGGATGGAATGTCATGCGCAGCGCATGCAATCGTTCTTTTATACTCTGTTTCATACTTTATTATATTATTATAGGTACATAAGTGACTCAAAGGTACTAACTTTCTGTGTTTAATGCCTTGTTTATGAATAGTTTTTGAGAAATATTTGCCGAAAGTTTTGTGAATAAAGAAAGTATGTGTAATTTTGCGGCGCAATTTGACTGCGGAAATTTTTAATCATAACATATTAATAGTAACAAAATGATTGTAGTACCTGTAAAAGAAGGCGAAAACATTGAGAAATCGCTGAAGAAGTTTAAAAGAAAATTTGAGAAAACTGGTATCGTGAAAGAGTTGAGACGCAGACAGCAGTTTGACAAACCGTCTGTAACTAACAGACTTAAGAGAGAACGTGCAGTTTACGTACAAAAACTTCAGCAAATAGAAGATTAATAATTCGTAATTTCCTTTGAATTATTGAATTCTTTTCATACATTCGTTGCACGATTTTAGATGTAGCGATATTATGTTGATAGAATCTTTTCTTGATTATCTCCAGTATGAGCGGAATTATTCGGAAAAAACCGTTCTTGCGTACGGTGAAGATATAAAGCAACTGCAGGAGTTTGCTCAAGAAGAGTACGGAAAATTTGATCCGCTGAAGGTCGAGGCTGAACTCGTTCGTGAATGGATTGTTTCATTGATGGATAGAGGATATACCTCAACTTCTGTAAATCGTAAGCTAAGTTCGCTCCGGGCGTTTTATAAGTATCTTTTAAGACAAGGAGAGACGGCGATAGATCCTTTATGCAGAATAAAGGGGCCTAAGAACAAAAAGCCGTTGCCTGTGTTTTTGAAAGAAGACGAAATGAACCGGTTACTGGATGATACGGATTTTGGCGAAGGATTTAAAGGTTGTCGGGATCGATTGATTATTGAGGTGTTTTATGCTACTGGCATGAGACTTTCTGAATTAATAGGTTTGGATGATAAGGATGTGGATTTTTCGGCTTCTCTTCTGAAAGTGACCGGGAAAAGAAATAAGCAACGACTAATTCCGTTTGGTGATGAGTTGAGGGATTTATTGCTTGGATATATTGATATAAGAAACGAGATGATTCCGGTGAGGTCGGAGGCTTTCTTTATTAGAGAGAACGGCGAACGGCTTTATAAGAATCTGGTCTATAATTTAGTGAAACGGAACCTGTCAAAGGTGGCGACGCTGAAAAAAAAGAGTCCTCACGTGTTGAGGCATACTTTTGCTACCACGATGCTGAATAATGAGGCGGAGTTGGGTGCAGTAAAAGAACTTTTGGGTCACGAGAGTATAACAACTACCGAGATTTATACGCACGCTACATTTGAAGAGCTTAAAAAAGTGTATAAACAAGCTCATCCAAGAGCTTAAAAAACAAGGAGGTAAGTATGGATATTAGAATTCAATCAATTCACTTTGATGCGTCAGAGCAATTGCAGGCATTTATTCAGAAGAAAGTGTCTAAGTTGGAAAAATATTACGAAGATATAAAGAAAGTAGAGGTGTCATTAAAGGTAGTTAAGCCGGAAGTTGCTGATAATAAAGAAGCGGGCATTAAGATTCTTATTCCAAATGGAGAGTTTTATGCAAGCAAAGTGTGCGACACATTTGAAGAAGCAATTGATTTGGATGTGGAAGCGCTCGGTAAACAACTGGTTAAATACAAGGAAAAGCAACGTATCAAATAAAAAAAGCGCAAATATTTTGCGGAAAAGAAATAAATAACTAAATTTGCAGCCGTTTCGCTCGCGTTAGATCGTGACGGTTGCATTTTTTAGCTAGAACGCCTCTTTAGCTCAGTTGGCCAGAGCACGTGATTTGTAATCTCGGGGTCGTTGGTTCGAATCCGACAAGAGGCT